>CABZMK010000001.1:0-157500 GCA_902526865.1 uncultured Alphaproteobacteria bacterium
CATCACCTGACTTTACTAGAGATCAGTTTTTAGCCCATACACAGGCTAGATTGAATGACGCATTAAATAATTATGCAGTAACTGCATCAACTGACGTTGTAAGTAATGCTGCATCAATAGGTGTTCAAAATAGCTTATTTGCAGAATATACCGGTGGAACAATGACAGGAATTTTAGAGCACAATCAAGCTTTTAAAATTACAAGAGCCAATGCAACAACCGATGATGCAGGAGCAATTACTGCAATTACTGATGAAGAAAAGTTTTTAACTCATTCATATTTCGGCAAAAGCCCTCAACTTCATGTTTATGACGAAGCGGATACAATGGACGCTGGAAATGATGGAAATATTGTTGAGTATGATCAATCAGAAAATACAGTAAAATTTTATTTTGGTGCAGCTGACCCAGGTCTCACCGTAAATGAAAAAATAAGAGCATTAGGTTTGTTTGATGCATCCGCAACTGATACAACAAATTCTAATTTTTTCAACGGAAGAGAATTTACAGTTATCAGAGCAGCTCAGGATTCAGGCAATAAATACTTTGTTGAGTGTAGTACTTCTGGTATGAATTTTCCTGATGCAGACTTTAATATTGCTGCTACGAATAATGACGGAAAGATATATAGTGAGCTCTCAACTAGTGTTGAAGCTTTTTTTCAAGGTGCAAACAATGTGTTCAAAGATGCAGACGTAAACTTTAGTAATAAAAAAGTTGTTTTGAGAGAAATAGGAACGGCTAACAAACATTCATATACCAACAAAATGGTAGATGATTCTGGTGTGGCGAGAGCACATGCAAGCGTTTCTGTTGGTGATCCACTATTTGGTATACATAGTGCAGAATTTGATATTAATGGTTCTGCTGCAGCTGTAAATACCAGTCAGGTTTTGGGACTTGGCAGTGATGCAGGGTCTCTTGACTCAACAATTACAGGGGCTTCAAATATGGCAACCAACTGGGTTGATGTTCAAGATCCTCCAATTGAAGTTAATTACGATGTTCTTAACCAAAGACTTCAATTTGAAGTAGACAGAAACATCCTAGGAACAGGTACCAATAGTAACTTTAACAGTTTTAAAATTTTTGGAGCTTCTACTGCAACTTCTACAAATAATCTGGGTATCCCAACATCTGATGATACAACTGAAACCTTAATAAGAGGTGGCGAGAAGTTTTCTGCTGCGACTTTTGTTGCAGACGGTGCAGAAATTCAGCTAAACGATAAACGTTTTGGAATTAAAGTAGGATATAACAGTGAATTAAAAGCATTTGAATTTAGCAGTGGAACAACTGGAGAAACAATTGCTGCTAATGGAGCAATTGGCGTAACAACCGCTCAAACAGCATCGGATATTGCTGTTGGGCGATATCTTCTTTCAACAACGGATGGTTCTGTTACTGATACGACAGATTTTTTTGGTGGAGATAATGGTCTGCTAGGTGTGGGTATAACCAAAACTAATGCGATAAAAACAGAAGCAAAAGGATTGGCGGCACTTCCTGCAGTGGCCGTTGGAGCCTCTGCGACAGAAGATTTAACTCAAGTATTTAGATTGAGTAATCAGAACAACGAAAACATATTTAACGTTTCAGTTAATGGTGTTCCAGGTATTATTGAAATACCTCAAGGTTTTTACGTCGGCACAACTTTAGCCGAAGCACTTCAAGAAAGAATGAACCAAATTGAAGGGACAACTGGTATAGTTGGTGGTGGAATTACAGTATCATATAACTCAGATACTAATAATTTTACTTTTACAAATGGTACTACGGGAAGAGACTCTACCATCAAAGTTCGAGGGGCAGGTAAATTTGGCCTTGATAACGTTGATCTTGGTGTTGGAACAGTCCCACAGATCTTTAATCTAACGCAAGCAACTAACTCAGAAGGTTTAGCTTTGTTTGTCGATGCGAATGGAAATAAAGTAACTACTCCTCCTGCGAACGTCGTTGATGGCTACTTCCCTCTTTTCATTGATGAAGGAGAACTGACTTTCGATAAATCAGGTAGAATTGTAAGTCCAAAACAAGGTGTTCATTATGAAAAGCAAGAAGCTGGATTCAGTATTGATCTTGATATTGACTTTACAAAGTCAACTCAGCTCGCTCAGCCTTTCTCTGTGAATACGGTAAATCAGGATGGTTTTACATCAGGAAGATTAGATGGTCTCGAGATCGATTCGTCAGGTACTGTGAGAGCAAACTATACCAATGGTCAAAACAATCCGCTTGGTAAAATTGTTCTTGCAAACTTTAACAACCAGAACGGTCTAAAACAAATTGGTAACTCAACATATGTTGAAACTGCAGTATCGGGAACAGCAACAGTTGGTGAAGCTGGTGCTGAAGGTTTTGGAACAGTACTTTCAGGTTCTTTAGAAAGATCAAACGTTGATATTACTGAAGAACTTGTGAACTTAATTACTGCACAGAGAAACTTCCAAGCAAATGCTAAATCAATTGAAACCACAGCTGCTACAACACAAGCAATTGTGAATATTAGAATGTAGTAAAGATTATTAGGAGTTTTTTAAATGGATAGAATGGCACAAACAGCACTGAACAGCTTGAAGATGCTAATGGAGAATCAGACTGCAACATCACATAATCTCTCCAACTTAAGCACACCGGGTTTTAGACAGGATATTGTTTCAGATTTTGGTTCTATTTATTTAAATAGACAAAATGGGGTTGAACCAAGAATCGTTTCATCAAGAAATGTTGGGGGATTTTCAATTCAACAAGGTACAATGGATTTTACGAAAAATCCTTTAGACGCTGCTATTGATGGCGATGGATATTTTGTTATTCAACCAAAAAACGGAGGAGCTCAGTCATTATCAAGACGCGGAGATTTTCAAACAAGTGAAAATGGAGAGCTTTTAGACGGAGCGGGAAATAAAATGCTTGATGGAGGTTTACAACCTTTAGTTTTGCCAGCATTTAGGGAAATTACAATTTCCCCTCAAGGAGAAATTTTTATAGTACCAATTGGTGCTGAACCTGATGCTTTGCCTCAAAATGTGGGATTAATCGCAACGTTCACCCCAGAAGAAAATGATAATTTAAAAAAAACACTAGATGGCCACATTAGAATAGAGTCGGAACCCAATGAAAATGGCGTAACTGAGGTAATTGACATTCAACCAAATCAACAAGCAAAAATAGTTGCAGGTTATTTAGAAAAAAGTAACGTTAATGCAGTTGAAGAGATGGTGAATACAATTGATCAACAAAGAAAATTTGAAATGCATGTGAAGTTCATTCAAATGGCTGAGGAATTAGATTCTGTGGGGGCCAGTTTGATGAGAATGCCGGGCATGTAAATCATAAAGAATTATAAGAGAAAATCTAGAGCTAAAACTCTCTATCATCTCAAAGAATTTTTTTTTAATCTGTTAGAAATTTAAAATACTAGTTAATAAATGGATTTAGTTATTGGATATCATATCTTTATCTAAATTATTTGCATAATCTTTAATTTTGATATATTTAGTCTGTTTTACTTTCATTGGTGTTTTTAAAAGAATATAGAACCAAATATATAACAAAAATATTTGAGATTAATTTTGTCATTTTCTATTTTAATTTGCTTGCTTTCAGGTTTTTTTTGGGCTGTATTTGATTTAACAAGGAAACTTTCGTTAAAATATGTTGGTTCAAAAGTTTTACTTCTGTTATTCACATTTGTTCAAATAATAATCTTTTTAATTTGGTGTTTAAAAGATACTTTTTATGTGAATATTGCGTCATATTTTATTCCAGGTATAATTTTAATAATTTTAGGAATATTTTCAGCATTATTATTTCTTAAATCAATTAAAGAATCAGATCTTAGCCTTACAATACCCCTTCTCTCTTTTTCTCCTTTATTTAGTTCCCTATTCTCATTTATTTTTTTAGATGAAGAATTATCTAAAACCCAATATTTAGGTGTTTTCTCTATAATCTTTGGAACATTATCATTGTATTCTAATGCATTTAATATAACTCAAATATTTAAGAGTGTTATTCACATTACAAAAAATCAAAGTGCTAAGTTAATGTTATTGGTAGCACTATGTTGGAGTATTACTCCGGTTTTAGATAAAATGTGTTTAAAACACAGTTCAATTAATATCCATGGTTTTATTCAAGCTTTTGCAACTTTTTTTATTTTATTTTTAATTGCAATGAAACAACTTTTAATTTTACGAGAACTAAAAACCAAATATTTAAATCTAATTTTTTTTACAGTTATGATTGGCACATTTGCAACTATATCCCAGTTTTATGCTATTTTATTTAATTTTGTTCCTATAATGGAGTCGATCAAAAGAGCAATTGGTCAATTTAGTGCAGTTTTATTTGGAAGTTTATTTTTTGATGAGAAGTTTTCATTGCAAAAAATAATTGGGATTATTTTTATTTCAACCGGAGTTTTTATAATTATTTAATTTTTATAATTATTTCGACTAATAAAAACTTTAAACTTCTACAAATCATCAATATTGAATATTTTTGGCTTCTTAAAAAAGCCGTTAAAATCATTTTGCATAGTCAGACTGTAAGCACCCATACTCAAAATTTCAATCCAATCTCCTTCATCAATTGAACTTGGTAAATAAAACGGACCCTTAATGTAATCTCGTGAATCACAAGTTGGTCCATAAAAACTAAAGGGCTTTAGTCTAGAACTTTTATCAACTCTGTTAAAAAGTCTCACAGGATATCTGAAATTTAAATAACCTGCGTTATTGAGCGGTCCGTGAATACCATCATTTAGAAAAAGTTTATTTTTTTTTCTCAAATTTACTTGAGTTACCAAAGACATACAATCTCCAACAATTGATCTTCCTGGTTCAGAAAATAAATTTTGACGACAAAGGTTAAATTTAGATAATTTAGAAAATTCATCTTTTATTTGATTAAAGTAATCAGATAGTAAAAAGTTTTCAAAACCAGGGTAAGATGATGGAAATCCTCCACCAACATTTAAAAATTTAATTTTAACCTTACTGTTTTGTATTACTTTTTTCATAATTTTAATCCCTACTTTGAAAGCATGTGGATTTACACATTGTGAGCCAACATGAAAAGTAAGTCCAATTTCTTTTGTGTATTTTTTTATTTGATTTAACAATTTTGGTGCGTCTTTATGATTAATTCCAAATTTAGAGGAAAGATTTACGGTAGAAAAATCGTTTGACACTGAAACTCTTAAATAAATAACTAGGTCATTCGCAGAGTTTGTTTCTTCTATAATTTTTTTTAATTCGTCAATAGAGTCAATCGAAAAATTTCTTACATTGTATCTGTAATAAGATTCCCTGATTGAAGATCTAGACTTAACAGTATTCATAAAATAAATTTCAGAATCTGATAGTTTTTTCCTTATTAACTTTACTTCTTTTAATGATGCTACATCAAACGATCTGATTCCATTTTTAATTACTTGTTCAAGCACACAATCAGCTGGGTTGGCTTTGACAGCGTAAATTACTGTCCCTATAAATTCTTTTGAAAAATATTTTAGTGCTCTTTTTATTCTTTCTGGATAAAAAATAAAAAAAGCATCTTGCTGATTTTCTAAAAATAGATTATTAAATTTTCTAAACATTAATTTTAATTGATTCAGTGAAATCTAAATTATTGTAGTTAGATAAAATATATCAATTTCTATTTCTTTTTTTTTTTTTTTTTATAAAATGTTCAAATGTTAAGAATCAACGATATCGCTCCTAATTTTGATGCAGTTTCAACTGAAGGGCCAATAAATCTTCACCAGTATCTATCCGATTCTTGGGGAATATTATTTTCTCATCCAAAAGATTTTACTCCTGTTTGTACAACTGAGCTTGGTTACATGGCAAAAATCGAAAAAGAATTCAAATCAAGAAATTGTAAATTAATTGGACTTAGTGTTGATTCAGTTGAAGATCACCATAAATGGAAAAAGGATATTGAAGAAACTCAGGGTGTGAAGGTCAATTATCCACTTATCGCTGATGAAAATCTTCAAATCGCAAAACTTTACAATATGTTACCATCTGATGAAGTGAATGATGGCAAAAGAACCGCAATGACTAATGCAACAGTTAGATCAATTTTTTTAATAGATCCAGATAAAAAAATCAGAATGACACTCACATACCCCATGACCACAGGTAGAAACTTTGATGAAATCATTAGAGTTCTTGATTCAGTTCAGCTGACAACTAAAAACAAGGTTGCCACACCAGCTCAGTGGAAACAAAATGATGATGTTATTATAGTTCCAGCAGTATCTGACGAGGAGGCGAAAGAATTATTTGGGGATTTTAAGAAAATAAAGCCTTATCTACGATATACTAAAGTTTAGAGCATTTTTTCGAACAAAATTTTACATTCTCCCAATCTCTTCGCCATTTCTTTCTCCATACAAACTCTTTTTTGCAATTTGCACATATTTTAGTTGGAAGTTGACTTTTTTTCATTTTTAAGGAGATGTTTATTTTTTAAGTAAAGAAAAAGTGCTGCAATCTCATAAAAAATAAATAAAATAATGTAAAATATTTTAAACTTAAATAAATGGTATAAAATCCTATACTTTGGAATTATCTTCCATATCTCCAAAAAAGCTTTGGCTCCTACAATAACTTTACCTTCTTTAAAAACATGAAGTCTTCTTATCAAATCTTTGTAAGACTTTGAAGTAGCTTTTTGAGCTTCCTTGTTATCTATGACATTAATAAAAGAAATTTTATTGTTAATAAGACTTTTGTAATGATCTATTTCAGTCTTACAAATATTACAAGACTTGTTATAAAAAACTTTAATTTTCATATGTGTTATTTTTTATAAATTCGTTTGCTGCATTAATGATTTTATTTTTTCTTTCTTCATTCATCTTTTCTAAAATTCTTACCATCATTGACAATCTTGGGTTACTCAGAAAAAAATCTTTATGTTTATCGATAAATCTCCAATAAAGTCCATCCATAATATCACACCAACTTCCTTTTTTAAAATGCATCATTTTTAAGAAATACGATGAACCACAAATATAAGGTTTTGTGGCAAAAATTCCTCCGTCACTAAACAATCCCATCCCGTAAACATTTGGTGACATAACCCAGTCTGACGAATCAATAAACATCTCCATAAACCATTTGTAAACCTCTTTAGGGTTTATTTCTGATAAATTCATGATATTACATAAAATCATTAATCTTTCAATATGATGAGTCCATCCATATTCTAGTGCGTTATTTATAGAGTAATCTAAGGGAACAAGTCCCGTAGTAGCATTATACCACGTTTCTTTCATTACTTTTTTATGATTAAAAAAATTACTTTTTTCTAACTTTTCGTCAAAATTTTGATAAATTCCCCGAATGAATTCCCTCCATCCAATTAATTGTCTGATGTAACCTTCATGCGAATTTATCTTAGAAATAGTTTTACTCTTAATTTTAGAAATGATTTCTTCAGGTGTTAATAAACCTAAATTTATTTGAGGACTAAGGGCAGAATGAAACAAAATATTGTCTCTTTGATCAACGGCGTCTTCATAATCCCCAAAATTCTCAATCTTTTTGTCTAAAAAATAATCTAAGTAACTTTTGGTATCTTTTCTGTTTGTACAAGTCCAAAAGCTTTTTGTCTTACCTGGATGATGAGAAAACATTTTTTCTACAATTTCTTTCAAAACTTTAGTATGTTGTGTTTCTTTAAATATAAATTTTTCTGGTAAATCTATTTCTTTAGGAAGTTTCTTTCTATTTTCATCATCAAAACTCCACTTACCACCAACCGGTTTATTATTTGAATCAACTAAGATATTGTGATCAACTCTTTGTTTTTTATAAAAGTTTGCCATAAATGGTTTTTTGATTTGATTTAAATATGTTTTAAAATCATCTCTTGAACTCAAAAACATAGGAGATTGTATATAGTTTAATTTCAATTCTTTAAAATTGTCTAAAAGCTGTTTCTCAAAAAATTTATCTTCAACTTCGAACATAGATATCTCTTTCACATTCTTCTTTTCTATTACTTTAAATAGCTTATCAATATAACTTTCTTTAAAATCCTTCTCTTCAATATATTTATAAATTACTTCAAATTTTTTTTTTTTTAATTCGTCAGCAAAAGATCGCATCGCAGAAAGAAATAATAAAATCTTGTGTTTATGATGTTTTTGATAAGTGCAAAGTTGAAAATCCTCACAAATAAAGAAAAGATGGTCATTTCTGAATTTTTCAAAGTAACTTGGATTAAAAAGTTGATTGCCCAATACAATAAAGATTTTTTTCATAAGATTTTATTTTTTTAAGATTGAAAAGGCTTTAAGTGCTTTTTCCCTCGAAAGTTTGATATCAACTACTGGAAATGGATAATCCACTCCTAGTTTTAAATTGATCTCACTTAAAATTTCTGATGGGCATTCCCAAGGAGTGTAAAGATATTTATGTGGTATATTTTTAAGTTCAGGAACATATTTTTTTATGTATTCTCCCTCTGGGTCGAATTTTTTTCCCTGCGTTATCGGATTAAATATCCTGAAGTAAGGCGCTGCATCAGTTCCTGTACCAGCAACCCATTGCCAACTTGCTGAATTACTTGCGTAATCAGCATCAAAAAGACAATCCCAAAACCATTTCTCACCATGGTGCCAATGCAATAAAAGATTTTTAACCAAGAAAGATCCTGTTATCATTCTTAATCGATTATGCATGTAACCCGTTTTCCAAAGTTCTCTCATTCCAGCGTCAATAATTGGATAGCCAGTTAAACCTTTCTGCCATGATTTCAAATATTCATCATTAGAATCCCATGGAAATTTATCAAATTTAATTTGTAAATTTTTACTCTGTATATTTGGAAAATGAAACATTAAGTTATAAAAAAATTCTCGCCAACCTAATTCACTTTTAAATATGTCGATATTTATTGTTTCAACATCCTGCTGAAGTTTTTCGGCTTCATACCAAAGTGTATTTGGAGAAATTTGTCCCCAATGAAGATATGGTGACATTCTTGATACATTGAGTTTGTTTGGGAAATTTCTTCCGTGAGAATAATCTCCAAGACCTTCTTTAAGGAAATTATTCATTTTTTTTTCTGCAAATGATTCTCCAATCTCCCAGTGATTTATAACTTTATTCTCCCACCCCAATTTGTCTAGTAATTTTAGACCATTTACGCTTAATGATTTAATTTGATGGTCAAAAAAACTAAAATTGTTAGAGATGGGTTTTCTAGGAGGTTGTTTAGTGAGACATCCTCTCTGATAAAATGGTGTGAAGATTTTATAAGGAGTGGAATCAGCCTTTAAGACTTCCCAGGGTTCCCACAAAAGTGAACCATTGAATGTTTTAACTTCAACATGTTTCCTTAGTGTAATTTTTAATAATTTATCTCGTTCAACTCTCCACGGCTCGTAACATCTATTCCATGATATTTCCGTTATTTTATTTTGTTTTATAAGATCTAAAAATATAGACTCAGGATTACCTTCAAAAATTAACAAGTTGTTATCTAATTTATTATTTAAATACAACAGAGAATAATGAAGCCACGTTTTACTGGCTGATCCAAGTTTTCTATTACAATTTACTTCATCATAAATAAACACACACACTATTCTTTTATTTTTTTGCGACAAATAGTTAAGTGACGGATTATCACTTAGTCGTAAGTCTTGTCTAAACCAATGTAATGAAAACTCATTTGTCATTTTTTTTTGAAATTGTAAGAATTATGTTATGAATAATATGTACAATCTTTTTGGAATTTTCAATGACAAGAACTATTTTTGAAATTATTTTTTTGACCGAGATACTATACTTAGCTTTTCATTATTATAAGTTATTTAAAAATGTAGTGAAAATTCGAAGAGAAACAAAAATTTCTATAGGTCATAATAACAAAAAGTTAGAGAGGGCAGTGAGGGCTCATGGAAATTTTTGTGAAACATGTCCTTTAATTATTATGCTAAATTTTATTCTTTATTTTAATAATCTTTTGTTTTTTGCAGTTCTATCACTTCTTTTTTTAGCTATAGGTAGAACAATACATTCTTATGCAGTCTCAGATATAAATGAGGATACTAATGACCGAAGAAAAGGTATGAAATTCACAATATATTCATTATTTATATCGATAATTGGAATTGTTTTTTATATTATCAAGTTAATTTTTTATTCGTTTCAAGCACATATAAATACTACATTTCTACCACAAAAATTTTTTATTATGCATGATTTTACTGTAGTTTTTTTTTCGTATTCGCCTTAATAAACAATATTGGCGGAGAGGATGGGATTCGAACCCACGATAGATGTTGCCACCTATAACGGTTTAGCAAACCGTCGCCTTCAGCCACTCGGCCACCTCTCCAACTTTTATTCTTTTAACCTCTTTATTAGCAATTCGTTTACAATCTTTGGGCTTGCTTTCCCTTTTGATATCTTCATTATCTGCCCAATAAAAAAACCAAATAATTTGTCTTTACCGCTCTTATAATCATCAACCATTTTAGGATTGTCTGATAGCACCTTGTCAATTAGCTTATAAATTTCGCTTGGATCAGACAACTGAACAAGTCCTTTTTTCTCAATGAAAATTGTTGCATCATCGCTAGATTCCATATACTCTTCAAAAACTTCTTTGGCCTGTCTATTTGAAATTTTTTCATCAACTATTAAATCAATTAAAGATCCAATTTTCTCTGGAGCAATTCCTGCATTTTTAATATCTTTATTTATTTTTTTTAAATATGAGAAAATCTCACCTGTAATCCAATTAGTAACAACTTTTGAATCTCTACCTTTAACAAGTTTTTCAAAAAAAAGAGCTGTACTCTGATCATTAACAATTACCTCAGCATCGTAACTACTTAAGTTAAATTCTCTCATAAACCTGTCCTTCTTTTCATCAGGAAGTTCCGGTAATTTTTCTTTTAAAGAGTTTACCTTTTCATCTGATATAATTAGTGGGGGTAGATCTGGGTCTGGAAAATATCGATAATCATGGGATTCCTCTTTACTTCTCATCGATCTAGTTTCACATTTATTTGGATCAAATAATCTTGTTTCTTGAATTATTTCTTCTCCACTTTCAATAATATTCACTTGACGTTTTGCTTCAAATTCAATCGCCTGCTGTATAAATTTGATCGAATTTACATTTTTAATTTCACATCTTGTTCCTAGTTTCTCTCCTTCACGTTTTACTGAAACATTTACATCTGCTCTTAAATTACCCTTCTCCATATTTCCGTCACAACTTCCGATGTATCTCAATATGCTTCTTAATTTTTTAACATACTCTGCTGCTTCAATAGGACTACTTAAATCTGGTTCAGATACAATTTCCATCAATGCACAACCTGATCTGTTAAGATCTATGTATGAATTTTTAATGTCTTGGTCGTGAAGACTTTTTCCTGCATCCTGTTCCAGATGCAATCTAGTGATACCTATTTTTTTTACTTTTCCTTCGATTTCAATATTAATATAACCTTTTCCAACTATAGGGTACTCAAACTGAGAAATTTGATAACCCTGTGGAAGATCCGGATAAAAATAGTTTTTTCTGTCAAAGATTGACATTTTTTAATTTCAGCATTTAAACTTAAGCCAGTGAGAACCGCTTGATCAACACAATACTCATTTATAACTGGAAGTGCTCCAGGCATTCCACAATCAACAAGTTCTACTTGAGAATTAGGATCTGATCCCCAGTCAGTCGAGGCAACTGAAAATAGCTTTGACTTTGAACTGATTTGAGCGTGGACTTCAAGCCCCAAAACAACTTGCCAACTATCCTGTTTACCCTCTATTGCATAAGTCATTTAAAACCTCTTGATTCCTCAATCAATGCTCCAGCTGCCAGAATTGAAATTTCATCAAATGGTTTTCCAATTAATTGAAGACCAATTGGTAATTTTTCACTGTTAAAACCTGAGGGCACTGAAATTGCTGGTAAACCAGCCAAGCTTGCTGGAACTGTTAATACATCATTTAAATACATCTCAATAGGGTTGGTTTGTTTTTCTCCAATCGGAAAAGCGACGTTTGGAGTTGTAGGAGTTAGAATTAAATCACATTTTTGAAAAGAGTCTTCAAAGTCTTGAGAAATAAGTTTTCTAACTTTGAGTGCTTTTAAATAATAAGCGTCATAATATCCTGCCGATAAAACGTAAGTTCCAATCATTAATCTTCTTTTAACTTCTTTTCCAAATCCTAATCCTCTGGTTTTTTGATATAAATCATTTAAATCATCAGCACTGTGTCTAAATCCATATCTTATTCCATCATATCGTGCCAAATTTGCTGAGGCTTCAGCTGGAGCTATTATGTAATAAGTTGGTAGTGCAGATTTTGTATGAGGTAGGGATATTTCTAGGATTTCAGCACCTTCGCTTTTGAACCATGAAATTCCAGAATCCCAAACTTTTTTAATATCCGAATTTAAACCATCAATCATATATTCTTTAGGTATACCAATTCTTTTTCCTTTAATTGAAAGTTTTTTAAAGTCAGAAAAATCCGGAATGCTTTGTCTTGAACTCGTTGAATCTCTTTTATCAAAACTTACCATGGCTTGAAGCATCAATGCAGAATCTTCGACTGTTTTTGTAATTGGCCCTGCCTGATCTAAAGAAGATGCAAATGCTATCATCCCAAACCTCGAACATCTACCGTAAGTCGGTTTTAATCCCACAAGCCCACAAAATGAAGCTGGCTGCCTAATTGAACCACCTGTGTCTGAACCTGTTGATCCCAGGCATAGTCCAGAGGAAACTGCAGATGCAGATCCTCCAGATGAACCTCCTGGAACAAGTTCTTTATTAACTTTTGAACCAAGTGGATTTTTAACATTTCCGAAAAAACTTGTTGTATTTGCAGATCCCATGGCAAATTCGTCCATATTAGTTTTCCCTAACATTATTGCTCCTGAATTCCAAAGATTATTTGAAACTGTTGATTCATAAAAAGGAACAAAGTTTTCTAAAATTTTTGAACCAGCAGTTGTCCTTACCCCATTAGTACAAAAAAGATCCTTCATTCCTATGGGTATTCCTTCTAAAAGTCTTGTTTTGTTTTCTTTAATTTTTTGGTCTGAAACTTTTGCCATTTCAACCGCTTTATCAAATGTAGATGTAATAAAACAATTAAGATCTTTGTTATTTTCTATCCTTTGTATAAAATATTCTGTCAACTCAAGACACGTAAATTTTTTATTTGTCAGCCCTTCTAAAGCAGAGGAAATTGAAAGGTTTTCAAAGTCATTCATTCTACAACCTTTGGAACTACAAAAAATCCTGAATTGCTCTCAGGAGAGTTATTAAGAATTTGATTATTATCAAAATTTGATTCTGCTTTATCCTCTCTCATCTGCATTGACTCATTAAAAACTGAAAGCATTGGTTCAACATTGTCAGTATTCACTTGCTTCAACTCATCAACCCAACCTAGGATATTATTAAGCTCAGCAATCAATGTGGTTTCTTCTTCTTCATTAATTTCAATTCTGGCTAATTTAGCGACTTTTTTTACTGTTGAATTATCAATAGACATAAATAACAAACTAGATTAATTTATAAATAACATCAGGTATGTTTGTTCGCAATATAAAAGAGTTTAAAAAAAAAACTAATAAAAAAAAAATTATTTGTTTGGATTGTGGTAAGAAAAAAGTTGGAATAGCCATATCTGATGAAAATCACAAAATAAGTATGCCAATGGACACATTAGTTAGAAATCTAGAATTTTGCAAAAATATAATTAAAATCATCAATGATTACAATATCGGTGGCATTCTTGTAGGTTTACCATTAGATGAAGAGAAAAAAATAAACAGAATGAGTCAATCTATTATTGATATTACTAAAAATTTAGATAAATACTTAAATAATTACAAACTGAATATTCCTTTCTTCTTTTGGGATGAAAATTACACAAGTGTAGAAGCTGAAGACTCAACAAATGTATTTTTTAAAAACAAGAAGAAACAAAAAAAATTTTTAGATCAATTTGCAGCGAGGATTATTTTAGAAGATTTCTTTAATTCAAACAAAAAGAATAATGAATAAAAAAATTAAACAACCACTCGAAGATATTAATATACTAGATCTTACCCGTGTTTTAGCTGGCCCAACATCAACACAGATTCTTGGTGACCTAGGAGCCAACGTAATAAAAATCGAACGACCTTTAAGTGGTGATGATTCTCGAAATTTAGGTCCTCCATACCTTGATAAAAATTTAAAAAAACCGATGGAAAGTTCGTATTTTCTTAGCGTCAACCGGAATAAAAATTCAGTTGAGCTTGACTTTACACAAAAAGAGGGGCAGGAATTGGCAAAAAAATTAATAAAAAAATGTGACGTTCTTGTAGAAAACTTTAGAGCCGGAAATTTGAAGCAGTATGGACTTGACTATACAAGCATAAAAAAAATAAATCCAGAAATAATATATTGTTCAATTACGGGATTTGGTCAAAATGGGCCATATTCAAAAAGAGGAGGTTACGACTATTTGGTTCAAGCCATGGGGGGTATAATGAGTATTACTGGTGAAAAAAAAGGAAATCCTACGAAAATTGGTGTTGGTGTTTCTGATATCATAACAGGGCTTTATTCTACTATTGGAATTTTATCAGCATTAAGATTTAAAGAATTAACAGGAAAAGGACAACATCTTGATATTTCTTTGATGGACTCTCAGGTTTCTTGGTTAAGTTATGTAGCCCAAAATTATCTAATATCAGGAAAAATACCGAAACGCATTGGTAATGATCATCCCTCAATTGTTCCATACCAAACCGCTAAAGCAAAAGATGGACTTATGGTTTTAGCAATTGCAAATGACAGGCAATTTAAAGAGTTTTGCAAGTATGCAAAAATATCAAACTTAATAAATGATCCTAAATTTAAGACTAATTCTTCAAGAGTTAAAAACAGACGCGATCTTAATAAAATAATTAATAAAATTATTAAAAAAAAGACCATAAAACAATGGGTTGAGGGATTAGTAAAAGTTAATGTTCCGTGTGGACCGATAAACAACATCAAACAAGTTTTCGAGGACAAACAGGTTAAATCAAGAAAAATGGTTATTTCAATGAGACACTCAAAATCAAAAAACAAAAAAATAAAATTAATCGCAAATCCAATAAATTTTTCAGAGTCAAAAGTTCAGTACAAAAAACCTCCTCCAAGACTGGGACAAGATACAACAACAGTACTAAAAAAGTTCTTAAAGCTGGATAGTAAAGATCTTTTAGATCTAAAAAAAAAAAAGATAATTTAAGAAGAGTATTGAACAATTAAATTTTAACTATAATATTCAATTTTAATGATAGAGGAAAAAGTTTTTAAAAATTATCCTCATAAACATCTACTAGGAATAGAGGGCCTTCTTCCAGACTCAATAAATTATTTAATTAATTTATCCAAAAAATATGCAAATTATCTTGAGGACAATAATCAAAAACTTGATGATCTGAAAAATAAAACATGCATAAATTTATTTTTTGAGAATTCAACAAGAACCAGAACTTCTTTTGAACTTGCTGGAAAAAAACTTGGTGCAGACATGTTAAATATTTCAGTTGGCTCAAGCTCTATTAAAAAAGGTGAAACATTAATCGATACAGCAATGACATTAAATGCGATGCAACCAGATCTTATAGTTGTAAGGCATAACGATGCTGGAGCAGTGAAACTTCTTTCTGAAAAAGTTAATTGTGGTGTCATAAATGCTGGAGACGGCCCACACGAGCACCCAACGCAAGCACTTCTTGATTCTTTAACAATTTTGCGAAGAAAAAAGACAATTTCAGGGCTTAAAGTAGCAATCTGTGGTGATATTATGCACAGCAGGGTTGCAAGATCTAACATTCACCTCCTAAATACATTAGGAGCTGAAGTAAGAGTAATAGGTCCAGCAACACTTATTCCTAAGCAAATTGAATCAATGGGTGTAAAAGTTTTTTATAAAATGAAAGAGGGGTTAAAAGATGTGGATGTGATTATAATGCTAAGACTTCAACTTGAAAGAATGTCAGGCTCTTTTGTTCCTTCAATTAGAGAATACTTTAGGTATTATGGTTTAAATAATGAAAAATTAACCTACGCACAACCTGATGCATTGGTTCTTCATCCTGGACCCATGAATAGAGGGGTTGAAATAGATTCTGAACTAGCTGATGATTTAGACAGGTCTGCAATCTTTGAACAGGTGCAGATGGGCGTTGCAGTCAGAATGGCTTGTTTGAAAGCCCTGGTTAAGGATAGATAAAAAATGAACTTAAAAATTCCTTTTAATAATTCAAAATTACCGATTAACTATTTATTAAAAAATGGATCCGTAATTGATCCAGATAAAAATACAATAGAAAAAAAAGACGTCCTTATCGAGGGTAAAATAATCAAAGCATTGAAAAAAAATATTTCAGTTGATGAAAAAAAGTTTAAAATAATTGATTGTAATAATTTTTTCATTTCACCGGGAATTGTTGACATGAGAGTCAATATTGGAGAACCTGGCTTTGAGCATAAAGAAACTATAAAAAGTGCATGTAAAGCTGCAGCAAGTGGAGGAGTGACGTCAATAGTTTGTATGCCTAATACTAATCCAGCAATT
The DNA here is from genome assembly GCA_902526865.1 of uncultured Alphaproteobacteria bacterium. Classification (GTDB taxonomy): domain Bacteria; phylum Pseudomonadota; class Alphaproteobacteria; order Methylaequorales; family Methylaequoraceae; genus Methylaequor. The sequence goes on from CABZMK010000001.1 coordinate 16,623, forward strand.
GATCAGCCCGCCATAATTCAAAGTATTCAAAGAAAAGCAAGGGAAGTATCACTAAGCAAAGTTTTTTGTACTGGCTGCATTACTAGAGGTGCAAAGGGAAATGAAATTTGTGAATTACAACTAATGAAAGAGTTTGGAGCTTTGGGTTTTACCGACGGAAATAAAAGTGTATCTAATGCGAGAGTCATGAGAAGAGCACTTAACTATGCAAAATCTTTTGATGGTCTTATTATTCAACATGCTGAAGAGCCAGAGCTTACTCAAGGAGGTATGGTAAATGAAGGAGAGTTTGCTACAAGAATGGGACTTACTGGGATACCAAATTATTCTGAAGCAATGATTATTGAAAGAGACCTGTGGTTAGTGCGAGATACAAAATGCAGATACCACGTTAGTCACATTTCAACTAAAGAATCAGTGGAAATTATAAGAAAAGCAAAAAAAGATGGTCTTCCTATTACTTGCGATACTGCCCCACCCTATTTTATTTTAAATGAATTATCTCTGGAAAATTATAGAACTTTCTCAAAACTTTCTCCACCATTGAGAACAGAAGAAGACAGAAATAATATAATTAATGGTATTTTAGACGGAACAATAGATGTAATTGTTTCAGATCACACACCACACGATCAAGATGCCAAAAGACTTCCTTTTAATCAGGCTGAGTTTGGTGGTATAGGATTAGAAACCCTGTTATCGATGACACTAAATCTTGTGAAGAATAACAATCTAAGTTTAACTAAAGCTATAGCTTTGATTACGAAAAATCCTTCTGAAATTTTAGGCCTTAAAACTGGAAAAATATCACCAGATTCAGAAGCTGACTTAATAGTTTTTGATTTAGAAAAACCATGGAAAATTAATTCAGAAAGTTTTCATAGCAAATCAAAAAATTCTCCATTTGATGGCATTTTAGTTCAAGGAAAAAATTTAATGACATTCGTGAGAGGTAGACTTGTATATAAATCTTGAAACCATATTAATTTTATTGACTTGTTATTTCGTCGGATCCATTCCTTTCGGATTACTGTTTTCTAAACTTTTAAGTAAAAGTGATCCCAGGTTAGTTGGATCAAAAAACATTGGAGCAACAAATATAGTTAGAACGAGTGGATGGAAACTTGGATTATTAACATTAATTTTTGATATGTTAAAAAGTTTTATTCCCGTGTTTATTTTAAAAAATCATTTAATTGAACAGAGTTTTATAATTTTATTTATTTTTCTCGGCCATCTCTTTCCGATATGGATAAGATTTAAAGGGGGAAAAGGTATTGCTGTTATCATAGGATGCTTATTTGGATATAATTTTTTTTATGGTTTAATTTTTAGTCTTGTGTGGCTAGTTACTGCTGTCATGAGTAAATATTCTTCACTCTCAGCTTTAGTTGCTTCATTAAGTATCTTAGTTATAATTTACTTAGAAAATGATAATATTTTCTTAATAATATTATTAATGGTAATTATGATTTTTTTAAAACATATCTCTAACATTAGAAGGTTACTTGCAGGAAATGAATTAAGAATTAATTTAAAAAAATAAAAATTATTTTTGACATTTCATACTTATAATTATAGTTAACTTCATTATTATGAAACTTCTTATTGTTGAATCACCTGCTAAAGCTAAAACTATCAAAGGCTATCTTGAGGATGACTTTGAAGTAGTATCAAGTATTGGACATTTTCGTGATTTACCTGAAAAGGGAATAGGAATTTCAGAGGACGAGAATTTTACGGTAAATGAATGGATTGTAGATAAGAAAAAAGCTGATCCAATCTTGAAAGGGATAAAGCAAGCAAAAGAAATATTTTTAGCCCTGGATCCTGACAGAGAAGGTGAACTTATTGCATGGCACATTGTTGAGTTATGCAAAGAAAAAAAGTTGCATCAAGATAAAATTTTTAAAAGAATTGAATTTTCAGCAATAAGAAAACTAGACATCTTAGATGCTATAAAAAAACCTAGAAATATAAATCAAAATCTTGTTGATGCAGCAATTACAAGAAGATTTTTAGATAAATTCTTTGGATATAAAATTTCACCAATAACCACCAGAAGGACAATTTTTGGTAAGTCTGCTGGTCGTGTTCAATCGCCTACATTAAAAATACTTTGTGAAAGAGAACGAGAGATAGATCTATTTATTCCAAAAGAATTTTGGGAAGTAATTATAGAAATTGAAGACGAGGATGGAAACAAAATGACCAGTAGTATTTATTCTGAAAATGCTAAAAAAATTGAAAAACTGTCTATTGAAAGTGAAATTCAAGCCACATCCATAAAAAATAGATTGCTTAAAAAGAATTTTTTAATTGAAGAGGTAGTAAAAAAAGAAAAAAAGAGAAGTCCTTACAGTCCTTTTTCAAATTCGCTTTTACTCCAAGATGCATCATCAAAACTCGGATTTAGTCCAAAATATACAAGTTCTTTGGCACAACAACTTAAAGATGGCATAGGTAGTCTAGGTGCACTAATTACCTATCACAGATCAGACTCAAATAAAATGAAGCAGCGTGAAGTTGACAGTTTAAGACAAATTATAAGTAAAGACATTGGGGATAACTTTCTATCAAAAGAAGAGATTATCTATAAGGAAAAATCTAAGTTTGTTCAACAAGGTCATGAAGCAGTAACTCCAACCCAACTTCAAAAAAAACCAGAAGATGTAAAAAAGGAATTAAATAACGATCAATTCAAACTCTATGATTTAATATGGAGAAGAACAGTAGCCTCTCAAATGTCTCAAAGTAAGAATCTTGAAACGTCATATTTTATTAAAGGAGAAGAATTTCTTTTAAAATCATCAGGAAGTATCCAAGTTTTTGAAGGATTTAAAAAAGTTTATAATTATTCAGAGAAAACTGATGATCTCCAAAAGCTTCCAAATCTAAAAGGCGGAGATATCGTAAAAATCTCTAAAATTGAAATTAAGCAAAACAACACAAAACCACCTAATAGATATTCCGAGGCTGGTTTAATTAAGAAATTAGAGGAGCTCGGAATAGGAAGACCTTCAACTTATGTTTCAATTTTCACAAAGCTTGAAAGCAATAATTATATAATAATAAAAAATAAATCTTTAATTCCAAGCTCAAGAGGTAAAGTTCTATCAAAATTCCTTGACGGATTTTTTTTTAAATTTGTCGATTATCAATTTACAGCTGATCTTGAAGAACAGCTTGATGAGATTACTCAATCAAAAAAAGATTGGAAAAATATACTTCAAAATTTTCTAAAACTTTTAAACTCTACCGTAGATGATGTTAAAGAAAAAAGTATTACTGAAGTTATAAATAAAATAAACGAATTGAGCCCAGAAATTCTAAAAAAGAAAAACTGCCCAAAATGTAATGATGGAGAACTAACTATTAAATTTGCATCTTCAGGACCTTTTTTAGGTTGTACCAATTACAACAAAGATGACAAAAATGCGTGTAAGTATAGCTCAGCAATTGGTGATGACGAAGATAATACAGACCTAACCGGAGATGGAAAAAAAATTGGAATTGAACCATCAACTGGCAATCAAGTTTTTTTAAAAATTGGAAGATATGGCAGATATCTAGAAATGCAAAGAAATGATGATAAGCCTAAAAGAGTGAGCATCCCTAAAAATGTAAGTAATGAAGAGATCAATCTTGAAAAATCCCTTAAATATTTAAAATTACCAAGATTTATTGGTATATTTCCAGAAACAAAAGAAGATATAACTGCTTCAATAGGACCATACGGACCTTATCTAAAGCATGGAAAAAAATTTATTTCGTTAAAAGAAGACGACGTCGCAGAAGTTGGTATAAATCGAGCAATTGAATTGATACAAAAGAATCTTGATGAAAAAAAGGAGATCATTATTGGTCTTCACCCTGAAACAAAAAAGAACATCATTAAAAAAAAAGGGATAAAAGGACGATCTGACTATTTATCATACAATAAAAAGAATTACTCCATATCAGATGATTTTGATAAAAGTGCTATTACATTAGAAAAAGCCCTAGAAATCATAGAAAAAAGTAAAAAAACTAAAAAAAATTAATTTTCTTTTAGTGAAGAAAATATCATCAACTATGAAAAAAAAAACAGGAAAAAAAATTAAACTATGCGATATAATTGAGAAAGAAATTAAAGATAATGGTTTGAGAAATGGTTTTCCAAAATCTTTCGATTCTCACATTAAACAACTTAAAATAAAGAAAATAATAAATCATAAGGATTTTACAGATATTCCGTTTGTTACCATTGATGGGCAAGATAGTAAGGATTTCGACGATGCGGTTTGGTCTGAAACAAAAAAAGGAGTAACAAATATTATGATAGCAATTTCTGATGTCAGTTTTTTTATTGAAAAAAATGATCCATTGGATTTGGAAGCAAAAAAAAGAGGTAATTCATTTTATTTTCCTGACAGAGTTATTCCAATGTTTCCTAAAGAAATTTCAAATGACATATGCTCACTTATTCCAAATAAAGAAAGAGCATCAGTAGTCATCGAGATCAAAATCAAAAATTTCATGGTTGTTAGTTTCAAAATTCATAGAGCAAAAATAATTTCAGTTGCACGATTAACCTACAATGAAGTTGATAAAATATTTTTTTCGAATGAAAAAAATAACAGATTTTATATTCAGATAAAAAATTTATTTGAGTGTTACAGAGTTTTAAAAATATTATCAGAAAAAAAGAATAAAATAAATTTCATTACAGACGAATTTGAAATCATTGAAAAAAAAAATGAAAATTTGGTTTTAAAAAAAAAAAAACCTTTAGAGTCCTATAAACTTATTGAAGAGTTAATGATCATAGCTAATGAGAATGTAGCAAAGTTTATAAAACATAACGCTTTAAACTCCATCTTCAGAAATCATGAAAAACCAAAACTAGATAAAATCAATGAACTAAAAAAATTATTACAAGAAAATAATATAATTACAAATTCAAAATTTAATAACCAAAAAGATTTTATTAATATTTTGAGTTATAAAAATAAAGATTACTTTTTTTTAAATGATGCATTACTTAAAACTCAATCAAAAGCATTTTATAGTTGCGAAAGTTTTGGACACTTTGGACTTGGACTAGACTATTATACACACTTTACTTCACCTATAAGAAGGTATTCAGATTTAAGAGTACATCGAGATATTTTAGATTTTATTTTTGAGGGGAAAAAAAACTCAGTTGAAAAATCACTTGACAACCATTTAACATCTCAAGAAAAAAAATCAGATAGTATTGAAAGAAAAATTTTAGAACGAGCTTGTAGCCTTTATATCAAATTTAAAAAGATTAAATATTGTTATGGTACTATCGATGCTATTGAAAATTTTGGTATTTTTATAAGGGCAATTGATCTACCATTTTCATGTTTAGTAAGAAATAAAAATAGATACCTTAGGAATTCTAAATTTAAGTCACACGAAAATAACTTTAAAATCGGTCAAAAAGTTTCATTTAAGATTAAAAGAAATGATATATTTTCAGGGAAAATTTTAGGGGAGAATGTTAAGATAATAAATTAAGTTTATGAATAAATTAGAACATATGAAACGTGGATTTAACAAAAGGTGTCCTTGTTGTGGTTTAACTCCAATATTTAAAAGTTATGTTAAAACTTATAACAAATGTAAATGTTGTGGAATAAAACTATCAGATTACAAGTCAGACGATGGTCCCGCTTATATAACAATATTTATAATTGGTCATATATTAATACCCTTAATTTTATTAATTGAAAAATACTTTAGTCCCTCTTTATACCTTCAAATGATTATTTGGCCCTTAATAACGATTTTTTCTAGCTTATGGTTGTTACCAAGGGTTAAGGGAGCTTTTATTGGAATGCAAATTTTCTTAGATGATAAATCACGTAAGACTTGACAGTTTTAATAAAATTTATATAAATTCATCATGGCAAAATCTAATACAATACAAGTAAAAATGGTAAGTACAGCTGATACTGGCTACTTTTACGTTAAATTCAAAAATCCAAAATCAATGACTGAAAAGCTGGAAATGAAAAAATACGACCCAAAAGTAAGAAAACACGTAATTTTTAAAGAACAAAAAATCAAGTAGTCTTTTCAATTTTCTTCAAATTTAAACCCAATTCCTTTAAATGTTTTTCAGAAATTTTTGAAGGTGAGCCTAACATCAGGTCTTCGGCCTGTTGATTCATTGGGAAAGCAACAACTTCTCTGAGATTTTCTTCTCCTGATAAAAGCATAACCATTCTATCAATTCCAGGTGCAGAACCACCATGAGGAGGGGCTCCAAATTTAAATGCATTAAAAAGAAACCCAAACTTTTTCATTAAATCATCATGACTATATCCAGCAATTTCGAATGCTTTAATCATAATATCTGTCTTGTGATTCCTTATTGCACCAGACGAAAGTTCAACACCATTACATACAATATCAAATTGCCAAGCTAAAATATCCAGCGGGTTTTTATTTAATAAAGAGTCCATTCCACCTTGTGGCATAGAAAAAGGGTTATGACTAAAATCAATTTTATTGGTTGTCTGATTAATTTCAAACATCGGATAGTCGACTATCCAACAAAATTGGAATGAATTTTTCTCAAGTAATTTTAATTGATTACATAGTTCTGTTCTAACCACCGATGCAAACTTATTTGCATCCTCTTTTTTATCAGATATAAAAAAGACAGAGTCACCACTTTCAAGCCCAACATTTTTAATTAATTTATCCAAATTTTCTTTTTTAATATTACTTGCTATTGGGCCTTTGAATTCTTGATTAAGACAAATTATATAACCTAATCCCTTCTGTCCATAATTTCTTGCCCATGTATTTAATTTGTCGAACCAGGCTCTTGGCATATCTGCTGACTTCGGAGCTTTAATTCCTTTTACAACCATTCCTTTTTTAACGTTTTCTTCGAAAATCTTGAATCCAGAATTCACAAAACAATCTGTTAAATCGTTTATCAAAAGAGGATTTCTAAGATCAGGCTTATCCGTACCGTAATTTTTTATTGAATCTTTATAAGTTATTCTTTTGAAGGGTAAATTTGATACTTTTTTATCAGAAAATTCCCTAAATATTTCACAAATTACAGGTTCAATTTCACTTAAAACATCCTCCTGTTCAGCAAAGGCCATCTCAAAGTCTAGTTGATAAAATTCACCAGGAGATCTATCAGCTCTTGCGTCTTCATCTCTAAAACAAGGTGCAATTTGAAAGTATTTGTCAAAATTTGAGACCATTAAAAGTTGTTTAAAAATTTGCGGTGCTTGAGGTAATGCGTAAAATTTTCCTTGATTTAGTCTGCTTGGAACTAAAAAATCTCGTGCTCCCTCAGGGGAGGATGCAGTCAAAATGGGAGTCTGAATTTCCAAGAAGTTTCTTGATAACATTTTTTCTCTAATTCTATTAATAATATTTGACCTTAGAATAATGTTCTTGTGAATTTTATCTCTTCTTAAGTCAAGATATCTGAATTTTAGTCTTTGTTCTTCCGAGGCGTCATCGTCAACAGAAATTTGAAATGGTATCTGATCTGACTGATTTAAAACAATGAATTCTTCTACTAATATTTCGATTTCACCAGTGGGAAGATTTTCGTTAATTGTTTCCTTACTCCTTCTCACAACTTTACCTATTATTTTCAGAACGCTTTCGAGTTTCAAAGATTCAATTATTTTGAAATTTTTAATATTTGAATCAAAGACACATTGAGTTAGACCATAATGATCCCTCAAATCAATAAATAATAGACCACCGTGGTCTCTTTTTTTATTTACCCAACCAGAAAGATGAACAACAATACCATCATTTTTTAATGATAATTCACCGCAATTATGTGATCTAAATTTATTCATACAATTTGAAGACAAGTTCTTTTAATGATAAAATTCGATGAGTGTTACAAATAAATAAAAATCAATTAAAACAGTTCTACAAAAAATGTCAAAAAGATAAATTAATTGGCATTGATACAGAATTTTATAGAGTTGATACCTATTATCCCAAGCTATGTCTTATACAACTAGCTAACAAAAATGACTCCATTTTTCTTGATCCAATAACTCAAAACTTGGATTACACACTTTTAAAAAAGTTACTTTTTAATACCAAAATAAAAAAAATTTTTCATGCAGCTAGACAAGATATCGAAATATTTTTTAATATTTATAAAAAAATACCTATGCCGATTTACGATATTCAAATTTACTTAGAACAACTAGGTTACAACCACTCTGTAAGTTATGCTAAAGCATGCAAAGATTTACTGAACATTCAAATTAATAAAAGCAATCAATTTATTGATTGGAGAGTAAGGCCACTTGATCCGACTAAAATTCAATACGCTTTGAATGATGTGAAACACCTAATTCCAATTTTTGATTTGATTAAAAAAAAGGTAAAAAATTTAACACAAATTAGATCTCAACATCAGAAAATTATTAACATAAAAATTTATGCAGAAAAGATAAATAATGCTTGGAAAAAAATAAAATTCAAACCCGGTAACCAATATGAACTAAATAAACTTAAAAAGTACTCTAGATTGAGAGAGAAGATAGCAATACGAAAAGATATTCCAGTAAGGAGAGTTGTATCTGATAAAGAAATTAAGCTGATATGTAAGCACAACATTGATAAAGAAATAAAAAAAAAGATAATGCTGAAACTTAATACGAAGAAAACTTATTAGATTTTTAAATTCGATTTTAGAAAATGAATTGATATGTTTGATTTAGTTTCTAAAGACATTAAGTCAATTTTCTTTGCAATTTCTAACGCTGATTCGTAGGATCTTTCAATTCTGTTAGCAATAAAATTTAATTTCTTTTCAGAGAGATTAATATTTCTGTCATTCAGATATTTTTTTATTATTTTAAGTAATAATTCTTCGTCTGGATTTCTAACCTCTAAAACAATTGATGAAAGCAACCTTGATGTTAAATCATTTAAATCACAATCAATATATTTTGGGGATTTTTTCCCTGTCATTAGTAAAAATGCATTTTTATTATCTTTAATAATGTTTATAAGATTAAGGACCTTATTCGAGTTTAATTCTTTATTCTTTGTTATCAGATCATCTACATTATCAATAAGCCAATTATTACTTTTAATATAGTTAATATTTAAATCTTCACTAAAAAATTCTTCAAAATTTTCACTCGATAAATAGATGCCTTTAGAAGCTTCTAGCCACATTTGTGAAATTGTTGTCTTGCCGCACTTTTCAGGTCCATATAAATAAACTAAAGTTTGCTGCCAATCTGGCCACTTTTTAATAAAATTATAAGCAAACATATTTTTTTCAGTAACAAAAAACTCACTACTTTTATACTTAAAATTAAACTTTAAAATATTTTGTTTCATTAATACGTTTTTAATCTGAACAAATTTTCTTTTTTTGTTGTTTTTTCTAATCTAAGGTTGTCTATCTCTAGAGCTAAATTCAGTTGCTCTAAATCATATCTGGTAATTACTTTATAAATAATTTCTCTATTATTGAACTCATGAAGGATAAAACCTTTTTTTCCAAGAATCTCATTAATTCTTTTTTCAATCAATATATTTTCTTTTAAGTTCTTTGTTTGCAGCTCGATAAAAAAAACATATTCACTTGCGGATTCAAAGTCTGGAGAATCAATTTTTTTCTTCCACCATTCGCCAAGTTCTTTAATTATTATTTTGGATAATAATTTAGCATTAGATACGTTACTATTTTCTTCGTAAGTGTCGTTTTGGAACAATTTTATGGTCTCAAATCCTTTTTCGGAGAATAACGTAACAGAGACAGTTGAATTTATTTTATTTATATTTAGATTATAATTTTCTCCTAAATAAATTATTAAAGCCTTCTTTTTCTTTTTTTTTATCAAAAAATTCTTTATTGATTCGTTATCTTGTTTCAGGATTTGTATTGGTGAAATTTGAATTTTATTGATATGAGTTTTTTTTGGAAAATATAGTTTAAGAAGGCCTAATTCGTCATATTCGTCTAAAAGATAGTCATACCAAATATTATCATTTTCCCACAAGTAAAAAGTGTTAAACTTCTTAAAAATTGGTAAAACTAGGTATTCCTCAGAGACTAACACCTTGCTTTTTATTTTTAAACTATCGAAAAAGTTTAATACTTGATCAGGGTTAAAGTTTACCAATAAATTAGCACTGTAGTTAATATCAGTTATTTTCTCTTCTACAATTTTGAAATCTTTTATAAAGCTGGAAATGTCTATTTTTTCAAATCTTTCAAGTTTTCGAATTTCAGAAGGTTCCAAGATTTTTTTTACTAAAATATTAAAAGCATTATCAAAAGCTAGTTTTTTAGCTTTTTCTCTCAACTTTAAGACATTCTGATCATTTTGAAGAAAAACTTGATTATCTTTTACTGTATATATGGAAACGTCTGCATAAGCATTAAAAAAAAAGCAGAGATTAATTATTAAAACTTTTAAGATTATATTTTTCAAAATTATATATTTAAATTTAATTTACCTTTATTAAAGAATTTTATAACATTAATTTTTTTTTTAGGAGTAAATTATTAATATTACTTATAAATCATCGGGTGTAGATACGGAGAAATCATCCAAATTAGTAAAAAAATTAGAAAAAATTACCCAAGAGAACTTCAGAAAAGAAATAATAAAAAATTCTGGGGGCTTTTGCTCTTTATTAGACCTTAAAAAATTAAAATATAAAGATCCCATTCTTCTTAGTAGCACTGACGGCGTAGGAACAAAACTAAAGATAGCAATTGAATCTAAAAAACTAGATTATCTGGGTATTGATCTAGTTGCAATGTGCGTTAACGATATTCTGGCAAATGGAGGTGAACCTTTATTTTTCCTTGATTATTTTTCATCTTCTAAAATTTCCGATGTAAACTTTCTTAAAATTATTAAAAGTATTGACAATGGATGTAAGCAATCAGGTTGTTCTCTAATTGGTGGAGAAACTGCTGAAATGCCAGGAATGTATAGGGGTGACGACTTCGATCTAGCAGGATTTGCTGTCGGAGTTGTTGAAAGAAAACAACTACTTAATGTTAATAACGTCAAGAATGGTGATATTTTAATTGGAATCAAATCAAGTGGTGTCCATTCAAATGGTTTTTCATTAATTCGCAAAGCACTAAAAAAAAATCGAATAAACGTCAATTCCAAATTACCATTTGATTCTAATAAAAAAGTTGGTGAAGAATTGTTAATTCCAACAAAAATATATGTGAATGAACTATTACCATTAATTAAAAAAGAGTTAATAAATTCAATCGCACACATTACAGGTGGGGGAATTTTTGAAAATTTATCAAGGGCTGTTCCTAAAAATTTAAAAGGTGTTATTAATACTAAAAATTTTACAATTCCCAAGATTTTTCATTGGTTAAAAAAATTAGCAAATATTTCACCTCAGGAAATGCTTTCTACTTTCAATTGTGGTATCGGGGTTATAATAATAATTAAAAAAGATAATTATAAAAAAGTTTCAGATCACTTAATAAAAAATAAAGTTAAGTTCTGTTTACTTGGTGAGATTGAAAATAATAGTAAAAAAAAATCTAATGTCGTAATTAGGAAATTTGGAGAATGGAATATAACTTAGGTATTTTAATTTCTGGTAATGGAAGCAATATGCTCAATATCATTGAAGCTACAAAAAAAAAATTAATAAAATCTAAAGTTGCTACTGTGATTTCTAATAATCCTATGGCATTAGGTATAAAAAGAGCATCAGAAAAAGGTGTTGATGTAAAAATCATAAATCAAAATCAATATTCTAATATTTTTGATTTTGAAAACTCTTTATCAAATTATCTATTAAAGAAAAAAGTAGACTTGATATGTTTAGCAGGATTTATGAAAGTTTTAAGTAAGGATTTTGTTAAAAAATGGAACAATAAAATTATCAACATTCACCCTTCACTTCTTCCAGCCTTTAAAGGGTTGAATACGCACGAAAGAGCGATACGAAAAAAAGTAAAATTTTCTGGATGTACAGTTCACTTTGTGAACAAAAACATTGATTCAGGAAAAATAATTGATCAGGAATTAGTTAGAGTACTGAAGTCCGACGATGCAGGCTCTCTGCAAAAAAAAATATTGATGAAAGAACATAAATTGTATATAAGAGTACTTAAATATTTGGAGACGAAAAATGAGTAAATTCGATGGCAAAGAGCATCAAGAATTTTTTGCGAAATTCATGAAAGCCTCCATAATAACAACAATACTTGTAATTATCCTGTTGGCTCTGCTTTGGTTTTTTTTAATATACTAAATATTAAAAATTTCTCTCTTTGCGAAAAAAAATTCTATCTCAATTTTTGAATTATCTTCACTATCTGATCCGTGAACTGAATTTTCTTCAACTGAAACTCCGTAAAGCTTTCTTATTGTATTTTCATCAGCATTTTCAGGATTTGTTGCACCCATTAACTCCCTGTATTTTGAAATGACATTCTTACCTTCGAGAACTTGTACGATTATTGGACCAGAAATCATGTAATTACACAGATCATCAAAAAAAGCTCTTTCCTTATGAACATTGTAGAAATTTTGTGCATCTTCTATTGAGAGCTTTAACATTTTTTGAGCTACAATCTTAATATTATTTTTTTGTATTATAGAGATGATCTCTCCAGTAAGACTTCTTTTTACTGCATCGGGTTTAATTATTGATAAAGTTCTTTGCATTAATATTCTCAGATTTTAAATTTTTTTCCATTTCAATGGGCTAAGTTCTTCATACCAATTTACTATAAAATTACTTTTGCTTATGTCATTTTTAATTTTTGAGTTAAATAAATTTTGCTTCGTGTAGGAAAAAATTAAAAATTTTTTGAATATTTCAAACTTCTTGATTTTTACACAAGGCGATACTATTAGTGTATTAAATCTCTCATTTCTTTGTAACTTTTTATAACAACCATCAAATAAAATAATCTTATCTTTTTTTAAAATTTTCTCCCCATAGGTTTTATGAGGAAGAAAGTTATTTCTTTGACTTATCCAAAGGAACTTATCAACATTCTTTTTGGTATCTGATTTATCAAAGTTCACGTAGAAACTTTCGTCGGAATATACAATTTTATTACAAAGTTTTAATAGAACATCATTGAAATTTGAAGAAATTGAATAAAAGTTTAAAGTAATTTTAATTTTACTAACCATAATTCTTCTTTACAAAATTATCTAATAGCCTAACACCAAATCCTGTTCCACCAGGTCTGGATAGACTTGTGCCTTTTTTTGACCATGTAACTCCAGCTATATCAAGATGCGCCCAGTCTACTTCTCCCACAAATCTCTTGAGGAATTGAGCTGCAGTTATACTTCCTGCTCCACGGGCACCAGTAATATTTTTCATATCTGCAACCTGGCAATTAAGAAGTTTATCAAAGTCACTATCAAGAGGAAGTCTCCAGATTAGTTCTTGAGTTTCTTTCGATGAACCATATAGCTTATCTGCTAGATCATTACTATTTGTAAACATTCCTGCATATCTGTCTCCAAGGGCAACAATTATTGCTCCAGTAAGTGTTGCTAGGTCAACCATTATTTTTGGTTTGAACTTTTCTTTCACATACCACAAAACGTCAGCAAGAACTAATCTACCTTCAGCATCTGTGTTTAAAACTTCAATAGTTTGTCCTGACATTGATTTTACAATATCTCCAGGTCTTTGAGCATTTCCATCAGGCATATTTTCGACAAGACCAACGGCACCAATCACATTGGCCTTTGCTTTTCTTAGAGCTAAAGTATACATCAAGCCAGCAACTACACCAGCCCCTCCCATATCCCATTTCATGTCTTCCATTCCACCTGATGGTTTGATTGAAATTCCACCTGTATCAAAAGTGACACCTTTACCAATAAAAGCAATTGGTTGTTTTTTATTGCTTGGATCTCCAGTCCATTTCATAATCATAGTTCTTGCTGGTCTGACTGATCCTTGGGAAACTCCTAATAAAGCATTCATACCAAGAGACTTCATTTTTCTTTCATCTAAAACTTCTATTGATATTCCTGTTTTTTTTAAAATTTTGCAAAAGTCTACAAACTTAGATGGATACAAAACATTTGCTGGCTCTGATACTAGATCTCTTGTTAAAAATACACCTTTAACTCTTTTTCCTGATGTTATCTCCATTTTGTCGCTATTATTAAATTTATTCTGGGGATCTATGATCTTTAAAGATTCTACAAAATGCCTTTCTTTGCTTTTGGTTTTATATTTATCAAACTTATACGATTTTAGGTTCAGCCCGGTGATAATTAATTTTTTTTCAGATATATTAAATTCTTTGTCTTCAAAAATTATTGCAGTATTTAAAATTTTTTTTTTTTCAAGATAAGATAATAATCTTCCACCAGAACTTTCTAGTTTAAAACTCTCCTCATCAGAAGTTTCAGAGTGTATTTTAGCTATAGTGAGTGAATTGATTTCTGCTTTTGTACTGTAATGTATAGTTTCTGTAAATTCTTTTCTCCCTTTAAAGGATATATTTGAATTTTTGAGAAGGTTTATTTGTTCTGTATTAAGGACTTGTTGGTTAAAACTTAGTTTATTTTTGTAAATAATTACTAAGTGATCTTTTTCATTTTTTTTTTTTTCAAAAGTTATTTTCATTTATTGTATTATTTGTTGATAAAATTTGTAATAAATAATGTATATTGTTTTTTTTTCCATTATTCAATGAATTTAGTTGATAAATATATTCTACGACAACTATTTAATAATTCAATTTTAATACTGATATTAATATTTTCTCTTTTTTGCCTAGCCAAAAGTGTTCAATTGATTGAATTAATGGTAGGGAGAGGGCTTCCTTTTTATATTTTCGCAAAACTTATTTTTCTATCATTACCCCAAATAATTCCTATTCTTCTCCCTATTATTGCAAGTCTTTCTATTTTCTTTGTTTTAGCAAGGATGCAAACTGACAAGGAGTTAATAATTCTTCAATCATCTAGCTTCTCGGTATATAGTATTATTAAGCCCACTTTGATTTTTTCAATCATTTTGAGTTGTATAAGCTTTTTCTTCACTCTCTATCAATCAGCAAAATCCAATGAAAATTTTAAAATTCTTCTGTATACATTGAAAAACGATTACTCTTCATCACTTCTTCAAGAAGGAACATTTAACAACTTTGGAAAAGACTTTACAATATTCGTTAAAGAAAGAAAAAAAGACGGTCTTCATAATGTCTTTATCCACGACACAAGAGATGAACAAAGAACATCAACATTAATAGCTAAGAAAGGCAGGTTAGTTACAAACTCAGATTCAACAAAAATTCTATTACAATACGGTTCTCAACATTTTCAGGGTAAGGATAAAAAACTTTCAGTTTTATATTTTGATGAGTATCTTTTAGATATTAATCAAAATGATCAAACAGATCTTCTAAATAGATGGAAATCTCCCACAGAGAGATCTTTATATGAATTGAAGAATCCCAACTTTAAATCCCAAGATGATCTAAATAACCTTCAAGCATTTAAAGCAGAGCTAACTCTAAGATATTCAATGCCATTAAACATCATCGGCTTCGGAATGGTTATTGCATTTGTAATAGTGTCTTTTGGATATAACAGGAAAGACAGTGTCTTAAAACCTGTTATTCTTTTTGGAACAATAATCTTACTTCAAATTATCTCAATTGTTTCTTCTAACGTTTCAATTAAATATTCCAATTTTCAAGCTTTTAATTTTTTTCCGATAATATGTTGTTTATTTTTAGTTATTTTTTTTAGCAATAGATCACAAAAAGTATAATGTTAAAAAATAAAATAATTTTACGATATTTAATTAAAGAAAATTTCTTATCATTTTTAATAATCTTTGTCTTTTCGTGTCTTCTTTTTATTTCAATTGATTTAATTGAACTTATAAGAAGGGGCTCTAGCAAAAACATTGAATTTGGCATTTTATTGAAAATGTCCATTTTACACATTCCATCACTTTTTCCAATAATTCTGCCTACCGTATTCTTATTATCATCGATGAATACTTACATGATGCTTAATAAGAACAATGAATTAAGTGTTCTGAGAGCTTCAGGTTTTTCAATATGGTCTTTAATATTTCCAGCATTAATAAACGTGATGTTAATTAGTGCAATTTTCATTTTATTATTTAATCCAATTTTTGCATTTATGAATATTAAATTTAAAAATTATGAAAGCATTTATTTTAAAGGAAGCTCAGGTTTATATTCTATTTCACAAACTGGATTATGGTTAAGAGAAAGAAATCAGTTTTTTGAATACGTAATCAACGCAAAACATTACTCCTCTCAGGAAAAAGAATTAAAAGAAGTAAAAATATTTAAATTTGATCTCAGCAATAAATTTCTTGAAAGAATTGATACTGAAAATGTAAAAATGATTAATGATAAATTGTGGGTATTAAATAATGGGTATAGGCTAGAATTAAACAAACCACCACAGAAATTTGATCAAATGGAAATCGAAATTAACTTAGATGCAAACAAAATCGAAAAAAACTTTAGGCCACCTGAAACAATTAGTTTTTGGGAATTAAAAAAATATATCAAGAATTTAGAGAATTCAGGATTTTCAGTAAGAAAGCATGTAATTTATAAAAATTATCTTTACTCGTTTCCTTTAATCTTATTGTCAATGGTCCTGTTAGGTTGTGCATTGTCAATTAAAAAAGAAAGAATAAAAAAAAATATTGGCAAAATAATACTTGGGATAATTATTGGAGTTTTGTTTCATTTTTTTTCAGATCTAGTGAAAACTCTTGGTCAGACTGGGAATATAAATGTTTTTTTTGCGGTATGGTCACCACCATTAATTTTAAATTTATTTTTGGTTAGCACCCTCATACATATTGAAGATGGTTAGATACTTAATTTTAATTTTTTTATTTTTAAATAATCTTGCATATTCAGATGACGAACTCGAAATAACCGCAGAACAATTTACCTACGATAAGGATAATACAAGAATCTATGCAACAGGCGGTGTAAAGATAGTTGATGAAAAATTTAAATTAAATGCGGATAAAGTTTTCTTGAATAATTCATCAAATGTTTTATCCGCAAGAGATAACGTTACAATTTTCAATTCAGATGGTTCAATACTTAAAGCTCACAAAATTGTTGCTGATCAAGAACTTAGAAATGCAATAATTGAAAAAAACTTTCTTTATTTACCATCAAAACCATTTAACAATAAAAAAAATTATTTAAGGTTAGCGGCTGAAAGAGTTGAAAGAAGAGATGAAAGTTGGGAACAACTTGAAAATGGAGTTTTTACTGCATGCGAAATATGTTTTAACGAAAAAACAGGCCGCTATGATGCTCCCTTAGTACAATTAAGAGCAAAAAAAATAATACATGATAAAAAATCTCTTGACGTAAAATACTATAACACATTTGTCGATTTTAAAGGGAAAAGTGTATTTTACCTTCCTTATTTTTCTCATGCCTCACCTCTTGTAAAAAGAAAAGCAGGATTTATATCACCAAGCTTTATCCAAAATCATTATTTTGGATTCGCCACTGATATTCCATATTATATTCCAATTGATGACTATCAGGATATAACAATAAAACCAAGATTTTCACAAAAAAAAAATCCAGCTTTATTTATTGAACACAGAAAAAATTTCTTTAATGGTGAAATAGTTTCAGAATTTAGCGGAACAATAGAAAATAATAAAAAAGAAAATGGTATAAAAGAAGATAAAAAAAGAGGTCATATCAAAACAACTGGAAATTTTGATTTAAATAAAAGTTCGTATATTGACTTTCAAGTGCATAGAACAGCTGATCGACACTATCTGAATACTTATAAATACGGATACAAAGATACACTAACATCCTTTCTAAAATTAAATACACACAGAAATTCGAATTTTTATAGTTTAGAATCTTATTTATTTCAGGATCTAAGACAAGATGTAAATCGAAGAATAATACCAAAAATTTTTCCAAGATTTACCTTAAATCTAAATTCAGAAAAAAAAATGAACCTTCTAAATTTTGAGACTAATCTTGAAATGATAAATTTAAAAAGAAATGAAGGTAATGAAACAAAAAAGTTTTTTGTTAACCAAAATATTTTTTTCCCAACTATATTAAATGATGGTACTATGGTTAATTTTGGAGCGCATTTGAATGCAGGAATATTTCATATCAAGAAATATCATAACCCAAAAACTGGAACATTTAAATACAGTGAATTTAAATCGAGCCTTTATCCTCAATTTTCTGTTGAATTAACAAAGCCATACATAAAATCTACAGAAAAATATACAACAATTGTAAAACCACAATTTATGTATCTTAAAACTTCACCTAATGCATTTAATAGAGAAATTCCAGACGAAAGTAATGTTAACAATTTTTACTTGGATTATTTTGATTTGTTTAATAGAAATAGATTATCAGGATTCTACAGAGCAGAGAGTATAGATAGATTTGATTATGGATTATCCTTTTTAAAACAATCCAGTTCCACAAACAAATTTAGTAAAATTGGATTGGCTCAAAGCTATCACTTTAATAATCATAAATTTTTACCAAAAAATTCAGGTATTAATGATAAATTTTCGGATTTTCTTGCATATCTCGAAATATCACCAACAGACTCTTTGAATCTTAGTCTTTATTTGTCTTTAGACAAAGATAACTTTTCAATTAAAAACTCCTATTCCACACTTTTGTTTAGTATCGAAAATACTTACTTAAGCGCCAGAAATATTAACGCTCCGGCAGTCTTAGATAATAACGGACAAAATCTTATTGAAGCAAAAAATCAGTTCAATTTCTCTATAGAGCAAAAATTTTCAGAATTCTGGAGCTTTACTACATCTTCAACATTTGATAAGAAGAATAAAATTAAATTTCATGATATTAATGCAAAAGTCAAATATGAAGATGAATGTCTTGGATTTTCGTTCAATTGGTCAAGACAATATACCCATATGCCGGAAAACCCTACCTCTAACAGTTTCCTGTTTCTTTTTACACTTAAAGAAATCATGGAAAATGATATTTAACTTTTTTATTTGTCTGCTAGTACTTTTTTCTTTTAAAATAACTTTAGCAGATCAAAAATTTGAAGGAATAATAGCATCTGTTGATTCTGAAGCAATTACAACATATGACTTGTCAGAAAGAATAAAGCTTGTTCTAAAATCACTTAAACTTGAAGATAACATTAAAAATAGAGATTCGGTTCGAGACCGTGTACTTGAACTGTTAATAATAGAAAAACTCAAAAAAATTGAAGCAAAAAAAGCTGAAATCTCGGCTAATAATGAAGAAGTAATTGAACTCGCTTCAACAATCTACAATTTTCCAGTTGAGGAATTCGAAGAATTTAAATTGTTCTTAGAAAATGAAAATATAGACTCTGAGGTAGTGGTTGAACAATTAAAAAATGAGTTATTATGGAAAAAACTTTCTCAGCAAATGTTTGCAACAAAGATCACTATAAATTCAGCAGACATAGATGCGATTCTTAACAATTACAAAAATAAAGTTGGTAAAATTGAATTTGATTTTTCCGAAATAATTTTTCTTAACGAAAAACCTAATGACTGGGAATCTTCTGAAAAAAAAATGAAAACAGTAATATCTCTTCTCGATTCCGGAACCTCGTTTGAACTTTTAGCTAATAAATTTAGTGATCTTAATCCACAAGGAAACAAACTTAAAACTGGGTGGATATTTGAAGACAGCCTTGATTCTATTACAAAAGAAATTCTCAATAGTATGAACCCAGGAGATATAAAAACCAATATAAAAATGAATAATGGATTTAAAATTTTAAAACTAAATAGGAAAAGAAGATTTGGAAATGAAGAAATTCAATTTTCTTTTTTAAAATTTTCTTCAATTAATAAGAAGGAGATTCAAAATATATATAAAAAAAACATAAACTGTAAAAATACAAAAAAGTCAGAAATTGAAGGAGAAATTAGATTTTTGAAATTCAAAGATATGGCTTTAAAAGATCTATCAGATTTATTTCGCAAACAATTAGATATTTCCGATGAGAAAAGTTTTACTGAAGTTTTTGAATTAGATGGTGAATATAATTTATTATATGTGTGCGAGAAAAAAGCCTCAAAATCAAATGGTATTTCTAGAGAAGAAATTGAGAGAAGTGCTTTTTCCAAAAAATTTAACCAATTGACTAATACCTATTTATCAAATATCAGAAAAAGTACAAATATAAAGTTTTTTAACAAATGAAATCAGACAAACCTATAATTGTAAGCATGGGTGAACCCTCTGGTATTTCATCCGAAATAATAATAAAAGCTTGGTTAAAACGAGATTTACATAAAATTCCGCCATTCGTTTTAGTTGATGATTTAAAAAAATTAAATCAAGTTAGAAGTTTTTTTAATCTAAAGGCAAATTTCCAAGTTGTAACTAAAGATAATGATATTAATAAAATTTTTTCAAAATCTGTTCCAATAATTGATCTAAAAGCAAATATCGATTTCATCCCAGGAAACCCTGATCCTAAAAATAGTAAATATGTGCTCAAATCTATTAATAAAGCATTTGAGTTTATACATATGAAAAAATCATCTGGAATGCTCACACTTCCAGTTTGTAAGACCACTTTAAAAAAGGCTAAATTCAATTTTAATGGTCAGACTGAATATTTATCGTATCTTGCGTCAAAAAGAAATAAGAAAAAATATTCTGAAATAATGATTTTATCTACCAGCAAACCTGTTGATAAAGGAAAAAATCTAATTGTGGGTTTAATAACTACACATATCCCACTCAGAAAAATCCACAAGTTTATAAACAAGAAAATTATTTTTGACAAGATTGTGTCTTTTAAGAATTCTTTATCAAAGATTTGGAAAATTAAATCTCCAAAAATTGGAATAACAAGTCTTAACCCCCATGCGGGTGAGGAGGGTCTTATTGGAAATGAAGAAATAGAAACCATAAAACCCATTATAGAAACATGTAAGAATAATAAAATTAAAGTTATTGGTCCATTAAGCAGTGATTCTTGCTTTCATAAATCAAAAAGAGAACAATTTGACGGAATTCTTTGCTTGTATCATGATCAGGGATTAATACCCATCAAAACATTAGATTTTAATCATTCAATAAATGTTACTGGTGGGCTTCCTTTTCTAAGAGTTTCACCAGATCACGGTCCTGCTTTTGATATTGCAAAAAAGAATATTGCAAATCTGGAAAGTTTGGTTGCGTCTTTTGATTTCTTGAAAAAGAGATCTTAAGTGCAACACTTTTTTAAGAAAAGCCTAGGTCAACATTTCTTAGTAAACAAATCAATTTTAAAAAAAATAGTCTCCATAAAAGATATTAGGGATAAAATTATTTTTGAAATAGGTCCAGGTCAAGGTGCGTTGACAAAAGAAATACTCCAAAATAAACCTAAAAAATTAATTCTCATAGAAAAAGATAGAAATCTAAGATCTGGCTTATTAAAACTTCAAGAAAAATTTAAAGATACAGTCTCTTATATTTATGATGATATTTTAAACATAAATTTAAAGGATTTTAATTACAATAAAATTCAGATTATCTCAAATCTTCCCTATAACATCGCTAGTACTTTAATAATAAGATTAATAATTGATTTTGATATAGTAGAGTCAATGGTTCTCATGGTTCAAAAAGAAGTCGCTGAAAGATTAAGTGCAGAAGTGTCAACTCCCTATTACAGTAGATTATCAGTATTAATTCAGTTGCACGCAGTTGTTGAAAAGGTGTTTGAAGTAGAACCACACAACTTTACTCCCAAACCAAAAGTTAAATCAACGGTAATAAAAATTACCCCATATAGAAAAAAAAAGAAAATTTATGATGAATTAGATCGCATTTTAAAAATTTCATTTAGACAAAGAAGAAAAACAATTAAAAATAATTTAAAGACATTCTATATTGATGCCGAAAAAAAAATGTTAGAGTGTGGTATTGATCCTAATTCTAGGCCACAGGATTTGGAACCAAATGATTTTGTAAAACTATCAAGACTACTAATCTAATAGCCTAGCAATAAAATCAAATATGAATTTTTGTCTATTTCTTTTTTTTCTTTCCGCATTGAGAATATTTAAAACTTCAGATGAACAATTTTCTAGATTATTATTTATTAAAACATAATCATATTCTATCCAATGGCTAATTTCTGATCTTGCTTTACTCATTCTTTTACTGACAGTTTCCAAACTGTCTTCTGCTCTTTTTTTAAGTCTCTCATGAAGTTCTTTATTACTAGGTGGTAAAATGAAAATCGATACAACATCATTTTTTGAAAAATCAGAGAGTTTTTGTGCTCCCTGCCAATCAATATCAAAAATAACGTCCTGACCATTGTTAAGGTTTTTTTCAATAAAATCCTTCGGAGTTCCATACCAATGATCAAAAACATTTGCAAATTCAATAAAAAAACTTTTTTTCTTTAGATCCTCAAACTTTTCTTTTGAAACAAAGAAATAATCCTTGCCCTCGTTTTCACTCTTTCTTTTTGGTCTTGTGGTATATGACACAGATAGCGAAATTTTTCTATCCAAACTAATTACTTTTTTACATATTGACGATTTACCTGCACCAGAAGGAGACGATAAAACTAGCATAAGTCCTTTCCTTAATTCTTTACTTTTATTCATTCTTCAACTTTTTTTTCACAGACTTTATATTTTCCAAATGATCTTTATATTTTTCAGAGAAAAGGTGTCCTTCGTTTTTTTTATTTTTTGAAACGAAATATAAATAATTACTTTTTGAAGGCCTTGATGCTGCGATTAAGGAATCTATTCCTGGTATACAAATAGGTTCTGGCGGAAGTCCTTTATTAACGTAAGTATTAAATTTTGACTTGATTTTAAGATCTTTCCTAAGTAGTTTTCTTTCCATTTTTTTTTTTCCCAAAGTTATGGCATAAACAACTGTCGGATCAGATTGAAGTTTCATGTTTTTTTTAAATCTATTATAAAAAACTCCCGAAATGATCGATTTTTCCTCTTTTATAAAAGTTTCTTTCTCCACGATAGAAGCAAGTATAAATAACTCATTAACATCATTGAGGGGAATTTGCTTATTTCTCTCATTCCAAATTTTTTTAGAAATCTCATTACTTTTTTTTATTATATTATTTAAGATGATCTCAGCATTATCTGAAACTTTATAAAAATAAGTTTCAGCTACTAATGAATTTGGTATATCATCAAATGCTATAAGCTTTTTAGAGTCAAATTCATGTAGAATCCTGAGTAAATCACTCTTAGTTGAACCTTCAATTATTGTTAACCTTCTATATAAAGACTTTCCTTTTTTTAATTTTTCTAAAATTATATTTAAAGATATTTTTTTGTTAAAATAATATTCACCAAATTTTAATTCCTTTTGAGAGTTGTTGATTATTACCCAAGTTTTAAAAACGGATTCATTTTTGATTAATCCATTTTGTTTTAATACATTTGCTATTTGATTAAGTTGCATCCCGGGTTTAATAATTATTTTAACTTCATTGATATTTTCCTCTTTAAAAAAGACATAAAAAAGAAAATTTAGGGCAATTATAAAAAGAAAAATAAGATTTTTAATCACTTATTAATTTTTTTTAAAAATTAAAGATACATTTGTGCCTCCAAATCCAAACGAATTTGATAAAACATGATTTATTTCTTTATCAACACTCTCTTTTGGCACTAAATTTATTCCATCACAGCCCTCTGATAATTCTTCAAGATTCAAAGTTGGGGGAGCTATTCCATTTTTTATTGATAATATTGAAAATATTGCTTCAACTGCTCCTGATGCTCCGAGAAGATGTCCTGTAGATGATTTTGTAGATGACATTAATAAGTTATCAGTATGATGTAAAAATAGTTTTTTAACAGAGTTAAATTCAATTTCGTCGCCTAGTGGTGTGGATGTACCATGTGCGTTTATATAATCTATATTTTCAGGATCGAGGTGAGCATTTTTTAAAGCCATTTTCATTGCCCTTAACCCTCCATCACCGTCTGATGCTGGCGCTGTAGGGTGATAGGCATCACCAGATAAACCATATCCAATTATTTCAGCATATATATTCGCAGATCTTTTTTTTGCATGTTCAAATTCTTCCAAAACAATCATTCCAGATCCCTCAGAAAGTACAAATCCATCTCTATTTTTATCCCACGGTCTAGAAGCCCTTTCAGGATCGTCATTAAAACCTGTTGAAAGAGCTCTCATTGCACAAAATCCTGCAATACCAAATCTTGTACACGCTGATTCGGTGCCCCCTGAAATCATTACATCTGCATCGCCTTGAGATATCATTCTGAATGAATCACCTATAGCATGTGCTCCAGAAGCACAAGCAGTTACTACCGAATGATTTGGGCCTTTAAAATTATATTTAATTGAAATATGTCCACTCGCTAGATTAATAAGGCATGAAGGAATAAAGAAAGGAGAAATCTTTCTCGGACTATTTTTTAAATTGTCAGCACTTTTTCTAATACCATCAAGTCCACCAATTCCCGAACCTACCATCACACCAGTTCTCATTGACTCCAAATCATTTGAAGGTTTCCATCCAGAATCCTGAATTGCCTCTTTCGCTGCTATTAGAGCGTATTCGATGAAGGGTTCAATTTTTTTTCTGTCTTTTTGATCAATGACTTTGTCCGGAAAGAGAGAGCTGTCTCCCTCCAAAATTAATTGCCCGCCAACTTTTGATTTTAAGTCCTCAATTTCAAATCCAGTGAGCTTCCTAATTCCAGATTTGGAAGAAATAAGTTTTTCCCAACAGTGGCTGTGACCAAAACCAAGTGGTGTACACATTCCAATCCCTGTAACTACCACTCTTCTCATTCTAATTTTGAGAATTTTCTATATGCTCGATTGCTTCTTTTATTGTAGTTATTTTTTCGGCTATATCGTCTGGTATTTCGATATTAAATTCCTCTTCAAATGCCATAACAAGTTCCACCGTGTCCAAACTATCTGCGCCAAGATCATCTACAAAACTTGCGCTCTCCACTACTTTTTCTTTTTCAACCCCTAAATGCTCCACTACGATTTTATTAACTCTTTCTGGTATATCACTCATAAACGTTCCTTTTAATTAAAGTTTCATTCATATATTAATAAATGTTTTTTTTAAATCAAATATATTATAACATTGCAAGTCCTCCATTTACGTGGATGGTTTGCCCGGTAACATATTCTGATTTGTCTGATACTAAAAATTCAACGCAATTTGCTACGTCTTTGGGAGAGCCGATTTTTCCCATTGGAATCTTTTCAACTAAAGCTTCACGCTGCGATTCAGATAAAACAGCTGTCATTGATGTTTCAATAAAACCAGGAGCTATGCAGTTTACAGTGATGTTTCTTTTAGCTAATTCTAGTGCTATAGACTTTGACATGCCGAGTATTCCGGCTTTCGAGGCACTATAGTTCGATTGACCAAAGTTACCAGTATGACCAACTACCGAAGTAATATTAATTATACGTCCCCATTTTTTTTTAATCATATTTTTTGATAATGCACTAGAAAGTAAAAAGTTTGATTTTAAATTAGTATCAACAACATGTTTCCATTTTTCTAAATCCATTCTTAAGAACAAGGCATCATTTGTGACTCCAGCATTATTTATCAAAATATCAAAATCAATAGACTTGTAATTAATTTCTTTAATTATTTTGTTAATTTGATTCTCATCACTTAAATCACATATAAAACTTCCTTTAATGAATTTATTTTTCTTGCAAAGGTCTTTTATTTTAGACGTATTCCTTCCTAAAACAAATATTTCGTATTTGACTCCCAAAGAGTTACAAATTGCTTCCCCGATTCCTCCATTGGCTCCTGTTAAAAGAATTTTTCTCATAAAATATCCTGAAACTTTTCAAGAAATTTGTTAATGTCATCCAAATTTGACACACTTAAAAGATTGTAATCTCTATTAATTCTTTTATTCATTCCAGTAAGTATCTTTCCAGGTCCAATTTCAACAATAGAATTTACTTTATTTGTTGATTTAATAATACTTTCTCTCCATCTAACTCTACTCGAAACTTGTTTAATTAACAATTCTTTGATTTTTTCAGAATTTTTTTCGAACTCAGCAGTTACATTGCTAATAAAATTAGATCTTAATTCCTTCAAAGCTATATCATTCAAATAACCTTTCATCATGTCCGATGCCTTGTCCATCAAACTGCAATGAAATGGTGCACTAACTTTGAGGTCTACAATACTTCTTGCACCATTATCTTTCAAGATATCAGAAATGAAAATCACTCCATTTTCTGTTCCAGATAAAATTACTTGACCTGGACAGTTATCATTCGCTATTTCACATAATTCGTTTGAATCAACATTGTTTTCTTCAATAATTTTTTCAACTTTTTTTATATCTAAGCCAATGACTGCAACCATCTTTGTTTTCAAATTCATAACTGAATCTTGCATAGCTTTTCCCCTTTTTCTTAACAGAGAAGTTGCATCTTTTAAATTTAAAGAATTAAGACTACAAAGTGCCGAATATTCTCCCAATGAATGACCTAAGATTGCATCTGAAAATTCATAAATTTTTCTTTTGGATTCGTATTCAATTACTCTTACTAAAGCCATACTAACTGACATAATTGCTGGTTGTGTATTTTCGGTAAGGGTTAGTTCATTTTCGGGCCCATTGAGAGTAATCTTTGAAAGTTTTTGATTTAATGTATCATCAACCTCCTCGAAAACTTCTCTAGCTACAGGGTGGTTTTCAAATAAATCTCTTCCCATACCAACAATTTGAGAACCTTGACCAGGAAAAACTACAATAATTTTACTAAACATTTTTTTGTTGATTAAAAATTTATTATATTGTTATATACACAAAGATTTAACCTTGCTATTTAATTAATTATTAAATAGCTGAACTAGAATGTTTATCCAGAAGGAAATAAAATAATGTTGTATGAAAATGTTTTTATATTCAGCGGACAATTATCCCAGAAATCTGCTCAAGACAAATTTCAAGATTCTTTAGAGGTAATTCAGAAAGCAGGAGGAGAAATTCTGAAAAAAGAATCCTGGGGTTTAAGAGACTTAGCATATAAAATAAAGAAAAATTCAAAAGGATATTATTACATGATTAATTGTAAATGTGATCCTAAGGTATTTGAATCTTTTTATGTTAAAGTAAAACAAGATCTGAGTTTTTTACGTTTTATGACATTAAAAATAAAAGTGATTGACAAAGAACCTTCACTTCTTCTAGAAAATTCAGAATGAAAAAGGTTTAAATGAGAAACAAAGTTTTTGATAACACGTCGTCTAGAATAGTTTTTTCAAAGTCTTGTCCTTTGTCGGGTAAAGATGCTCCTGCTGTTGATTATAAAAACTTAAATCTTTTAAGAAGATATGTAACTGAAAAAGGAAAAATTTTGCCCAGTAGAGTTACACAAGTTTCAACAAAAAAACAAAAAGAGTTATCTGCTGCAATAAAAAGAGCGAGGTACTTAGCTTTGCTTCCATATGTATCTGGTTGATGGGGTCATCTCAATCTAATAAACAAAAATCTCTTATAATTTTTTATTCGACAATATTCATTTTAGTTTTCCAACTGTTATTTCTTAAAATCTCTCCGCAGTTGTATTCAATTTTAAACCCTCTGCCTTTTTTAATAATTGGTCTGGCTGTTAAATATTCAGATTTTTTAAAATCATGTGCTTTGGCTTTGCTAATTTTAGTATTCATAAATTTTATTAGTGAAGATTTTTCTCCCAAGCAACTTATTTTTTTTCATTTTATAACTTCATTTGTAACTATATGCTTTTTTGGATCCTACAACTTATCAAAAAAGATCAACCTTGATTCTTCAAATTTGCTCTCAGGAATAATAATTTCTTTTCTATTCATTTTAGCTTTCTTCTATATACTATTCTTCAATGATTTTGAATATGAAAAGTTAAGTGCTTTCTTACAAAAATCAATTGAACAGATTATTTCAAATTACGGGCTACAAAAAAACAATGAGTTAGATAAATTTATTCAGATAATAATGGTAATAGTACCATCAATTAATTCTTTAATTTTTTTCATAACATTTAGTTTAAATTTTATTTTTTCAAAATTTATCTTACAAAAATTTATGATTAAACCAGTTGAAAATATTAACTTTATTGATTTTACAACACCATTATGGTTTTCATTAATTTTTTTGATGATGCTTCTTATTGTTCTAACTCAAAATCAAAATTCGCAAATGTTTGTTTTAAGTATTAATGCATTAATCTGTATGTCTTTTAGTTTTCTCTTGGAGGGTTACATTGCGTTTAATAATCATTTTAAAAAAATTAAACTTAATAATTTCATTAAATTTTTAATTATATTTTTACTTTTTGTATTTTTAGGTTATGTTCTTTTTCTAATGTTATTATTTTTAGGTATGTTTGAAAACATAATTAAAAAAGCAAAAAAAAAAAGGTAATTATGGAAGTTATATTATTAGAGTCTTTTGATAGGTTGGGTCAAATCGGAGACATTGTAAATGTTAAAAACGGATTTGCTCGTAACTTTTTGATTCCTCAAAAAAAGGCATTGAGGGCAAATAAAGAAAACAAAGAAAAATTTTTAAAAATAAAAAACGATTTACTTGAAAAAAATAAAAAAACAATCGAAGAATCCAAGTTAATTTTAAAAAAAATTGAGAATAATGATATATTATTTATCAGAAACGCAAGTGACAACGGACAACTCTATGGATCCGTTTCACCGAAAGATATTGCTAATTATTTTAATGAAAAAAAAATTGGCATCAAACCTTCAAATATTAACTTACATACGTCTATAAAAAAAATAGGAATATATGATCTTAATGTTAAGTTACATGCAGATGTAGGGTGCAATCTGAAAATAAACGTGGCAACATCAGAAGAAAATGCAAAGAAACAAAAACTTGAGTCAGAAACCATAGAAAAAAGTCCAAATGAATCAGTAAAGATGAATGATAACGATAAGGCTGATCAAGATAACGAATCAGTAGCCACTAAAACTAAGGATAAGATACCTGACGAAACAGGTAACAATAAAAAAACTAGCAAAGATTCTAATACAAATACTGAAAAGACAAATGAGGAAATCAAAGCTGAAAAAATCAAAAACCCTTAAATTACAGCAACTGAATGAAATATCAATGACTTGTTCTCCTTTGCATAAATAAAATTTGGATATAATTGTTATAACTGTTAAAAATAATATACATTATTCCTAAACCTTAACTGAATTAATCTTTGATAATAAAATGCTGTTAAGCATATCTACACTTTTAATAGGACTTTTGCTTTTGGTAAAGGGAGCAGAAATACTTATATCGTGTGCAATCGCAATTGGCAAAAAACTTAGAGTTTCAGAATTCTTTATTGGATTAATAGTCGTAGGTTTTGGAACTTCACTTTGTGAACTGGTTGTCTCAATAGATGCCGTCATTAAAGGATCGCCTGATATTTCAGTGGGAAATGTCATTGGTTCAAATATTGCTAATATTTTTCTAGTGACATTTGCAGCAGGTCTGACATCTGAGTTAAAATCTATTAAAGTATCAAAGTTTGACCTTTTTTTTCATCTTAGTGCACACCTTATTTTTGCATTAATATTCATATTAGCTTTTTTAAGTACAAAATACGGATTATTTTTCATTTTTTTATTTACTTTTTATCTATTTAGGAGTTTTAAAAATTCTGATTCAAAAAGCAAAAATGAAATTGTGTTAGAAAAAGATTTTTTTTCAAAAATTTCTTTTAAGAACCCTTTTTTTTATGGATTACCAGTGGCAGGAGGTTCCATTGGTATTACGCTTTTTGGTGCAGACATAACTGTTGATTCTGCTATATCTATCTCAACCATTCTAAATATTTCAGACTCGTTTATTGGCTTGACTATAATTGCTCTAGGAACATCTTTACCCGAAATTGCTACATCGATTTCAGCGGCAAGAAAAGGAAAATCTAACATTATTGTTGGGAACATTATCGGATCTAATATATATAATTTATTACTTATTCTTGGTTTTACATCACTATTTAACTCTTTCTCATACAGCAAAGACGTTTTATCAGATGATGTTTATTTTTTAAGTATAGCTGCCATTATTTTTACTTTATTTATTTTTAAAAGAATTGACATTGATAGAAAAGTCTCTGTCACGTGCTTTTTAATTTATTTAATGTACATCGGAAATCTCTATTTAACTAATTTTTAAAAAGTTATACTCATTATCCACTTAATTAACAGGCAAATAATAAATGCTTAATTATAGAGATTTGTTATTATAAATTATGACTACTTCAGAAAGTAATAAATTAACTAATATAGTCTCATCCAAAAATTTAAATCTTACAAGAGAAGTCCCAGTTAATGCTGGTGCAGAACAAGCTCTATTAGGGGCAATTCTCTCTAATAACCTTGCTTATGAAAAAGTAGAGGAATTTTTAGAACCTGAGTATTTTTCAAGCAAGATTAATAGTATAATTTTTAAATCAATAAAAAAATTGATCGGTAATGATCAAATTGCTGATTTAAATACCGTTAAGGCCCAACTTGATGGAAATGACGAGTTTGGAGAAAGCGGTGGATTATCTTATCTTTTAAAGCTTTGCGAAAACACAGTAAGTATAATAAATTCTAAACAATACGGAGAACTAATTTATGACCTTTATCTGAGAAGAAGACTAATAGACCTTGGTACAAATTTGATAAACAATTCTTATAATACAGAAGAAGCCAACGACTCAAGAACTTTAATCGAAAAAACTGAGCAAAATCTTTTTAATCTTATTCAAAACAATGAATTTGATAGTGGTCCTAGAGATTTTGAAGAAATAGTGTCAAGAACTATTGATTATGCTGAAAAAGCATTTAAAAAAAGTGAAGATGTGATAGGTCTAAAAACAGGTTTAAGCGATTTTGATAAGAAGATAGGAGGGCTTCACAAATCTGATTTAATTATTATTGCAGGCAGACCATCAATGGGTAAAACAGCATTCGCAACAAATATAGCTTCAAATATCTCAAGAGAATTTAAAAATGACAAAAACAAAAAAAATGTTCTGTTCTTTTCACTTGAAATGTCTTCCGAACAACTAGCGACAAGATTATTAGGTGAGCTTTCAGAAATTTCATCAGAAAACATAAGGACTGGTAATCTCTCAAAAAAAGATTTTAGTAAGATTTTATCATCAAGCGATGATTTAAAAAATCTCAATTTATTTATAGATGACACACCAGCATTAAATATTACTTCGATTAGAACGAGAGCAAGAAGATTAAAGAGAAAATTTGGTCTGGATCTAATTATTTTAGATTATCTTCAACTAGTAAATGGTGAATCAAAAAAAATGAATGATAATCGCGTTCAGGAAATTTCTGAAATAACAAGAGGACTGAAAGCTATTGCCAAAGAACTGGATTTACCTGTTATTGCTTTATCTCAATTGTCCAGAAAAGTAGAAGATAGAGAAGAGAAAAGACCACAACTCGCAGATCTTCGTGAATCAGGAGCTATAGAGCAAGATGCTGATTTAGTTGTCTTTCTATACAGAGAGGAATATTACCTAGCTCGAACAGAGCCCCCCGAAGGGACAGACAAACATGAAATGTGGACAAATAAAATGGAAAAAATCCATAATATTGCAGAAGTCATAATTGCAAAACATAGACATGGACCAATTTCTAAAGTAAAACTTCATTTTAATCCAAGTTGGACAAAGTTTTCTGATTTGGCTGAAAATAATTTTACGTAAAATTATTTTTTTCCTTGAAGCAAAGAGAATAGTAAATTTTATTATTATTTATTTATAATAAAAAAAACAATATATTGGCAATAATGACAAGATTGCTTTCCAGCGCCTTAGCTTTAACAAAAAGATTATTTAAAATTATATTTTCTTTTTTTCATTCCATTGGTGAGATAGTTGACTTTTTTTTAAACTGTGTAAAATATTCAATTACTGAAAAATTCTATGTAAATATTTTTCTCAAACAATTCTTGAAGATTGGTTTTAACTCTTTACCAGTCGTAGGTTTAACTTCTATATTCACTGGGATGGTTTTAGCACTTCAATCTTATACTGGATTTTCAAGATTTTCTGCAGAAAGTGCAATTCCAAACGTTGTTGTTTTGTCCATTACAAGAGAACTAGCACCAGTATTGGCTGGTCTGATGGTTGCAGGAAGATCAGGTGCAGCTATTGCAGCTGAAATTGGAACAATGAAGGTTACTGAACAAATTGACGCACTCAAAACACTATCAACAAATCCATTTAATTATCTTATTATCCCAAGAATTTTAGCAGGTATTATTTCACTCCCACTTCTTGTTATAGTTGGGGATATTATTGGGGTTATGGGTGGTTATTTAATTTGCGTAAATCTATTAAACTTTAATCCTACCGTATACCTTCAAAATACATATAATTTTGTTCAATTTATTGACGTTTTTAGCGGCTTAGTTAAGGCTTCAGTTTTTGGTTTTTTAATAACCTTTATGGGTTGCTATCACGGATTTAATGCAAAAGGAGGTGCACAAGGAGTTGGTCAATCAACTACATATTCTGTTGTTTCATCTTCTATTCTGATTTTATTGATGAATTACATAATCACTTCTTTCTTCTTTAGACTATGAGAAAAAAAAAAATAATCGTTAAAAATATTTATAAAAGTTTTAAAGATAAGGTTGTATTAAATAAACTAAATCTTGACGTTTATGAATCTGAGTCTCTCTCAATTATTGGAGAGTCAGGATCTGGAAAGTCAATTCTTACAAGATGTATAGTTGGTTTACTAAAATATGATAATGGATCGATTAGTTTTGGGAATCTTAATAATATTAACACTTTAAATGATAAAGAAAAAATGAATTACATGTCAAAATTTGGGATATTATTTCAGAATTCAGCTCTTCTTGACAGTTTGAGCATAAGAGAAAACCTTAAATTTGCAAGTAAACAAGACTCCTTTAATAAAATTTTGAATGAAGTAGGTCTTCCTAATTCAATCTTAGAGAAATATCCCTCTGAACTTTCAGTTGGAATGCAAAAAAGAGTAGGTCTTGCAAGAGCAATTCTAAAAAAACCAGAGGTTCTAATTTTAGACGAGCCAACAACCGGTTTAGATCCAATCATTGCTAGACAAATAAACTTACTAATTAAAAATTTAGTCAAAAAAAATAAGATTACCACAATAACGGTTACTCATGACATGGAGAGTGTCTATGAGTTTGCTGATTATGTTGCTTTTTTAAAAAACGGGATTATCGAATGGTATGGAAATGCAAGAAAAATAAATAAATCAAGAAATAACTCAATGATTAATTTTATAAAAGGAATCAATTAAGATGTTTGATGTAATACTTTTAGTTTTAATATTTATTTCCGCTTCATTTGCATTTTTTAGAGGCTTATCTCTAGAGTTATTATCAATTAGTGTTTGGATAATATCTTTTTTTGTATCCTATGCCTATGGTAACAATTTAATTAATTTTTTTAACAAAATAATAAATAATATTTTGATATCAACTGCGATATCTTACGTTGTGGTATTCTTAATAATTTTTGTTATTTTTTCTTTTTTAACAAGAAAGTTTTCAGTTTTTATAAAGGATAGTTATGTTGGACTTATTGATAAAAGTCTTGGTTTTATATTTGGAATTTTGAGAGGATACGTAATAGTTAGTCTGTGTTTTTTTTTATTTGACTATTTCTATAATGGAAAAAAATTGAAATTTATTGATAATTCAAAAATTATTCCGGTTATAAAAATAACGAATAATGAAATATTTCTATTTCTCAAAATTGATAATAAATATTCTGAAAATTTGAGTACTGAATTAAAAAAAAAGTCTGATCTTCTTTTTGAAAAAAGTATTGACTCAAAACTTCGTATAAAAAAAAATAGTAAAAATCAAGAAAACATTTATAACGAGAGTGGAAGAAAAAATATTGAAAATATTATAGAAAATAATTTAGAATAAAGTGAAATATCTCTTTTCAAAATCAAAACCAAGAGACGAATGCGGTGTCTATGGAGTTTACAATCATGATAAAGCTGCAAATCTTACTGCACTGGGTCTGCATGCTCTTCAACATAGAGGACAAGACTCTGCAGGAATAGTTACATCAAATAATCATAAATTCTTTGCTCATAGAGGAATGGGTCAAGTTTCCGATGTTTTTTCAAATAAAGAAATAATCCCAAAACTAATAGGAAGATTATCGATTGGACATAACCGTTATGGAACAACGGGTGAATCAGCACTTAAAAATGTTCAACCGCTTTTCTCTGAATTAGACTTTGGGGGTATTGCAATCGCACACAATGGGAATTTAACAAACACGAATCAAATAAAAGAAAAACTAATTAAGAATGGAGCTATTTTTCAATCAACATCTGATACAGAGGTAATTCTTCATTTGATTTCAACTGCCAAAGGTAACTTAATCGATAGAATTGTGTACGCCCTCCAGTCTATTACTGGTGCATTCTCATTAGTTTTGCTAACAAATGATTCTCTTATTGGAGTAAGAGATCCATTTGGCATTAGACCACTGGTTTTAGGAAAACTCAATAATACATATATATTAAGTTCTGAAAGTTGCGGACTAGATATAATTGGTGCAGATTTGATAAGAGATGTTGAGCCTGGTGAAATTCTAATTATTAAAAATCATAAAATTGATTCAATTAAACCTTTTAAAAAAACATATCTTAGGCCATGTCTTTTTGAATATATTTATTTTTCAAGACCAGATAGTATTCTTGAAGGAAGAAATGTTTACGATGTTCGAAAAAGCATAGGACATCAGTTAGCAATTGAAAATCCAAACGACAACAAAATTATTGATGTCGTAATTCCTATCCCTGACTCTGGCAACGCATCTGCATTAGGTTATTCTGAAAAAATAAAAAAACCTTTTGAATTCGGAATAATAAGAAATCACTATACTGGAAGAACTTTCATTGAAGATTCCATTTCAGTAAGAAATCTGTCAGTCAAATTAAAGCATAATCCAAATATTTTTTCATTTAAAGACAAAAGTATTGCCTTAGTTGATGATTCAATTGTTAGAGGCACGACATCCGTAAAAATTGTAGAAATGTTAAGAAATTGTGGTGTCAAGAATGTTCATATGAGAATTGCAAGCCCTCCAGTAAAACATCCTTGTTTCTATGGAATCGATACTCCTACCAAAGAAGAACTACTAGCATCAAAATTTACAATAGACCAAATAAAAAAATATATTGGTGCAGATAGCCTAAAATTTGTTACATTAGACGGTGTTTACAAAGCACTAGGATTTCAAAATGGAAGAGAAAAAGAAAAGCCAATGTTTACTGACCATTATTTCAGTGGTGATTATCCAGTTAAACTAATTGATCAAGACGCGGGTATTTATCCTGCACAACTCTCATTACTAATTGAACCAACAAAATAATAACGTGAAACAAAATATACTTAGTAATGGGATCATCTTTGGTTCAACAGGAACTTTAGGTTCAAGAATATCTTTAGATCTAGCAAAGATGAATACGAATCTTATTCTCCATGGGAAGTCTTTGGAAAAACTTATCAAATTAGACAATGAAATAAAAAAAGTTAATAAGAATGTTACACTTCTTCAAGCTGATATAACACACAAGGATTTTGCAGCAAATCTTTTGAGTAAAGTTGCCTCAAGATTCTCAAGAATTGATTTTATGATAAATTTAGTCGGAGTTTTTTTCGGATTGAGACCTTTAACGAATTTTTCACATAAAGAATGGGATAATCTTATTGAAGTAAACCTCTCTTCTTATTGGAGAATCATAAAAGAGTTAGAACCCTTAATCAGAAAATCGCAAAACGCAAAAATTGTTTTTCTTGAAAACAAAGATATTTCAAGTGGGAAAACATATCATAATACATTCAGTATTTGCCAAACAGCCAAAAAAACAATGTTAGAAATTTTTAACAAAGAAAATTCAAAATTCAAAATTAAAGTACACTTTGTTGAAATCGAAAAAGTCAATGCAGGTATGTCCTTATCCCTTGCTGGAAAAAATATGTATGATGAAAGAAAAATGAAAGAGGTATCAGAAATGGTGATGAAAAAATGTCTTTAGTTCTATATGAAAAGATCGTTAACCATTGTTTCGTACCATCCAAAGGCATGTTTAGCCTCTAATTTTCTGTCGCTATTATTTGCGTTTACATTACTTTCACTGCTTCCTAATGAGATAATTTTATCTTTTTTAACATTTAACCTATACCAAGCAGATATTGAAAATGCTCGGTCTTCCTTAGAAAAACTATAACAAGTGTTCAAAAACACTGGATCAACATATTCCTTTTCCAAAATTTTATTAATCAAATTTACAGCCAATACCTTTGCTTGACTGTTTGCTGAAAATGCAGATTTAGGCATTGCCCAAGCATCTATTGAGTCTCCGACTGCATAAATATCTCTGAAATGATGTAATTCAAATGATATTGGATTGATTTGACACCAGTCTTTACCTTCATTTAACAAACCTGAATCATAAAAAATATTAGCTGCTTTTTGTTCAGGTATAATATGTACAAAATCACCTCTAAAAATTTGACCATCCGAATTTTTTACTAGATTTTTTTTTTGGTCATAAAAAGTTACTTTTCCTCCCTTACGCCGGGGTATCCACTCTATTACGTCGCTATAATTTATTTTCCATTCTCGAAAATAGTTTTCTTGCTTGGTGAATGAATTCTTTGAATCAAGAATTAAAATTTTCACTTTTTTATTTAGTTTTCTCAGATAATTCGCGATTAAAGAAGCTCTTTCATATGGCGCAGGAGGACATCTATATGGATAGTCGGGTGACGATATTATAATTTTTGAATTATTTTCTAAATCTGTTAGTCGTTCTTTAAACTGAATAATGTTACTTTCTCCGTCCCAACAATGGGGAACATTTTTTTTGTCCGTGACACTATACCCTTGTAAAATATCGTTTTTGTAACTAATTCCAGGAGATAAAATTAAAAAATCATAATTTATTTTTAAATCTTTAGAGAATCTCACACTTTTACTTTTAACATCAATTGAAATAACATTTTCATAAATAAATTTAACTTTTTCATATTTTTTTTTATTTATTTTAAAACAAATCTCTTTTCGTTTTAAGATATTGCCTATCACAAGATTTGAAAGAGGCCCCGTTTGGTATTCATTTTGTTTTTCCACAACAATTATGTCAACAAGACTAGAGATTTTATTCAAATATTGAAGGCAGGTTGCCCCTCCTATACCTAGACCAACGATAACAATTTTTGGTCTTGTTTTGGCATTTAGTCTTTTTAATAAAAAGGTGTTGGCAAGAAAAAAAAATGCTAGATTCCCTGCAATATTAGAAAGAAATTCTCTTCTACTAAACTTATTTTTTACCATAAATTTTATCCGCCATTTTTAAAATATCCCTATTTGTCAAGACTCTAGAAATTCTATTCATTACACTATTATCATTGTCGTTTTTATATTTCTTCATTAGTTTAACAAATTCATCCTTATCTAAATTATTTATAGATGGGATTTTTTTAGTAGTATCTCTATTTAGGTTATGGCAGGATTTACAATTTTCAACGATTAAGTTTATAGTTTGATCCTCACCAGCAAACAAAGAAATAGAAAAAAAGAGAATAAAATAAAATGAAATTTTATTCATAAGGATTATTTGTTTTTTTGAATCTAACTTTTATTGGTATGTCTTCTAAATGAAAACTTTTCTTGAGCTTGTTAGATAAATACTTTTTATATTGGTTATTAATTTCACGAGGATGATTGGAAAAAATATTAAACTTTGGAGGAGAAACACTAACCTGAGATGCGAACTTCAGTTTCACGGGCCTACCGTTTTTTAAAGGAGGAGGATTTTCTGTCATTATTTTTCCTAACCATTCATTTAAATCACTGGTTTTAATTCTCTTTTTCCATGATTTTAATTGTTTCTGGATAATAGAATGCAAATTCTCAAATCCAATATTCTCTTGTGCTGAAACAAATAATACAGGTGTTTCTCTGATCTGTGGGTTTAAATCTTGAAGATGTTTTTTAATTTTTTGTTGTTGTAGATCATTGACGGTATCGATTTTATTCATCAATAATACATGGCATCTATTCTCAGAGTTAACTAAACTTAAAATCTTAGAGTTTATTTTTTCGTAATAATTATTAATATCAAATACAATTAACAAAACATTGCATAGTCTGATTTTTTTTAGTGTCTGATTAATTGCCAATTCATGAATATGTTCTTTATTATTTTTTGAAAAACCAGCTGTATCAAACATTTTAAAATTAGAATTTTTTAAACTTACATTTGTCTCTACTGAATCTCTTGTGAGATTTGGCTCAGATCCTGTAATTGCGATCTTTTTTTTTTTTATCAAATTAAATATCGTTGATTTACCTGAATTAGTCTTACCTATAATTGCAATTGAAAAGTCATTAAATTGTTTTTTCTTTTCACTTATTGTTTCTAAGTCCTTAACAAATTCATATATTTTCCATTTCAATTGGTCAATTGACTGATTATGCGCTGCAGAAACAAGAACTGGTATTCCTAAACCAGATTTATTTAATTCATTAAAAACATTTTGTGAATAATTCCCTTCAGTTTTGTTAACTACTAATAAAATGGGTTTATTAAATTTTCTTGCTAAAGCTATTATATCCGAATCTTCAAATGATAGATCAAATTTTCCATCAAAGACAATAATTATCAAATCAGATAATTTTGAGTACTCGATAGTATTATTTTTCATTTTATTTTCAATTTCGTTTGATGCATTTACGAGACCAGGTGAATCTGCAAATTCACACTCTAAATCCCATAGATTTATTTTTTTTTTTCTTAAGTCTCTAGTTAAACCTGGATGATTATCTACAATTGCGATATTTTTTTTTAAAATCATATTAAACAATGATGATTTCCCAACATTTGGCTTACCGAGTATAATTATTTTAATTGGCATTTTTAACCCAAAATAAATAATGTACCTTTTTTTGAAATTAGAATTATTTGCTCTCCTATATTAATTGGATTTGATACAAGTTCTTCAAAGAAATTAATTTTACTTAATAATTTTCCAGTAAATGGTGAAATTGAAATTACTTGTCCATCAGAATTATTTAAAATCAATTTATTTGAACTTAGAAGTGGCCCATACCAACTAACTTCTTCTCCATCATTAGAAACTTTTAACTGGACAGCCCACAACAATTTTCCGTTCATTTTATCGATACACAATAGTCTTCCTAAAGTATCTATTAAATAAATTGAACTTCCAGAAACAACAAAAGGATTTATTGAAGATAATTTAAGGTTCCATATTTTATCTCCATTACTAATTTCATAAGCTATAAATTTGTCTGAAAATGATGGAACAAATACCTTATCCCCTACAATTGAAATAGGTGATTGAATATCATTTAAAGATGATTTATTAAAAAAATTTCCGGAGGTTACATTATCGAACCATATTAAAGTTCCATCATTATGATCAAGTGCATAAATTTCACCAGAAGAATAAGAAATTATTACAATATTCTCTGTAACTACCGGTTTTGAACCACCAATGATCGAAACTTCCTCGAGATTACCAACATGGGACCACATTAGATTCCCATCTTTTGTATTTAAAGAGAAAGTTTGATTGTCATCGGATACAACAATTATTTTATTTTTAAATACAAGAGGAGGTCTTGAAAATTGAACTAATAATTTTTTTTTCCACAATATCTTTCCGTTTTCTGCATTTATAGAATAAATGTTTCCCAAACCAGAAGTAATAAATAATTCATTTTTATGCAGAGAAAAACCACCTATAAACGGCAAATTTTCTGTTTTTTCATTTTCCAGTCTAACAATCCAATTAATTTTTCCATTATCTAGCCTTGTGGAATAAACGTTAAAGTCGTTGTCTGCATAATATACGTTGTTTAAATCAAAAACTGGGATCGTAACATGATCTATCTTATCAAAGGCAATATCATTGAGTTTTATTTTTTTTTTTAGTGAAAGTTTTGATTTACTCTTAAAATGGAATAAATGATTTCGTTCGTTTTGATATTGCTGTGACCACGAATCAACAGAAATACTTTTGTCTATTTTGATTCTTTGGTTTGACTTAAGGATTATGTCATCTTCAAACTTAAAAACATTTTCTCTTTTTCCTGGAAGAATTTCTTCAGTTTCATCAAAGTAAGCACATGAATTAAAAAAAAAAAACCAGATTATTATTATAATTTTTTTTTTCAATTTATTCTTTCTTTAAAAAATCAATCATATTTTGGGCTCTTAAACCTAATGAAGCTGGTTTATTTGGAAGCATTTTAATTTCTTCAAAAGTTTCTAATGCTTCTTTCTTTTTATCATTTTTTAAATAAATGAAAGCAGTCAATTCAAGTGCTGATGATTTCCAGATCAAACTATTTTTTAATGGACCCAATTTATCTAAAAGTTTTTCTGGCGGTTCAAAATCTAAAGAATTCATTACAAAAAGGATTGTAGCGATGTCTCTGAATGATTGATCAACTGCATTTTTTTCAAGATCTAAATAAATATCAAGTCCTTCATTTCTATCGCCTTTAGCAATTAGTATGGATGCTTTTTTTATTTTTGCCATAGTTACATATCCATCTGAACCTTTATCTACTATTCTGTCTAGTGCAAGCAATGCCGCGTCAATATCTTCTTCATTTGAAAGTTCAACTGCTGCAGAGAAATCATCACCGAGTTGTTGTTTAGTTTTATTTGTGTAATTTTCCCAAAATACATATCCGCTTGTACTTAAAATTACACCTAAAGAAATACTGACAACATAAGGAAGTATTCTTTTCCAAAGTTTAAGTCTTTTCTCTTCTTTTAAATCCTCATCAACTTCTCTAATAAATTCTTCGCTCATTTTTTTATTTATTTTCTCAATTTGTTTAATATCATATATGTAATGTATTTATATTCTATCAAATTAAAATTTCAATTTTATATTTATGAATAATTTAAAGAAATCCAAAATCATTAGGTTTAAAAAAGAAGAAATACATGAAATTATGGAATTATATTCGAAAAAAATTTCGATAGGTGAATGGAAAGATTATTCAATAACTTTTCAAAACAGTTACGCTGTATTTGCGATTCATAGATCATTTAAGCACGGACCTTCCTTAGAGATAAAAAAGAATTACAAAAATGACAGTTTTTTTACACTTTCATCTCAAAATAATATTTTAACAAGTTCTAAAAGTTTAAGAAAAGTGATTAATTACTTAAAGAAACCATATTTAAAGTTAGTCAAATAGTTTTTTCATTCCAGAGGTATAACTATCATTTCTACTTTTTGAAAGTCTTTGATAACCCATAACTCCACTGAAGAGATAATCCTTAGTTCCAGATTCCCAAATAATTTGTAAGTTTCCATCAACAATTGTCCAATTACCTTTTTCTCCATTTCCATAATTAGTTAAAGCTGTGCCATCATCATTTATTTCAATCAGGAATTCTGATTGCCATTTATCCAATGCTTTCCATTTACCTACCCATAACTCATTTGAAAAGCATTCAGTAAAAAAAATCAAAAATAAAACTATTATAGTTGTTAACTTTCTATTTTTTAAAATAGAAATTATATTTCTTTTCTTATTATCTGAATATTTAGACCAATTACTAATTTCTTCGGGAGTCCTCAAGCAACCCTCACATAAATTGTTTTTTGGATTTAATTTACATACATTTGTACATGGAGATTTTGTTATCATGTTGTTAGATTCCATCCTCTTATTACATATTCAACTGCTAAAGCACCTAAAATTAATCCAAATAACTTTTGTAGGACATTCAAAATAGTTTTGTTAAACAGCTTCATAAAAAAATTAGAAAAGATGATAATTATAGAAGTCAAAAATAATGTCAATACTATTGGAAAGATTTGGGTATAAAAACTCACCATTGTGTAGTTAATATCTTTTGAAATTAAAACTGATAGTGTGATAGCTGAAGGACCAGCAACTAATGGAATTGAAATAGGAAATACAGCCAAATTATTCAATTCATGCTCATCAATTAATTCATTGGCGATTGTTGTCTTTCTTTTAACCCTTTTTTCAAATACCATTTCATAAGAAATAATTAAAAGGAAGAAACCTCCAATAATTTGGAAAGATGATATAGATATACCCATAAAGACTAAAAAAGAATTACCATATAATGAAAAAAAGATTAATACACCACATGTAATCAAAAATACAAAACCAGAGAGTTTAATTGTTTTTTTTGTATTTAAACCTTGAGTGATTATTGTTAAAATAGGTATTAAAGAAATAGGATCAATAGCAACGAATGCTTTTAAAAAATTCTGGAGAAACAAATCATGCATAAAAAAAAATTTATAGTATCCAGCTTTTATAAATTTGTCTATCTAAGAAATCCTGCTGTAATTAAAAAAAAACTATTAATTAATTTAGAAAAATTCAAAATTAAAGGAACCTTCATCCTTGGAACAGAAGGTATCAATGCTTCTTTTTCTGTGTCAACAGAACAATTTGATAAAGTTAAAGATTCAATACGAAATTTAATTTCAACTGAAATTAAATTTAAAAATCAATTTAATAATAATCATTCTTTTTTAAGACTGAAAATCAAAGAAAAACAAGAAATTATATCTCTAGGACAAAAAAATGTTTCTCCAGAAGAAACAACTGGTTTTTTTGTTGCCCCTGATTCGTGGGACAAGTTTAT
Organism: uncultured Alphaproteobacteria bacterium; assembly: GCA_902526865.1. Classification (GTDB taxonomy): domain Bacteria; phylum Pseudomonadota; class Alphaproteobacteria; order Methylaequorales; family Methylaequoraceae; genus Methylaequor. Next base: position 59,402 of record CABZMK010000001.1, read on the forward strand.
TTGTGATCCAGATTCTATAATTATTGATACAAGAAATGAATATGAATCTGATATAGGTTCTTTTAAAAAGTCTGTAAAAACTAAAACTAATAATTTTAGAGAATTTCCAATTTGGTTTGAAAAACATAAGAAAAAACTTTTTGAAAAAAAAATCGGAATGTTTTGTACTGGCGGGATCAGATGTGAAAAAGCAAGTAATTTTTTAATCAATAAGGGATATAAAAACATCTTTCAACTTGATGGTGGAATTATTGAATATTTAAATAAAACTAAAAATAAGAGTAAGATGTGGAAAGGTGAATGTTTCGTTTTTGATGAAAGAGTTTCATTAAATGATAAACTTGAAAAAGGATTGTATTCACAATGTTTTGCTTGTAGAGCTGCTTTAACTTACGTTGACACTAAATCAAGGTATTTTAAATTAGGAGTATCGTGCCCAAAATGTTTTAAAGAAAAATCGAAAAAGCAAAAAGCTAGGTATAAGGAACGACGAAGACAAATGCAAATTGCAAAAAAAAAAGGAATGAAACATATAGGTAGTTAGTCATTTCCGAGTTTTGGAATTGAGTATTTTTTCATTTTTTCAATTAAAGTTGTTCTATTTATTTTCAAGCATTTTGAGGCCTCAGTTACAGATCCGTTGCTTTTTTTTAGTGCTCCTTCTATTAAATTAAATTCAACATCGCTTAAGTGTCTTCTAAGATCTATTTTATCTAAAAAGTCGAACCATTTTTTATAATGATTTGGGTGTGGCATTGAATCAGAATGAGAACTTGCTTCAATTTGAATTGGAGAAAGGTCGGAGGTCATTGTCCATAACTCCTCTTTCTCCTGTGAGATGTCAGGTAGATTAATTTTTAAAAGATTTTCTTTAATATTTTTGCCATTGATTTTTTTATCTGGAAAAATTATTACTGCTCTCTCAATAACATTTTTTAACTCTCTTACATTACCTGGCCATACATATTCCTGAAGTGCTTTTATGCCTGTATTATCAATTTGAGGAATAATAGATCCATTGTATTTTAAATCGTCTAAAATATGATTTACAAGAATTGGGATATCATCCTTTCTCTCTGCAAGCGAAGGAATTTCAATTGGAAAAACGTTTATCCTAAAAAATAAATCTGCCCTAAAATGACCCTCATCAATTTTTTTTTCAATGTCTTGGTGTGTAGCACAAATCAGTCTTAAATTAAGATCAATTTCTTTTCTGCCTCCAACACGTTGAATTTTTCTAGTTTCAATTGCCCTTAGTAATTTAGCCTGAAGTGCCATAGGCATGTCACCTATTTCATCCAAAAATAAGGTGCCATTGTTAGAGGCCTCAAATCTTCCTTCTCTTTTTGAGTCTGCACCAGTAAATGCACCTTTTTCATGACCAAATAGCTCAGATTCTAAAAGCTCGGACGGGATTGCTGCACAATTAACGTTTATTAATTCACCATTTCTTTTTGATGATTCATGAATAGCCCTAGCAACTACATCTTTACCACACCCTGTCTCACCTCTGAGTAAAACTGTTGAGTTTGATTTTGCAACCATCTCTACAAGTTTTTTTAATTGTAAAGTTACCTCACATTTTCCTTTGATGATTTCTGACATAATAAATTAACTTATTTATAAATAAAATAATGTCAGAAAACTGACAATAATCAAATTTTAAAAAAAATAAAAAAAAAAAAAAGTTTCTAAGTAATTGATATCGCAAATTAAAATTAATTTAGTAAAAATTTATTTTCTTATTTGGCAATATTTTTGCTTTTAGATTGAAAACGAAAATAAAGGATTTAAATATGAAGGAAATATTTATTATTAAAGATTGTTTTGAAGTACACAATGATATACGCGATTTTTTTAGTAAAAAAGGAAAGGAAATAAAATTAATTGATTCTGATGAAATCAGCGAAATTAAAAGCTCTCAATCCATACTGATTATTGATAAAAAATTCGAAAACAAACAAGGTGGTAAATCAAATATTCTTAAAGTTGCTAGAAATATAGGTTCTACAAAGTTAATAGTTTTGGATTCAGGAAATGATTGTAGTTATGATTTAAAAAAAGAAATGGGCGGAGCTTACATTCAAATTTCTTTCAAAATTATTGATGAGGTTATAAAAGAAATTATTTTTCAAATTATATCTAAGGAAAAGTACAGTTTCTCTGATAAGAAAACACTTTCTTTAATAAACATGGTTGAAAAAGTTTCGAAAACTGATGTTACAGTATTCATTCATGGGCCAACCGGAACTGGAAAAGAAGTTATTTCAAATCTTATTCATAAAAAGTCGGATAGACATGAAAAGCCTTTTATTGCGATTAATTGTGCTGCAATTCCAGAAAATATGCTTGAAGCAATGTTATTTGGACATGAAAAAGGCGCTTTTACAGGAGCTTCTTCTGCCAATAAAGGAATTTTTCGAGCTGCGGATAATGGCACACTACTTCTTGATGAAGTATCTGAAATGCCGCTGTCCCTCCAAGCAAAACTTCTCAGGGTTCTCCAAGAAAAAAAAGTTACTCCCATTGGCGGACAAAGAGATATTGATGTAAATGTAAGAGTAATTGCAACAACGAATAGAGATATGTTAGACGAAGTAAGAGAAAAAAAATTTAGAGAGGATTTATATTATAGACTTAATGTATTCCCAATAGAAACACATAATTTATCTGAAAGACCTGATGATATTTTACCAATAAGTATTGCTCTGTTGAATAGACACACAGAAAACAGCCCCTTACCTTACATCAATAAAGATGCTCAAAAATTATTAAGAGAGTATAGTTGGCCTGGAAATGTTAGAGAGTTAGAAAATGTTCTACAAAGAGCCATAGTTCTTTGTGAAAAAAATATTATTGAGGGTAAAGACATAATGATAGATGTGTCAAAACAAAGTAATTTTTATAATAACATTCAAGAAAATTTATCAGAAAAAAAATTGATGCAAGCTTAATTTTGAAGGAGAAATCATGAAACCAAATCTTACTAATTTAAAACCAACAGTGACTACACCGAACAATCTAAATGAAATAAAAAAAGTTCAAGAAGAGGTTGCAAATCTGTCTCCAAAAATAATGGAACCACAAGATGGTGGTTTTTTGGATAATATTAAGTCAGCGATTCAAGAGGTTTCTGATACTCAGAAACAAAGCGCTGAATTAACGAAAAACTTTGAGCTTGGTATAGAGAACGATCTAACCAAAGTTATGATTCAACAACAATTGTCCAGTTTAGGTTTTCAAATGACTTTAAACGTAAGAAATAAAGTCTTGAGCGCATATAAAGACATTATGAATATGCCTGTTTAAATTAAAAGGAAAAAATTATGGCTGAAGAAATTCAAACTACTGAAGTAACAAAAAATTCAATATCAAATCAAGGAATGCTATCAAATATAAGCAACTCTTTAGAAAAAATTAAAAAATTTTCTAATGAACCTGCTGTCCAAAGATCTATCCCAGTTATGATAACCTTATTTGTTATTTTTCTTGGTTTAGTTTTTTTTATATCTTTCAAGGAACCACCTAGAACAAGTTTATTTGCATCATTACCTGAACATGAGAAATCTAGAGTAATTGATGTTTTAAGGTCTAATGGTATTGATGTTTCAATTGACAGAACTACAGGTGAAATTTTAGTTCCATCACCAGAATATTATGAAGCAAAAATGAAGCTTGCCGCAGAGGGTTTGCCGAGTTCAGTTCCTCAGGGCTATGATATTCTTGAAAAAATCCCAATGGGAACAAGCAGATCAGTTGAATTTATGAAAATGAAACAGACACAAGAAATAGAGCTTGCCAGATCGATAAATGAAATATCTAACATTATTGGTGCAAGGGTACATCTAGCAATTCCTGAAAAATCTGTTTTTGTCAGAGACTCCTCTCCGCCCACTGCATCTGTATTTGTAAAACTAGCTGATGGAAGAGCTTTAGGATTAGAGCAAATTAGATCAATTGTTCATATAGTATCATCATCAATTCCTAATATGACTTCCGACAACGTAACAGTTGTAGATCAATATGGTTCGTTATTATCAAAACCAGAGGATGACCCCAATTTAGCGATGACAGAGAAACAATTATCTCATAGAGTAAAAATTGAATCTATATACAGAGAAAGAATTTTATCATTAGTTTCTCCAATCGTTGGTGCAGGTAATTTAACAGCACAAGTAAATGTTGAAATGGATTTTACAAGCAATCAAACAACAGAAGAAATTTTTGATCCAGAGAGCATTTCAACTAGAAGTGAACAAAATAGTCAAGACGAATCCACTGATAGACCAGCAAGAGGTATTCCTGGTGCTGTAGCTAACCAAGCACCTCTAGCTGCTGATTTACAGGTTGCAGCTCCTGAAATTGGGGAGTCAGCAGAATTCAAGCAAAGATCATCCAGTAATGTTAAAAACTATGAAGTTAGTAAAAAACTTAGTACAACCGTTGGTCAAATTGGAAAAATTAAGAAAGTTAAGACGGCTGTTTTAGTTAAAAACAAAATGATTGAAACTCCAGAGGGCACAGTTGTCTCTGAGCCTATAAGTGAAGAAGATAGAGAAAAAATTACTTCTCTTGTTAAAGAAGCGGTTGGTTTCAATGAGGATAGAGAAGACACAATTGTTGTAACCAGTGGAGATTTTATCCAAGAAATGGATGTTATTACAACAAAATGGTATGAACAATCATGGTTTCAAAATATGATTGGTCAGTTATCGACTGTTCTAATTCTTGCAATCGTAACATTCGGTGCATTAAAGCCATTGTTAAATAGAATTTTAGTTCCTTCAGCTGGAACAGCTGCAGGTCCAGGTGGTACTTCTGAAGCTGATCTTGAGGCAGAAGAAGCAGAAGATGAAGTTCAAGTTCAAGAAGGCGAATCTCTTGAAGACATAAAAGCTAAACTTAAACCAAAAAAATCAACTATTTCAGCAGATATGCTCGATACGGCCAACACTTACGACGATAAAGTTGCGGTTATAAGGATGATAGTTGGAGATGAAGCTGGAAAAGTTTCAAATGTATTCAGACAACTTATGAAAAAAGATGTATAATATAAATTAATAAGGAGTACCCAAATGGCTGAAAAAGCTAAGGAAGAAAATAAAGAAGAAGAAGAAAAGTCGCAATATGAAAAATTAACAAGCACTCAAAAATGTGCTATTTTGATGATGCTTTTAGGTGAGGAAGAGGCTTCAGAAATTTTAAAAAATTTGGGGCCAAAAGAAGTGCAGCAACTCGGTAAAGAGATGTACAATGTTCAAGGTTTAGATCAGGAAACTGTCAATAGAGTTTTAGACGAATTTTTAGCCATCATTAAAACACAAACTGATCTGGGAATGGGTTCTACAAACTACATTAGAAATGTAATGACAAAAGCCTTAGGTGAAAATAAAGCTCAGTCTGTTCTTGGAAGAATTACTCCTACTGAAAGTGACAAACCAATAGAAATTTTAGATTGGATGGATGCCAGATCAGTCGCAGAATTAATTTCTGATGAACATCCACAAATAATGGCTTTGATAATTTCGTATTTAGAGCCTGGTGTTGCAGCAGATGTTTTAACTTTGCTACCTGAAGAAACTCAATCTGATATTATTCATCGTATTGCAACCCTAGAAACAGTTCAACCAGACGCTTTGGCAGAGTTGGAAAGAGTTATGCAACTTAAATTTAAAACAAACACTTCATTGCGAGCCTCCTCAGTCGGGGGAATAAAAGATGCTGCATCAATAATGAATTTTACAAAGCAGAATATGGAACAAAGAATCATGAAAACGTTAGGTGAAAAGGATAGAAATTTAGCTAAAGAAATTCAGGAAAGTATGTTTACCTTTGATACATTAATTTTAATGGATGATAGAAGCATGCAAACTTTATTAAGAAATGTTGATCAAGAAATTCTTATAATTGCCCTTAAAGGAACAGAAGACGAATTAAAAGACAAGATTTTCTCGTGCATGTCTCAAAGAGCTTCGGCAAACATCAGAGATGAAATGGAAGTACTTGGCCCACTGAGACTTACAGAGGTTCAAGAGGCTCAGAAGGCTATAATCAATGTAGCAAGAACTATGTCAGACGAAGGAACAATTGTGCTTGCTGGAAGAGGTGGAGATGACTTCGTATGATGCCACTCACAGATAAAACCGTAGCTCAGCAAAAAAGTGATGAAAAAATTTCTGGAGCACTAAGCACTGAAGAAATTGTTAGTTTATTAAATAAAAGTAATAAAGACTTCGTAAAAGAGTCAGATATTACTTCTAACATTACCAATTTGTTTAAAAAAGTTACTCCGTTATCCCTCGCACAAAAAAATAAAGAAATAACATCAGAAAAAAAAGAAGAAGTAACAAAAGATTTGAATGAGGTTTCTGAAAGTAAGGATAAGGAACCAACAAGTGACATTATTGATGAAAAAAAACCAGAAAATGAAAAAGTATATACAGAAATAGAAGCACAAAAATTAGCCAATGATTTAGCAAAACAATATTACAATAATGGTTATAAACTTGGAGTAAAAAAAACTACTGAAGAGCTTCAAAAAGGAGAAAAATCTCTTGCTGTAACACTTAAAAATACAACTGATAATATTTTTAAAATGACGCCAGAATTTGTAGATGAATTAAACAAATCAATAACAAATTTACTTTCAAATTTATCAAAAGAAGTTTTAGGTTACGAGATAGATAATAACAATAAATTATTTCAAGAAAAAATTAAGCAAGTTGTCAATTCAGTTGAAAACTCAATTGAAAAAATTGTAGTTTTTTTAAATCCTAAAGATTTTGAAGCTATAAAAGTTTACAACAGTAAAAATAATTTAAGTTTATCATTTGAAATAAATCAAGATGCAAAACTTGAACGAGGTGATATGAGAATAAAATCGGGATCAATAGAGATGAGTGACATTGTTTCTAAAAAAATCAAATATTCAATACCTAATGAAATTGAGAAAGATCTTGAAGATGTCAAATTAAATGCTCAAAAATAAACTTTTATTTAGAATTAAACATAAATGGTTATAGCAAAAAAAATACTCCAGACTATAGATTCACATACTATAACTCAAAATAGGATCTATAAGAGTAAAACATCAAAATTTGATGGTAAAGTTGTCGAATGTGAAGCATTTCCCTCACCAATCGGCACAACATGTGAAATAGAATGTAATGACAAAACTATAGTCACGGGAGAAATTATTGGTTTCAAAGAAAATAAAAATATTATTGCCGTTCATGAACATAATGCAAACATAATTTTAGGATCTGAAATAAGAGTCTTAAATTCATCAAATGATGTAATTGTGGGTTCTCATTTACTTGGAAGGGTTTTAGATGCTTTTGGGAATCCAATAGATGGTGGCGCAAAAATAAATGACTCTGCAGAAACATGGCCGATTAATGGAAAACCCAATAATCCAATGTCAAAAAAACCGATAAATGAAGTGCTAGATGTTGGTATTAGAGCGATCAATTCACTTTTTACTGTAGGAAGAGGCCAAAGGCTTGGAATTATTGCAGGTTCTGGAGTTGGAAAATCTATTTTACTTGGAATGATGACTAAGTTTACTAACGCAGATGTTGTTGTTGTAGCACTAATCGGAGAAAGAGGAAGAGAATTAGGTAATTTTGTATCAGAGATATTGAATGACGAATCAAGAAAAAGGACTGTCACCTTAGCTGTACCAGCAGACAAATCTCCATTGTTAAGAATTAAAGGAGCAGAAAGAGCAACTTCAATCGCAGAATATTTTAGGTCTAAAGGAAAAAACGTTTTGCTTATCATGGACTCTCTTACCAGAATAGCTCACGCTAAACGAGAGGTGGGGTTGGCACTGGGTGAACAACCTACTTCAAAAGGATACCCAACATCTGTAATTTCAATGATTCCAAATCTAATTGAAAGAACAGGAGCCGGTTCAAAAAATGAAGGAACTATAACAAGTTTCTATACAATACTGGCAGATTCTGATGACACGAACGACCCTGTGGTAGACACTGCTAGGGCAATATTAGACGGACATATTGTATTATCTAGAGAACTTGCACAACTTGGAATCTTTCCTGCAATTGATTTAAATCAATCATTAAGTAGAGTAATGAATTCTATTGTTAACGAAGAACATCAAAATCAGTCTGAATTAGTAAAAAAATTATACTCCATATACCAAGAAAACAAAGATCTCATTCTTATGGGTGGATATGCCCAAGGGCAAAACCCTGAAATTGATAGTGCATTAAATAATTGGAATAAAATTTGCAACCATATAAAACAGCATTTTAAAAAAAAATCAAGTTTTGAAGACAGCATATCAAGCTTGAAGAAGATTAACTGATGACATGAAAAAAAGAAAATATGATATTTTTTTAATCCTTAAAAAATTAAAGAAAAATAAGCTGCTTAACAATTTATCTACACTACATAATGAAAAAAAAAGGCTAGATTTTGTAAAAGAAACGCTGAATGAAATGTTAAATCAAAGCTCTGTAAACAAACTTGGTGAACTTTCAGGTTCAGATTTAAAGTTTAGAGCTTCTTTTACAAGCAATTTAATTAATAAACTGGAGGTTTCAAAAAATAGGGAAAATCATGTATTAGACGAAATTAGTTATAATTTAAAAGAAATAGTAAAAATTGAAAAACAAAAAGAAAAAATAAGTGAAAAAAAGAAATTTATCAAAATACAAGAGGATAAAGTAAAAGAATTAAAAAAAGAAAATTATTTCAACCCTAAAAATTCAGTTTCTCTTTGATAGTGGCATTATAATTGCACAATTGCTTTAACAAGGGGCAGTTATGGTTGCAATAAAAAATGATACTAGCAAAAACATAAATTTCGTAAACTCAACTTTACATTCTGAAAAAACAAATGAGCTATTTGCTGAACTCTTTGCACTAATAAATACAAATAGTTTAGATCCTGAAAATAAAAATTTACTGAAAGATGTAGTCTTACAAAAACCTGAAACTAAAGAATTTTTGGATGTAAATAAAAATATCCCTGAAAATAGTTTGTTGAAAGTTACTTCCGAGCAGAAAAATAAATTTGAGGTTACAGATTCTGAATACGAGACTGCAAAATCACTTATAGAGGTATTTTATAAAGAAATTGGTATTGTCGAACCTTTGAATCAAACAAAAAATGCTAATCCAAACAGTTTAAATCAAAATCCAAAATCATTATTAAATAAAAATTTTACAACAGGAAAAAAAAAAATAGCTGTAGAGAATAAATTGGATTCTAATGAGTTTGATTTAGCTCTAAAAAATGATAATTCAAAAAAAATTGTTATAAACATAATTAAAGATCCTTCACATTACAAAAAAATTAATAAAGATGATCACCGTCCAAAATTTTTTACAGAAAATAAAAGTCAGATTGATAATAAAGTACTAAAGCAGCAAAATGAGTTTAATTACAAAGCAAATAACACAAACTTTGAAACTGCGAGTATTAACAAAAAAATAAACAAAAAAAATAAACAATTTAAAGTTTCAGCAAAGGATAAAATTGAACACAACCACCTAATTACAAAACAAGTTAAAATTGAGAATAGAAAAAATACTAATTTTACTCAAATTATGAAAAAATCAGGAGAAATTCAAATAGGTCAGAAAAGAGAAATCAGCAATAAAGATTTTTTAAAAACCGTGGAAACTAAAGATAATCAGATGCAAAATAAAGGGCAAATCTTTTTGGATTTATTGGAGAGTAGCTGGGGCGAAAAATTCTCTCGAATTGTAAAAAATGCGGTCAATAACGGTGTAAACAAATTAGAAATTCAAGTTAAACCAAAGAATTTAGGCAAATTAAATCTCGAGGTTTCTGTGAAAAATAGTGTCACAGCCATTAATATTGGATCAGAGAATCAAGATGTTGTAAGTCTTCTTAATGACAACCTTCCAAAACTTTTAGAATCAATTGATAAAGAAAGCAAAAGTTTCTCAAGTAATATGAATAATGAAGATAACAATAGTAATTATTTTAACCAAAGAAATGAAAAAGAAAATTTTTTGTCGAACAATGAAATTTCCAAAAAGAATAAAAAAGAAGTTGAAAATAAAAATCAAAAATTTAGTAATCATAATATTGATGTGAATGCCTAATTAATTTAAAGTATTAAGGAGAGAATAATGGCAGAAGAGAATAATCAAGAAACTGAAAAGAAGTCACCCTTAAAATTAATTTTGATGATTGTAGGTGGCATAGTCCTTCTAGGAACAGGTATTGGAGTTGGAATTTTCATGGGTGGGGGAGAGGATACAGATCCATCAGCTGAGATATCTCAGATTATTGAAAAAAAAGAAAACCCTGAACCATCAAAAAATGAAGACGATGAAAATATTGATGAGGCTGCTGCTGAATGTGCGGAAGAAGAAAAAGACGAAGAAGGCAACTGTCCTTCAGGTCCAAAGAAGATTCCAAAGATCACACCTGAAGAAGAAATATTTACAACAACGTATTATGAATTTCCTGGTAATTTCACAGCCAATTTAAAGGGTTCAAAAAAGTTTCTTCAACTCTCAGTCGGAGTTTCAACTCAATATGACGAACAAGTAATGGTAAATGTAGAGAGTCATCAACTTGCTCTTAGATCTGAAATATTGACCATCATGTCGGAATTTTCTTCTGAAGATATTGCTGGTAAAGAGGGTAAAAATAACTTGGCTGAATCATTGAGAGATGGAATTAATGAGGTTCTTGTAAAAGTTGAAGGCTTTGGTGGAATCGAAAATGTTCATTTTACCTCATTTGTAGTACAATAGGAAATTAAAATTATGTCTGAACCATCAAGGAAATTATCAACCGAAGAAGTCAACGCCTTAATGGACGGTCTTAAATCAGGAGATTTAAGTGCATCAACTTCAGTTAAAGATGGAACTGCGATTGAGTACAAAAAATTTAATTTTGGCTCAGACGATCTTTCACTTTTAGGAGACTATTACGCTTTAAGACTGATAAATGAGAGGTTCGCAAGAACGGTTAGAGGAGTATTTCTCCCATTGCTAAGAGTTCAACCTAGAATAAGTTCGTTTCCCCCAGAAGTAAAATCTTTCGAAGAATACAGTTCGGGTTTAGATGCATTTATGAGTTTAACAAATAGTAGAATAGACGAGTTAAGAGGTTCCATGCTGACTGTTCTGCCACCATCTTTTGTTAGCCTTTGTACTAGTAGTAGATATGGAGGAAAATTAGAGGTTAATGACGCTTCGAGAAGTGAATTTACTGCAACCGAAGAAAAAATAATCGAAGTTATAAATAATGGAATCTCAGAGGTTCTTGAACAATGTTGGAAAGATCTAACGCCTATTTCAATCAAATTTCAAAGTAGAGAGCAAAATCCACAGTTTGCTGCTTTTGTAGAATCTACAGATTTAGTTATAGTATGTTCATTTGTAATGCAGTTACCTAACATTGACTCAATGTCTTTCGATGTAGTTTACCCACTTCAAACACTTAAACCAGTTTCATCTTTACTGAGATCCAGAGTTCAATCTGATGTAGTTGAGTCTAACATGACGTGGAGAGATAAGCTAGAAAAAGCAATATTAGAAATTCCTTTATTAGTCAAAAGTAATCTAAGTGAACCGGTTGTCTCAATGTCTAAATTGCTGAGAATGAAGGCAGGAGACACGTTAAACGTAAATTTAGAAGATAAGGTCGATTTTTATGTTGAAAATCAAAAATACTTTAAAGCTGAAATGGGAGAACTTAACGGCAATGCTTCAGTAAAGCTTGCTACACGAAATAATTAAGGAGAAAAATTATGAATGCAGAAACCGCAGAAAAAGATAAAAATCAAACCGAGCAAGCTCAGGAAGAAACTAAGGCACCTGAAGCCTCAGCTGAAAATCAGGTCAATAAACCTGAGACAGAATCCACAAAGACCGCAGACAAAAATACTGCAGCAGTAAGTAATTTGAGACTTCTGGAAAACATAGAAGTAAAACTTACTGTTGAAGTTGGAAATACTGAAATTAAAATCAAAGACTTGTTAAGATTAAATGAAGGATCAGTTGTTGAACTAGATAGATTGGCTGGAGACGCTTTAGATATTTTAGCAAATGGGACAAAAATTGCTAAAGGCGAAGTTGTTATGGTTGGTGAAAAATTTGGTATAAGATTTACTGAAGTTGCTACCCCAGAGGAACTAATTGAAAACTTATAATTGTCAGGAAATTGACATCTTCTTTTTTAATCAATAATTTATAAATAAAATCAACAACTTACAATAAGTGTCGTTGTTACGGCAAGGTTTTTGCATTCCTCTTGTATTAACTAATCAAGAGGGGAAAAATGCCAGAATATGTAGGTCCAAGTTTATCAAACTATTTACTCGTATTAGGATTTTTAGCTCTGCTTTTTGTAGGCTTGTATTATATAAAGAAAAACAAACACATAATCTCAAGAACCATTAATTCAAAAAAAAGAATGAAAGTATCTGAAGTTACCCTACTGGGACAAGGCGATAGAGCTTTAATCTTAAATTTAGATAATAAAGATTATCTTTTTATTTCTGGGAAAAATTCTGGTTCTTTATTGACAGAAATAAAAAATAACAGTCTTAAAGGTAACAATCTTGAGAAAGTATTTGAAAATAGGCTAAGAAATGAAAAAAATTAATTTTTTGATTTTAATTATTATTCTTTTTCCATTTTTTGGGTTTTCTCAAATGGCTCCTGAAGGATTAGAAGCATTAACTATTACTGAGTCAGAAAATGGCACAAAAACATATTCTGTGTCTCTAAAAATTTTAGCCTTGATGACAGCTTTAACAATTCTGCCTTCACTCGTTTTAGGAATGACTGCTTTTACAAGAATTATTATTGTTATGTCTATTTTAAGACAAGCTCTTGGCACACAGCAAACACCGCCTAACCAAATTTTAGTTGCTATATCCTTATTTCTTACTTTTTTTGTAATGGCACCCACCTTTAATAAAATTTACTCTGATGTTTCCGAACCTTATAATAATGGAGAAATGAATTTATCTGAGGCAGTTGAAAGTGGCGGGGGAGAGCTAAAAAAATTCATGGTTAAAAATACAAGAAAAAATGACCTGCTAATGTTTTCAGAGATGGCAAATGAGGGAAAGTTTGAAAATAGTTCTCAAATTCCCTTTTACATTGTTTTACCAGCATATATTACAAGTGAATTAAAAACTGCATTTCAGATTGGTTTTTTACTTTTTTTACCTTTTTTGGTAATAGATATGGTTGTAGCTTCAGTTTTAATGTCGCTTGGTATGATGATGTTGTCTCCAATGTTAATTGCCCTTCCCTTTAAACTACTCCTTTTTGTTTTAGTTGATGGTTGGTCAATGACTGTGGGATCTCTGGTTGGAACGTTTTCATGAATTTAGTGTTTTAGGAGTAATTGGTAATGGGATTTGATCAAAATGTTGAAATGATAAGATTAGCTTTTTATCAAGTTTTGATTTCTAGTGGCCCATTTCTAGGTGCAGCTCTTGCTATTGGCTTGGTTATTGGAATTATTCAAGCAGCCACTTCAATCCAGGAAATGACACTTAGTTTTGTTCCAAAAATTGTCATAGTTATCTTTGCAATAGGATTTTTGGCTAATTTTCTTTTAGTAAGTTTAACCGATTATTTTCAATTTATTTTTGATACAATTTCAGGAATAAATTAATGTTTATTCCATTACCTTTTTACAGTCCTATGGATGCCCTACCAGGACTCGAATTAAACTCTCTTATTGAGTACTTATTTAAATTCTTTTTATGTTCGATAAGATTATCAGCATTTTTCATATCAAGCCCTTTTTTTGGTTCAAGAGTTATTCCTTTAAATGTAAAGATAATTTTTTCTTTAGTGATTTCATTTTTTTATTTTGGGTATCTCTCTGATATTCAAATATCAGAACAAATTCTTGATAACCTTGTTATTGTAGTAATTGCAGAAGCTTTGATTGGATTATCATTGGGTTTAACATTAACAATATGGTTTGCAGCAGCAAGTTTGGCTGGAGAGAAAATAGCAGCTACTACTGGGTTAGGTTTTTCCCAAATGGTTGATCCAGATACAGGCGGACAAACACCCGTAATTAGTCTAATATTAGACTTATTCTTAATTACTATTTTTTTATCGTTAAATGGACATTTAATTGCGATTGAATTTTTATTTAAAAGCTTTGAAATTTTTAATATTAATGACGGAATACCCCCATTTGGTCTTGTCGGTTTGGGCATAGAAGCTGCTGGTGCTATGTTTTATACGGGAGGATTAATAATGCTTCCAGTTGTTGGAGCACTTTTACTAACAAACATTGCAATAGGAATTATAACAAGAGCAGCTCCTCAATTAAATATGTTTTCGTTTGCATTTCCTGTAACTATGATTCTAGCTTTCTTTATAATGTATTTAGCTTCTCAATCTATAGGAAATGCATTTGCAGAGCTTACCAATAGTTCTTTAGAATCGATAGAAAATATACTCGTTAATTAAAAAGGATATAATTGAATGGCAGAAGACAAAGACGAAAGTCAAGAAAAAACCGAGGAACCAACCGCCCGAAGACTTGAAAAAGCAAAAGAGGATGGGAAAGTTCTGTCTTCAAAAGAAGCTTTTGTTTTTAGTTCAATGTTCATGGGAGTATTACTATTTTATCTAGCTCCAATGCTTTTAGACGATTTTTTAAAAATTTGTAAATCTCTATTTTCGTTTGGGCCAGAGTTAGCCTCTGGAAAGTCTCCTCTGGAATCTGTTACTGTAGTTGTAAAATTTTTCATTCAAGTATTTTTAATTTTTTCAATACCACTATTAGTAGTAAGTGTTCTAACGCAATTTTTAATCGGTGGAATAAACTTCTCCTTAAAGTCAGTTTACTGGAAGTTTGAAAAAATGAATCCAATTAAAGGATTAAAAAGAATATTTTCACTTAAAGGATTAGTAGAGTTAGTTAAAGCTATATTGAAAGTCAGTCTTCTTGGTCTGGTAGCTTTTTATCTGATTGAAAATAATTTATCTGATTTAGTCAACTTAACAACTGCTAATATTTTTTCCGCAGTAAATAGACTTTTTTCTTTTTTTCCAGAAATAATTGCCTATCTCCTTGTCGTTCTCGCATTCATAGCTTTTATAGATGTGGTTTACCAAAAGTATGATTATATTAAGCAACTAAGAATGTCTCATCAAGACCTCAAAGACGAATACAAAGAAACTGATGGACAACCAGAAGTCAAACAAAAAATAAGAAAACTTCAAGCCGAAGCTGCAACAAAAAGTAGAAAAGAAGCATCGTCTGTTGATAACCTTGAAGAAGCTACTGCAATAATTACAAACCCAACACACTTTGCCGTAGCTCTGAAATATGAGGTTGGGGACGCAAAAGCTCCTACAATTATATCAAAAGGAAGAGGTAAAATTGCTGAATCTATAATTAAGAAAGGAAAAGAACTTAAGATTGGTACAATGCAAAGTCCTAAACTGGCAAGAGCAATATACTATACATCTGAAATTGGTGATGAAATTATGAGTAAGCTTTACAATGCTGTTGCTATTGCCTTAGCATATATTTATAAAATAGATAATGGAGAAGAAATTGAGAAACCAGAGATAGAGGTACCTGAAGATATGATTTTTGATGAGTTTGGGAGAAAAAATGATCAATAGAAATATTTCACAACTAATTGTTACTGTTGCATTTCTTTACAGCTCACTAATATGCCACTTTAAGGCTATCGAAGTGTTCGAAGAGAAAAATTTTTTGCTTGCTTTATTTCTTTGGTTTTGTGCTTTAACTTCTTTTTGTGGTGCGTTAAGATTCCAAATTGCAAAACTATATTATAAAATAAGAGATCTAACAAAAAATGAACCAAAATAACTGTAATAACTGCACGCACTTTTATGTGACCCACAAGAAAAACTTTCCTTATGGTTGTAAAGCATTTGGTGTAATTTCAAAAAATAATCCATATTTAGAAATAAAGAAAGTTTCTGGCACAGATTGTGCACTATTTCAAAAAAAACAAAAAAGTGTTAAAACATTTAATAAAGGAAGAATTGCATGACACAACAACTTAATGCAATGCAAGAAAGCATAAAAATAGCTTTGGATGCGGCCGACGCAGCCACTGATGTGACCTCAGAATATAAAAGAATTAAAAACGAATATTTAAAGACGGAGCAAAAAATGAAAGAAATTCACAAATATACAACAATCATTTTTTCAAGTTCAATTGCCACAGCTGTAATAGCAATTATTTTAACAGGATTATTATATTTTAAATCACTTTCAGAACTTGAAGATATGACAAGTACTAGTCGAGAAGCTCTAGTTGTATTTGCTGAAAATGTTGAAAATGTTAACAAAGCTGTAGATAATATGAATCAAAGTTTGGCTAGACATACTGATCTATTAAATGCTAGTGACGAGATGAAAGTTAAACTTGAAGAACTTTCAAACGCAATTAATTCAAATGATAAAAAACTTATGCTAAATTTATCAAAGGAAATATCAAACCTATCATCCGGGCTTTCTAAATCAATTAAAAACGAGGCAGACAAACTCAATAAGTCAATTCAAGAGTCAGGTGTAGTCACCTCCGCTAGTGTTAACAAAGAAATTGGTAAACTGTTGAAAGATAATAAGAAGAATCAAAATGTTAAACTTTTAAAAGAACTTTCTAATAGCACCTCTTCATTAAATGCAGCACTCGAAGCGATTTCTAGCCAAAATAAACAGTTAGTTAAGGAAATAACAGATCAAAAAGAAAGCATAACTTTCCCATAATAATATTATGTCTGAAACAAAAGAAGGAAATTTTTTCTTAAAAATTAATAAAATAAATGGTGGAAGTCATGCAGCAAATAATTTCTTAAAGCCAGACGATATAATTGTTGCACTTGATAATCAGATTTATACTTTCGGTGAAAAACAACTAACTTCTGATTTAAAAGAATTAAAAAAAAGTAATCAAAAGTCTATGCTCACAGTTTTAAGAGAGGATATATTTTTTAATTTGTTAATAGAAAATAGTTTAGGTTGCAAATTTACCACAACTACAGCTGAGGAAACCAATAAAATTAAATCTGATTATTTATCACAAGAAGTAAATGATCTTGACGAATTAAAAGAATTTATTGGAATGAGAGACGTTTACAGAAACTACGAAGTCATTGAAAATGCTAATTCTTTATCAGCAGGCATTTTTCCCCCACTTTGGTTAGCTTATTCACAAAAATGGTGGCTTTTGTTTCTATTTACAGCAATTATGGCAGTATCCTTATCAGTTAATATTTATGTTTTTTTCTTGGGGTGGTTACTAACTTCAATTTACTGTTATAAAGCCCAATTAAACCTTCTCTTCAGCTTTTCCATGCTAGAGGGAAAAGTTTTTTGTGTAAAATTGTTGTCTAAATCAATTGATGAGGCTCAAAAAACCATAAGAAAGCTTGACCCAAAATCCAAATTTAAATTTTCAAAACTACCAAAACCACTTGTAGAAGAGGTTGAAAAAGATAAAAAAGACGACAACGTTAACAAAAAAGACAGTAATAAAGAAAACATTGTTGATGAAAATCAGACAGTAATAGTATAAACTATACATATGGTAGCTGATAAATATACAATCCAAGCTGAAACTTTAATGAAGGCAGCGATTGAGGAATATACTGAAGTAATTCAAGAAGTGAAGTCATCTGATGCTAATTTAACGACGCTTAAAGGCATCAGAATCAATATTCAAGGCAAACCAAGACGATTGGTGGATGTCGGAGATATAAAAAAAACTGAAAACGAAAATGTTGTTCAAATTTTAGTTTTCAACACAGATCATATACCTCTATTAACTGAAAAAATCGATGAAGTTGAGTTCAATTACGAAGTTGATGGACAATTCATTAACATTGATCTGCCAGAACCCAGTTATAAACAATTAATGGAAGTTGTCGACGATCTAAATAGAAAGAAAAATTCTGGTTTAGCCAGACTGACTAAGGCTAAATCCGAAGCAACCACAAGGGCAAGAACAGCACTCGAAAATGATTTCATTACTCAGGGTGTTGCTAATGCAGTTTCCAGGAAATGTTCAGAAATGCACGAGCTATATTCGTCTAAAGTCAACGAACTTACAATTGAGAAGATAAAGGAAATTCTTGGTAACGAATATTTTGAAAAATATAAAAACGAAGAACTTGAATATGAGTGATTAAAGTTTCAAATTTAAGTTTGACCCAATATTTTCATTTTTAAGATCCATATATTTTTTATTAATTAAGTCTTTGTTTTTCAGAACATTTTTATTTTTTTCAACTTCCAGAGAGCTAGGACTCCAGCTCGGATAATGAAAATTGATTTCTCCAAATTTTTCTTCTTTAAACTTTTTATTTTCGTTTTTATCTTTTATCAACCCAGATATTTGATTATTTATTTTTACTAACTCAGACTTACCATCAAAAGCTAAAGTAATATTTTGTTTATTTTCCAAAACAACTGGTTTAGTCGAATATTTATTTATATTACTTTCAATAGCCTTATTTTTATTTTCGATACCTATATTTTTGAAGTTGGAATAGTTAGTTTTTTCAAAATTATTTTTAGTAGATGCTACATAATTTTTAATGCCAGGTTTTTGGTTACCTTTCCACCATTCTCCGTAATTATTTTTATTAGCAATAACCACTGAAGAATTTTTGTTATCATCTATTTTATTATTTTCTGCAATCTGACTCTCTTTTTTCTTATCGTCTTTCCAAAGATTGCTTATTCCTGTGGCATCTAGCGCCAGTTCTGACGGTGTTTTATCAAATATTTTATTAAAAACCCAGTTTCCAAAACCAACAATCGCTCCAATCGGACCACCATACATAAAACCACCGAGACTATTTTGAACTAAGTCTCTATCGGATTTACTATCTTCAGAATTTATGCTTGAATAAATTCCACTTATAATTGGAAGATTTTGGAAAGGGTTAACCAACCCTCTAAACCAATCCCAAAAAGAGAAATCGTCTTTTCCGGGTTCATTAACCTTTATATCGTTTAAAAGGTGTTGATTTTTAGGTTCTATATTTTCTTTTACAGGGGAAACGGTATTTTTAGAAATATGAAATGGACTATTTTCTATTATCATTTTAATAATTTATCTCAATTTCAATTCTTCTATTTTTTGCTCTTCCCTGAGAAGTGTCATTTGACTCTACTGGTCTTGTCTCTCCGTAACTGATCGCCTTCATTCTTTTTGGATCAAGAGTAGCGTTTCTTGATAGTTGTTGAACCACTGAGGCAGATCTTGCTGCTGCGAGATCCCAATTGTCTCTATAATTTGACCCAAATGTAAGTGGCACGTTGTCCGTATGACCCATAACCAATATCTCGCTTCTACCTTTTTTATTTTGTTCTGCTATTTTAGACATTATATCTCTTGCCTTGTTGGTAAGTTCAGCAGATCCTGACTTGAACGCACCAGCAGACCCAACAGTTATTATCACTTTATCGTCCTCTCTATCAACATTAACAAGACCTTCCCCAATTTCTTGTTTCAGTGCAATTTTTAATTTGTCCTCAGCCAACTCTGCTTTTTTAGCCTCTTCTTTTGCTGATTGGCTTTGTTCAGATTGACCTACACTTTCCCCATCTTCCCCTTCAGCCTCATTTTTACCTTTTTGAGAAGACGCAGTTGCAAGATCAGCAAGCTGTTTTTCTAAGCCACCAATTAAAATTTCAGATTCTGATTTTCCTGATGCAGCCTTAACAGATTCCACAGCATTTAAAGTCTCTTGAAGAAGTTGAGGTAGTTCTTTCTCGTCTGCCTCTGTTGGTGTAAAGTTAACAACAACTTTACTCCCCAGAGCTTCGACAGTTATATCACCTCTTGCAATAGCTTCTTGAATATTTTTGGCAAGTTCTTTTGCATCCTCAGTTTCACCGTCATCCTTTGTGTTATCTTCTTGCTTGGTTTGAAGTTCTACTTTAGGTTGATCAGTCTCTGTCGTTTGTTGTTTTAAATTATCTTGAACTGCTGGAGTGGGGTTTGGACTAAAATTAAGAGATAGTATTGTCGTTCCTTTTGGTGGTTCGACAACAGGTATAACTCTTTGTATTCCAAAAGCATTCTTCATACTACCACTTATTTGTTTAAATTTTGGTACATTAAATTCTGCAAAAGAGAGGATTAAAACAAAAAAAGCCATTAATAGTGTTGCCATATCGGCAAAGGTTGCCATCCAGGCTGGCGCCCCCTTCGGAGGACATTCTGGGCATTCATGTTCCTCTTCCTCGTTAGAGGTCTCTTGATTTTCGGTTTTTTCCTCAGCCATGATTTAAACTTTAGCCTCCAGCTGCAGCTTCCAAGAGTTTTTGTTTTTCTTTTGGAGGCAGATTTGCAACAAGTTGGTCTTGGATATTTCTAGGGCTTTCACCTCTTGAAATGAATTGTAAACCTGTAATAATCATCTCCCTGTAGGTAGTTTCGTAAGCTGAATAGCCTTTTAACTTTATCACAATCGGCATGAAAATCGTATTTGCGATCATAGCCCCATAAAGCGTGGTTAAAAGAGCAACAGCCATTGCAGGACCTATTGCTTTTGGATCAGCCATATTTCCTAACATCGCAACTAATCCTACTAAAGTTCCAATCATTCCCATAGCGGGTGCTATGTCTACCCAAGATTGAGCACAACCAATGTTTTTCTCATGACGAACTTGCATAGCCTTAAGTTCTTTTTTTAATTGAACAGTTAGTTTTGATTCGTCTGCTCCGTCAACAAGCATTTGTAAACCATTATCAAAAAACGGATCAGGCGTCTCTTGACCTTCAAGTGCCATCATTCCGTCTTTTCTTGCAATACCTGCTAACTCGACTATCCTTTCAATAAGTTCATCCATTTTTTTCACTGGCGGTTTAAAAGCCTTACCAAAGGCTCCGAAAGAACCGAGGTAAACGGGTAAAGGAGCTGTATACATCACAGCGAAAAAAGAACCACCAAAAACAATTAAAATTGAGGGAACGTCAATGTAAGATCCCAAACCTCCGGCCGAAATCATCGCACCTGCAATCATACCTATTGTGCCAAGAAATCCTATTATTGTAGCTAAATCCATTTATTTTTCCATTTGCAATTAATATATAATTAATATTTTGGTATAGATTCTGCAACTTTAATACCAAAATAGAAAATATTTTTATTAATCTACATAATTATTGTAATATACAGATATGATTAAAAAGCAACTCATAATATGTTTTTCACTGTTATTTTTTAAAAGTGTCTTCGCTTCTAATTTCATAGACAAAGGATATTATGTCATAGATTTAAAAAATAAGATCGAATGGCTAAAATGTACTACTGGTCAACAGTGGAGTGACGAAAAACAAGCATGTCTGGGAACTGCTGTAAAATTGGACTTGAAATCTGTTGAAGAGGCAAATAATCTTCTCAATGAGCAAATTGAGGGTGAGTGGAGATTGCCATCACGAAAAGAGCTTGAAAGCTTAATTTGTAAAAGTTGTGAGGGAGCAAAAATTGATAAAACTTTTTTTCCTAACACACCAGCGGAACCTTTTTGGACTTCGCAAAGAAATTGGTGGTCGCCCAAGTTTTTTTGGTCGGTAAATTTCTTTACGGGACATTCTTACGGAAGATTTGTCCCCGAAAAAGAACTCTTTATAAGATTCGTGAAGGATCGTTAATCTTTCTGATTAAAATGCTCAATTAATTTAAATAAAAATAGACAAATACCAGCTACAAAAATTAATATTGCCGCATTCCAAGGTGTTACAAACGAAAGATAGCCTAAATTGTCCTTAAAAGTCAGTGAAATAATAATCAACAGCAGAACAAATGCTAAAAAAAATCTTATGTAGGAACATATTCTACAGTTTTTCATCTTTTTAAAATCAAACAATTTAGTTGTATAGATTTAGAATAATCACATATTACTTCACTACTTGAAAGATTATCTGCAGAATAAATAAGTTTGAACAAATTGTTTTCTTCTAAAATTCCAAATTTTCTCTCAAAATTTGGAAACTTTGTGGACAACAAACTCAGAATTTTTATTTTTTGTTTTTCAGCATTTTTCAATTTTGAAAATGCACCAAATTGAATTTTTAAAGCATTATCTTTATGTATTTGAGTAGGTTTAGATTTAATTTCTGGAATTTTATTATTTATTTTTATTTCTTGGATATCCTTTGAATCATTTTCAGATCTAGATTTCCCGCTTTTAGATAAAACAGTTTTAGAATCTTTTATAGAATCATACAATTTTGTTTCAGCGTTTTTATAGCTTAAATTTTCATTTGAAATTTGTATTTCTTCTTCCTTTTTGTTTTCAAAAACAGTGTCTTCACTAATTTCTAATACCGGAAGAATTTCTAATTTATTGTCTAATTTAACCGTCAAATTTTCAACATTTAAAAAAAATATTAAAAAAAGCTGTGGAACAATCAATAATGGTAATACTTTATTCATTAAGAATATAATAGATTATATCCTCAAATAAGCCAGTATATATGAAGATAAATAAGAGTTTTGTTAATTTCTTTTTTTATTATTATGAGTGTCAAGTATCTGACTTAATAAAAGTGTCAAATTAAAGTTTTGCATTTCTTAGCAAAAAATTGTGAAATAATATTGAAAGGAAAAGAATTATGCAAATTTCTCAGAATCTCAAATTAAAACAGAGTCAATCTTTAGTTATGACTCCTCAGTTACAGCAAGCAATAAAATTACTCCAGTTGAATAATTTAGAATTAACAAATCTAGTTAATAAAGAGCTTGAAGAAAATCCTTTTTTAGAGAATGAAAACGATGAATTGGATAATCAAAACGATCAAGACACAGAAAAAACGAATGAGTTAGATGAATCTTTTGAAAATGGCGAATCAATTTCAGATGAACCTTGTAATGATGATTTTGAAAATAGATGGGATAATGATGCGACTTTTGAATTTAATAGTAAACATTCATCCACTGACAGTGTTGATGTTGGAAGCGTAATAGAGCAGACACTTAGCAATAAAGTTTCTTTAAAATCTATATTAAGTAATCAAGCAGATTTAGAATTCAATGACGATGATGATAAGAAAATTGCAGAAATATTAATTGACTACGTTGACGAAAATGGTTGGATCACTGAAAGTTTAGAAGACATTGAGGAATTTAGTGGATTTAACTTTAAACAAATTGAAAAAGTTTTAGAAAGAATGCAATGTTTTGAGCCAAATGGGGTATTTGCTAGAAATCTGAAAGAATGTCTCAAAATTCAACTTATTAATGAAAACAACTTGGATTCAAAGAAAGAAATTATTATCGAAAATATTGATTTACTTGGAAGTGGAAATATTAAAGGACTTCAAAAACTAACAGGACTAAAAGAAGAAAAGCTAAAAGACGAAATAAGGCTTATTAGAGCTCTAAACCCAAAACCAGGAAGCAAGTATTCAACAGATAATGACAATATCTTCCATCCAGATGTAATTGTAACAAAAAATAATTCTGATTGGGCAGTGGAATTAAATCATGGCACACTTCCGAAAATTAATATTAATAATGACTATGTCAAAGAAATAGAAAGACTTCAATGTGGAGAATCGGATAAAAAATTTATAAATGAATCTTTAAATTCTGCAAGATGGTTGCTTAAAGCAATCCAACAACGAAACGTTACAACACTAAAAATTAGTTCCGAAATTGTTAATCAACAAAAGGAATTTTTCGAAAAGGGAAAAAAATATCTAAAACCAATGGTTCTTAAAGATGTTGCAAAAAAAATTAATATGCATGAGAGCACAGTTAGTAGAGTCACATCAGACAAATTAATGCTAACACCAAGAGGTGTTTTAGAAATGAAACTATTTTTTAGTGCTTCGATAAGTAGTACCAAGAAAGGTGAGACTCATTCAGCAGAGTCAGTAAGAGAATCACTTAAAAAATTAATTAGCAGTGAACCCTTAAACAACCCATTGAGTGATGAAATGTTGGTAGAAAAACTTCAAGATGAAGGTATTGATTTAGCTAGAAGAACAGTTGCAAAATATAGGGAGTTGCTTAATATACCAGCCTCTTCGGTTAGAAGAAAAATTATGAAAATTCAAAATATGAATATTTAGTTTCATTAAAATTAATTTTGTAGATTTTATATTTTTACTAATAATTTAATAAATATTAACAAAAATAAAATTAAGATTTCGTCTATGCAGAACCAATTTTATTTTTCAGGAATATACAATACTTTTAATTTCTCTAGAAGATCTATCCAAGAAATGCGAAACTGGATAAACATCAGTTTTAACACATTTGTCATTGTCAAAATGAGTAATTTTTATAACTGGATAAGAATTAGGGATGTTACCATTAATTTCGTCTGATCTAATATATTTGTTCATTTTTTTCTCCTTGTTGAATTAAATGTGCAAATACTTTGCCAAAGTCATAAGTTAAATATTTTCTTTTTTTAAAATTTCTCTAAAAAATTTTATTTTGGCTTTTTCATCTCGTTTGTTGTAGCTATTTTTAATAACTATTTTTCGTTGTCTTAAATCATTCCAATAAGTATAGACTTTTTTAAGATAGTTCTTCTTTCTTTTTGGAATTGATGAATGATATCTTGAAACTGCTTCGTTCCATGATTTATATTTTTTATAAAGTTTAAGCAGATAAATTGCCGCATATTTAACGTTTTCTTCAGGCTCGACTAAATGAGACAAATCTTTAAAATTTTTTAAATGATATTTTGTGTTAATTTGCATGCAACCCACATCGATACTTTTTTTTAAATCTATATTACTTTTTAAATATTCTATCGTTTCCGACTTATTATCAAAGTACATTGATTTGCCTGAAACATTGAGTGTCCATGGCCATGACTTAAATTCACTTTTTTTGATGCCTGACTCTACAAGTGCAATAGAAGTTAACAATTTATTAGGAAGATTATAAATTTTTCCATACTTTTCAGTTAAGTAATTACAATTATCTAATTCTTTTGATTCAAGAAATGTAAATGTTAAGAAGCATAATAAAACAGCTAAAAATAATTTCATAACTGTTATTCAGCAATTTGAGTGCCAAACTTTAGTTTATTTTTTAATTATTGAGCTACTCAGTAGATCGCGTCCTACTGAAATAAAATCGTACGGGTTTACCGATTTACCATTCACTTTTATTTCATAATGAAGATGTGCGCCTACAGCTCTTCCTGTTGATCCCATTTTTCCAATTACTTCTCCCTCTGTGACACTCATTCCTTTTTTTACGTTCAATCTATGAAGATGTCCATACAATGTAGACACACCATGTTTATGGACTATTTTAATTGTTTTACCAAAAGACCCATTTCTTCCTGAAAAAGAAACATATCCGTCAGCTGGTGCCCTGACCTCTTCTTGCCAAGTGCCAGCCATATCAATTCCATGATGCATTTGCTTTCTTTTGCTTTTAGGATGAATTCTAAAGCCATAAGGACTAGACACATAGTAATATTGCATAGGTGGTTTTAAAGGTACGTAAATAATTGCATCTTTAAGATCTTGCAAAATTTGAAACCTGAGTGAAGTATGGTCCAACAAATCCTCGTTATCCTCGCTTACATTTATATTTTCAGCAAGCAAATTGTTTATCCTATGAATATCAAGTTTATCTGGATGAAGTTTCAATTGTTCAAAAACACTTAAAAGTTGGAAAATTTCAGTATCAATTTTCTTAGTAAAATTAATTATTTTCAGTTTTTTTGTTCTTGGAGCAACAAACGGTATCACAGGTAGCTTCCTATATGCAAATGATTCTATTTTGTCTTTGGAGGGTTTTGTTAAATCAGTCTTGTTCTTAAAGGCATGTTCAATTGCAACCATTTCCGGACTAGCAAGTTTGGAAAATTGTTCAAATTTGATTTCATCTGAATAATTCACGTCATTAGGGAAACTAAGCTTTATGTTTCGCATCATACTTTTTAAATTTAATAATTTGTCCCTTAATTGATTTTGTAATTCATTTTGAATATTATTGGTGTCAGTAAATTCGTCTTGTTGTTTTATTACTATTTCTGCTTTTTCAGAGTTAATTTCATGCTCGGATATATTTTTACCTTTTGCAATACTTTTTAATGCTCTAATTTCCGATTCTGTAAAACTTTGTTCATTAATAATTGTATTTTTGTAGACCATGTAAGAAAAAAAAGACGAAACACCAACAAATAAAAGTTGAAGTATCTTGAAGATTAAAACAAGAAAAATGGCAACAGCTGACAGATAGTGTTTGATATTAAATACAACTTCTATAGGGCCTTTTTTCGTAAAATAAAGAAATCTTCTTTCTTTGAGAATAAGTCTAAGGTTTTTTGAAAAAACACTTAAGTTTTTCGAAAAAATACTTGTTTCTCCAAACCTAGTACTTGATTTTAGATTTTTTAAAATGTCAGATTTGAACACACTTATGGAATTTTTTTTTGATAAATTTTCCATTAAATTATTTTAGGTATAGAACAACTACCAACATCATGTTGGTTAATAGTTGCATTAACATAATTAGCAACATAAGTTTCCATGAAATTGGATTACTAACATTTAAGCTAAACTGAGGGAATGGTTGTTTTTCGTCAAACTTTACCGATTGTTTTTTTTCATCAACAACTCTATCATTTTGGTAACTATCATAGGTTTTATAATTTTGCTTTGCTTCAAAGTTCCTTCGTTTTTCAAATTCTATTTTTTCAGTAATATCCGGTTCTTCAACTTCTTTTCGTTTAAGGTTTTGTACTTCAGAATCTACTGCTAATTTTTCTTTACTATCAAATCTAATATTTTCTTTATTGGTTGCTTCAGGTTTGTTTTTATCTATTTTTTTTTCTAAATTTTCTACATTAATGTTCGCAGCCTTATCGCTTGATACAGATTCAACGCTTTTTTTTTCAACTTTTATCTCTGTAGAAGAAACTTTAGAAGCCGGAACAGTCATCTGATTTCTCATTTTTTCTATTCTATCTCTTATATCAATTACTGGTTCGGTCATATAGAGTTAACTTACAATAAAATTTGTTAAAAGTAAATTTATGCATTTAGTAAGCCAAAATATAAATAATAAAACTTTTTTTTTAATTTTTTTTATGATAAGCATAAAATTAATACAAATTGGCAAAATTATTGCAAAAATAGAAATATGTTTTCTAGAAATCCAGATAAAACTGTAAAAAAAACCTCAACTTCTTCTAGTGTAATTGGTACCGAAATGCAAATTAATGGTAATATAAAGTGTAGTGGAAAATTAGTGCTTAAAGGAATTGTTAAAGGTAATATTGAATGTGAACATGTTCATATTTCTGCTGAAGGAAATCAAAAAGGTAATATAAAAGCTTTCGAATGTATAATTGGAGGTAACTTTGAAGGAGATGTTACTGCTGAATCACTCTCAATCGAATCTGCAGCCAACATAAAAGGAAATATGTATTACAATAGTTTAAGTGCAAGACCTGGGGCTAATTTAGAGATTCAGCTTTTCCGTGGATTAGATAAAAGAATTGAAGATAAAAGTTCAGAAAAAGAAAAAAAAAAGAAACAAACAAAAAAATCTAAGGGTATCTAATAATGGCAGATAATCAATCAATTATAGGAAGAGGAGCAATATTTAAGGGTAAAATTTCTAATGCATCAACTATAGAAATTAATGGAAGAGTCGAAGCAGATATTAAATCTGACAAGGTAACACTTGGAAAACATGCTTCACTTGAAGGTTCAATAATCTCTGAGTTAGTTGTAATCTCTGGAAATTATCAAGGTAAAATTAAAGCTGATTCTGTTTGGCTCACAGATTCTTCTGTTATTACTGGAGAAATTAATTACAAATCACTTCAGATGGACAGAGGAGCGGCGCTTAACTGTAAGATCATCCACAATTGGGATGAAAATAAGTTAAAAAATAATAAACAGATCGAGGATTAAACATGAGTGATATCACTTACATTAACAAAAATCTTCTAATGGAAGGGCAATTAGAATCGAAAGATGGTCAAGTTGTTATAGCGGGAAATTTTAAAGGTAATATCGTTGCTAAATTCGTAATTATTGAACCTACTGCGTTATTTAATGGAAACATAAATGCGGAACACCTAAAAGTAGAGGGTAAAGTTGACGGAGATATTACAGCTGACCTTTTGGAAGTAGGTAACAGTGGGGTAATTGACGGTAAATTAAAAACAAATTCACTTTCGGTCGATACTGGAGCTCAAATTTCAGGTAATGTTGGTAGAATTTCTAGTTAGTTCAAACTTTTTTTGAGTATCGATACAATTTTTAAAAAAATTAAGCGTCTCTTTTTCACCATCTAGCTTTTCAAGGTTAATTGAAGCAAATCTACCAGCAGCAAGTGAAACAGCCCATAAATCATGCTCATTGATTGCATAGTTAGTCAAAATTCTTTCAATTTCGTCTCTAATTTCAACCATTTTTTTTTTCTTTTTATTTAATAAATTTGGAAATTTAATTATGTTTTTCGTATCGTGCATGAATAAATTAACGACAATATCTCAAAAATTTTAATAAATTAATGATTTATTTTAAGTTATGATTTAAAAATAAAGTAAATTTAACTATGAAAAAGAAACAACAGAATTTACCAGCCAAAACTAAACAAAACGAAGTTATAACTGTTAATCAAGAAAAAACCAAAACACTTGATATAACTAACAAACTTCATCATTTTAAAAATAGATCTGAAGTCAGAAAATTTCTTCCAGATATACTTGGAAGAGTTCTAGCAAGAATTTGGATAGATTCGAAATTTAAAGAAGAGTTTGAGCAAGATCCTCAGAAAACCCTGGAATTTAACGGTGTATATCTTCCGGAAGATATGTCAATAGAATTTCAAAAGCCTAACTCTGATAGACCAAGAATTGTTGTGTATGAACAAAGACCAAACTCCAAGTTTAGACTTAGAGTTTTATATCTGCAGTTGATAATGATGGCGGGAAGGTGAAACAATTTATTTTAATTTCATTAGCTTTCATGCTCATTAAGCAATTTTCTTTAGCAGAAACATCAACATCAGATTATAAATATCTAAATGATATGGACTACTATAATAGTGGGGTCGATCTCTATGAAAAGGGTGAGTTTAAAAAATCGTTTATTGTTTTTTTTAATCTTTCTGAAAAAGGGAATAAAAACGCAATATTTAATTTATCAAATATGTATTTTGAGGGTATCGGAACTGCTCAAGACTATAGTAATTCACTCAAGTATACTTGGCTTTGTTCATTAAACGGAAATAAAAAATGCTTAAATAAAATAAAATCAATAAAAGATAAACTAGAAGAAGACGAGTTTTTAAAAATTTCCACAACTATCCCTGAAATTCTTGAAAATGGGTATGTTAACGATAACAACCCAATATCAGCCTTTCAGTTGGGTTATTGGTATGAAAAAATTTCTCCAGAAATTGATTTTGAAAAATCATATTTATGGTATTCTGTATCTGTAAGCTCAGGGCTTTATAAGGCTATGAAAATGAGAGATAGAGTTGGTAAGTTAATTGAAAAAAAAAAAATAACTGAAATTCAACTTCAGGCTAACGAAATACTTACAAAAAATAAATATTTTAATTCAAAGAAGGATGTGGAATGATTTTTAAAGTTCACTGGATTGTCGACGGACTAGCAGAAATAGAAGCTAAAAACAAAGAAGAGGCAGAAAAGATCTTACAAGAAGATCTAGAAGATTATGTTAAAAATTCTGATCCTCTAATGAATAAATTTGTTGCAAAGTCAATTCAAGGATCTGCATATATGCCTGGATCAGATGAAGAAACATCTACAAAAACTAATATTGAGAATAAAGAAAAGCCTGATGAGGAAAATTCTTAGCCTTTTTATATTATTTTGTTTTCTGACCCCCCTTTTGGTTGATTCCTTGCCAAAAACTAAGGGTAGAACCTATGCACCTGAAGAGGGAACATTCGACAGAAGGAAAAGAATTGTTATTCAACCAAAATGTAGACTGATTAGTGAGAGAAAAGTCCCTGGTGATGTTGTTTGTACTTATCAATCTCAGAAAAGAGGAGCCAAAGATAAAGAGATATACCTTGGTTCACCAGGGAACACATGTCAAAAAGAAATAACCTGTCCTAAAAAATAATTCCAGCGGAGTAACCGAATTAATATTAAACAAATACAATATAGATGTTGGCAATTACTTGAACCAGGACAAGATAAAGATGTTGCAAGTAAGGTAACTGACCTTTTTCTTCTAACCTTGATAACATTAAATGTTTTTTCAGTAATTTTAGAAACTGTTGATTCAGTTTATGAAAGATTTGAACTTTATTTCAACTATTTCGAATATTTTTCTGTATTAATTTTTACTGTAGAATATCTACTTAGGCTGTGGTCTTGTGTTTCTAAAAAAAATGAGGAAGGAAGTGATTATAAAAAAAGAGTCAGATATATTTTTAGCTTTGGAGCTTTAATTGATGCTGTTGCGATACTTCCAAGTCTCATCGCATTGTTTTACCCATCTATTGATCTAAGATTTGTGAGAGCATTGAGGATAGTAAGGTTGTTAAAATTTTCAAGATATTCAGGTTCAATTAATAGTTTGATTTCAGTATTATGGGATCAAAGAAGGTCCTTTGGGGCAGCATTTTTTTTATTGTTTATAGCTTTAATAATTGTATCAAGTGGAATGTACTTGGTTGAAAAGGACGTTCAACCAGAAAAATTTGGGAGCATACCACAATCCATGTGGTGGGCATTAGTTACTCTTACAACAGTTGGGTACGGAGATGTTTATCCAATTACTAATTTAGGAAAATTTTTTGGATCTATAAGTATTATTTTGGGAATCGGAACGGTTGCATTGCCGGCTGGAATCATGGCATCGGCTTTTACAGAATTCACAAGGAGGAATCAAAAAAAATATGAAGACAAATTAAAGTTCATGCTAAAAGACGACGTTATTGATAAAGAGGAAAGAGAGGAACTTAGGTTATTATCGGAAAAACTCAATTTATCGGATAAAGACATAGGTGCAATTGAGGATGACTATAAAGCTGAAAAAAAGAAATAACTCTAACTAACCTACAGATCCTATGAAGTGATTAATCCCATTGCTAACTCGTCTTGCACATTCATATAAAGCTTCCAATTTTTGGAAAATACTTTTTTCTTCTTTTGTATAGTTAATATTACCCTCACTTAAATAATTTGATTTATCAGAAAAACCAATGTTAGAAGTTTTTACTTGGCCAACTGGGAAAATTTTTCTGAGAATTTCAACTGCATTAAAAACGTCAAATCTAATTAATTTTGCAATTACTTCATCTCTCGACGTACCTGCCTGATCACTAAACTTTGGAATTCTAACAGAGAGTAAAAAAATTTCATGAAAAATCGCAACTCGTATTCCATGCATTAATAATAATTCGTCTCTGATCTCTTTTTCAATCACCCTTCCTCTTCCTACAGCAATTCTTCCCCTGAGTTTTCGACCTAGAATCCAGTTTCTTATTTCCATATACTCCTGGTGCAGTCCTCTGTAAACTTTATTAAGCCTCCAATGAACATCAAATTTTTCAAGTAGATTTGCAACTTCTTTCATATTTTTACTTCTTTCAGAATCTGCAGTTCTTGTTGACCATGACAACCACATCCCTGGATCAAAACAATCTATGTAAGCTTTTAATACTTCTATATCACTAAAGGCGAATGCATGTTGCACTATGTCCATAATTCTTTTAAATCTGTCGGAATTGTTGTATACTTTGACGAATTTTTTTTGGTCTTTCCCTATAAATTTACCAACTCCCCCCAGAGAGTTTGCTAACATTCCGAGCTGTTGAAGAATCGAATTCTGAGGTATCGCTCTTGTCTGACTGGGATGATAAACAAGTGTCTTTATAGAAGAGTCAATATGACGCTTCACTGACCTTGATCCAGTTGAATGAGTTAAATTAGATCCAAATACATTTAAAAGTGCAGCATAATTAGGATCGTCCATTATTTCTGTATTAAAATTTTTAATTGTATTAACAAACTCTATACCAAAATCTACCGAATCATATAAAGCATCTGATTTTACAGAACTATCATTATAGCAAAATTCTGTAATTCTAGAAACAGCAGCAAAAGCTAAATCATGATTCATAAAGTATTGATAACCGTCACCACCCTGAAAACTCATTTCTTGAATTAAATCAATCTTCCAATCCATAAGTTTTTTTCGAGTATAATGACAATTCACATATTTCAGTCTATCAATTAAGGATACAGGATGTCCGCCTCTTCCAATCGATTCTCCGTGTGTGTTAAAAATTAAAAGTTTTACGTTTGTTATATTCAAATCATGCATTGCTTTGGCAATTTTTCTTTGCAAATTTTCAATTGATAAAACTGCAGCAGATTGACCTAAGTATCTTCCAGCATCTGAAAATCCTGTTTGAACTGTAAGTTTCTTTCTTGCTAAGATATATTTTTTAAAATTTGAATTTCTTAAAAGTGTTCTAATTACATCGTCTCCAATCTCAAGACCTTTCTCGGTCTCAAATAGAGGTGATATATCGATTTTACTTTCTACTCCAAATAATTTTGAGAAATATAACGCTGTCATAACAGTAAGTGGGTAATCACATTCAGCGATCAGAAACCTTATTGACTGATTCTCGTCTATATATTTCAAGATTTGTTTTGTTAACATAAAATATCTTCTTGCATTCATATTTTCTTCATAAATACTTCCAAAATTAATTTTTACAGGTTTAACATTGTCAATCATTTTTGAAATTATATTCAGATAGGTAAGTTTATTTGAGGGATCATTTGGATCTCCCATCAAATCAATTTCTTTGGATATGGCATTATTTAGTTGATTTGCATTAAGTCTTAATTGTGTTCTTCCTAAACCAAGTCCAAAATTTGATAATTCAATTTTAAAAATTAATATTTCATTAATAGTATTTTTATTTTTACTCGAATCCTTTTCGACTAAAGTGTTTAAAACGGAAGTAATTTTTTTTAGAATTAGCAAAGAGTTGGTAAGCAACTTATCTTTATTTTTGTGAAGAAAATTTGATACCTGCTTTATTGAATTTAAATCAGTAACGAAATCTTTTTCTGAAAATTTTGTCAGTGCCTCAGTATTAATTTTAATTGCATCAGTAATTATGTTTTTTATTTGAGATAATTCAATTTCACAACCCTTATCTTTATTTAATTTAATAATTTTGTTCACCTTTTGTTGGTAAATGTCTAGTTGTTCAACCTTAACCTGGAGTCTTTTTGAAAAACTGTCATTCCAGAATATATCACCTCTCCCATCAACATCATATCCAACCCAAGTGTGTAATCTAAAAATCTGTGGGGTTATTCTGTGATAATCACTTGGGAATAATTTTTTTGATGCATCTATGATTACCTCATAAAATGTTCTTAGTGAAGCTTGAAGAAATTTTAGAGCAGACATTGATAGACCGTGTTCAAAATCAAGTGTTATTTTCTTTTCTGGTCTTTGCTCTGTCTTGAAGACTTCTTTAACAATTCCCTTTAATTCTTTATCAGTGAGATTTTTATTATTATTTTTTGATGTAGCCAATTTTGCCAATTCTAACATCATATTATAGGTCATTCCAAAAGTTGGATGTGCTGTTAATACGATTCCAAAAATTTCTTTGGAAATTTTGCGGTTAAATTCTTGAAAGGTTATCTTTTTCTTTTCTTCGAATGCTAGATCTTTAATTATTCTTTTGATGATTTCGATATTTTGTTTTTTGTCTATTTTACCAATATAAGACTTTAAACGATCAGCACGAAGACCAAATGACCCAACGGCTAGCCTTTGAATTAGAGCTTCAAGTGCAGAATAGTTGAGTTTATTCTTCTCTAATCTTCTGGATATATCGAGAGCTAACATTGTAATTGAATTGGAAAATGGATCTTTTTCTGCGCCCGATCTAATTTTATCTAAATCCTTTTGCAAAATTTTCCTAAGCTGTTGCGTATCAATATCTCTATCAACAGGAAAACAACTCCATTTTTCTGGTAATAGAGGTTTCCTATATAAATCCATCTCAGAGTGAGATAATTTTCTTATATTAATACTTGTCATTTCTTAAAAAGTTATATAATTAAGGTTTATATCATAATTATTATTCATTAATATGATGTTTTTTTGAAAAAATTTAATGGCTCTTTTAAAAGAAAAAGTTACTGAAATCCATCACTGGACTGACAAAACATTTAGTTTCAAAACAACTAGAGACATGAGCTTCAGATTTAAAAATGGTGAGTTCGCAATGATAGGTCTTGAGATTGATGGAAAGCCATTGTTAAGGGCATATTCTGTTGTTAGTCCTAATCATGAAGATCATTTAGAGTTTTTAAGTATTAAAGTTCCTAACGGACCTTTAACTAGTAAGCTTCAACATATAAAAATTGATGATGAGATAATTGTTAATTCAAAACCCACTGGAACACTTGTGTGTGACTACCTTCTGCCAGGAAGAAATCTTTTTTTATTTTCAACTGGTACTGGGTTAGCTCCCTTCATGAGTATTGTTAGAGATCCTGAAACATACGAAAAATTTGAAAAGATTATTTTAACTCATACCGTTAGAACATCTAAAGAACTTGCTTATAAAGATTTACTCACAAATCTAAATAACGATGAGATTTATTCTGAGGTGACCAGAAATAATTTTATCTATTTTAACACTGTTACGAGAGAAAAATGGGATAATGAAGGAAGAATTACAGACTGGATAAAAGAAAATACATTATGGAATAAAGTTGGTGTAGAAAGCTTTAACTCAGAAATTGACAGAGTAATGATTTGTGGATCAGAAGAGATGACATTTGATTTAAAACAAATATTTGAAAAACTTGGTTCTAAAGAAGGTTCCACAAAAGTTCAAGGCGGATTTGTTATTGAAAAAGCATTTGCAGAAAAATAATGATAAAGCTTATTTATTTTGATTTTAATTTTTGGAGAATAGACATATTGAGATTATGTCTTTCTCACTCAAAAATACCTTATAAATATGTTAGAATTAATAGACAACAGTGGCCAAAAAAAAAAAAAGAATTTCCATTTGGTCAACTTCCAGTAATGATTGTTAATGATAAACAGTATTCCCAAACACATACTATAGCAAAATTTTGTGCAAAGCGTGCCTCTCTGTACGATACAAATGAATTAAAAATATTAATTATAGATCAAGTATTAGATTGGGCAAACGAAATAACAACTCACATTGCTCCCTCAATAAGAGCGGCAATGAGAGAAAAAAACCTTGCTAAGTCAAAGAAACTTCGTCAAGAGTTTATAGAAAATGATTTGCATTTATGGTTTTCCTACTTAGAAAATTTATTAAAGAATTCTTCACTAAATAAAAAGTTTTTTACAGAC
This sequence comes from uncultured Alphaproteobacteria bacterium, assembly GCA_902526865.1. Taxonomy (GTDB): domain Bacteria; phylum Pseudomonadota; class Alphaproteobacteria; order Methylaequorales; family Methylaequoraceae; genus Methylaequor. The sequence goes on from CABZMK010000001.1 coordinate 94,750, forward strand.
AGATTTAGTATTGCGGATATAACAGCTTGGAGAGTAATTTTTTGGTTTTGTTCTGGTAAACTTGATCTAATAGATCCCTCATTTTTAACTCAAACTCCAACATTGAAAAGTTATTACAATGAAATTTGTAACTATAAGCCATTGAATGAACTTGAGGAATTTAAATCTATTACAAATTAATATCTAAGGAATCTGCATTTTAATTGGAAATCTTCGCTTCATCCAGAACAGTATAATTAAACCTGGTAAACCAAATATAGTTGATAGTGCAAAAAAATAACTCCATCCTAAAAACTCTACAATAAAACCAGATGGAGAAGATAAAAAAGTTCTTGCTACACCCATAACCGAAGATAAAAGTGCATACTGTGTTCCGGAAAATTCTTTTTTACAAAGAACTGATAAATATGCTACAAAAGCAGCTGAACCCAAACCACCTGAATAATTCTCACCTGCAATAGTAATTAAAAGAAAATTAAATTCAGGTCCAACTACATTTAATAAAACATATAGTAAATTTGATACTATTTGAAAGAAACCTGAGATTATTAAAGAATTAATTAAACCAATTTTTTTCACTAAGTATCCCCCAGAAAAAACACCAAGTAAAGTCATAAGAACACCAAATATTTTACTTGCATTCGCGATATCTATATTTGAAAAACCAATTTTTACATAAAACGGATTTGCCATTATCCCTGCAACTACGTCTCCAAATTTAAAGAAAAAAATGAAAAAAAGAATTACAATTAAATTTTTAAATGAGTTTCTTGAAATAAACTCTTTGAATGGAGCTAAAAGACTACCTTGATTCTTTTGTTTTCGGTAAGAATTAGTCTTTAGCACAAAAATACTTAAAATCATTAAAAATAAAATAACTACAGCAATTGATACAAAAACTTGCGACCAGCTAAAAATACTCTTTAGATATAGAGAACCTGCTCCTGCTATAATTCCTCCGACTCTATATCCAAACTGAGTCGCAGCAGCCCCCGCACCTTGAAGTTCGTCCTCAAGAATTTCAATTCTAAAAGCATCTATGATTATATCCTGATTAGCTGAAAAGAAAGCAGTTAACAATGCAAAAGATGCAGTTAAAACCAGATTTTCAGCTGGATTACAAAAACCTAAAAGGATCAAAGAAAAAATTAACAAAATTTGTGTTATCAGTAACCAGGATTTTCTTTGGCCTAAATAATTGCTTAGAATAGGTATTTGATAATTATCTATAAAAGGTGCCCAAGTAAATTTTAAACTCCAAGGTATTTGTGTGAGTGCAAATAGACCAACAGTAGATATATCAATATTTTCTCTGGTTAGCCAAATAAATAAAGTCGATAAAATCATGTAAAGAGGTATCCCACTTGCAATACCCATTACAAATACCAAAAATATTTTTTTTGAATAATATATATTTAGGAATCCAATATTCATTATATTGTTGAAATTTTCGTTTTTATAACAATAATAATAATATGTACATAAAAATAATCATCTACTCTTTTTTTGCATTCATCTTCATGAATACCAATAATGCTTACTCAACTGAGGATATTCCAAATATCGTTGGAACTTGGATTGGAGAAAATAAGACTATTTCAGAACAAAGAGGTTTTAGAACCTGGGAAAAAAAAGTTGAAATAATCGAGCAAAAAGGGCGCAGGTTTAAAGGTACTTTTTCCTACACTGATGGAACAAAAAATTTTTTCGGTGTTATTCACCCCGATAATTTAACAATTACTTGGGTTGCATCAAACAGCAGAGGTTATAACCTTGGAAAATTACTCACTAAAAATAGATTAAGTGCCTGTTATGTCGAGTCTGGGATAGATGCTACAGCAGGATGCGCAGATTTAATTAGAAAATAGCCTAGACAACCTTTTCAAATAGTTTCTTCAGATGTTTCGTCGGCGTTTTTTTTGCCTGAGAGACAGAACCCCACCAGTGCAAACTTGAATTTTCAAGAACTAATACCTCTTCAAAATACTTTAAAACACCTCTCATGTCAGATGTTACAACTATCAACGAAGTATTGTTTATTTTAGATAACTTCTTTATTATATTAAAAATAACATTTGTTTTAATTGGATCTAAACCTGCAGTAGGTTCGTCAAGCACTAAAAACTTTGGATCGTGAGAAATTGCTCTTGCAATTGCAACTCTTTTTCTCATCCCACCGGAAAGCTCTGCAGGAAATAAAAAAGCATCATTTCTCTCCAAACCAACTTTTTTTAGAATTGAATAGGACTTTTTGATTAATTTTTCTTCTGAGAAGTTGTTTAAACTTCTAAACATAATATTTTCCCAGACTGTTAAACTATCAAATAAGGCGTCTTTTTGGAACACAACTCCAAAAGTATTGAATATATCTTTTATTTTCTTGTCTGAAATTGATTTGCCATTTATGTAGATTGTACCTGAACTTATTTTAACGAGCCCTAGCATACTTTTTAGCAATGAACTTTTTCCTGATGAACCTGTCCCTATTATACATAACGATTTTTCTGGAGTGACAGAAAATGATAAATCTCTAAGAATAATTTTGCCATCTATTTTTAGAGATACTTTTTTAAAAACGATTGTATTTTTCATGACTTTTAATGCTACGATATCATATGAAGATTAATTATAAACTAAGTAATGTTATTTTTGAAAAAGGATCCGTAATTTTAGCTGGTGCAGGTCCTGGGAGTTTAGAGCAAGTAACATTAAAGGTCTATGAAGCGATATCGCAAGCAGATGTAATTATATACGACTCTTTAGTCAATGAAAATATTCTAAAAAACTCAAATAAATCTGCGGTAAAAATATTTGGAGGTAAAACTAAAAATAAAAGAGCATGTTCTCAAAGTGAAATAAATGAATGGATGGTGTATCATGCAAAAAAAAACAAAAAAGTATTAAGACTTAAAGGTGGTGATCCAAGTTTTTTTAGTAGAGGGAGTCAAGAAATAGAATATCTTAAAAAATATAAGATAAAATATAAACTTTTTTCAGGAATCACATCATCGCAACCAGCCATAAAAAAAACGAATATTTCTTTTTTTAATCAAAATGATGTTTGTAACTTTATTACAGGGCATAGAAGAATAAAAAATAACTCTATTTCGCTTGATCTAGAGAAAATTGTAGGTAATGAGGGTAGAATAATAATATATATGGGAATCAGTCAAATAAAAAAGATTTCATCTGACTTAGTTGATCTAGGAATAGATTGTAAAACTAAAGTTTTCATAGTTTCAAATGCTTCAATGCCCTCCGAAAGAGTTTTTGAATCATCATTATACGAGGTTGAACAAACAATTAATCAAAACAGTATTCTTCCACCATCTATAATAGTTATTGGTTAGCGTTCATTGAGAGTTTTTTGAAAAATATTTTAGAATACATAGCTGTAACTTTCTTTTTTTTATTATTTAAATTCCTTGGGCTTAGACTATCTTCATTATTCGGAGGAATAGTTTTTTATTTATATGGTCTTTTTTCAAAAAGAAATTCTATCGCAAAAAAAAATATTCTGAGAGTCTTCCCAAAAATTAGCAAACGAGAACTTAATAATATTATCAGCAAGATGTGGTTTCATTTTGGAAGAGTTGTGGGTGAGTATCCAAATCTAAATAAGATTAAACTAGGGAGAAAAAATAATATCATAATTGAAAATGAAAAAAACTTGATAAATGCACTAAAAAAATATTCAAATTGTTTATTTTTTTCTGCACATATTGGTAACTGGGAATTAACTTCTCATCTTCTTATCCAAAAAGGTTATAAAATAAATTTTATATATAGGGCTCCAAATAATCATTTAGTTGATAATGTTCTGAGAAAGATTCGCTTTAGCTACGGTGTTGATTTAATTAGAAAAGGTAATCAAGGAGCAAAACAATGTCTCAAAATTTTAAATAGTAAAGGTGGACATATTGGGATGCTCATTGATCAGAAAATGAATGACGGTATTTCTACAAAATTTTTTGGCGAAACGGTTAATTCACCATCTGCGATTGCAAAATTTGCTTTAAAATTCGATTGCCCCATTATTCCAGCAGTTTGTTTTAGAGAAAATTCTACGAATTTCAGAATTTCTTATGCAAAACCAATCACTCCTAATGAATTAAAAAAAATTGGTAATGAAAAAGAAATTATGAATTATTTAAATAATTATGTTGAAATATGGATCAAAAAGAAACCAGAGCAGTGGATTTGGTTTCATAATAGATGGAATAATTAAATAATCTTTTTTATAACGTTTGCGATTCTCTCTGATTCATTTATTTTTTTATATTTCCAACTTACAATATCACCATTAAAATATCTTACTACACCTCTTTTTTCTAAATTTTGAACGAAGATTTTTATTTTTTTTTTCTTATTTTTTATCTTCACCATATAAACTGGTTTTCCTGTAAAGACTGCATCGGATGTCATACTGACTGAATCTTCTGTTACTATGAAATGTGACGATTTATTTATTAAATACCAATAGGGATCATTATCTCTATAATTATAACAGTAATGTTTTAATTTTTTTCTTTTTTTTATAATTCTTTTTGTGATTGCGCTTGTTCTTCGTGAGAAACAATATACAACGGTATATCTCGCACTAATTAGATTTATTTTGTCGACAAGACTATTTATTTCAGAAACTTCTAATTTAGAACTTCTTCCATCACCGCCTATTAGACATGCGATGATATTTTTGTTTGATTCAAGTTCCTTGTAATTGTTAAGGTCTTTATTTACTAATTTTCTTTTACTAACAAATGTTCCCAGAAACTCTAAAACATTTTTGTAATTTGAGAGCTTAGAAAAATCATGAGATGGAATAAGTATTTTATCAAAGCGATTTCTCAGACAATAAGGATCTAATATATGAAAGATTTTACATTTTTTGTTTAATTTTTTAAGTATTAAGCTATAAGGAGCACTGATTCTTCCACAGGAAATAATAAGATCTGCTTTCTTATTCTTATTTTTTTTAAAAAATGATCTAACTAATAAGTATATATAAATTGCATGGTTTGGAAGATTATGTATTAATCCCCTCTCAATTCTCAAATACTCTGTTTTTAGTTTAACCTTTTTTTTTAAATAATATAGAAGAGAATCACATTGATTATAACTACTTTTTTTTTCATCAGTTATTATTAGAACTTTTTTCATAAAATAGTTTCTTCTTTAAATGTAAATAAATTATATATTTGTATAATATCGCTAAATAAATCATAAAAATCATGGCAAAAATATTATCACTAAAAAAAATGCCCTCCCATAGCAAGTCTACAAAAAAAAACAAAAAAACCCAGAAATACGTTTGACAAAAAAAAGATGGGATTTTTAAGTAATATTGTACCAACAGTTAAAGAAAAAGCTGCAGAGGTTTCACCACTTATCCAAGAGCAATTTTTTTCACACTGATCAGACTTAAGAAAAGCTGGTGTGAAAATTTTCTCTCCACCAAACTCCTCAATATGAACAGGTCTGGCTCTTCCCCAAGTATCCTTGAAATACAAGTTGGCAATTATTCCGCAACCGAGAATTGGTCCAACAACTAATCCTATTAATGCAAACTTGGTTCTCTGATTTATTAATTTTTTTATATTTTGTCTTTTATTAATAAAGTTTATGAATAATATAATTAAAGATAGAACTGGAATAAAAATCATAAAATTTTTTAAATAGACCCGAAAAGCTTTAATTATTGTATATTTTTCTGAAACAAACTGATTTTCAATAAAAAAAAAATTTGAAACATAAATATCCAAACTCGGAAAAAATAAGAAAAGAAGACCAAAAAAAATAAAGGTAAAGGTGTTGTAAAAGATAATTTTTTTAATAAATTTTGAATTCATTAAGATTTAATAATTACTTATAGTTCCTTTTTGGCTTAAGAAACGTCAAATATCTCAATCTCAATACGATGATTGCTATAGCGATTATGAGTATTGCTACAGATTCATAAATAAGAATGGATGGATCGAGATCCTTTTTTTGCAGTATTATTAGTCTTGAAATGGCTGTTATTGCAATAATCAGAGGGTATGTAATTCGTATTTCTTCATTAAGAAGGTAAACTCTTATCATCCCCATAACCTCAACATAGATGAAAAGAAGTAAGAGATCTGCAAGTTCAACTTTCATTTTTTCTATCATAAGATTTATTTCGCTAATAAAACCTATAACGGCACCTGTAAGAATTAACAGTACAGAAGCAACTTGAATCAGTCTTATAAATTTCTCTACATTCATATTTATATAATTGCTTTTTTTTTCATTAAGTCAATTAAACATTTAACCAAATAGTTTATATCATCATAAGAATTATATTGATGAAAAGAGATCCTTAGTAAATCCTTAACTTTAAGCTTTCTGAAATATAATAAGCTTGATGAAGATTTTGTTACAGAACAAAGAATTCTTTTGGACAGTAAGTACGTATAAATTTGAAGTGAATTTATGCCTTTGATTTTTAATGTATTAATGCCTGTTAATATATCTGAATTCTCAAAGAATGTAACTTGATGAAAGTTTTCTAGTTTCTTTCTGAAATATTTGCTTTTACAAATAATATTTTGTTCAATTTTGTTTATTCCATAGTTATTAACTTTTTCGATAGCTTTACTTAACCCTAATTGAAGAGATGGTGAGAATTCAAAATTTTCAAAAATATGAGATTTATTAATTTTAATTTTATCTCCAATTATTTCAGCATTTTTCATATCCAAAATCATAGGATTAATTTTTTGTATTATTTTATCATTGATATAAATAAAACCTGTCCCCCGAGGACCTCTAAGATACTTTCTTCCCGAACCAACAAGAACATCACAGTTAATTTTCTTTACATCAACTTCAATCTGTCCAATGGATTGGCATGCATCAAGGACACAAATTACTTCCGGAAAAAGCTGTTTTACGAAATTAAAAATCTTTTCTACTTCAATTCTGTTTCCGCATTGCGAGGCCACATGACACAAAGACACAACTTTGGTATTTTTATTAATTTTCTTTTTTAAATCTTCAAAGCAAACTTTTCCATTCTTTTTTATTTTTACAATTTTAATGTTATATCTTTTATTTTTGTAATAAATAAGATTGCTTCCATATTCATTTTCAAAAATAAGAATGTTTTGATTTTTATCTATCTTCAGTGAATTAAAGAATAAATTCCAGGCCAGAGTTGTACTTGTTAAAAATGATATTTCTTTATATTTACAATTTATTAATTTGGAGAGATTTATATAAAAACAATTTATTTTTGTTTCGTATTTAACAACTGCGTAATATCCACCATAATTCTTTTCAATTTCTAAAAAACTGTTTATCTCTTTATTAATGACATTTAATGGTCTGCTAGATCCCGCATTATTAAAATTAATATATCTCAAATACTTTTTACTTTCATAATAAAAACACCAAAGAATGATTTCTTATCTTTGAGGACATCTATAATTTCAAAATTTGACAACTCTGCCAAATTCTGAAAACTACTCACAGAATATTTGTAGGAATTTTCAGTATGAATAGTCTCTCCTTCTCTAAAGTAAATTTTTGTATTTAATATTTCAACTACTTGCTTTTTTTTACTCACTAAATGCATCTCTATTCTACTTTTCTTTTCATTGAAGAAAGCTTTATGAGAAAAAAGTGTTGAATCAAAAATGGTCCCACAAATTTTATTTACACCATTAAGAATATTTTTATTAAATTCAGCCGTTAATCCTTCAGAGTCATTATAGGCTTTCTCTAAAACCTCTCTATCTTTTTTTAAATCTACACCAATTACAAGAAAACTTTCATTTCCTAGAATTCTTGAAAAATTTATAAGTAATTTTTTTGCATCCTCTGGACTGTAATTTCCTACTGTGGAGCCGGGGAAAAAACCAATTTTTGATTTCTTTTTACCTATAATTTTTTGAAGCATATCTATTTGATTAAAATCTGCACAGATAGCTTTGATCTTTAAATCTGGAAAATCTTTTGCTGAGTCTTTAGCATTTTTAAATAAAAATTCCTTACTTATATCAATTGGAATATATTCTATTGGTTTATCTATTGCTTCCATTAGTTTTTTAATTTTATTGTTCGAACCACTTCCAAATTCTATAACAACAGAATTTGAGGGTAATTTTTTTTTAAGGTGATCCTTATTTTTTTCTAAAATTTCACATTCAATTTTAGTAGGATAGTAGTCATCAAGTTTTGTTATTTTATCGAACAGTATAGACCCTTTTTCATCATAAAAATATTTAGAATTAATTTTTTTCTGTGTTTTTGAATCTAAGCCCTTTAAAACTTTCAAAGAATCATCCTCCACAGAATCAAAAAAATTAATTAAATCTAAATTATTCATTAAATATCTTTAGCTAACCGTAAACCAGAAAACTGCCATCTATCTTCAGGATAATAAAAGTTTCGATAAGAAGCTCTTATGTGGCTTTTGGGTGATGCAAATGAACCGCCTTTAAGTACTAATTGATTGCACATAAATTTACCATTATATTCTGATAGTGAATCTTTATAAGAATCATAATTTTTATATGGTAAATATGGACTAGATGACCAAACCCAAAGATTGCCGAAAAAATTATCAAAAAATTTTTCGGAATTATATGAATGCTCTTTAAAAAATTTATTTTCTAAAAAATTTCCGGATTTTTTTGAGGTTTTTAGTACATATTCTAGTTCAAATTCTGAAGGTAATCTGGTATTATTATACCTTGCGAATGCCATTGCCTCATAAAAACATATGTGCGAAACAGGGGAATTCATATTTATACTTTCAACTCCATTCAGATTGAATAAATAATTATTATCAATCCAATACATTGGCTTATTAATCTTATTTTTATTAATGAATTGCCAACCATCTGAAAGCCAAAGCTCTGGACGATTATAACCTTCATCTTCGATAAACTCCATCCAATCTTGATTTGTTACAAAGTCCGTTAGAATAAATGGTGTTAATCTTATAGTTGACGTTGGTCTTTCATTATCAAAAGAAAATTGACATCCTTCATAACCATATTTTGTTGCGACAGAGCTATCTAATATAAATTCATTCTTTTTATTTTTCTTTAAGTTACAATCTAGAACTTTTTTTTTTTTTATAAATACAGGTTTATTAATGTTTGAATATAGAATGTGTTTTATATCCATTAAAATGAGTTCTTGATGCTGTTGTTCGTGATTGAGAGCAATATTTAGTAAGTTTTCTAAATTGACGTCATGAATATCAAAAAGCAGATCTAGATTTTTATCAACATACGACCTGTACCTTTTAACCTCAGAAAGACTTGGTCTACTTAAATTGCCTCTTTTTTCTCTCAAGTTAAAATGACTTACAGTTTCGTAATATGAATTGAAGATAAAATCGTAACCTTTACTGAATAGTTTATAATTTTTACAATACTTAGCTAAAATAAATTTTTCGAAAAACCAACTGGTGTGACCGAGATGCCACTTAATCGGACTAACATAATTAGCTGTTTGAATCACTTGATCATCGATTTCTAAATTCTCAACTAATTTATTAGTTTGATTACGTGTTACTTTAATATTAAGTAATAAATCTTGAATTTTTTCTTTTTTTAAATAATCTTCCATATAATAAATTAAAAGTATAAATAAATTTTGTTACATAATAATAATTTATTGAAAATAGTATAATCTTTTATAAATTTAATTTTTAGATATCAATAAGTTTTTTATTTTTTTTTAAGAAATGTCGCAATTGATACAACAAAGTCACCATCATTGCTTATCGAGATACTTGAAGACTCAATATTTCCTAATCTTTTCTTAGCTTTGCCGTATAAATTCACAGTTGGTTTTCCATTTTTAAGGTTAATTATTTCTATATCTTTTATTTTTATTCCATCTGAAAAACCAGTTCCCATTGCCTTTACTACTGCTTCCTTAGCGGAAAATTTTCCAGCGATTTTATAATATATCTTTTGATTCTTCTTTATTTGTTTGATTTCACTATCTGTAAGGATTTTCTTTAAAAATTTATTTTCATAATTTAAATAAATCTTTTTAATCCTTTCTACTTTTAATAAGTCAATTCCCTGCAATATTTCCATTTCTATAATACCATATTACTCTAACTTTATATTCATCCTAGAATCTCATCAAAATATTTCTATAAAAACTTCATAAAATTTCAAATATAATTTTAGCGAAAATAATTTCTGAATTATTTGTTTGTAAGACTATACATTTTATTGCCAAACTTTATTTACCTTTTTTTACTATAAAAATAATTTATAAAATTTATGTTTGACATAATAATTAGTGGATATACTACCATTAAATATCTTGGCGTTGATACATTTGTAAGGCTTGTAATAATCAAATATGATTGAATTAAGAATATTATCGAAGAATTAATAAAAATAGACTTCTTTACAATTGCTTTAGAAAAACAGAATAATATGTAAAAGCAATGAATAGTTAAAAAGAAAAGAAATAAGACAAAAAGTATTTGCGCAAACACTAAAGTAGTTTGATTGGGTAAATTCATTGGTCCAGATGATTTAACTAGTTCTTGATACAAAGGAACTTCTTTATAATTAGCATTAAGAAACCTCTCTTTAGATCCGATAGACCAATTTCCTAAATAGTGAAATAAGGAAAGTTTAAAATAGTCATAAAAATTATTTCTAATAATTTCAAAAAAAATATTGTTTGTATTCTCGAATACAATATTTTCTTCAAATTCTGAATTTTTGATGGACTCAAGATTGAATGTTTGATACTGAGCAACAACTTCATAGTCAGATAATAATTCTGCTTTCAAAAGTGGGTTATCTAGATCATCTAAAAAATTATGGACTATACTGAATTCTTTTTTGGTTTTTTCTAACAATGGTTGTAACTCTTCTGAATAATTACTAATTACAAAACTGTCCTTGCCTGATAGGATAGCTAATTTTCCTACAACTATTTGTTTAAAGATAGTTGTCCTTTCTTTATACTGACTATAAAAAAAAAAGTTTTCGATAAGATTTGGGATAGAAAAAAAAAATTATAAAAATAAACGCTTTGTAATTTATTTTATTTTTTATAAAGAAAAGTATAAAAAGTATCGTAGACAATAGAATACCGATAGGCTTTAGTGATGCTATAGTTCCACAAATTAAAGCAAAAATTATAAGACCACCTCGTTTCTCTTCAAACAAATAAACAACGGCTAAATTTAGAAGACTAAAAAGAATCGACTCAGGAAGTATAGTATAAGAATAAGATGTATAATAAGTATTTAATATAATTAAAATATAGCTTAATATCCCAAGTAATAATGAGGTCGTCCTTCCTATAAAAAAAACAAGTAAAACAACACTAAAACTTAAAAGTATTTTTTGAAACAGAATTATACCAATACCGATTTTATTAAGTAAAGTAATTAAAAGATAGTATAAGGTCTGTCTATTTTGTGTTGGATACATATAGCCGTAACTATCAGGCTGGATTTCATCAAAAAATGGTGAAGAAAATTGAATAATAGTAAATGACAGTAAAAATAAAGAAAAACTAAAAATTGCTTGTCGATTTTGATTTAAAATTTTTATTTTAATTTCCTTGATAACTGAATTAATGAAGAATTTGATTTTATATTCAAAATTAAATAAATATTAGCAGAAAAAGTGTAAATATGAAATTTAATTAAATTATCAAAATCAAAACTAATGTATTATCTAGCTTCTATTAAAATAATTTAAAGATATAAATGTAAAAGTTTTTATTTAATTAATATATTTGTTGTTAGTTTTATTTTGAGATTCAAGACTTTTTAATCTTATAAATATTCTTCAGCCCAAGAGTGAAGCATTAGAACGTTCCAAATAGGGTATTGCCAATTTTTCTCATTACTTTGATGTTGCTTCCACATTAATTGAATATCGTTTTTTTTTAGGAGTTGGTGTTTTTTAAAAACTTCATCAGATAGAAGATGAGACCCCCAATTTTTTAAATCTTTTCTTAACCAAGAATCAATTGGAACACCAAAACCCATTTTAGGTCTTTCAAAAAATTTTTCAGGAATATACTTTTTCAAAACCTGTCGTAAAATCCATTTACTTTGATTTTTTTTTATTTGTATTTTCTTTGGAAGCGTCCACGAAAATTCAACTATTCTATGATCCAGAATAGGAACTCTTACCTCTAGAGAAACCGCCATACTAGACCTATCAACTTTAGTTAAAATATCATCCGGTAGGTAGGTCAACGTATCTAAAAGTTTTAACCTTTCAACATATTCTGTTATGTAAGATTCAAAGTTATTCTCCCATATCATTCCTTTTTCTTCTGTGCCTCTTATCATGTAGGAGTCGGGATAGTCAAAAGAACTTATAAGAATTCTATAAAAATCTGGTTCTTCATCTTTAAGTATCTTTACAAGTTTATAAAGTTTATCTCCTAATTGAGGTGGTATAATTTTTTTTGGGAAAATTTTACTTAACATATTCCAGTGATTTGACGATCCTAAAGTTATAATACCAATAATTATTCTTTTAAAAAAATTTGGGAGTCTAAAAATCCAGTCCATATTCTCGGCAATCATATACCTGTTATATCCCATAAACATCTCGTCTCCACCATCACCTGATAATGCGACCTTTACTTTTTTGACTGCCATTTTACTGATTAAATAAGTTGGAATTTGTGAGGAATCTGCAAACGGCTCATCAAAATACCTTGGAATTAACGGAATAAATTCCTGAGCCTCATGAGCTGTTAAATATAACTCGTTATGATCGGTCCCCAAATAATGTGCAATTTCTTTAGCATATACTGCTTCATTATAATCAGATTCCTTAAACCCAATAGAAAATGTTTTAATTTTATTTAATGAATTTTTTTGCATGATTGCAGAAATAGTTGTTGAGTCTATTCCACCAGATAAAAATGAACCTACAGGTACATCTGCTATCATTCTTTTTGAGACTGAATCATTAAGTAAATCATCTAATTCCGTTACATATGATTGTTCATTCCTTTTTTTATCAAATTTTCTTTCCTTAATAATATCTTGTAAATTCCAAAAAGATTGAATTTTAGGATTAAAATCTTTCTTTGATATCTCTAAAATTTTACCAGGTTCAAGTTTAAAAACATTATCATAAATAGAAAATGGAGCTGGAATATAACCATGTCTTAAGAAATTAGATATAGTATTACGATTTATTTTTTTTGAAACTAGAGGGTGAAGTATCAGAGGCTTTAATTCAGAGGAAAATACGAATTCATTATTCTTAATCAGGGTCCAATAAATTGGCTTTATTCCTAATCTATCCCTACACAAATAAATTTTTTTTTCTTTGCGATCGTATAATGCAAAACCAAACATTCCAATTAATTTCTTAAGTACATTTTCAATACCTAAAATTTCACAAAGCTCTAAAATTAACTCTGTATCAGAATGACCTCTTAAAGTGATATTATTTTCAGTTAAAATTTTTTTTAACTCTTGAGTATTATAAACTTCACCGTTATATGAAATTATAAATCTTGTACTTTTAGAAATCATTGGTTGTTTTCCAGTAACAGACAAATCAACAATTGATAATCTTCGATGAGCTAAAATGCATGAAAAGTCATTTTCATTCCAAACTCCAGAATCGTCAGGACCTCTATGTTTTAATGAATTATTCATAGATTGAACTAATTTAATAACTTCAGGATTTTTCTTACTTAGACTAAAAATACCAGAAATACCACACATAAAAGATAGCTTTAAAATTATACTATAATTAGTTATCACAAAGTCTGAGTTTAACGAAGCTATAAATTAATCTTAAATTTAGACTTTAAAAAAAATTTTTAGTATTATCTTAAAAAAATTTCTATCAATATCCATTGAATTTCGATTCATGTCTATTCGAGTCGGAATAAGGTGTCATATATTTCATTATAAATTTAATATTTCTGTTTTCGGGAATTGCCTATTTCACACCTCCTCTATGATGATCAGCATCATTTTTCTTCCGGAAGTCAAATGAATATGAGAACGAATTATTGTTAACCCTACATTTTTTTTTTACAAATTTTAAAACTTGATTAATTTTTTTAAAAATTCAAGATAGTAATATTTTTAAAAATTAATCTTTAATGAACATAAGAATTTGAAAAAAATAAGTCAAAAATCTCACAATATTAATACCTCTTACAATCCAAGATTAATGGGGCTCAGAGGTATAGCTGTAATACTGGTGTTATTTTATCATTTAGATTTAACTCATTTTTCAAAAGGTTATTATGGAGTAGACATTTTTTTTGTATTAAGTGGCTTCTTCATCAGTAAATCAATTATAGAAGGATTAGAAAAAAATAATTTTTCTGTAAACTTATTTTATAAAAAAAGATTTTTAAGAATATTTCCACTTTTAATCATTGTGATAATAATTTCAAATCTTGCCGGATTTTTTTTGTTAACAGATTTACATCTTAAAAAATTAGGTGAGAGCAGTTTATTCAGTACAATAGGCCTAAGTAACTTTTATTTTTTAGGGGATGATAATTATTTTTCTGATACAAGTGCATCCAAACCATTATTGCATCTATGGTCAATATCTATTGAAATGCAATTTTATGTATTTATACCACTTTTTTTAATTCTATATTTTAAAAATAGAAAAATATTTCTTATTTTCTTTACATTAATTTTGTTATTAACGTTATTTTGTGGTTTCATTTTATCAGATGGTTTTTATAGAGTAGAAAGCTTAAAAAAATTTCTTGGTTTGGGCTTCAATAATTTTTTTTATTTAACACCTTTAAGAATTTATGGGTTTTTATTTGGAACTCTTGCTTTTTTAATTTCTAGATATAATTTTTATACAAAATATCAAACCTCAAGTGTTGTGATTTTCAGTTTAATTATTGGATTTATAATCTTCTTAGATCTTTTTGAGAGGAACAATTATTTTTGGGTTGAGGGAGTGATAGTGGTCTTTTCTATTTTTATAATTATTTTAAATGTTAATCATAAATTTTTGAAGTTACTTGAATTCAAATTTTTACAATTTTCTGGTAAGATAAGTTATTCTATTTATTTAATTCACTGGCCTATTTTAATTTTTTTTAATTACAAAAATATTTATAATGAATCACATGTAAATACTTTTGTTACTAAATTTTTATTAGTTTTAATAATTTATATTTTATCATATTTTACTTTTGAATTTATAGAGCAGCGATTCAGATATTCGTCGCATAAGAAAATTAAGGCAAATCATACCCAGACTGGCGTATCTGTTTCAGTTATATTTACGATAGTTCTATCGATTTTATTTATAAATAATAAATATATTAAAAGAGGTCAAAATTCTTTTGAATTTGAGTCCCCCCGTGAGCAAATCTCATTCGTAGGAAATAAATATTCAGATGATATCATACTAATAGGTGATTCAATGATTAAGCAATTTTATTACTATTTTCAAGAATCAGATCTAAATATCATATCATTTGCTCGAATGGGATGTCCTATGCTTCCAAAATTACAAAGAGTTAGAAAAGGAAAGATAGATAGGGAATGTGAGAGGCAAATAATTGAGAGCTTAAAATATCTTAAAAATACTAAAAATAAGATCATTATTACATCTCTATATTGGGATGGATATTTTACAAAATTATACAAAAAGGAGGAAAATGTTAAACTTAATGATACAAAACAAAAGAAGAATTTTTCAGAATCCGAATATAAGACAATGCTTTTTAATTCGCTAGAACAATTAGCCAAGCTTTCCAAAAAAAATAATCATAAAATTATTATTATTGATCACATACATTTTCAAGAAATTCCAAATATTATTCATAAGTCTCAGTTACCATTTAAAAATCAAGATGTTTCGTTAATTACTTTTGAAAAGGCAAAACTTAAAAGTAAAATATTAAATGATATTTTTTCATCGAATTTTGAACTAAAAGAAGATTTTATTTATTTCAATCCTTATTTGAAATTATGTGAATTCGAATGTAAAAAAATTATAGTAAATAATATTTACTTGATGAGAGACGCAATTCATTTCACACCTTTTGGAATAGATTATATTAACGAACTAAATGACAATTTTTTGAGAAAATTAATCTCTGATTTGCAAAGTCAATAAGAATACAATTTTTTCATTTAGGTTTGTAAAATATTTTTTTTATTTATTTAAGTACATTGCAACTCAATTAACTCTAATAGATGATATAACCCTTTCTCCTTGCTTCCGAAGGTTATTGCCTTAAACATTCTTAGATTATAACAGATTTTAAAAAAATATTGATATAAGACATTGATACAAACAATGAAAGTCAATGAAATAAAAGTTTTAGACCCAAGGTAACTGGTTCAGAATCCGTTGAACTCAGGTTCATGTCTGTTCAAGTTGGACAAGAAGTATCGATTATTTAATAAAATCTATAACTTCTGCAAACTTTCACAGATGTTGAATTCAAATAATTTTGAGATTTAAAATGTGTTGATGTGTGTGTTAGTAAATTTGAAACCCCTACTCACATCAAATTATAGGCGGACGTAATGGATTCAAAACTCGATCAATATTTTAAAATTTAGTAAATGAAATAATAATAAAACGACGATAATTATATAATTCATGCATTGAATTTCACGCTTTGAATTTAAATTCTTTTATGTTATAAATAATTTATGAAAAAAAATTTTCATGAATTTAATTTTTTTAGTGCTATAGAAAAAGCAGAAGAGAAAACTCAAAAAACTATTTCTTCAGAAATAGCCGTATCAATAGGAATGGCAAATGCACTAATTAAGAAATTTTTAAAAAAAGGTCTCATTAAAGTACAGCAAGCACCTTACAAAAGGTTTGTTTACTATCTCACACCAGAAGGTTTTTCTGATAAAGTCAAACTTGTAAGAGAATATATTAACGAATCTTTAGGTTTTTTTAGAAAAGTAAGAGCTGACTTTAATAGAATTCTAATCAATGATAACTCAGATGGCTACTATCTTTACGGTGTAAGTGAGATTTGTGAAATTGCTATCTTATCTGCTCAAGAGAATAACAAAAAAATAATATCTATTGTAGATAAAAATTTCAAAGGGAAAAAGTATCTGAATTATCCAGTCGTAAAAAAATATCCAAAAAATTTAAAAAAAAATAAAATACTTTTAACCAGTCAAACCTCCTCTCAGGATGATTATTTTCATTTGATAGAGGTTTTTAATCCAGATGTAATACTTGTGGCAGAATGCTTGTATGTGAGCAAGAAAAAACCTAATTTCAAACCTAAAAATAATTATGGAAAAAGTAAATAAAGATTGGTTTGTAGTTATGACGAAGCCAAAACAAGAACAATTAGCAAGAAAAAATCTTTTAAACCAAAGATTTGAAGTTTTTTTGCCTCAGCTAAATTATTCGGATATAAATTCTAATTTCATACCTCTATTCCCCGGCTATTTATTTGTCAGTTTTGACATATTTAGCCCTCACTGGCTTAAAATTGGAAATACTCGCGGGGTCAAAAAGTTACTAAGTTCTAATGTAAATCCTTCAAAGGTTGATAAAAAAATTATTAATATTCTTTTAAAAAGTACAAATTCATTTGGTGTTATTAGTGAATCTTATTTAAATTATAAATTAAATCAAAGTATAAAAGTTATAAATGGACCATTCAAGAATATGTTAGGAAAAATTACCTCATTAGAAAATAATGCTAGAATAAAAATTTTATTAGATAATATAGTTATAAATTTGGAAAATAAGGATATTTTACCTGTCTAAATTTAATATGTTTTATATTTATGTCCTTTTTTTTTCAAAAATTGGAAATGCGGTAGCTATGCCTTTTAGAGTTAATTTGTGCAAAACATTTAAAATTGAAAATTTTTATGAAGAAGTTTTGATATGAAAATAATGACTATTATGGGAACCCGTCCAGAAATAATTAGATTGGCGGATATCATAAAATTACTTGACAAAAATGTTGATCATATTTTAGTCCATACTGGACAAAATTATGATAAAAATCTTAATAATATTTTTTTTGAAGATTTAGAACTCCGTTTACCTGACTATCAACTTCAATGTAAAGCTAATTCAATTGAAGAGCAGATTGGAAAAATCTTGAGTTCTACAGGCCTAATTATGGATAAGGAAAAACCAGATGCTATTTTAATTCTTGGTGATACAAATTCTGGTTTAAGTTCAATTATTGCAAAAAGAAAAAAAATTATAATCTTTCATCTTGAAGCTGGTGATAGATCCTTTGATAACGACGTTCCCGAAGAATTAAATAGGCGAATAATAGATCATACAAGTGATGTAAATTTAGCGTATACAGAAAATAGTAGAGATAATCTGTTTAAAGAAGGTATTCATCCGAAAAATATTTATGTTGTTGGAAGCCCGATTTTTGAGGTTTACAATAATCTAAAAAACAAATTTTCCAAAAGCACTATTTTAAAAAAACTTTGTCTGTATAAAAAAAAATATTTTGCAGCAAGTATTCATAGAGAGGAAAATGTAGATAAAGAGGGAAATATAGAAATTTTAGTTGATACATTTAATTCGATATGCGAAAAATATAAATTGCCTGTTCTAGTGAGTACCCACCCTCGAACGATAAAAAAACTGAAGAGTAAAAATTTAATAAAAAAAAGTAATGAACTAATAAATTGGCATGAACCATTTGGCCTTATAGATTTTATTAAATTACAACTTGATTCAAAATGTGTTATTTCTGATAGCGGAACAATCCATGAGGATGCATCCATTTTAGGTTTTCCTGCAATTGCAATTAGAAAGTCCACAGAAAAAAAAGAATCATTAGAAGGTGGTTTTTGTCCAATAACTGGGTTAAATGCAGATGATGTTTTAAGAGTTTTAAATCTAATTTTAAAAAGTCCTTTGGATACAGATAAATCAACATGTCCTTCAGACTATAACCAATACGAAGTTTCGAAAAAGGTAGTTAGAATAATTTTAGGCACCACTAATGTTCTTAAAACACAGATATGGGGTGTTTAAATTGATTAATTTAAAATCAGATATATTTAAAGATAAATCTGTTTGCATAACTGGAGGAACTGGTTCATTTGGGAAAAAATTTGTAAACTACCTACTAAAAAATACTAATGTTAAAAAGGTATTAATCTTCAGTAGAGATGAAAACAAACAATATCATTTACGACTAGAGCTTAATGATAAAAGAGTAAAATTTATAATTGGAGACATAAGAGACAGGGAAAAAGTAAATTTTTGTTTAAACGGTGTTGATTATATATTTCACGCAGCTGCTCTCAAACATGTTCCTACATGCGAAAATTTTCCATTAGAGGCCGTTAAAACAAATATCATAGGTACCGAGAATGTTATAGATGGAGCAATAAAAAATAATGTTAAAAAACTAATTGTCTTAAGTACTGACAAGGCCGCATATCCTATAAATGCAATGGGGTGTAGCAAAATGATGATGGAAAAATTGATAGTTTCTAGATCATTAGAAACAAATAATAAAACAGTTATATGTGCAGTTAGATATGGTAATGTTTTATATTCCAGAGGATCAATACTACCATTGTTTATCCAACAAGCAAAAAAAAATATTCCACTTACAATTACAGATATTTCAATGACAAGATTTTTAATGAGGTTAGATGACGCTGTGAATCTGATTCTTTATTCTTTAAAAAACGGAAAAAGTGGTGATTTATTTATTTATAAAGCAAAATCAGCAAAAATTGTTAATTTAGCAAAAGCAGTATTTAAAATAATTGGAAAAAAAGAGAAAATTAAAATTATTGGTACGAGAGGTGGTGAAAAAAATCATGAGACGCTTGTAACCTCAGAGGAATTAACAAGATCTGAAAGTCATAAAAATTTTTGGAGAATTAAACCAGAATTTTTCTTGGACA
Organism: uncultured Alphaproteobacteria bacterium; assembly: GCA_902526865.1. Taxonomy (GTDB): domain Bacteria; phylum Pseudomonadota; class Alphaproteobacteria; order Methylaequorales; family Methylaequoraceae; genus Methylaequor. Next base: position 114,629 of record CABZMK010000001.1, read on the forward strand.
AACAATACTATTTCATTAAGAAATTAAGGAAAATAAAAAATATTTCTCCCTTCACATCTGAAAATGCCACCGAGCTAAATATTTCTGAAATATGTAAAATGCTAAAAAATACAGATGAAGTTAAAAGAGCACTAACTGAATAGATCTATATTGAAACAGAAAAATAAACACATACAAAATTTTTGGAAAAAAGATTCAATAATTTACTCAGAGTTTGATTCAAAAATTTTTAAAAAAAAAATTTTTTCTGTTACTTGTAAAAGTTTAAATAAAAATATTTTGTCTAAGTATATTCAAAAAGTTGAAGGTAATTGTTTTTTAAATGTAAAAACTCTAAACTTTACAAACCAGATTTATTCCTTAAAAAAGCCTAAGATTAATCTCGAGGATTTGAAGTTCGTCTTTTGTTTTGAAAAAAAAAACAAAATTAAAAAAAATACTTCGAACTTAAATTTCAGTACATGTAAAATTAATAAACTTGATGAAAGAGATAAATTAAGAGTTTGGCAAATAATTTCTGAAATAAAAAATCAATCTCGATTCTTCAAATCAGGTTTGAAAAAAGAAGCAACTAAAATTTATAAAGCATGGATGATGAATGAAAAATTTAAAAATTTTTTTGTTACACAAAAAAATATTATTCTAGGTCATATACAGTATCTAGAAAGAAATAAAAACGTAATTATCAATTTGATAGGTATCCATCCAAAATACTTTAATCGTGGTATTGGTAGTATAATGATTAATAAATTTTTAGAAATTATTCCATTTGAATACTGCTACATAATTACTAAATATGATAATTATAGAGTAAACAATTTTCTTCAAAAAAATAAATTTGATGTTGCATTTCCATTTATTCAATTTCAGATTAGAATATGAAAAATAAAAAAATACCATTATTTAAAGTATTTACAGATAAAAAAAAAGCCTTATCAATAGTTAGTCAAGTTTTAGATTCAGGTTTTTTGAATGAGGGAATTTACGTTAATAAGCTCTCTCAAAAAATAAAAAATTTTTTAAATATTAGAAATATAGTCTTAATGAATAGCTGTACATCAGCGCTAACAATAGCAATGAAATTAAGTGGCTTAAAACCAGGTAAAAATATTGTTACTACACCTGTCACGTGTATTGCAAGTAATACTCCAATAAAAAATCTTGGAGGAAAGCTAAAATGGGCTGATGTTGATACTGAGACCGGTATGTTATCACAAGAAACAATTAAAAAAGTGATTGATAAAAATACCGTTGCTGTCCTGATAGTTAACTGGAGTGGGATAGTACCAGATCTTAAAAAGATTTATGAATTTTGTACAAAGAAAAAAGTAAAGCTTATTATCGACGGCGCACACTCATTCTCAGCAAAATTAAATAAAAAAGATATAAGTTATTACAGTGATTTTACTTGCTTAAGTTTCCAAGCTATAAAGCATTTTACATGTGGAGATGGTGGTGCTCTGATTTGTAAAAATAATAATGACCATAATAAAGCAGAAAAGTTGAAATGGTTTGGTTTTGATAGAAAACAAGCTAAAGACGAAAAAGGGAATTGGATACAACAACAAAGAAATATAGATATTGAAAGCAACTTAATAGGTTATAAATTTAACATGAATAATATTTCAGCAGCAATTGGGTTATCGAATATAGGACATATAAGAAAAATATTAAAAAAACATATTGAAAATGCAAATACCTATAAAAAGCAATTTACTAAAAGCAAACATATTAAATTCATTAAAGAAGTAAAAAACTCAAGCTCAGTTTATTGGTACTATACAATTATACTTTCATCTAAAAAGCTAAGAAATGATTTAGAAAAGTATCTATTAAAAAAAAATATTGATTGTGGTCAGGTTCATATACCAAATGATGTTTATTCTTGTTTTAAAAGTAGTGAAATAAATCTTCCAGGTGTAAGGTTTTTTTCTGAACATCAGTTATCTCTTCCCTGTGGCTGGTGGATATCTAAAAAAGAAATTGAAAATATAGCAAAAACAATCATTGGTTTTACAAAGTCATTTAAGTAGTTTTAAAATAATTTTTTTATCCTTATCATCTGAAAATAATACGCTTTCAGCACAAAAAATAATTTTCTTTTTATTTTTACCAGCCAGCTCTAAAATTGATTTTGCTAACTTTTTATTCCCTGAAAAAATATCGACTCCAAAAACAACTACAGCATCAATATTTTTATTTTCTAAATTGTTTCTAAGAACAGGAAGGTAGTCAAAAATAAGAATTTCAGAATCACCTCCAACAATATCAATGTTATTATCTTTACAATAACTGACACATAACATTAGTTGTGATTTGGCACTTTTAAAATTACATAAATTTGTGTAAAAAAAAGCTTTAATTCTTTTTTGTTTTTGTTTTTTTTTCTTAATTTTTTTACTTAGATGATTGTCTAATTCGTTTACATTATAAAAGTTATTAATTGGTTTCGTTCCTAATTTACTTTGAGAAGGAGCTATCCTAAAATCAATTGAGAATCTAGTGAATTTAGACTTACTTATCTCTGTACCATGAAGAGTTGAAGTTTTAAAACAAAGTATTTCATTTTCATTTAAGACTACGGGTTCACATTTTTGTTTTAGTAGGCTATTAATTTTTGAAAGACTGAGTTTGTTTTTTACAATATAGTCAAGGCAATATTGATTTTCATTTTTATTTTTACAAATCCTTAAAGAATTATACTTATCTATTTGAGATAACGGCAACCAAAAGTTAATAACATCTTTTCCATGCCCAAACCAATTATCATTATGATAAGGAGCTGCGGATTGATTTGGTGATTGTATTCTTATTGTGGGAAACTTTTGAACTAATGCTGATTTTGAAAAAAAAGTTTCAATTAAATCTCTCGCAATAGAAAGATAAGATTCTTTAAATCTCTGAGTTTTAAAAATTAAAAAACATTGTTGTCTAAGCTCTTCAAAGTTATTCTTAACGTCAAATTGATGATGAATTTCATTTAATTCTAATTTATTTTTTAGTTTTAGTCGTTGATTTAATCCTTCAATAAAAATTTCTCTTAATTGATATTTATTATAATTAAAATTAACAATTGAATAACCAGAAGATAGTTTTAAATTATTCATTATTTCAATATATATTCTTCAACTAAAAATCAAAATGAAAAACAATTTTTTATATGTAGTAGATTTATCAAAATCAGAAAATCTTAAATATCATTTAGATTGGTATGAAAATTTCAAAAGAAAATTTGATGTCCTTGATTTATCTAAACTAAATTTAAAGAATCTAGTAATTTTTTTTAGAAAATATGAATTAATAGTCTTTGGTTACTCCATAAATTATACAATTGATCAAAGGAAAGCTAAATTTTTAAAAAGGTTGCTTAATACCAGAAAAACTACAGTTGCATTTTTTATTCAAAATGAATTCAGAGATTTAAAAAAAAAGATTGAGCTTTTTGAATTTCTGAACGGGGACATACTTTTAACCCAACTTGATTTGCAGATTGCACAATCTATATACCCAAAAAAGATTCAAAAAATTCTCTCTATTCCTCATGGTTTAAATACTCTAGAGATTTGTTCTAGAATAAATCATAAAAGAAGAAAATATGATTTTGCGATTTGTAAAAATTCAGATTACCCACTCTATTGTGGCAATATAAGTAGAAATATAGTTATTCCCAGATTTTTAAAAAAAATAAAAAAAATTAATTCTCTTCAAAGTCAAATTAATACCTTTTCTGTTCCTCACAAAAAGTGGTATCAATTACTTTTAAACTCTCGAACAACAGTAGCCTGTGAAAGTGGCTCTGCTTTTTTACAATTAAATGATGAAATGAGAAAAAAAATAAATAAATTAAGTTTTGTAAATCAGGAATTAATTTTAAAAAAATATTTAAATAGATCAAAAAATTCTTTTAATGGTTTGAGTATTCCAGCAAGAGTATTTGAAGCTGCTGCTAGCGGCACAACGCTAATTTTAGTGGAAGGTAGATACTTAAATCTATTTAATAATGGAAAACATTTTATAGAATTAAAAAAAGATTTGTCCAACCTAAATACAGTAATTCAAATGATGGAGGATGAAAAATATACAGAAATTTTGGCAAAGAAATTTTTAAAGTTTTGTCAAAAACATCATACACTTGAACTTAGAATTAAAAAAATAATTGATGCTATCTAAGATAATTAAAAAAATTAAAGACATTGTTTACCGCTTTAAGTATAGAAATTTTTCTTATCTCCAAAAGCTCGAAGCTGGGGTGTTTGTAAGATCATATTATGGATATTGTATATACAAATCAGCAGAATTAGGTGTTAAACTTGGTTATAAAAGAATAACAATAATTGAATTTGGTGTTGCAGGAGGTAATGGGTTGTTAACTATAGAAAATCATTGCGAAGAAATTAAAAAGATTTTTGATATTGAGTTCGATATTTATGGATTTGATACAGGCATTGGTTTACCAAAACCAAAAGACTATAAAGACCAGCCATATCTTTGGGGAGAGGGATTTTTTAAGATGAACTTAAATTTACTTAAATCAAAACTAAAACAAACTAGGCTAATTATAGGAGATGTAAAAAATACAACAAAAAAATTTAAAAATAAAGATAACTCGCCAATTGGCTTTATTTCTTTTGATTTAGATTATTACAGTTCAACTAAAGAAGCATTAAATATTTTCAATAGAAACGAAAAATATTTATTACCGAGAATTCAGTGTTATTTTGATGATGTTGGAACCATTAATAGTGTAGGCGAGCTTCAAGCCATTAAAGAATATAACAAAAAGTATAAAAATAGAACGCTTTCAACCATTTACACACAAGTATTTAATAGAAATATTTTAGGAGAAAGAATTTTTGAACATCATATGTTTGATCACCAAAAATATAACTATTTAGTTAAACCTATAAAACATAATAAATTAAATAATGATAAAGAATAAATGTATTATACACATTGGTGCTCCAAAAACAGGAGGAACATTTTTACAAAAAAAAATCTTTCCCCAACTTGAATGTATATTTATAAATCAATTTCAATCTAATAAATACAAAAATGTTTACAACAATTTTATAAAACTATGTACATCTCCCAGTTTAAATTATAATAAACATAATTTAATAAATTCTATAAAAAAATTAAAACTTTCATCAAAACAAACTCTAGTTTTTTCAAAACAAGATTTTATTAGTTTTAGGTATCATTTAATCAAAGATTATGAAAAATTTTGGGGGGAGAGAACTCTTGATTCAAATTTACAATTCCAAAGATTAAAAGAAATTTTTCTAGATATTGAAATTTTATATGTTGTCAGAAATATTAATGAAATTTTAAAATCAAACTTTTTATATCTTTCGGTAAAAAATCAAATAATGATAGATGTAAAAAAATTTTTTTTTTACAATAATTTTAAAGCTATAGATTTGAAAACTGGTCACTTTCCAAATATGAATACTTTCTGTAAGTTTGGAAGTATAATCGAAAGTCTTGATAAAATATTCGGTAAAACAAAAGTCCATATTTTGAATTACGATGAATTAAAAAATAAACCAAAAAAATTTTTAGAGGATGTTCAGTCTAAAATAGGAGTTAAATGTAAGGAAAAAGTTAAATTAACATACAATAGAGTGAATGTCACAGATACCACTAATTTAATTAATATAATTAGCTCTCGGTCTAGATTTTTTAAATTTTTTCCCAAAAGTTTGAGCTATTTCTTTTCAAAAAGAAAACTTAATTCTGTGTTAAATGATTTTAATAGTGAATTACTTAAAATGAAAAAAGAAATTGATAAAGAGTCTAGAAAAGTTGAAAGTCTTAGAAAAGATATAATAATATAGAAAAATTACTTGAGTTCAGTATAAAATTTTCACTAACAGAGGTCTGTGTAATCATTAGCCAAATTAAACCATAAAAACATGAAAAAATTATTACAATCTTTGTTATCTGTTATTTTTTCAAAAGAATATGTAAAAGTTTTAAAAAAAACTAGATTTATCTTTTTAGAGAAAAAAAAATTTATTTTATTGCTTTTTATAATAAGTTTTACAATTTTTTTATTTGATCTTATCAGTATTTTTCTTCTTGGAAGTTTAACAGATAACAATCAGATTAAAAATTCATATCTTTTTTCATTTATAATTGACGTTAATATTTCTACGATTTTTTTTGTTGTAATAGTAATACAAATATTAAGAGAAATATTTAATTTTTTTAATCAATATCTTCCAGGTTTTTTATCTTCACAAATTGAATACAAAATAAAAACTGAGTCAATGGAAAAAGTGTTCAATAATGAAATTAAAGTTTTGCAAGATGAAAATAAAAATCACTTAATTTTTAAAATTCATCAACAAACCATAGCCTATGCAAACTTTATTTCAGAAAATATAAAAATTTTAAATAATACTACTTTAATTTTATTTTATGTTTTTTTTATTTTTTATTATCAACCAATACCTTCTTTAATAATTTTATCAAATGTTTTTATTATTTTTTTCTTAACTAACAGCTTAATTATTAAACAACAAATATTTGGGATGAGAATTAGAAACCATACATTAGAGCTTCATAATAAGTTATCTGATATTATTAATGGATTTAGAGATATAATATCGCATGAAAAGAAAAAAACTTTTTACAATCAAACCAAAAAAAATATCAAAGACCTTATTTATTACAAATTAAAGTCTTTAAAATTTCAATCACTTTTTTCACCCTTAGTGAGATCTATTTTGATAATAATTCTTGGTTCAGTTATGTTTGTATACTTGTTAATTTATAATGTAAATATTGAAAAAGATTTTCTATCAACAGCTATTATATATCTTTTTTTATTATTTAGAATTCAGGCACCTTTGATAGAAATAAATAGCCTTAGATCATCAGCAATGATGAGATTAGCTGCAGCACAAAATATTGTCGATTTAAATGAAACATCAAATAATCAAAAAAAAATTATATTAAAAAATAAAGAATTAAGATTCACTAAAGAAATAAGATTTAACAATCTAAACTTTGGATATGAAAAAAAAAAGATTTTAAAAGATATTAATCTATCAATAAAAAAAAATAAAATAGTTGGTTTCTTTGGAAAGCCAGGCTCTGGTAAGACTAGTCTAGTAAATCTTTTATTTAGATTTCATAATATTGACGCAAATAAAATAACTATTGATGATATTTGTATAAACAAAATAAGCAAGAAATCTGTAAGAAAAAGTATATCAATGATCACTCAGAGTGGTTATTTATTTAATGAGTCTGTTATAAATAATATAACTATGTTTAGTAAATTTGAGAAAAATAAGTTTGAAAAAGTTACAAAAATTTCAGGTGTAAATGATTATATAAAAACTTTACCTAAAAAATTTAATACAATAATTGGTGGTAAAGAAATTCCACTTTCAGGAGGTCAAAAACAAAGAATATTAATTGCCAGAGCATTATATAAAGACTGTCCTATCCTCATTCTTGATGAGGCTACTTCTTCTCAAGACTCAATATCAGAGTTAAAAATTTTACAACAAATTAAATCTTATAAAAAAAATTTAACAATAGTTATTATTGCTCATAGATTTACTGCACTTAAACATTCAGACTATATTTATTGTCTTGATAATGGAAGAATTATTGAAGAAGGAGAATGGAAATATCTTAAACTTTCAAAAAATAGTGAATTTCAAAAATATTTAAAGAGTCATGATCTGAGTTAGTTTCAATGATAAAAATTATAGTAACAGGGTGTGCAGGTTTTATAGGATATCAAATATCTAAAGAATTAATAAAAAAAAATAAAGTTATAGGGATAGACAATTTTTTTTCTGGTGATTATGAAAAAGTAAAGAAACTTAAAAAGTCAAAAAATTTTGATTTTTTTAATGAAAGTATAGAAAATTTTGATTTTTTTGAATCATTTTTAAGAAAAAATGATGATATTTATGCAATTATTCATTTGGCAGGAATTACTGATGTAGACTTTTCAAAAAAGAATGAAAACTTAACAATGAATATAAATTATATTGCCTCAAAAAAAATCTTTATGAAGAGTAAAGAATTTAAAATTCCTAGATTTATTTTTGCAGGATCGGCAGCAGAATATGGAAATTATAATAAAGAAAAAAATGACGATATTGATTCTAGATGTAAGCTACTGTCAAAAATTAGTCCTTATGCATTTTCAAAGTTCAAAGTTAGCGAATATATAAAAAAACAAAATTATGGTTGTTCTCTGAGACTTTTTAATGTTTATGGTCCAGGTCAGAATCCTAATAATAAATATTCTGGAGTAATAACTAAATTTATTAATAAACTTATTAATAAAAAAAAAATAACCATCTATGGGGATGGAAAACAAACCAGAGATTTTGTGTATGTTGATGACGTCGTTCAAGCATTTGTAAAGTCATTAAAAAATTTTGATGAAAAATTAATTGGAACTTTTAATATTGGGACGAATAAAAAAACTAGCATTAATAAACTTATCGAAATTATTAGTAAAATAAATAAATCAAAACCACAAATTACCCATAAAAAGATGAGAAATCATGATATTATTGATTCGGTATCAAATGGTAAAAATTTTTTTACAATTACGGGATTTTCACCAAAAGTTAATATTGAAAAGGGATTGGTTCGAACATTCAAAAGTTTTAAGGAATTAAAATGAAAAGAATTTCAGATTTAGAAAAACTTTATGCGATAGAAGCTTTGGAAAATAGTTTTAGAACGTCTAAAGGTAGTGAATTTAATACAAGATTAGAAAGTGAATTTTCAGATAAATTTGGAGTTAAATTTTCAATTGGTCATGTGAATGCGACCGCCGCACTTCATACAGCACTTTTAAGTATTGACATAAAAGCTGGTGATGAAGTGATAGTACCTCCATTGACAATGAGTAGTACGTCGATAGCAGTTCTGCAAGCTAATGCCATCCCAGTTTATGCTGATATAGATTTGCAAACTTTGACAATATGCCCAAAATCAATAAAAAAAAATTTAACAAAAAAAACAAAGGCTATTATTTCAGTATCAGTCTATGGACTTCCACCAAATTATAAAGAAATATTAAAAATATGTAGAGATAATAAATTATACCTAATTGAAGATAATGCTGAATGTTTTTTAGGAAAATATAAAAATAAAACGGTAGGATGTTTCGGTGACTTCTCTGCTTTCAGTTTTCAAGCTTCAAAACATATGACTTGCGGAAACGGAGGAATATTATGTTGTAATAATATTGATTTAGCTGATAAGGCCAGGAAAATATCAAACCTTGGGTATACAACCGTAAGTGCAAAAAAAATGCTAATTAAAAAGGAAGAAATACAAAGTCCAAATTTTAAAAGGCACTCTTTACTAGGCTACAATTATAGAATGTCAGAAATAAATGCTGCCGTTGCACTCGCACAATTAGAAAGACTCGACGAACTTGTAAATATTAGAAAACAAAGTGCAAAAATATTTTTGGAAGCGGTAAGTGATTTTGATCTTTTTACACCTCAATATATTCCAAAAAATTATGAGTGTGCCTACTGGGCTACAAGTTTAATATTAAGAACAGATAATCCTCAGAAAGATTGGTTTAAATTTAGAACATTATTTAAAAAAAATGGAGGGGATGACTTTTACGGTGCTTGGGCTTTATCTTACTATGAACCACTTCTTCAAAAATTTTCAAAATCAAAAAAATTAAAACAAAAATATGTAGAAGGACTTTGTAAAAATGCTGAATTTGTGCAACCTAGAATAATGCAATTTAAAACAAATTATTGGAACTTAAACGAGGCTAAAAAACAGGGACAAATACTAAAAAAAACTTGTAAAATGTTTTAAAATGAAAATTGAAAAAATCTTTAATGTAAAAAATAAAATAATTGTAATTACTGGTGGCTCTGGTTTACTAGGAAGAACAGTTTCAAAATCACTCAATGTAAATGGAGCAAAAGTAATTGTTATTGATAATAAAGCAAGAAAATTTAATAAGGGTATTGATTTCTATTTATGTAATTTGGAGTCAGTTAATGAAATTAAAAGAACTGCTGAAAAAATTCAAAAAAAATATAAATCAATTGATGTTTTAATTAATAACCACCAAGCCAAACCTTTAGGTTTTACAAAAGTTGATATTGAATCATTTGATGAAAATTTATGGGATCAAATTATCGATATAAATCTCAAAGCAACTTTTTTTCTATGTAAATACTTTGGTGAATTTTTAAAAAAAAATGGAGGATCAATTATTAATTTTGCATCTACTTATGGCCTCGTATCTTCTAACAAAAAAATTTACAAAGATAATTCTTTGGGTAATCCAGTTGCTTATACAGCAAGTAAAGGAGGTGTTATATCTTTAACGAAATATTTAGCATGCTATTGGGCAGAACATAATATAAGAGTAAATTGTATTACACCACATGGCGTTTGGAATAAACATGAAAAAGAGTTTGAAGAAAAATTTATCAGATTATCTCCAATGAGAAGAATGATGAAAGCAGAGGAAATACTCGGATTAGTGTTTTACTTATCTTCTAATGCCTCGTCTTATAGTACTGGTTCAAATTTTTTAGTAGAAGGAGGCTGGACAGCTTGGTAGGTAAAATAATTTCAATTGTTCAAGCGCGTTGTAACTCAAAAAGACTTTCAAACAAAGTTCTTAGGCTAATTTCAGGAAAACCACTAATTCACCATATTTTTGAAAGAATAAGTTTTTGTTCTCACGATATGAAAAATATTTTAGCCACCACTATTTCAAAGAAGGATGATGCTTTAATTAAATGGGCAAAAAAAAATAGTATAAAATTTTTTAGAGGAAGCGAGAACGATGTTTTAACTAGATTCTTTGAAACAGCTAAATTTTTTAAAGCTGATATTATTGTGAGAATTACAGCAGATGACCCTTTTAAGGAACCCGGATTAATTGATAAGGCTTTAAATATACTTATACAAAAAAAACTTGATTTTGTTTCTAACAATAACCCACCATCCTTTCCTGAGGGCTTAGATACAGAAGTTTTTACATTTAAAGCACTCTCAAGAGCTAATTTGTTAGCAAAAGAAAAATTTGAAAGAGAACACGTGACTCAGTTTTTTTATAAAAACCCTAAACAGTTTAAGCAGTTAAACTTTCGATGTAAAAAATCTCTACATCATCTCAGGTGGACTATTGATACATCAGCTGATTTGAAAATGGTAAGATTGATCTATAAAAACCTTTATAAAAAAGAAAATTTATTTTTGATGAAAGATATATTAGAATTATTAGATTCAAATCCTTCAATTAATAAAATTAATAATAATGTCAAAAGAAGTTATATGTATAAAACATCATGATTGTAAGTATTATAATAACGTCTTTTAACAGAGAAAAATTTATTAGTCGAGCAATTAGAAGCGCACTAAACCAAAAATTTTCAAAAGATCAATTTGAAGTTTTAGTAATCGACGATGGTTCAAAAGATAATTCAGTTAAAATAATTGAGGATTTTGGAAGTAAAATAAAAAGTTTCTTCTTAAGTAAAAATATGGGCTTACCTTATGCAAGAAATTATGGGATTAAAAAGTCAACTGGAAGATTTATTGTTCATTTAGATTCCGATGATTATATGCATGAATCTCTAATTTTTGTAGAGGAGCTTTTTTTATCACTTAATCAAGAATATGGTGCTGTTGAATGTGATTACATACATGTAGATAAAAATGAAAAGCATTTGGATAAGATTTCAGCAGAAAAAAAACCCATTGCATGCGGAATTATGTTCAAAAAAGAAAATCTGATCGAGATTGGTTTGTATAACAACGAAATGCTTTTATGTGAGGATGAAGAATTAAGAGAAAGATATAAAAAAAAATACAAGATTGGAAGAATTGCAATTCCACTGTATAGGTATACAAGACATGAAGAAAATATAACCAATGATAAAAAAAAATTAAAATTTTTTAGGGAAAAGTTGAAAAAAAATGACTGAATTTGGAAAATTAAAATTAGGGAGAAAACCTTATATCATAGCTGAAGCAGGTGTGAATCATTCTGGTAACTTAAATTATGCATTTAAAATGATCGATGAAGCTGCCAAATCTGGCGTTAATGCAATTAAGTTTCAGAGCTACAAGGCTGAGAAACTGGCATCTAAATATAGTCCAGCATATTGGGATCGAAATAAAGAAAGTACTGAGACACAATTCGAGCTTTTCAAAAAATATGATAGTTTTAATAATGATGATTATAAAAAATTAAGTGAGTATTCCAAAAAAAGAAAAATTGACTTTCTGAGCACTCCATTTGATACAGACTTTGTTGATTCATTAAGTAAGTTAATGCCTGCTTTCAAGGTAGCGTCAGCCGATATAAATAATTTTGAACTTTTGGAAGCAATAGCAAAACATAATAAACCCGTTATATTATCAGTGGGTGCGTCAAAAAAAAGTGAAATTGATGAAACTATTTCTTTTTTAAAAAAAAAAAAGGTTAAAAATTTAGCTCTTCTGCATTGTGTTTTATGTTATCCAACTAAAAATATTGATGCTAATTTATCTGGGATAACTTTTTTAAAAGAAAATTACCCTGATCTAGTTATTGGATATAGTGATCATCTATTACCAACATCAAATAACCTTCCTTTAGTATTGTCCTGGATTTTAGGGGCAAAAATTATAGAGACTCATTTTACATTAGATAAAAAAAAGGACGGTAACGATCATTATCATGCACTTGACCCTAAAGATTTAAAAAATTTTGTAAAGAGTTGTGAAGACGTCAGTATTTTATTGGGGAACAAAGAAAAGAAAGTTTTAAAATGCGAAAAGGCAGCAAGAAAGAATGCCCGTAGAAGCATAGTAGCGTCACAAAAAATCAAAAAAGGTGAGATTTTAAAAAGAAAACATTGCCTGATAAAAAGGCCTGGAACAGGAATAGAACCAAAATTTCTTAAAAAATTAATTGGTACGAAGGTAAAGCAAAACATTGATGAAGATCAGATACTTCAATGGAAAATGTTAAATATTGATTTTTTGATAAAATGAAAATTTGTATATTAGATTATGGTTCTGGAAATGTTGCATCAGTTTTTAATATGCTGAAATTTATTGAATTTGATCCAGAAATCTCTAATGACAAAAAAAAAATAAGGGATGCAAGCCACGTTATTCTTCCAGGGGTAGGATCATATAATTCTGGAATGGAAAAAATTAAAAGAAAACTCCCCATTGATTGTTTGGAAAATGAAATATTAAAAAAAGGTAAGCCTTTTCTAGGAATTTGCCTAGGGATGCAAGTTTTGTCAACAGTAGGATATGAATTTGGAAAGTATCAAGGATTAAATTGGGTAGAAGGTGAAGTGAAAGAATTAGACGTAAAGAAATCTATACTACCACATGTTGGTTGGAATGAGGTTAATGCAGAATCAAAAAATAATATTTTGTTTAATAATATTGATAATGATGAGAACTTTTATTTTGTTCACAGCTATCACTTCAAGAGTTTTAATAAAAAAAATATTTTAGCTACCTCCATTTATGAAGAAACATTTGCTTCAGCTATCAGAAAAGATAATGTATTTGGTGTACAGTTCCATCCAGAAAAAAGTCAAAAATCAGGAATGAAGCTTTTAAGAAATTTTTTAAAAATTTAATGAAAAAAAAAAGAATTATACCTGTTTTACTATTAAAAGATGGTTCTCTTGTTCAAAGTAAACAATTTAAAAGACATCAAAATTTAGGTAATCCGTTTACAGCAGTAAAGAGACTGAGCAACTGGGCTAGTGATGAATTAATATATTTAGATATCTCAAGAAAACAATCGTATTCAAAAAAAAGAACAGATTTAAATTTTTCAAATGTTTTTTCTCCAACTGAGTTAATAAAAGAAGTTTCAAAAGTTTGTTTTATGCCAATCACATTTGGTGGTGGAATTAGAAAATTAAGTGAAATTGAGCTATTAGTAAAGTCGGGTGCAGATAAAGTTTCAATAAATACTATTGCATTAGAAGATTCTAATTTTATAAAAGAAGCTGCAAAAGAATTCGGTAGTCAATGTATAATTGTTTCAGTTGATGTAAAATTATTTAAAAATTCTTATTTTGTTATGTCAAATTACGGAAAAGTTAAAACTAATTACAAAATTGAGGAGTGGTGTAAAATAATTCAAGACCAAGGGGCTGGAGAAATATTACTAAATTCTGTTGACAATGATGGAATGAAAACAGGCTATGACATTAAATTATTAAAAAATATATCTAAAAATTCTAAAATTCCAGTTATTGCATTAGGAGGTGTAGGAGAATGGAAAGATTTTTCTGAAGCCTTGGAAAAAACTTCTGTCGATGCCGTTGCAGCAGCTAATATATTCCATTACTATGATCAAAGTGTTTTTCTAGCAAGAAAATTTCTTTCTGATAAAAAACTAAATGTAAGAAAACCAGAACTTTTTTAATCTAAGATTATGAAATACTGTAAAAAATGCGTGTACCCTGAAGTTGCTGTCAATCTTTCAATTGATGATGATGGTATTTGTTCAAGTTGTAGAAGTTTTGAAGAGTTTGAAAAACTTAGTTCATCTTTTTGGAAAAAAAAGACAAAAACGTTTTGATAAAATAATCAATGAAACATTAAAAAATAATAAATCTAATTATGATTGCATAGTACCTGTAAGTGGAGGCAAAGATAGCTATTATCAAACTCACGTAATGGTTTCAAACTATGGATTAAAACCACTGTTAGTTACTTATCATGGAAACAACTATCTACCCTCTGGGGATTATAACAGAGATAGAATGAGGGCAGTTTTTAACGCAGACCATATAGTTTATGGCCCTAGTATAGATGTATTGAGAAAATTAAATAGAATTGGATTCAAAAAAATGGGTGATATGAACTGGCATGCACACTGCGGAATCTTTACTGTTCCTATTCAGTTGGCAGTCAAATTTAACATACCATTGATAATTTGGGGAGAAGTAGCTTGGGATATATCAGGAATGCATTCACCCGGAGATTTTGTTGAATTTTCAGCAAGGGTTAGACATGAACATTCATTAAGAGGTTATGAATGGTTTGATTTTATAGATGATCCAAAAGACAAACTTACTGAGAAAGATATGCTATGGGCAAAATATCCGTCTGACAAAGAAATATTAGATGTAGGAGTTAGAGGTTTATATATTGGAAATTTTTTTAAGTGGGACCCAAATTATCATGCTAAACTTATGAATAAAAAATATAATTGGAAGTCTTCGTTTCAAAATTTTGAAAGAACCTACAGGAAAATTTCTAACTTAGATGATAGATATGAAAATGGAATTCATGATTTAATGAAATATATTAAATTTGGTTATGGAAGAGCTTCAGACCATGCTTCTAAAGATATCAGAACTGGGTATTTATCAAGAAAAGAAGGAATTGAATATGTAAAAAAATATGATCATGTTGTGTCCAGTGATTTAGATTATTGGCTTGATTATGTAAATATGAAAGAAGAAGACTTTTGGAAAATTGCTAATTCATTTAGAGATAAAAGAGTTTGGAAAAAAGTTAAAAATGAATGGATTAAAAATAATTTATGGGATTAACGAAATTTAAAAAAGTTTTTTTTGATCTTGAATTTACTGGGGAACACCAATTTACAACTCCGGTTTCCATAGGTATGGTAGGCGAAAAAAACGAAGAACTGTATCTAACCTTTAAAGATTATGACAAAACTCAGGTTACCGATTGGTTAAGAAAGAATGTTATTTCAGAAATAGATGAAAAAAAAAGTATTTCAAAAGAAGAGGGATTAACAAAGATTACAAAATGGCTAAATAATTACAGAAAAAATAAAAATATTTCATTTATTTCTTTTGGTAAAACAATTGACTTAATTCTACTTTTTCAATTTTGGCATACAAAATCATTAAATGTAAAATATTTTCACTATCTTCATCATTTACCTAATTATTTAAATCACTCTTCACATTTTGATTTAACAACAATTTTTTATTTAGCTGGAATTGATCCAGATATTGATAGAAATAAATTCCTAAAATTGCCGAAAGGCAGAAGGCATAATGCTTTATATGATGCTAAAATTGTCAAGAAATGTTATGACAAGTTATTAACTATGCAGAATTTCCCTTTGTTTTTTAATGAATAAAAAAATACTATTTAAAGAAAATTTTATTTCATCGGAAACCGTTAGATATAAAGAAAAAAAAAGTAAAATAATACCAAAATTACTTAATAATAATTACAAAATAAAATTTGGGAAAAATATACAAATTAAAGAAATTATATCTCCAGGAAATATTAATAAAAACTATCTTATTTCAGTTAGTAAAAAAAATTTTATTCTCAAAAAGATTAAAAATAATAATCCTGAGGAAATAAAAAGTCAGCTAAAATTTTCGAATTTCTTATTAAAAAAAAAATTTAAAACAATCTCTTTTTTTAAAACACTCAAGAACGAAGACTTCCTTTTTTCAAATGGCAGTTTTTGGATTTTATACAAATACATTGATGGTAAATATTTTTCAGGGGATTTCAGTGAGTTTAAAGAAGCATCAAAAGGTTTTTGTACTTTTATAAAAATACTTAGTAAATATTCAAAGAATTCTCAAACTATAGAACTTGATTTTAGATTTTTAAAAAAAAAAGAATTAAAAGAAATCAATTTAAAAAATAAAAAAAAACATTTTTTATTACATGAAAAAAAAATATTAAAAACCTTGGAATTAATAAAAAAAAATTTACGTTTTCTTGCACATAAACAATTAGTGCATACTGATTTTCATCCTCAAAATTTACTTTTTAAAAATAACAAATTAAAAGCAGTATTAGATTTTGAAGATGTGGCAAATTATTCTGTTATAGCAGCACAGGGTTTTACCTTTTTTAAACTAATAAGACATAAATTAGTCAAAAATAAAAAAGATATGAACTTAATAATTAAAAAATATAAATCATTTTGGATTAATTGTTGGAATAAAACTTTTCCCTTATTGAAAATCAATTCAGAATTATTAAAAATTGGTGCTCTAACTCAAATCCTGTACCTAATAAACGATATTCTTAAGCGATGTTCAAAAAATGACTTTTCACAGTTACATGGGCTAAAAAATCAAATACTATATTTATACGAAATTGAAGTAATATTTTGTGAAAAAAAATAATTTACTATTTATTTAATTTTTTTTTGGTAATTTAATTTTACAAGTGAATACAGATTTAAAAAATAAACTGGCTATTGTAACTGCTGGAAGTAAGGGGATTGGCTTTGGAATTGTAGAGGGTCTCCTTAAATCTAATGCATACGTTAGTTTTTGCTCACGGAGTGAATCTAATGTAGAATATGCATGCAGTAAATTAGAAAAGTTTAAGGATAAATTATTTTTTTGTGTTGGTGATATAGCAGATGAGGATTTTTTAAAAAGATTTGTCGATCAAACAAAAAAATACTTTGGAAAAAATATTGAAATATTGATTAATAATAATGGTGGACCACCAGTAGGTAAAACTCTTGAGTTTTCAGATGAACAATGGAAGAAAGCACTAGATGTAAACTTTTACAGTGCTCTTAGAATGTCGAGATTAGTTTTTAATGATATGAAAAAAGAAAAATGGGGTAGAATAATAAATTTAACCTCACTCACAGCCAAAGAACCTGAAGTCGGAATGATTCTATCAAATGTTACACGTGCGGCTATTTCTTCGTTTTCAAAGACATTATCAAAGGAAATTGGACAATACGGTATAACAGTAAATACAATTTTGACTGGTGGAGTTTTAACAGAAAGATCTCGTGACCTTATAAACATCGAAATCAAAGAAACTGGTGAAAGTTATGATGAGGCAATTTCAAGAATTGTCTCTACAATTCCTATAAAAAAAATTGCAACACCTGAAGAATTTTCAAAATTTATTATTTTTTTAGCATCAGAAGAATCTTTCTACCTTAACGGCACTTCTATTGCTTTAGACGGTGGAAGCTCAATAAGTATTTATTAATGTTTTTTTTAAAAAGTAATCCAAGTATATTTAAAGAAAAGAAGAAAAAAGAGCTATCTATGCTTAAGTCACCAGACGGCCTTATAAAAAGTTTTCTGAAAGAAAGTAGTTTATTTTTTTCAAAAAGAGATACTGAAAAAATAAATGATTTATTAAAATTTATACTCAAAACCAAAGCATCTAATCCCTATCACCCTTCAATGTATGGCTACATTTCCCACCCAATTAGAGTTGCAAGTTATTATTTAAAATTTGCAAAGAAACCATGCTTAGATTATGTATTCATCTCATTACTTCATAATTTTTTCGAAATAACATCATTTAAAGAAAAGGAATTAATTGAGAATGGTTTTTCCAAAAAAATATGTAAAGCTATAACTACTCTTACAGTTGATAGAAAATTAGAAAAAAAAAAATCATATTTAAATAATTATTATTCTAAGATTGAAAGTTTTAGTAAAAATTTGGCACTCATAAAATGTGTGGATAAATTGGATAATTTATTAGCTGTAAAAATAATATGTTCAAATTCTGAGAGACTAAACTATATAAGGGATGCAGAAGAATTTGTGTATCCAATTACAAAAAGAATGTCAAAAGATTTAAGTGAATTTTTTAAAAAAATTATTCATTTTTCTTATAACGAAAAACATGATGAATCTTTTAAAAAAAATGTAGAAAAATTTAATCAAAAGTTAATAAATTGAAAAAAAAAATTTTAACCCTTATTACGGCTCGAGGTGGTTCAAAAGGAATTCCCAAAAAAAATATAAAAATTTTAAATAGAAAACCTCTTATACAATACACTATAGAAGCTGCAGTAAAATCAAAATATACAGACGAAATTATTCTTTCTTCAGATTGTGAGGAAATTATTAAAATTTCAAAAAATCTTGGTATTAAAGTTCCATTTATTAGACCTAAAAAACTTGCACGAGATAAGTCCAAACAAGAAGATGCAATACTTCATTCAATGAACTGGATTGAAAAAAAATAATGGTAGGTTTGATTATATTCTAGTTCTTGTTCCAACAACCCCACTTAGAGACTCCAAGGAATTAGATAAATGTATTGAGTATTTTTTAAAGATGAAAAAAGCAAAAGCTGTTTTTTCTGTATGTGAATGTGGTCATCATCCATTGCAAGCTAATAAACTTCCAAAAGATTTATCTATGAAAAAATTTATGAAAAAAAAATATAAATGGATGAACAGACAAGAACTCCCAATATACTATCAACTTTCTGGATCAATATGCATTTCTGAATGGAATCACTTTAAAAAAAAAAAAAGTTTCTTAACGGATGAAACATATGCTTTTATCACTTCAAGAAAAAAAGCTTTAGACATTGACAATATTGAGGATTTTAAATTGGCTGAAATTTTATTGAATGATAATGATTAAATATGATGAATTTATTGAATCAAAAATTAATAACAAGGTTTTATGTTTCTTTAAATAATTGTGTAAATAAAAAAAAATGAAACAAAACAACAATTTCTTTATTAAAAATTTAAAATCAGTTATTTTTTTTGGTGAATCAAAAAATCTTAAAGATTTCATCGAAATCAACAAAAAATTAGATATTCAATCTATTATTATAACAACATCTCACCAATCAAAACTAATAAGTAACGATTTAAAATTTACAGTCTATAACAAACTTGATGATAAACTTAAGAACTTTATATCTTCAAAACTTAATCCAAAAGAAACGTTATTCATATCTCTTGGTGCTAGATATATTTTTGATAATGAAAATATTCAAAAATTCTTTCACAACAACCTAGTCAATTTTCATTTTACGAGGTTACCCTTAGATGCTGGGTCGGGTGGATTTTCTTGGCAAATAATGCGAGAAGATAGAATACATAATCAACTAGTTCACTTAATAGATTCAAGTATTGATACCGGACCAATTATAAGCCATCAAAAAAGTCTTTTTCCTAAACATTGTCAAATTCCACAAGATTATGAAGAATATAAAATTAAAAAATCGAAAGTATTTTACTCTGATTTTATTTCAAAAGTAATAAAAGGACATGAGTTTCCACTAATTTACCAAACCAACTATCTCGGAAGTTACAATCCTAGGCTAAATACACTAAAAAATGGTTTCATTGACTGGTCTATTCAATCAAATGATATATTTAATTTTATAAATGCATTCGATGACCCTTATGAAGGAGCAAGTACATATATAAATAGGGGAGATTTTGGGAAGCTTCACATAAAAAAAGTTCATTTACATGGCGGTGAATCAAGCAATCATCCTTATATGAGCGGTTTAGTATTAAGACATGATAAAGATTGGATTGTTGTCGCAACCAATGGGAAATACTGTTTGCTTATTGAAGAGGTTCTTTTAAAAAATAGAAACATCTTATCTGAAATAAGGGTAGGTGATAGATTTTTTACTCCAAAAGTTAAGATTGATGATTCTATGTCAAAAAGAATATTCTATGATTCAAAAGGATTAAAGTAGAAAATGATTAAACAACATCTATCAACTTTATATGTTTGTATATTTTATTATATAAAAAAGCTTAAGTTTTTTATTCTTTTTCTTTTAATTTACAACTTTATAGTAAATCTTTTCCAAAAATTTTATCTAATTGGTTTTAAAAAATATTTATTTCTTAACTTTTCTAGAACTAAGGTTTTTTTATTAGCAAAGATTAAAACTCAACAATTTAAATATTTATCTATTAGCGATATTAAAAAAAACAAAAAATCAGATACTTTATTTATTTTTGGATCAGGATATTCTTTAAATTTATTAAAAAATAGTGAATGGAAGTTATTTGAAAAACATGATGTTTTAGGGTTTAATCATTTTGTTAGACAGAGATGGATAAATGTTGATTATCATCTCATAAGGGGATGGAGAGAGGGGTATACCGGCTTTGATGCAGGAGAGAGAAATTCAAAGGAATTTATTGATTTATTAAAGAATAATAAATTTTACAGAAATACCACTTTTATAGTTCAAAGTGATTTTAGTGCAATATTTGGTAATACATTAATTGGAAAAAAATATCTTCCAAAGGATTCAAAGATAATACAATTTAAAACTGACAGATTAAATAAAATCCCTATAAAAAAAATGCCACTTAAACTAATCCATAATAATGGGACACTCTGTGACGCAGTATCATTTGGATATAATTTTGGTTGGAAAAAGTTAGTTTTAGTGGGTGTCGACTTATATGATACAAGATACTTTTGGTTAAACAAAGATAAAACACTATTTACCGACTATTCAACAGGTAATAGAAAAGAAAGTTCATTTAGTGATAGAGGACAAAGATACAATGAATTCCACAGTACTTTTAGTTCAGGAGTAATGGAAATTTTTCAAGATTGGTATAAAACTTTTAAAAAAGACGGTTCTGAAATTTATATTTATAACAAAAAATCTTTATTAAAAGATATTTTACCTATTTATAAATGATTATAGATCGAAGTCTTCACTAAATCTAATTTTTAATTTTTTGTAAACTTTTCTTGTTTTAGAGATAATCTCATCAGTACTATCTTGATCAAGTATTACTTGTCTTGAGTTTACTTTTTTGTCTAATTTGATTATACCTTCTTTAACCCCACGAAGGCCTTTGACTGACTTGTGATTGTTATCTTGCAGTTTTTTAATTTTTTTCCTTCTTTTTAAATTTAAAATTTCTTGCAATGTAAGAATAATATTTTCAGTTTTTGTCAAAAAAGTTTCATACTCAATAAAGATTATTCTTTTTTTAGGATAAAAATCTAATGCGCTTTGATATACAACATTCCAAAAATCACACAAATCATTAATTGAAGAATTGCTAAAAAGTCTCCATTTTCTTTTTAACCCCTCAATATTCAAAATAGGATTTGAAAAAATCACTAACATATAACTTTTTTCATATGAATTTAGATATTGATCAATCTGTATTAATGGAATTATTGCCGTTTTCATAATCAAATTATTTTGGTCGCAAAACAACTCAGCAAATTGTTGGTTTATTTTATTTAAAGAGTTTTTAAATAAATTTTTTTCTATTTTCTGTGCTAGAATATATTTTTTATAATCTTTTAAAGTTTCAAAAGAGTCAGTTTTAGGCATATATAAATTATTTTTTGAGACGATATTGGGACCCTCAGGAACTATTCCAGCAAACAAAAAGTTCTGGTAAAGATAAGCAGCTAAAAGTGTAGTTCCACTACCACTCATTCCCGAAACAAAAGTGATATTATCGAAAAACGAATTTCTATTGTATAAACTTCTTAATACTCTCCTTTTATGATCTTTTTGACTTTTAAATTGCATATTTAATTATTTAATTTAGTTATATCAAATTTATATATAAATTATATTTTATCATAGTGTTGTTTAAAATTTAAAGAGTGAATTTCGATGTTAAAATTTTTGCATGTAATATGATTTAATGGTGTTATCTTTTTTCAAAAATATCCATCTTTTTAAAAATGAACCAACAATTCTATTTTTTCATGGGGTAACTCCAAGAATTATTGATCGTGAAGTTCAAGATATTCATTTAGAAGAAAACCAATTTATAAAAATGATAAAAAAATTGCAAAAGAAATATATTTTCTTAAGTATGAATGAAATTGAAGAATATAGAAAAACAAATTATAAAATACCTAAAAATTCTTTAATACTTCAATTTGATGATGGATATGAAAATAACCTGAAGGTTGTGTACCCTATTTTAAGTTATTTTAAAATACCTTTTACTATTTTCATAACAACAAACAATGTAGAATTTGGAACAAGATTTCCAACTTTTATTGCTAAAATAGCACTTAAATATACAAGTAAAAAAAAGATAGAAATTCCAAATCTTTTAAAGATAAATAATTATAGAAGTAGTGATTGGAACTTTATTTATAAGAATAAAATTAAAAATCTAATCAAAAATAGTGAAGTCAAAACCAGTCATAAGATTATAAAGATTTTAGAGGATTTAATTCCTGATTTTTTATGGAGTGAACTTATCGAAAAATATGATAGCGACAAACCTCTAAACTGGAAACAAGTGAAAAAACTGAGTAATTCTGGTGTTGAGATTGGTTCACACTGTTGTAATCATAATATTTTACATTCTCTTCAACCAAAGGAACTGATTAGATTGGAAATAGTTGAATCTAAAAAGATAATCAAAAAAAAGTTAGGTAGATGTGATTACTTTGCATATCCAAATGGTTCAATTAACGATATCTGCTGCGAGGCATATAAAATAGCAAAAAGAAATTACTCATCTGCATTCACATCAATTTCAGGGACACTCAACAAATGTATTAACAGTTATTTAATTCCAAGAAGTTCGATAACAAATAGTAAATGTGAAAATATATTGAACGAAATTTTAGCTATAAAAAAAAATAATCCAAAGTATATGATATGGCAGAAAGAGTTTGTTAAAAGATAAGAAAAGATCTCAATAAGGGAAGTAAATAAAAATTATGATGAACTTAAAAATATTAATGAATTCAAAAGAATACACTCCTGCTAGTAGAGTATATATTTATGAATTATATGAAAAGTTTAAAAAAAGTAAATTGAAGGTCACCCTAAATAAATATGATGATTATAAAGTATACAATTATTTATTTTTAATGGGTAATGATAAAAATATTAAGAAAATTAAGAAAAATAATCCTGAACTCAAAATCATTCTTTGCGATCCTAAACAATCCTCTAAGCAATATATAGAAAATTGTACCCTTGCAGACCTACTATTGGTTTGCTCAAATGAACAAAGAGATAGTTTCTTAAGATTAAACAATAATATATTAGTCTATCCAACGTATCCTGATGTAAACGTAACTTTAAAAAAACATTTACCAAAAAAAAAATTAACAATTGGATATCATGGAAATAAAGTTCACATCGAAGGTATGCACGAAAATATAAGAAAAGGTATAGAATATATTTCAGAAAAAAGGAAAATTAACCTTAATCTAATTTATAACGTAGCTAATTTAGGGATTGTAAAAAAAAATTTACCACAGTTAAATGCTAATTTAAAAGTAAATCACGTGCAATGGAATATTAAAACCTTTGAAAGAGAAATGAAAAAAATTGATATAGGTATTGTACCAAGCCTGTTACCAATTAAGAATCCTTACAAAATAAAAGAAATTAGTATGATAAATAATCTAAATGTAAATTATGAACCGTTTGATTATTTACTAAGATATAAGAGCTCAAATAACAGTGGAAGAATCAGTGTTTTTGCAAAATATGGTATACCAGTTATTACTGAACCAACACAATCTAATTGTGAGTTAATAAAACATGGAGAGAATGGTTTTGTTTGTTATAGCTTTGATAATTGGAGATATACTTTTGACTTATTATCTAAAAATCACTTATTAAGAAAAATAATTTCAAGAAATTTAAACAATGATGTCAAAAAAATAGAAAAAGACTCATTTAAAAATTTATTAAGAAAACTAAGAAGGTTTGATAGAAGTGACTACAAAAATCCTGAAGGATTTAATGAAGCAATTGAGGATTTAAAAAGATATAAGTATCAAAGAAACTATTCATTTTTTTATAAATTTTTAATTATTTTATCTAAAATCAAACTTAAAATAAAAAAACTATATTAATAATAATAAATAAACTTTTAAATATCACTAAAATCATATCATTTGTATAGAACAAAAAAGGAAAAAGATTTTATTACAAAAAAAAAATCAAGAATACATTTCAATTTAAAGAAAAAATTATAAGAATAGTAATTAATATTTACTCAATGTTTGCAATTAAATATTAAAATATGCAGTTTTTAAAAAAACAAATAAAAAGAATTTTAAAATTTTTTGGTTTTAAATTAATTAAATTTCCTGAGTCTAGCCTGCAACAATTAAATTTTAATATTACAAAGTCGTCTCATATTAAAGAGAAAGTATTTAAAATCTATACAACCACAGATGGAAGAAAATATAAACTTTACAAAAATTATAGATATGGCCTAAAGAAATCATACCTATCCTTTACATCAATAAGAAACTTATTTTTTTTGGCTAATAGAATAAAAGATAATAAAAAAATATTACAAAACTTAAATTCTTTCATAGGAACTCACACTTTAACCTGCCCTCTACATCAAATAAATGATTATGCAAATGAAGTTTTAAAAAAATATTCAGAATTTTTCATTGTTCAAAATAATGTTTTTATACCAAAGGTTAATGAAGTTTCCTTTGATCTTAATTTAAAGAAATATATTTTTTGGACAAAAAATTATTTAAATTATTACAATCAGAGAAAAAAATTAAAGATTTTAGAAATTGGCACTGGAACCGGTATGCTTTCAATTTCACTAAGTTTGCTGGGGCATGAAGTATTTGCAATAGATAAGAACTATCACAAAATAGACGAACATTCACAATATCTTAGGAATAAGTATTTACAATTGTCTGGTGCAAAAGTAAAGTTCATTACAGGAGATATTCTAAAATTTAAAAAATTCAAAAAGCATTATTTCGATCTAATAATATCCATTAGTGTACTTGAACATATTAAGAATTTCCCTTTACTCTTAGAATGCTTAAAAAAGATTTTAAAAAAAGATGGGTTTTTATTACATAAATATGGTCATTTTTGGTCAGAAGAAGGAGCACATTCATTGGGAAATTTTGATGCTCCATGGCTTCACACATTAATAAAAGAAAAAGAGCTGGATAGATATCTCAAAAAAATAAGGCCTTATGAGTATATCTATTGTAAAAATTGGATGAAACAAAATTTAAATACTAAAATTAATTCTTCATATGTTCAAAAAAATCTTGTTAACAAGGGTTTTTCTATTGAATCGTGGATAGAATCAAAAAATCATAAGAAAAGATTAAAGTATTTAGATTCAAATTTAATTAATGAAATCTTAAAAGCAAATTCTGATATTAATTTATCTGATTTATTTTGTTCTGATACCACTTTTTTAGCAAAAAATATTTTATGAGAAAATATAGTTTTCTCATTAAATGTTTTCACAAACTTTCTTCATCAGTGAGTTTGTTTTTAAGTGTGTTAATTCGGGTAGAAGAGAGTATTATTAAAAAAATTTTATTAAGGAAAAAAAATAAAAATTTCTTATTTGAATTTATAAAGGAAAATCCTCTCTACCTTCCATCGTCAAGCATTCAAATCGTAAATTTAATTTCTTCGAGGTATCGCCAAAATATAAAAAAAGACCTTTCTAACAGGGTCAAACCTACTAGATGGAAAATTATAAATTCTGAAATTCAGCATATTATCAAGAAATACAATCTCACTCCAACAAAATTTCTTAATGTTGGTGCTGGAAAAAAAAATCCATATGCTTTACCAATACTTTGGTATTTAAATGGAGCTCAAAAAATTGAAATCATCGAACCCGACAAGATCGATAACATATCTGCGACGTCAGGTGTTCAAGAACTTTATTGGGATTTACAATGCAAAAAAGAAATCAACCAAAATAAAAAAAAATATATAAGCGATGTCTTGAATGAAAAAAATTTATTAATTGGAAAAGATATTAACAAAATAATAAATAAAAAGGTTTTGAGGTTACAAAATACATCAGTAGAAAAATCTAAATTAAAAAAAAACTATTTTGATTTTATTTATTCAAGATCAACTCTTGAACATTTGGTAAATGTCGAAGAAGTTCTTTCAAAACTCTATCTTTGCCAAAAATATGGAGGTATTTCTTACCATGAAATTGATTTTACTGGTCACGATGTAAAAAATAAATTCTGGATTTATTCTTATGAATGGGAATTGGATAAAGAAAGTGTCTCCAATTTAAATGGATGGAGATTATCAGATTATACAAATTTTTATAAAAAATTAGGAGCAAGAGTAATAATAATAAATAAAATGTTGGCAAATCGAGACTTATTAAATAAAAACACAATAAATAAAAGATTTAAAAGATATAGTTTTGATGAATTAAGAGTTAGCTCTGCTGGCTTAATAATACTAAAAGATACGAAAAGATGAATAAGATAAAAAGGTTTTCACCTCCGAATTGGATAAAAAATTACAGAGAAAATATTTGGGAATGGTTTAGCAAAGTAATGGTTGATGGCAAACCAGGCTATGTAAGATTGTGTAGCAAAGGAGATTTATTAAAACCCACAATAGATTCTGGACTAGGATGGACTGCTTTAGGATTGAAGTTATGTCATATTTTGAATTTTTTTGATTTTGATAAAAATCTAAAAAAACAATTCGTATCTCGTATTAAAGGTTTTCAGGTTCGCGAAGGTGAATCGTCTGGTTATTTTGAAGACAGAGCATTACTTAAGAGGCTGGATAAATTTAATCTGTTAAAATTTAGACGAACAAAGGATTTTAATGCAAGAAGGGCAGAGACTAGACAGGCTATTGTATCGCTTAAATGCGTGAATGAAATGCCAATGTACCCATTAAATTTTATGTGGCAAGATCAATCAGAGATAGCGAAATTTATACGTAATCTACCATGGAGTGACAATCCTTGGCATTCAGGAAGTCATTCGTCACATTTAATTGTTTTTTTAAAGACCAATTATGATTTAAAAAAAGAGAAGAAATTTTTATCTTTGATAGAATTAGTTTTCAAAGAATTAGATAAAATTTATAATAAAGATATAGGGACTTGGTACTTAGGCAACCCAGCTGATTACCAGAAAATTAACTCTGGAATGAAGGTATTGACTGCGTACGATTTTCTAGATAGAAAAATACCAAATCCTAAGAACCTTATTGATTATTGTCTTAATGTTATCATTGAAAACGGTGCTTGCAATCTTGTTGATTTATTATACGTACTATACATGACTCAAAAAACATCTTCATACAGAAAACTTGAAATACAATCATTAGCGTATAAATGTCTGGATATCATTAAGGAACATATAATGGAAGATGGCGGGTTATCATATAGACTGGAAGGCACACAGAACAATTATTATGGAGCCAAGGTCTCAAAAGGCATGAAAAATATTGGTGATCTTCATGGAACAAAGCTTTACAGTTGGTCTATTTCATTAATATCCCATCTATTAGATTGGAACCAAAAATTAAATTTTAAACTTCCGGTTACATAAAACAATTGAAAAAAATAATCTTTATTAACAGAAAAGAGGTAAGAGGTCCTTGGGGAGGAGAAAATAGTTTTATGGGTGCACTATGTGGTTACCTTAAAAAAAAATATAAAATTTCAACAGATATGAAATCAAATTTTGACCTAGCTCTTATTAATGCTCTAACTCTTGTAACACCAGAGGATATAAAAAAAATATATGACAAGGGCATACCAATAATCCACCGGAAAACAAACTTTATAGCAAGTGGGTCAGAGAAAATCCGAAAAAAGATAAATGGAATTGTAGTCGGAGATAAAATTCAGATAGATTTTTCTAGATATATAAAACACTCAATATTTCAAAGTAATTTTAGTTATAAATTTTTTCAATCTGAAGGATTTGATTCGAATTATGATATTATTAATAATGGAGCCGATGAGGCTATTTTTAACCTTTACTTACAAAATTTTTTATTTAGAAAAAAAAGAAAATTTTGGAGTCCTAGTGATAAATTTAAGTTGCTCATAGTGTCATGGTCCTCAAACCAGATGAAAGGTTTCGAAGAGTATAATAGTATTGATAAGTCTTATAATTTAGAAAACACAGAAATTAAATTTGTAGGAAATCTCCCAGCTTCAATAGAATTTAAAAGAATAATATCCTTAGAGCCTCAACCAAAAAAAAAATTAGCTAGAATATATAAAGACTCTCATGCACTTTTGTTTCTTGGAAAGTATGAGACATGTTCGAATACTATCACAGAAGCAATAAACTGTGGATTACCGATAATTTATGAAGACTCTGGATCAAATTCAGAGGTTGTAAAAAACTGTGGTATTCCATATTCTGGATTTTTAAAAAAAGACTTGGAATTCATTAAAAATAATTACTCAAATCTAATTGAAAATTGTGAAAAAAGAGATCTTAAAATAAGCTCAGTAGGTCCTAAATACGAAAAAATTATTGAAAGATATTTATTTTAATGATGAATTTTTTTTTAAGAAAAATAATAAATTTATTTTTATTATTGGTGCCACTAAATGTGATCTCAAAAATTTTTCAAAAAATTTTATATATAAAATTAGAAAAAACAGACCCCAAATATGCTTTAAAAAAACTTTTAGAATTGGACAACTTCATTTACCTATTAACAGGATTCTATTCATTATCTTACGGAAAAGGAATTCATGTAAAAAAAAGACTTACAAAGTATGTAGATTATTTTACTGCTCATGCAAAAAAAATAGGAGGGCCCTGCCTTGATATTGGTTGTGGTGATGGAGAACTTGCAATAAGCATAGCTAAGCAAAAAATTAAAATCACAGGAATAGAATTGTCATTAGAACAAATTAAAAAAGCTAGAGAAAAAAATTCATATAAAAATCTTAATTTTATTCATGGAGATATTTTAAATTATAGTTCTAAAGATTTGAAATTTAAAACAATAATCTTATCAAACGTTCTTGAACATATAAAAGATAGAGTGCTTTTTTTAAAAAAAATAAAAAAACAATTTTCTGCTAAATATTTTTTAATTAGAGTACCAGTTTTTGATAGAGATTGGAGAGTGCCACTTAAAAAAGAATTGAAAATCGATCATAGATTGGATTCAACACATTTCATTGAATATACAGATCAAATTCTTCTAGATGAGTTAAAACAATCAAAAATTGAGGTATTGAATTTTAAAAGGATATGGGGTGAAATTTGGTTAACCGGGAAAGTAAAACGCTAAATCTTGTTCTTTTTCTTACTCTTGGAGGATCGCTACAACAGTGGAGTAAGGAGGGAATTCTTGATCGAGAGTTAGCATTATACAAAAAATTAAAAGAACATAATATTTCAACCTCAATCATAAGTTTTGGAGATAGGACTGAAAAGGAAATATTAATAAAACACCCCTACATCAAAATTTTATACAATAAATATAACCTTCATCCAAGATTATATAGTTATTTAATTCCTCTCTTATTTTTTGAAGTTCTTAAAAAAGCTGATTTAATTAAAACTAATCAATTTTATGGTGTACATCTTGCAAAAAGAGCTGCATCGTTGTTTTCAAAAAAGCTGATAATTAGACAAGGATATAGTTTTATTGATCATAGATCTAGAGAAAATAGAGATAATCCAAAAGCTATTAAAATATATGAAAAGTATGTTCGAAATAATATAAACGCTGGTTCGGCTTTCATTTTTACAACTAAACAGATCTATAGTGACTATGAAAGAAAATATAAATTTAATAATAAAAATATACGTATAATTCCTAATTACATTGTATTGAATAATTGGATACCTACTTTCAAAATTTCAAAAGAAAAAAAAACCCTTATTTATATTGGGAGATTTTCTGAACAAAAAAATCTGATCTCGCTTTCTAAAGCCTTAAAAAATACTAATATAAAATTAATTATAGTTGGAGACGGAGAGGAAAATGAAAAGAAGAATTTAGAGAAGAGTTTATCAAATAATAAAGTTGATTTTAAATTTTTTAAAAGAACTAATCAGAATAATTTAAAAAAAATTATTAATTTAGCAGATGCTTTTATTTTACCATCACTATATGAAGGTAATCCAAAAATTTTGGTTGAAATGATGAGCTATAAAGTCCCAATAATTGCTACTAAAGTACCAGGTATAGATAATCTAGTTGATAATAAAAGCTGTCTGTTAATACCCGATACTACTGCTAAGAGTATAAGGGCGTATATATTAAAATTTTATAAACTTAATAAAGAAAAAAAAAAATTATACATTCAAAATGCTTATAAAATATCGCTTAATTACAGGTTAGAAAAAATTTGTAAAGAAGAATCTGATTTGTATAAACTTTTAAATGAAAAATAATCACCTTATTTCAGTAATTTTACCAATATATAATAGTGAAAATTATATATTAGAATGTCTAGAAAGTATAAAAATCCAAACTATGCAAAACTTTGAGGTGATTTTGATAGATGATAAATCAACTGACAAATCACCAGAAATTATAAACGATTATTTAAAAAATAATTTCTATGGGAAATTTAAAATAATTAAAAATAAATCTAATATAGGAATTACGCGCTCTTTAAATAAAGCATTTAAAATATCGGATAGTAAATATATCGCACGTATAGACGCTGACGATATTAACAAGCCAGATAGATTTGAAATACAATTTAAATACCTTGAAAAATATAAAGATATTGCAATAGTTGGAAGTAACGTCGAATATATTGATAAAGATAGTAAATTCATCAATCATAGTGATTTACCCTTGAATCATATAGATATAAAATCTAGCTTATTTTTGTATAATCCAATGGTACACTCATCAATTTTTTTTAGAAAAAAAATTTTTAGTAAATATCCATACAATAATAAATTTATTACATCGCAAGATTATGAAATGTATTGTCGCATTATTAATTCTCATAAATTTGCTAATATTAAGAAATCACTAGTAAAATTTAGACTTCATAATCAATCTATATCAAGTCACAAGGAAAAAATTCAGAAAAAGAACTCTCTTTGTATTCAAGAAAAATTTTATAAACATAATTTTGGGAACGTATTCCCTTCAAATAGCTTTAAGTTATTTACTAATTTATTTATGTCTGATTATGAAGAAATTATTCAAAATGTTAGTGATTTAAAAAAATTCTTTAAAGACATGCTTAGGTTTTTTATTGATTTAAATAAGAAAATTAAAAATGTCCAATTAGAATATCTTTTTTTAGAAAGACTATTAATATTTTCCATATACGCAAGGGGTTATAAATTATTTATGTTATCTTTAATTTTAAGACACTTTAGAATAAAAATTCTTGTATCGTCAATTTTTAATCTTTTTTTAAAAAAAGCAAAGAATAAATTTAAGTCATGAAATTTAATTTATTCATATAGTAATATTTTTAAATGGGGTGTAAGATTTGCCATTATCATGAGTAAAACTTTTGGTTTAATAGGAGCTTCTGGATTTGTAGGTGTAAGGCATATCAAAGCTATATACGAAACAAAAAATGAATTAGTAGCAGCATTAGACCCTTTTGATAGTATAGGTATAATAGATAAATATTTTCCCCAAGCAGATTTTTTCACAACAATTGAGAGATTTGATAGATATTTATACAAAAAAAAAAATAGCAATGATAAAGTAGACATAATAAGTGTTTGCTCTCCAAACTTTTTACATGATTCTCATATAAGGTTTGCACTTAGATCCGGTTGTGAAGTCATTTGCGAAAAGCCAGTAGTCATAAATCCCTGGAACTTTAAATTAATTAAAAAAACTATTAAAGAATATAATAAAAATGTATTTGCGATTTTACAGTTAAGGCTTCATCCAAATGCTATAAAACTTAAAAAGGCAGTAAAAAATACAAAAAAAAAATTTGATGTAGATTTAACATATATTACTGGAAGAGGAAATTGGTACTTCTCAAGTTGGAAAGGTGATGAAGAAAAATCTGGTGGTATTTTGATGAATATCGGAATTCATTTTTTTGATTTATTGGAATGGATTTTTGGTAAAGTTGAAGATACAACAATTCATATAAGAGAAAAAGATTTTGCCGCAGGATATTTAGAATATAAGAGTGCACGAGTAAGATGGTTTTTATCCTTAAGGTTTGAACATCTCGCTTATAAAAGTAGTAATACTCATAAAGAGCTAGTAATTAATAAAAAAAAAATTGACTTGAATGAAGGGTTTGAAAATCTTCATACCTTATCTTATAAAAAAATCCTACAAAACAAGGGATTTAGAATTAGCGAGGCAGAAAGTTCTATTAGAACTGTCTTTAAGCTGAGACAAGAAAAGTTATCCTTTGCTAAAAATGATTATCACCCTTTGATAAAAGAAATAATGAAATGAAAAAATTATATTTTATTCATGAGAGTTCATTCATCGATGAAAATGTGAAAATTGGTGCAAATACTAAAGTTTGGCATTTTTGTCATATATCTAAGGGTTCAAAGATTGGAAAAAATTGTGTTATCGGTCAAAATGTTTTTATAGGTAACAATGTAAATATCGGTGATAACGTAAAAATACAAAATAATGTTTCTGTTTATGAAAATGTTGAAATAAAAAAAAATGTTTTCTGTGGTCCTAGTGTTGTTTTTACAAATGTTAAAACACCAAGAAGTTTCATTTCAAGGAAAAATGAATATTTAAAAACTATTGTATGTGAAGGTGTATCACTTGGTGCAAATGCAACTATTCTTTGCGGTATAAAAATTGGGAAATTTTGTATGGTCGGTGCAGGAGCGTTGATTACAAAAGAATGTATTCCGCACTCTCTAATGATAGGAGTTCCTGCCTCTCAAAAAGGTTGGGTAAGCTATTCTGGAGAAATACTAGATGAAAGTTTAATTTGCCCACGAGATAAAATTAAATACTTCATTAAAAATAATCGTCTTAAAGAAAAATAGAATTGATATTATGAATAATTTTAAATTGAACGAAAAAATTTCATTTAGTGGTATTGATATACAACAAAAAAAGTTAGGTGTGAAGATTAATACATCTATTGCTAAAGTAATTGAGACAAATAAATTTATAATGGGTCCTGAAGTATCTTCTCTAGAAGAAAAATTATCTTGTTATTTAAATACAAATTTCTCTATAAGCTGTGCGAATGGAACTGACGCTTTAAGTTTAGCTTTAATAGCATTAGATTTTAGAAGAGGAGACAATGTAATAGTTCCTAGTTTTACTTTTATATCAACTGCAGAATCTGCTCTAATTTTAGGTATCAATCCAATTTTTGTGGATATTAATTCTGACAATTATTCAATAAATTATAATCAATTAAAGTCAGTTTATTCAGAAAGTAAAAGAAAAGGAATAAAGATAAAAGGAATTATAAATGTAGATTTATTTGGAATGCCAAGTAACTACGAAGTATTACAAAATTTTTGTAAAAATAATAAATTAAAGCTAATAACCGATGCTGCACAGGCGTTAGGAGCAAAATATAAAAAAGAATTTATTTCTAATTTTACTGATATAACTACTACAAGTTTCTTTCCATCAAAACCCCTTGGTTGCTATGGAGACGGAGGATGTTTATTTACAAACTCAAAGTCAATTGCTTCAAAACTTAAATCACTCAGAATTCATGGTAAGGGAATAAATAAGTATGATAACATCTCAGTAGGAATGAATAGTAGACTTGACACCATACAAGCAACAATTCTTTTAGAAAAACTCAGGACCTTTTCAAAAGAATTAAAAAGAAGAAAAGAAGTTGCTAAATTGTATCTTGAAAATATAACAGACATGGTAATTAAACCCTTTGTAGATAAAGATTCAGATCCAATTTGGTCGCAATTTACCATAAGAACTAAAAAAAGAGATAAACTAAAAGCATTCTTAGAAGAGAATAAAATCCCAACGATGATTTATTATCCTATACCTTTGCATAAACAAAAGGCTTACAAAAAATTTAGAATATTAACTAATTCATTAGAAAATTCTGAAGATGCTTGCAATCAAGTTATCAGTATTCCTATACACGGATATATATCAAATTTAGAAGTAGATAAAATTATATCATATATTAATAAATTTTTTAAAAATAAATGAAACTCAAAAATAAAAGATTTTTAGTTATTGGAGGTGCTGGATTTATTGGCTCACATACAGTCGAATATTTAATAAAAAATGACGTAAAAGAAGTAATAGTCTTTGATAATTTCTTCAGAGGAAAAAAAGAGAATTTAATGTCATCACTAAATTCAAAAAAGGTTAAGGTTTTAGAACATGGTGGTGATATTTTACAAAATGATATCTTAGAAAATTCTTTAATGGGAATAGATGGTGTTTTTCATTTTGCAGCTCTTTGGTTACTTCAATGCCATGAGTATCCAGAATCAGCATTTAAAACAAATGTTGAGGGTACATTTAATGTAATCAATTCATGTAGGAAAAAAAAAATTAAAAAGATTGTTTTTTCATCTTCAGCGTCTGTATATGGAGACGCTTTAGAAGAACCTATGCCTGAGACTCATCCGTTTAATTCTAAAAATTTTTATGGTTCAACAAAAATAGCTGGAGAAGCAATGTTAAATGCCTTTCATTATAGGTATAATCAAAATTACGTTGGTTTGCGCTATATGAATGTATATGGACCTAGACAAGACTATTCCGGAGCTTATGTTGCTGTAATTATGAAGATGTTAGACTCAATTGATAAAAATGAGTACGTTACAATTTTTGGAAGTGGCAAAGAATCATTTGATTTTGTTTCTGTAAAAGATTGTGCGAGAGCAAATATATTAGCAATGGAATCAGAAATTAAACAAGGATTCTATAATATAGGAACTGGTAAAAAAACGTCTTTAATAAAACTTGCTAATACTCTTTATAATATATTAGGGAAAAAGAAGAAAATTAGATTTAAGAAAAATACTAATTCAACACTAGTTAAAAATAGAATAGGTTGTATAAAAAAAGCAGCACATGACCTAAAGTATGTAAGTAAGTTTGATCTTGAAAAAGGTCTTAAAGAATTAATTCTTTGGCGAGAAAATCATAAGAAGAAAAATGAAGAAAAATAATGTGTGGAATAACTGGTTTCGTTAATTTAAATAATAAAATAGCTAGAAAAGCCATTCTAAAAAAAATGACTGACGTACTATATCATCGAGGTCCCGATGGTGAAGGGCAATTTTTATTTGAAAACTTTGCAATTGGTCATAGGAGATTGTCCATAATTGATTTGTCTAAAAATTCTTCACAACCAATGGTTACAGAAGATAAGAACTGGATAATTTCATATAACGGTGAAATATATAATTTCAAAGATATAAAAAAAGAATTACAAAAAAAGGGGCATAATTTTTTTTCATCAGGTGATACAGAAGTAGTTTTAAAATCATTTGTTGAATGGGGAAAAGGTTGCTTAGCAAAATTAAACGGTATGTTCTCTTTTTGTATATTTAATAAAAAAGATAGAATTTTGACCTTAGCAAGGGATAGGTTTGGTATAAAACCATTATATTACCTCGAAAAGAAAAATTACTTTTTATTTTCTTCAGAAATAAAATCTTTCAAATTTCATCCAAAAGTCAGCCTAGAAATGGATCAAGAAAGTCTTGCAGAGTATCTAACCTTTCAAAACTTTATTGATGATGAAACACTTTTCAAAAATGTTAAAATTCTTAAACCTGGTTACTTTATGGAAATAGACAGTAACGGAATAAAAAAAATTGAAAATTTTTATAATTTTGACTTCGAGAAAAATACTAAAAATGGAAGCTATTCAGAAACAAAGACTAAACTCAAACATATTCTCTCAAAGTCAGTTGATAGACAATTAATTAGTGATGTCCCGGTTTCATGTTTATTAAGCGGAGGGATAGATTCTAGTGCTATAACAGCCATAGCGTCTAAGAAAATTAAGAATCTTAAAACCTTTACAATTGGATTTAACATGCAGTCAATTTCAGGAATAGAAATATTTTTTGATGAAAGAAAAAAAGCAGAACAAATTTCTGCAGAACTTGGAACTGAACATTATTCATTAATGCTAAAATCTGGTGATATGGAAAAAGCATTTGATGATCTTGTTTGGCATCTTGAAGAACCGAGAGTTGGTCAAAGTTACCCTAACTTTTATGCTTCAAAATTAGCAAGTAAATTTAATAAAGTAATTTTGACAGGAACTGGTGGAGATGAATTATTTGCAGGATATCCATGGAGATATTACAAAAATAAAGAATTAATACAAATTGACGATTTTTATAATACGTATTTTACTTCATGGAATAGATTACTTTCTCATGGTGATTTACAAAAAATCTTAGATAGAAAATTAGATCGATACAAATTTTATGACAAGTTCAAGCATATTCTAGATATAAAAATTTATAATCCTAGTTTTAAAGATTTAATAAACTATTCCTTGAAATTTGAAATTAAAACCTTTTTACATGGACTTTTGATTGTTGAAGATAAACTATCCATGGCTCATTCACTTGAAACAAGGGTACCTTTCCTTGATAATGAACTAAGTGATTATGCATTAAAAATACCTTTAGAAATGAAATTAAAAAACTTTGAAAAGAAAACTCATATTGATGAAAATATTTTTGAAAACAAAGTAGACTATTTCTATGATAATTATTCTGATGGAAAATTAATCCTTCGCGATGCACTAAAGGAAATATTGCCACCTGAAATTATATCAACACGAAAACAAGGTTTTTCAGGACCAGACAAAACCTGGTTTAAAGGAAAAAGTATTGATTTTGTGAAAGCTAATCTTTTTGATAAGAATCAAAAATTATTTGAATTTCTGGATCATAGGATAGTTAAAGAAAAAGTGTCACAACATATAAATGGGGAAAAAAATAATAGGCTTCTAATTTGGTCATTTATTTATTTAAACTTTTTTATAAAAAAATTTCTAAATTAATAAATTAATTTTTATATAAGATAATTAAAATGAAAATACCACTAGCAAAACCATTCATACCAAATACCGTTCTAAAGGAAATGAAATCTCTTATAAAAAAAGGATTTCTAACTGAAGGGAATTATACAAGAGAATTCGAAAAGTCTGTTAAAGAATTTATCAATTGTAAATATTGTATTGCGTTTACCTCTGCGACTACTGCCCTTGAGGCGACAATTAGAGCATTAAATCTAAAAAGTACAGATGAAATTATTGCACCAAACTTTTCTTATCCTGCTACTATCTCTCCTGCCTTAATAAACAATATAAAAATTAAATTAATTGATGTAGATATAAATGATTATAATATTTGTATTAAAGACCTAGAGAATAATATTACAAAAAAAACAAGGGCAATAATTCCTGTGTCAGTCTTTGGAAATAGTTTGCAATATGATAAACTTCTTAAATTAAGAAAAAAATATAATTTTAAGATAATAGAAGATGCTGCAGCTGCATTAGGCACCTCATATAAAAATATTAAAGTAGGAAATTTCGCCGATTTTACAATCTTCAGCTTTCATCCAAGAAAATCTATTACTACGGGAGAAGGAGGGATCGTTACGACTAAGAAAAAGAGTGAAGCTGAGTGGTTAAAAATGTTTAAAAGTTTCGGTTTAATGAATAATAAAAAATCAAAATTTGAAATAGTAGGTTCTAATCTAAAAATGTCTAACATAAATGCTTTATTTGGTATCAAACAAATACAAATATATAAAAAAATATTAAAACAAAAAAAAAATCTCGCAAAGAATTATATTGAACAATTATCTGGATGTAAAAATATTCAAATTCAAAAATCTACATTAGGCTCTGAACATTCCTATCAAACCTTCTGTATAACCGTTGAAAATAGAGACCAAATTATAAAAAAGATGCGTAAAGACGGAATTGAGACCCAAATTGGTTATTACGCTCTTAGCGAGCAAAATGCATTTAGGAAAAATAAGAACGTTAGTTTTAGTAGAACACTCCGAAATAGTTCATTTTTAGCTAAACATACCTTAGCTCTACCTCTTTATTATGAAATGAAAGTTTCTGAACAGAATTACGTGATTAAATCCTTGAAAAAATATATTTAATTTTGAGCAACTTTGTTTGATGAAAATGAAATAACTGAAATATTTAATGAATTATGAAGAATAAAAAAAGGGTTGCTCTTATAGGTAATATGAATAATAACAATTTCACTTTATTAAGGGTTTTGAGAAGCAATAATATTGATGCACACCTATTTTTATATACAAATGAAATTTTTTTACCAGATTCTGATACGACAGATTTAAAATATTGGAAAAGATATATCCATCATCTAGAAATTTCAAATGGAAAGCCAGATATTTTGTTTTTTAAAAAAAGTAAATTACAAGATAAACTAAAAAAATTCAACTTTTTCATTGGAAATGGGATGGCTCCCTTTATCTTAAAAAAAATAAATATTAGACTCAATATTTTCATGCCCTATGCTGAGGGTATCGAGCATATAAATGAAAACACTGATCCAATTTATAAGTCATTATTTCTATACCCCCGCCCGTTAACCTTTCTAAAAAATATATGGTTTAAAATTTGTAGTTTTTTACAAACAATGTCTATTGATAACTGTGATTCAATAACAACATTTAATCTTCACGAATTCTCAATTGATTCATTCAAAAAACTTGGAATAAAGCCAGAAATTTTCCCAATAATTACTTGTTTTAAACCCGAACACGAAGTTGTTTCTGATAAAGTTGAGTTTAAAAATTATTTGTATTCTAAATATAAAATTCCGAGAAATTCAACTTTATTATTTTCTCATGTTGCTCATTTTTGGAAAAATCTTCCATACACAAATTATATGTCTGGTTTTGGTAAAAGAAATAATCTTATTATCCAATCTCTTCATGACTATTACAAACAAAATAACAAAAAAAAGATTTATTTGATTTTAACTGAGTATGGTCCAGATGTTTTGGAATCTAAAAAACTTATTAAAAAGTTAAATATAGAAGAGTATGTTATTTGGATTAAAAAACAAAAAAGAGTCGATATATTCAAGTATATTTATGCTTGTGATATTGGAGTTTCAGAATTTGCAGGAATGTTTTGGGGAAGTTGCGGCTGGGAATTTCTTCATTGTAATAAGCCTTTTTTTCATTGGTTAAATTGTATTAATG
This sequence comes from uncultured Alphaproteobacteria bacterium, assembly GCA_902526865.1. Taxonomy (GTDB): domain Bacteria; phylum Pseudomonadota; class Alphaproteobacteria; order Methylaequorales; family Methylaequoraceae; genus Methylaequor. The sequence goes on from CABZMK010000001.1 coordinate 154,271, forward strand.
AATATGATAGACAGAGGGTGTCGCTTCCATTCTTTTTTAATGTAAATAACACTAACGATGTAGTTAAGTATTTCAAAAGATATAAACCCGAAAAACAAAAAAAAATTATAGAAAAAAATAAAATTTGGTTAAAAAAGGTTTTAAAAAATACCCTTTCTACAATACGAATGAAAATTCATAACAAACAACCAAAGAAAAGTAGAATCGCTTTTCTTATTGGCACATTAAACATTGGGGGTACAGAAAAACATTTAGTTAATTTAATAAATAGTCTTGATAGAAAAAAGTATAATATTGATTTGCACCTTTTAAATGAGAAAGGTATGTTATTTAATCAATTAGATAGCTTTGTAAGGGTTTTTAGCCCAAAAGAAACAATAAAAAGTAAGTTTAATCATCTAGTAAATTTTATTTTTACGTATGCCAGAATTAAAGCTACTAATCCAAAAATTATTCATTGCTTTTTACCACAGTCTTATATTTTTGGAGGTATTATTGGTTTTTTATTAAAAAATAAGAATGTTATTATGAGTAGAAGATCGTTAAATTTTTACCATGATAATTATAAATACATACCAATTCGAAAAATTGAAAAATTCCTACATAACAAATGTAAGTATATTTTAGTAAACTCTAAAGCCGTTTATAAAAATATTGTTGATGAAGGTGGTCCAAAGAATAGGATAAAATTGATTTATAATGGGGTGATAGAAAATAAAAAAAAACTTTTATCTGTTGAAAACACAAAGAAGAAATTAGGATTATCCTTTGGGAAAAAAACTGTTTTCTCATGTATTGCTAATTTAATTCCTTATAAAAATCAATTTTTAATAATACAAGCAGCCTCATTACTCAAAAAAGTAGACAATAATTTTATAGTTTTGCTAATAGGATCTGGTGAAATAAAATATAAAAAATTTTTAGAAGATGAAATTAGTAAAAGAAAATTAAGAAAACATATAGTTCTTATCGAGCAAACAAAAAATATTGAGGATTATTATTCAATAACAGATGTTGGAATATCATCATCTAAACAAGAAGGGTTTTCAAACTCAATTCTTGAATTTTTATATTTTAAAAAGCCAGTCATTGCAACAGATGTAGGTGGAAATGTAGATATTATAAACCCGCAAAACGGTATTTTAATAGAAAATAATAATCAAGATCAGCTTTTCGCTGCTATGAAAAAATTAAATTTTAATAAAAAAAGAAATAGCAAGATTAGGAAGGGGGGCAGAGAAAGATATTAAAAAATATACTTTTGCAGGAATGGTAAAAAAATACGAACAAATATATGATAAAATATGTTGGGATTAAAAAAAATATCCTTTTTTTTTAAGGACTTTATTTTTTATGGTGTAATTACTGGTTTTAATAAACTTTCTGTTCTATTAACTTTTCCTTTTTTAGCCAGATATTTTAGTGTTGAAGATTTTGGTAAACTAGATTTTCTTATAAATTTGATAAGCTTGACAATTGTTATAATTGTTTTTGGTCAGGACTCTGCTATTGGAAGATATATACAAGAACAAAAGAAATTGGAAGGGAAAAAAATTATTATTTCAAATTCTCTTTTTATACATTTGATATCATTGATACTGATAATTTCAATTTTATTATTATATAAAAGTTTTTTTCTACCTTATTTTTATAATGATGATTTTTTTAATATAATTCTTTTACAAATACCAATTTTACTCTTTATCTCATTTTCAGAAAATATATTTAAATGGACATTTTCCAAAATCAAATTTTTAATTATTTCTCTATCTAACTTCTTAATAATAATCTTTAGTAGCCTTTTTGTAATTATATTAAAAAAAGATATTTTTAGTTTTTTTATATTTTCAATTATGGGTCAAATAATTTTATCAATTATTTGTTTGTTTCTTTTAATAAATTTAATCAAAATCAATTTTAATCAAACTTTTATAACTAGTCTGCTTGTTTATGGTATGCCTTTTGGAATTGTATGTATAATTTCAGTTCTTGTACCTATTTTAGAACGCATTTTTGTTCAAAGCTACGTTGGTGACTATGAACTTGGTCTCTATTCTGTTGCTGTAAAAATATCTTTGTGTCTTGCGATATTCGCACAGGCATTTCAAACTGCATGGGGACCTTTCTCACTTAAAAATTTCAATATTATAAACTCTGATAAAATATTCAATTTTATACTATTTGTTTTTTCAACCATATTATCTTTATTGGTAATAATCATAACTTTTTTTTCTAAAGAAATAATTTTAATTTTAGCTTCAAACAAATATTCAGAATGTTATTTACTGATCTTTCCAATATGTTTTGGGTATTCAATACAGTTTATAGGTTGGATATTAGAAATTGGAATTCATATTTCTAAAAAAACCTATCTAATATTTTTTGGATATGTGGCATACCTTTCTTCTTCATTGATTTCATTAATTATACTGTGTAATTTTTTTGGAATAATTGGTGTTGCTATTAGTGTTCCTATAGGATTTTTAGTGAAGACTATGGTAGATTTAAAAATTGCATCTTCATGCTGGAAAAAAATATGGAAATTAAAAAGAATTATTTTTTTAAAAACTTATACTTTTTTCTTGTGTACTATTTTATTAACAATAACTAATAACAATATCTTAATTTCTAATTGGGTAGTTATATTTTTATTGTTAATTCACTTTATTTATTTTTGGATATTTTTAGATCGTGATGAAATGAATGCGATAAAAAGCGTTAAACTTATTAAAAGAATTAGAAATAAATTTTCATAGCAAGATTTTTTATATTCCATTTACCTATGATAACTGGGGTGAATTAATGATGATTTTTTACAAAATAACCAATATATATTATTTTAGATTTTTTGTTAAAGTTAAAACCATGGTTTTTGATATTAAATCAGCATTGGTATATGGATTGATGATCCAGAGAAAAATTACTTAATTCGAACTTTGATTTATTCTGGTTGCGGGGGCAGGATTTGAACCTGCGACCTTCAGGTTATGAGCCTGACGAGCTACCAGACTGCTCCACCCCGCGATAACGTTTTTAACTGTATTTTTAGGGCCCGGCAACGACCTACTCTCCCGTGCCTTAAGACAAAGTACCATCGGCGCTGAGGGTTTTCACGACCGAGTTCGGAATGGAATCGGGTGTTCTCCCCTCGCCATAACCACCGGACCATAAAAATACAGTATAAGTCATAAGTATGTATAAAAAAAGTTTGAGAATGTTCAATAAAGTTC
>CABZMK010000002.1 GCA_902526865.1 uncultured Alphaproteobacteria bacterium
GGATTTTTGACATTCGTCATAATTACTAACATCCCACTTAATTACTTCAATATTATTTTCTTTTAAAAAAGAGTCCGCAGCATCGTCATTGCTTGTATAATTAGCAATGACTTTAAAGTTTGACGACTTTAATTTTTTAGAAATTGAGGCACCTATTCCTCTAGTCCCTCCTGTAACAATTGCTATTTTTGTCATTATTTTCTTTCAACACACATTGCAACTCCTTGACCTCCCCCGATGCACAAAGTCGCAATTCCCTTTTTTTTATTTTGTCTTTCTAGTTCATGAATTAAAGTGACCAATATTCTAGTTCCTGATGCTCCTATTGGGTGACCTAACGCGATAGCCCCTCCACTTACATTAACTTTATTCATATCCCAATCAAGTTCTTTAGAAACAGCTAAAGATTGGGCTGCAAAAGCTTCATTTGCCTCGATCAAGTCAAGTTCTTCGATAGACCATTTAGCTTTTTCCAAAGCTTTTTTTACAGCAGGAACAGGGCCAATCCCCATAATTGAAGGATCAACTCCGATTGTTGAAGATGATACTATACTTACAAGTGGTTTAAGTCCTAACTCATTGGCTTTTTCTTTTTTCATAACCAACACTGCTGCTGCTCCATCATTCAATCCAGATGCATTTCCTGCTGTTACAGTTCCATCTTTGTCAAAGACAGGTTTTAAAGAACTTAATTTATCAAAAGTAGTTCCATGTCTTGGAAATTCATCCGTTTCAAATAATATTTCTTCTTTTTTTGATGGAATTGATATCGGAGTAATTTCATTTTTAAAAAAATTATTCTTTTGAGCACTTTCAGCTTTATTTTGAGAGTTTGTTGCAAATTTATCCTGTTCCTCTTTTGATATCTTAAATTTCTCTGCAATATTTTCTGCTGTAGTTCCCATATGATAGTTATTCATAGCACACCAAAGTCCGTCAACAATCATGCTATCTTTAATTTTACCGTCACCCATTTTTAGTCCATTTCTTAAATTTATTGTATGATGAGCATTAGACATGCTTTCTTGACCCCCAGCGATTACAATCTCACTTTGACTAGATAATATTGATTGACAAGCTATCATAACTGATCTCAGACCAGATCCGCAAACTTGGTTTATCGTAAGAGCACTTACTTTTTCAGGCAAGTCTGACAACATGGATGCCTGTCTTGCAGGGTTCTGTCCAGACCCACCAGTCAAAACTTGTCCCATTATAATCTCATCTATTAGATCCTTTGAAACTCCTGATTCCGAGATTACTGAATCGATAACTGAACTTCCCAACTGAGGGGCTGAAAAATTCGATAAACTCCCCATGAATTTTCCAATGGGAAGCCTTTTAGCAGTAGTAATGACTATTTCGTTCATCTGAATCACCAATATGTAAATTTAATAACATAATAAACAAATTTAACAACAAAAATTACTTAAAGTAATGAATTGACAAAAATTTCTTAACAAATATAAATTAAAATGTAAAAAAACGGATAATTAGAGAAAGTTATGATAGCTATATTTGAAAATAGGGGTAAACAGTACAAAATTAAAATTGGAGACTTTTTAAAACTTCCTAGGCTAAGTGAACTAAAAAAAAATGATTCCGTTACTTTTGATAAAGTGATCTTTATGAAAGATGATAAAGGTCAAACCGTAATTGGATCCCCAATAATTAGCGGAGTTCAAATTATTTGCCAGGTAATTGAGCAGATTAGAGACAAAAAAATTATTGTCTTCAAAAAAAAAAGAAGACACAATTATAGAAGGAAAATTGGTCATCGGCAAAATCTCACACTGTTAAAAGTTAAAGAAATAAAAATCGCAGATCAATCTAATCCGCCCGAGAAAAATTTAAGCTCATCTCAAAACAAAGTTAAACCGACCAAAGGAGAATCAAATGGCTCATAAAAAAGCAGGCGGTAGCACAAGAAACGGAAGAGATAGCGCAGGGAGAAGGCTAGGTGTAAAAAAGTTTGGAGGGGAAGTTGTAATATCCGGTAACATTATAATTAGGCAACGAGGAACAAAATACCATCCTGGAAAAAATGTTTCCATTGGGAAAGACCACACTATTTTTGCTATTAAAGAAGGAGTGGTTTCTTTTAAAAAAAAATCTGGCAACAAATCTTTTGTAAACGTAGATCAAAAAAAATAAACTTAAACTTATTCGATGAAGTTTCTAGATGAAGCCAAAATCCACATAAAGGCAGGTGACGGTGGCTGTGGTTGTGTAAGCTTTAGGAGAGAAAAGTATATTGAATTCGGAGGCCCAGACGGAGGTGATGGTGGGTGTGGAGGAAATATTGTTTTTAAAGCCGTTTCAAATCTCAACACATTAATTGATTTTAGGTATAAACAACATTTTAAGGCTCAAAGAGGCAAAGACGGTTCAGGTAAAAATAGAACTGGAGCGAGTGGGGAAGATCTAATAATCGAAGTTCCAGTAGGGACAGTTATTTTATCAGAGGACAAAAAGTTGGTTATGAAAGACTTTACAAAAGAGTTGGAGTCGTTCATTTTAATTTATGGTGGAATGGGAGGAAGAGGAAATGCAAGATTTAAATCTTCAACAAATCAAGCTCCGAGAAAGTTCGACACAGGCGTCGAAGGAGGAGATAAATGGATTTGGCTAAGGTTAAAATTAATAGCTGATATAGGTTTAGTGGGACTTCCAAATGCAGGTAAATCAACCCTTCTGAAAAAACTATCAAATGCAAATCCGAAAATAGCAAATTATCCCTTTACTACTTTAAAACCTCAATTGGGTGTTTACAGAAGCGATCAAAAAGATGTCATAATTGCTGACCTGCCAGGATTGATAAAAGGAGCAGCAAATGGGGTAGGACTAGGACTTAATTTTCTTGCACACATTGAAAGATGTAAAATGTTCTTGCATGTCTGTGATGTATCAACTAATAATTTTAATGAAATAGCTAGTAACTACAAAATAATTAGAGATGAGATTAAAGCTTACAATCCTTTGACCTTAAAAAAAAAAGAAATCGTTCTTTTGAGTAAATGTGATTTAATTGAAGGAAAAGATATTAAAGAAATAATAACATTGCTGAAGAAATTAACACCTTCAAGTATTATCGCAATTTCAAGTCATACAAGCCTGGGAATGCAAGAATTAAAAAAATCTTGTGTGAATTCAACCTAATGAATAATTTTTCAATCTTAAATTCAAAAAGAATTGTAATAAAAATAGGATCGTCTTTGTTATTTTCAAATAATAAATTTAATTCAAAATGGTTGGATACATTTCTAGAAGATGTAATATTTCTCAGAAAAAAAAATATCGATATTTTGATTGTTGCGTCCGGTTCAGTTTCATTGGGTAAGATTTATTTAAATATAGAAAAAAAAAAGCTTCGAATTCATGAAAAACAAGCGTGCGCAGCTTGCGGACAAGCGATTCTAATGAATAATTTTAAAAAAACATTTGAAAAGAAAAAGTTGGCTGTAGCACAAATTCTTCTTACTTATTCTGACACTGAGGATAGAAAAAAAAGTTTGAACTCAAGAGAGACTATTTTTGAATTGTTAAGATGCAACGTAATTCCTATTGTCAATGAAAATGATTCTGTAGCAGTAGATGAATTAAAATTTGGTGACAATGATAGACTTGCTGCCAGAGTTTCACAGATAATAGATGCAAATGTTCTCATACTTCTCAGTGACGTTGACGGTTTGTTCACTGCAAATCCAAAAAAAAATAAGAATGCGGGACTTATTAGAGAAGTAGAGAGAATTAATGAGAAAATATTTAAAATGGCAAGTGCAGAAACAAATTATCACGGCACTGGTGGAATGTTTACGAAGATAGAGGCTGCGGAAATTGCCTCTGAATCTGGCTGCGATACAATAATTTTTAGAGGAACAAAAAACAAACCAATCAGCGAATATTTGAAAAAAGGGACTGGAACAATATTTAAAGGAAAGGTTAATAATGATAAAAGTTTTAAAAAATGGCTAGCTGGGACTATTAAAGTGAAAGGAGATATTTTTCTTGATAATGGAGCTGTTGTTGCAATTTCAAAAGGTGCAAGTATTTTACCAAGTGGTATTCAAAAAATATCTGGAAAATTTTTTAAAGGTGATATAATAAATCTTAAAAATCAGAATGGAAAAAAAATTGGAAAAGGGGTCTCTTACTATGATTCTTCAGAGATTTCGCAAATACTAGGCAAAAAAACATCAGAAATAGAAAAATCATTGGGTTATGACGGAAGAAATGAAATAGTTCACAGAGATTATTTAACTTTAAATGAATAAACAAAAACAAATCGAAGAAGAAGTTTTAAAAATTGGTGTTAAGGCCAAGGAAGCTTCCTTGAGGATTTCTTTACTTTCCTCTCAAAAAAAGAATGAGGTTTTATTAGATGCAGCTGACAATATAAAAAAAAATAAAAAACTAATCATTGAGCATAACTCAATAGATATCGAAGAAAATAAAAAAAAATTAAATTCGTCACTTCTTGACAGATTGATGTTAGATTCTAATCGAATTGATAGTATTTGCAAAGGTTTGGTTGAAATTTCAGAATTAGATGACCCAATTGGAAAAATTTTGGGAGAATGGAAAAGACCTAACGGCCTAAAAATACAAAAAGTATCAATTCCATTGGGTGTAATAGGCGTGATTTATGAGTCAAGACCCAACGTTGCTGCAGATGCAGCAGGCTTGTGTTTAAAGTCTGGGAATCCTCTTATTTTAAGAGGAGGAAGTGAAAGTTATCATTCGTCATCAAAGATAGTAGAGATAATCAATCAATCGCTTAGAAAATTTCAACTTCCCGAAGGAACTTTGCAGAATATTCCGACAAAAGATAGACTGGCAGTGGGAACGTTAATTAAAATGGATAAATATGTTGATGTTATAATCCCTAGAGGAGGAAGATCACTAATTGAAAGAGTATCGGATGAAAGTAGAGTTCACGTCTTTAAACATCTTGACGGAATCTGTCATACATATATTCACAAATCTGCTGACAAGGAGATAAGTAAAAACGTCACATTAAATGCAAAAATGAGAAGACCTGGAATTTGTGGAGCGACTGAAACTATTCTTTGTGATAAAGAGGTGGTAAAAACTCATTTACCAGGATTGATTAAATCTTTATCGAACTCGGGTTGTGAGGTAAGGGGAGATAAATTTGTCAAAGAAGTCAACTCAATAGTACTTAAAGCAGAAAAAGAAGATTGGAAAACAGAATATTTGGATAAAATTGTATCTATAAAAACTGTTAATAAGGGAGTAGAAGAAGCAGTTGATCACATAAATCATTATGGATCTGGGCACACAGACGCTATTATTTCTAATGATGAGAAAGCCACGGAATTTTTTTTAAATAATGTGGACAGCGGAATTGTAATGCACAATACCTCGACACAATTTGCAGATGGTGGCGAATTTGGAATGGGAGCGGAAATAGGAATTTCAACTTCAAAAGTACATGCAAGGGGACCAGTAGGGGTTGCTCAACTTACGAGTTTTAAATATAAAGTGAGAGGGAAAGGACAAGTTAGACCATAATTTGAACAAATCTGCTAAGAAAATGATTGGAATTCTAGGTGGATCCTTTGATCCTCCTCATAATGGACATAAGTTTATAAGCCAATACGCAATGATGAGGTTAAATTTGCAAGAAGTCTGGTGGATAGTTACGTATAAAAATCCTTTTAAAAAAAAAAGTAACAGTTACAATTACAGATTTAAGCAGGTAAAGAACTTTATAAAATTTAGAAGAATTAAAATACTAAAGATCAGAGAAGACAAAAATATATATGCAATCGATACAATTTTATATATAAAAAATAAATTTAAGAATAAAAAGTTTATTTGGCTAATGGGAACTGACAATCTTCAAAATCTACACGCATGGAAGGAATGGAAAGAAATATTTTATAATATTCCCATTGCAATTTTTGATAGACCATCTTACTCTTTTAATATAACAAAAAGTAAAGCATTATTTTTTTTTAGGAAGGCAAGAATTAAAAATATTCTTTTGGCAAAGTCACAATTAATCTTACCTCCAAGCTGGACTTTTATAAGTGGTTTGAAAAATCATGCATCATCCTCAGTTATTAGAAAGTCAAAATGAAAGTAAATGCAGAAGTTGACACTCTCCTCAATAAAATCGTCAAAGATCTAGAAGATGTTAAGGCAAAAGATATACAAATTATAAATATAAAAAATAGAAGTGCCTTGGGAGATTATATGGTTATTGTAAGTGGAACGTCTTCAAGACATATAAATTCTATTGTTTCCAATATTGTAAGATTGAATAAAACCCATATTCTTTCAACAGAAGGTATTAACTCTACAGATTGGTTAATAGTAGATTTTGGTGATATTATCTTGAATGTTTTTAAACAAGAAACAAGGGAACATTATTCACTTGAAAAAATTTGGAAAAACAATGATTTAGAAGATGAAAAATTTGGATTTGGATAGATATGATAATTAATATCCTATCTTTAGGTAAATTTAAAGTGAATCAAAAATTCAAGAATATTTATGAATACTACCAAAAAAGAATTAAGTTCAAGACAGTTTTAATTGAATTAAAAACCTATAAAAACAATAGAAAGAAAGAGTTAGAAAAACTAGAAATTCTTAAGCTCATAAAAAATCAAGATCACAATAATGTTTTTGTTTTGGATAAAAGTGGAAAAAATTTCTCGAGTTTAGAATTTGCGGATGTTTTAAACAATAAAATAAATTCAGGTTGTAAAAAGTTAAATTTTATAATTGGAAGCGAGGAGGGGCTTGATAGCTTTTTTAAAGATTCATTTTTGACAATCTCATTTGGCAATCAAACATGGCCCCATCTTCTTGTTAGAGTCATGTTAATTGAACAAATATATAGAGGTTTAGAAATTATAAAAAATTCTCGATATCACAAATAGTTATAAAATGAAAAAAAAAGTACTAGTTTGTATCTTAGATGGTTGGGGATTAGGAAAGAATAATTCTCATAATGCTATTTTTCTTGCAAAAAAAAAAAATTTCGATCGTTTGGCTAAAAAATACGGATGCTTAAAACTAAAAGCCTCGGAAAATGATGTGGGATTACCTGCCGGTCAATTTGGAAATTCTGAAGTTGGGCACACAAATATTGGAGCTGGAAGAATCATTCTCCAAGATATAATGAGGATTTCAAAATCATTCAGCAATGGTGAAATAGAAAATAAATCTTCAATAATAAATATTTTAGAAAAGTGCAAAAGGATTCACATTCTAGGTCTGATATCAAAAGGAGGGGTTCATGGGCATCAAGATCATCTTTTTGATCTAATAGAAATTCTTAATAAAAATAAACCAAATATTTATATTCATTGTATTTTAGATGGAAGGGATAGCTCCCCAATTGGGGGAAAAGAAAATTTACGCGTATTAACAAAAAAAATAGGTAAAAGAAAAAATATAAAAATTGCAAGTATTTCTGGTCGTTTTTTTGCTATGGACAGAGATAACAGATGGGAAAGAATTGAGAAAGCTTATAAAGCTATTATAGAAGGTTCAGGTCCAAAAAAGAGGAAGTATTTATCTGCAATCAGTGAAAGCTACGAAAAGCACATCACTGACGAGTTTTTTGAACCAACCATTTTCAATGGTTATAACGGAGCGAAAGATGGAGATGGATTTTTCATTACAAATTATAGAGCCGACAGAGTAAGAGAAATTTTATCATCAATATTTGATGATGATTTTGATTATTTTAAAAGAAACACAAGACCAAAATTTTTTAATCCAATTAGTATGGTTGAATATTCAAAAAGATTAAAAAAAAAAATTAAACCAATTTTTGAATCAATTCAAATCAAAAAAACGCTAGGCGAAGTTGTCTCCTTTTTTGGACTAAAACAGTTAAGAGTAGCTGAGACTGAAAAATATGCTCACGTAACGTATTTTCTCAATGGCGGGGTTGAGGAAAAATTTACTGGTGAGGATAGAATTTTAATCCCCTCTCCGAGAGTAAAGACTTATGATATGAAACCAGAAATGTCTGCTTTTGAGGTAAGCAATCATGTTATAGAAAATATAAAAAAAAAAAACTATGATTTAATTATAACAAATTTTGCGAATCCAGATATGGTTGGACATACAGGTAATATTGAAGCAACTGTGAAAGCAATCGAAGCCGTGGATGAGTGTGTTGGAAAGATTTTCGAACAATGTAAAAAAAATAGATATTCACTTATTCTCACCTCAGATCACGGTAATGCTGAAAATATGTTTGATGAGAAAAAAAATATAGCATGCACAACTCATTCACTAAACTTGGTTCCCTTTATTATTTGTGAGAAAATTAATTATTCAATTAAAATTGGTAAGCTTGCAGACATTGCTCCAACAGTATTGAAGCTTCTCGGCCTTGAAATTCCAAGTGTAATGAAAGGAAAACCACTTATTAAATGATACAGATCTTTATAATAATTTTATTATCTTTGAACTTATCAAATTCATCCGCTAAAAACACAGATTTGAAAGTTAAATTAAACAGTTTAAAAAAACAAACTGTAAAAATTCACAACGAAATTTTGATAAACAATAAGGAATTAAAAAAAATAAAAATTGATTTGGATAGAAATACTCAAAAGAAAATTATTATTAATAGATATATAAAGAATAAGGATTTGTTGGGCAGGAGAATAATTTTTTTACTACAAGACAAGTTTTACACAAATCAATTTACAAGAATTGTTAGGAATCTTGATAATTCATCGCAGGAATTAATTACAAAGCAGATAATAAGAGAATTTTTTTTAAAAGAAGTAAAAACTGGAATTAATGATTACTTTTTAAACTTAGAAAATTTAAAGTCAATTGATAATGATTTAGCTTTAGAACTAGAAAATTATAAAACTAAAAAGAAAAATCTAAAAAAAAAACTGTTAATGCTTGAAAAAAAAATTCAAGAGGTAGCTAATGTTCAAAAGAAAATGAAAACTAATAAAAAACTCAAAGAAAAAGCCAAAGATCTTCGAAAAAAAGCAAAAAATCTGAATGATTTAGTTAAAGCCGCAGAAACCAAAAGGAAAATTATATCAAAAATAAAATCAAGAATTAAGATGCCAGTTTCAGGTGAAATAATTTCAGATTATGGAGAAGGAAAAGACCAACATAAACTAAAAAATGGATTGGTTTTTAAGGTTAAGGAAGATTCGTTTGTTACATCGCCAATGGATGGTACTGTGGTGTATGCTAATAAGTTTAAGAGTTTTGGGAATTTAGTAATGATAAAAGATAACAAAGGATTCACTTCAGTGTTGATTGGTATGAGAAGTTTATTAATTTCAACTGGAAACGAAGTTCTTGCAGGAGAGCCGATTGCGAAAATTTCCTCAACGCTGCAAAGTCAACTTTATTTTGAGTTAAGAGAAAATGGTAAAACTGTTGATCCTAAATCAAAAGTTGAGATTTTATAAAAAAACTGCATAATCAACACTATATTATTATTATGAAAAATTTATTTATCTTTTTGTCACTTTTAATTCTACCTTTTTCGTTGAAAACAGAGGAAGAAAAAGATGTTTACAAATATCTAAACTTATTTGGCGAGGCTTTCGAGAAAATAAAAAATAATTATGTAGAAGATGTTACATCAAAAGATCTGATTGAATCAGCGATAGAGGGCATGTTAAGTTCGCTTGATCCTCATTCAACATATTTAAATTATGACGAACTTAATGAGTTGAAGGTGCAGACGAAAGGAGAATTTGGAGGATTGGGTATTGAAGTCACACTTGAAAATGGTTTTGTAAAGGTAATAGCTCCAATCGATGACACTCCTGCGGATAAAGCTGGAATAAAGTCTGGTGACCTAATAACACACCTGGATGATGAGCCTGTTTTAGGTATGACCTTGTCTGAAGCAGTATCAATTATGAGAGGGAAAGTTGGATCTAAAATAAAGCTAACTATTAATAGAAATGAAAATGAAAATCTTCAGATTTTTATAACCAGAGCAATCATACAGCTGAAAGCAGTTAAAGCTAGAGTGGAAAATAATATTGGATATATAAGAGTATCTTCATTTAATCAAAAAGTTGACAGACAAATAATAGATTCAATAAAAAGTTTTAAAAAAGAGAAACTAATAGGTTATGTTTTAGACCTTAGGAATAATCCGGGGGGCTTATTGGATCAAGCAGTTAATGTTACAGACATATTCTTGGAGAAGGGAGAAATTGTTTCAACTAGAGGAAAAAATGGGAAGCAAGGAAGTAGATATAATGCTGTTAAAAACGATCTTACCGGAGGATTGCCGTTGATAGTTTTAATAAATCAGGGAAGTGCTTCTGCATCTGAAATTGTTGCAGGTGCACTTCAAGACCATAAAAGAGCAATTATCATGGGAACAAAATCTTTTGGTAAAGGATCTGTACAGACGATAATTCCCTCGGGAGAAGATGTTGCATTAAAGTTGACTACTGCAAAATATTATACTCCATCAGGAAGATCTATTCAGAAAACTGGAATTGACCCTGATATTTTAGTTGAACAAGCTGAACTTAAGAAGGTTGATGACCCAAGTAGCAGAAAAGAATCTGATCTAAGGGGTGCAATAGACAATGATCAAGAAAGTCCCAACATAAATGAAGATTCAAAAAAAGATGAAGAAAAGATTGACGATTATCAACTTACAAGAGCTTTTGACTTGATACTTGCTATCAATTTAGTAAATAAAAAATCTTCAAACTAATTGTTTAAAATTCCATGAAACAAAAATATCGCAAAGGTGTTGGTATTTTTCTTATAAACAAAAGAAATCAACTTTGGGTAGGAAAGAGATTTGACTACAAAAACGAATATTGGCAGATGCCACAAGGTGGAATAGATGAACCAGAATCACCTGAAAATGCAATGAAAAGGGAACTAATGGAGGAAACTGGATTAAATAAGAGTTATAAGGTAATAAGCAAAACAAGTGCATGGTTAGAGTATAAACTTCCTCAAGAACTGGTAAATCAAGTCTGGAACGGAAAGTATATTGGACAAAAACAGATTTGGTTTGCCTGCCGATTTTTTGGTAATGATGATCAAGTAGATATAAAAAAGTTTAAAAACCCTGAGTTTTGTGAGTGGAGATGGATAAACCCAATTGATTGTTTAGATTTAGTTGTTCCGTTTAAAAGAACATTATATAAAAAAGTACTTAAAAATTTTAGAAATCTTTATTAAGTGTAATAGAGTTTTTCTAATGCCTTCTCTTTTAATCTTTTCAAGTTTATTTCATCCTTATTTGATGATTCTTCAGTCTTGCTTTTTGAACTTACAGAATTAGTATTAATTACTTCTTCAGTTAAAAGTGAACATCTGTTTTGTGAAACTTCAACAATGCCGCCCGTTACCAAAAAAGTTTCAATTATTTTTTTTTCTAGATAAATATAAACTATCCCAACTCTCAAAGATGTTAAAAATGGCATATGATCTTTAAGAATACCAAAGTCACCTTCGCTTCCAGGTAAAATAACAAGATCAATCTCTTTTTCAAAGACAATCGCATTGGGTGAGATTATTTCAAGTTTAAATTGTTTCATTATATTAATTGGATAATTTTTTTGATTTTTCTATTGCCTCATCTATGGTTCCAACCATGTAAAAAGCTGCTTCTGGAATATTATCATATTCTCCTTCAACTAACCCTTTAAAGCCTTTTATGGTTTCTTGAAGACTAACAAAAACCCCGGGCGATCCGGTAAATACTTCGGCAACATGAAAAGGTTGAGATAAAAATTTTTGGATTTTTCTTGCTCTGTCAACTATCAGCTTGTCATCTTCTGATAGTTCATCCATTCCAAGAATTGCTATTATGTCTTGCAGAGATTTGTATTTCTGGAGTGTTTCTTGTACTCTTCTCGCTACTCCATAGTGTTCCTCGCCGATAATTCTTGGGTCAAGTATCCTTGATGTTGAGTCCAAAGGATCAACTGCAGGGTAGATCCCTAGTTCTGCAATTTGCCTTGAAAGGACGGTTGTTGCATCTAAATGTGCAAAAGAGGTAGCAGGTGCGGGATCTGTAAGATCGTCAGCAGGAACATAAATAGCTTGTACGGAAGTTATAGAACCTTTATTAGTTGAAGTAATTCTTTCTTGGAGAGCACCCATATCTGTTGAAAGTGTAGGTTGGTAACCTACAGCTGAAGGTATTCGTCCTAATAGTGCTGAGACTTCAGAACCTGCTTGTGTAAACCTAAAAATGTTATCAACGAACAATAGAACGTCTTGTCCTTCTTCATCTCTAAAATATTCTGCAAGGGTCAAACCAGTTAATGCAACTCTTGCTCTTGCTCCAGGTGGCTCATTCATTTGACCATAAACAAGTGCTGCTTTTGAATCATCGCTATCAAGTTTTATAACACCAGACTCTATCATCTCATAATATAGATCGTTTCCTTCTCTGGTTCTTTCCCCAACACCAGCAAAAACGGAGTAGCCTCCATGTCCCTTAGCTATATTATTTATCAATTCCATAATTAAAACTGTCTTTCCAACACCTGCTCCACCAAACAAACCAATTTTTCCACCTTTTGAATAGGGGGCTAAAAGATCTACGACTTTTATCCCTGTAACTAAAACTTCAGTATCAGTTGATTGATCCGTAAATTCAGGAGCATCTTTATGGATTGGGAATTTTAATTTTGTTTTCAATGGACCTCTTTCATCAACAGGTTCCCCTACCACATTAAGGATTCTTCCAAGCGTTTCAGGACCTACTGGAACTGAGATAGGATTTCCAGTATCAACAACCTTCTGACCTCTTACAAGACCATCAGTAGAATCCATTGCAATTGTTCTGACGGTATTTTCACCTAAGTGCTGTGCAACTTCTAAAACTAAGTTTTTATTTTCATGTTCAACAACAAGTGCATCTAATATCTGCGGAAGTTGATCTGTGAAACTCACATCAACAACTGCTCCTAACACTTGTTTAATTTTTCCTTCATTTGCGCTCATATTTATTTCTCCTTCATTTTATTAAACAGCTTCTGCACCAGAAATTATTTCAATTAACTCTTTTGTAATAAGAGCTTGTCTCGACCTATTATAGAATAGAGTTAAGTTGTCTATCATGTCATTTGCGTTTCTTGTTGCATTATCCATAGCAGTCATTCTAGACCCTTGCTCACTTGCTAAGTTTTCAAGAAGAGCAGTATGTATTTGTATTGCAATATTTTTAGGAATTATTTCATTCAAAATTTCCTCTTCACTTGGTTCAAAATCATAAGATTTACTCGAATTATTGTTATCGCTTGTGTCTAATGCGTTTAATGGGAGAAGCTTCAGAGATTGTACTGTTTGAGAAATTGCACTTTTGAATTCGGTATATATTAAATGACATTCATCCATTGAATCGTTAAGAAAAAGTTCCAATATTTTATCTCTTATAGAACTGGCTAATTCAAATTTAATTGACGGATTAGCAATGTCGGAAAAGAAGTCTAGAACAGATTCTCCACAGAATCTTTGAAGAGATTGATAAGCTTTCTTCCCAACAAATATATAACTAACTTGCCCCCCATCATTAATTATTTTCTCTGATAGTTTTTTTGAAAATTTTATTATTGAACCATTGAATCCTCCACATAACCCCCTGTCAGCAGAACAAACTATGAGAAGAATATTTCTGGATATTTTAGTTTTTTTTTCTGAAAACTTAAATTCTTTTGATTTATTGTTTTCAACTAAAGAATTTACAATTTCACTCATTTTTCTTGCATATGGCCTGGTTTTCTCTGCATTGTCTTGTGCTCTTTTTAATTTAGCTGCTGCAACCATCTTCATTGCAGAGGTAATTTTTTTGGTTGACCTAACACTGGATATTCTGTTTCTTAAATCTTTAAGACTTGGCATTATTTTCCTCTAAGAACTTTTTTACTACATTTTCAACGAAATTCCCCAACTCACTTTCAAGTTCGTCACTTATACTCTGTTCTTTCTTAATCGATTCTAAAATTTGTTTTCCTTCATTTCGAATTTTTTCTAGAAGATACTTTTCGAAATTGGTAATATTATTTATAGAAATTTTATCAAGATGGCCTCTAACTCCTGAAAATATTACAACAACTTGCTCTTCAACCTTTAAAGGAGCATATTGCGGTTGTTTAAGAATCTCAGTTAATCTTCTTCCTCTTTCAAGAAGATTTCTCGTAGATTGGTCTAAATCAGACGCAAATTGCGAAAACGCTTCCATTTCTCTAAATTGTGCCAGATCAAGTTTAATTGAACCTGAAACTTGTTTCATTGCTTTAATTTGAGCTGCAGATCCAACACGGCTCACAGATAAACCGACGTTTACGGCAGGTCTGATGCCTTTAAAAAAAAGTTCGGTTTCTAGGAAAATTTGGCCGTCAGTTATTGAAATAACGTTCGTTGGAATATAAGCAGAAACATCACCCGCTTGTGTTTCAATGACGGGTAACGAAGTTAATGATCCTAAACCACTTTTTTCTCCCATTTTTGCAGCTCGTTCTAGTAATCTTGAATGAATATAAAATACATCACCAGGGAAAGCTTCTCTTCCGGGAGGTCTTCTAAGTAAAAGAGACATTTGCCTGTAAGCCACAGCTTGTTTAGATAAATCATCGTAAAAAATTACAGCATGCATTCCATTGTCTCTGAAATATTCCCCCATAGCACAGCCTGTGTAAGGCGCGAGAAACTGAAGTGGAGCAGAATCAGATGCAGTTGCGGCAACCACAATAGAATATTTCATTGCATCATTATCTTCGAGAGTCTTTACTATCTGTGCAACTGTAGATCTTTTTTGTCCTATAGAAACATAAATACAATATAATTTTTTTGATTCATCATCTGAATTATTTGTTTCTCTTTGATTTATTATTGTATCGACTATTACTGATGTTTTTCCGGTTTGACGGTCACCTATAATTAATTCGCGTTGACCTCGTCCAATCGGTATTAAGCTATCTATTGCTTTTATTCCAGTTTGCATTGGTTCATGAACTGATTTTCTTGGAATAATGCCTGGTGCTTTTAATTCTGCACGCCTGTATACAACGTCTTTAAGAGGACCTTTTCCATCTATAGGGTTTCCAAGTCCGTCGACAACTCTTCCTAATAAATCTTTTCCAGTTGGCACTTCAACAATTGAATTTGTTCTCTTAACAACGTCGCCCTCTTTGATGGATTTATCACTACCGAAAATAACAACTCCAACATTATCATCCTCTAGATTGAGGGCCATTCCTTTTACTTTTCCAGGAAATTCAACCATTTCTCCAGCTTGGACATTGTCTAATCCATAAACTCTTGCAATACCGTCGCCTACTGTTAAAACGGTGCCAACTTCAGAAATTGTTGGATCATTGTCAAGATTTTTGATTTCAGATTTTAATATTGCTGAGATTTCAGATGCATCAATTGTCATTAATTTTACCTTTCATTAAATTCCTAATTCCGTTAGTTTTGACTTAATAGAATTATCAATCAAAATAGACTTAATTTTAATTTTCATTCCCCCTATAATCTCTTTATCTATTATTTTTGTGAGCTTAATTTTCAATTTTAGAGAATCAGCCAGTTTTGTTTTTAATTTTTTTTCTACTTCTTTTTCTAATGGTTCAGAGGTTGTGACAATTATTTCTGTTAAACCGTCTTTCAAATCAATTATCTTTTTATATTCATTTAAAATTTTTTCTTGCAGATTTATTTTACCGTGCTTTGTTAAAACACAAATAAAACCCAAGAAAAACTGATTATATGAAAAAGATTTACAAATTTTTTTCAAAACAAATGACTTTTTTTGTGAGTTTATTAGAGGGTTTTTTATATAACTTGATAAATCGTTGGAAGCTCTTAAAACTTTATTGAAATGCTCGAAATTCTCGGTAATTATTTTTAATTCGATTCTGTCTTCAGATGACAAAATAAGAGCATTAGCATATCTTTTACAAATCTCATTTATGTTTTCAACGTTTTTAGTCAAGTCTATCTCTTAAATTAAAATTTGTTATTAGCATAAGAAAAGTTTCTGATCAATGTTTGAAATTATTATACAAAGTTTATTGGATCAACATCAATATATAATTTAAGACTACTTGGACATTTAATGTTAATAAAAAAGTTCTTAACTCTTTTCTGTAATGTTATATTTTTATTCATTTTTATTAAGATTTTATATCTGAAGAAAGAGTTTTTTTTATAAAGAATTGCTGGAGCAGGACCAAATATTTCTATATTTTTAAAGTTTTCGTTAATTTGTTCGTAAATCTTTTTTGAAAATTCAAGGACTAGTTTTTCGTTTTTAGAAGAAAAAATTAATGAAGTATAATTAGAATAGGGAGGTTGATTGTTCTCTTTTCTTGACGCAAGTTCCCATTCTGTAAAGAAATTATTATTTTTTTCCGTACATAGTTTGATTACAGGATGATCCGGTTGCAAGGTTTGAATTAATACTTCTCCATGTAGATTTTTTCTTCCGGCTCTTCCTCCAACTTGAACGATTTGTTGAAAAGTTTTTTCATATGACCTAAAGTCAAAATCATTCATCAAATTGTCTATATTAATGATCCCAACGGTTTTTAAGGATGGGAAGTTATGGCCTTTTGAAATAAGCTGGGTTCCTATTATAATATTAACTTTGTTTGAAACAATGTCTGAAACAACGTGTTGAAATTTGGACGAACTGCTTATGATGTCGCTAGATAAAATACATTTCTTTGCAACTGGAAATTTGTTTGTTACCACTTCTGCGATTTTCTCAATACCTAAACCCGGAAAAATAAAAGTACTTTTGTATTCACAAGATGGACAAGAATTTTTAAATACCTCTTTGTGATTGCAGTGATGACAAAGTAGATAACTTTTATTTTTAGAATGATTATGAAGTGCTAAAGATGTATTACAACTCACGCAAACCTTTGAAAACCCACAATTTTTGCATATTATAAATGGAGAATACCCTCTTTTATTAATAAAGATTAAAGTTTGGTGATTACTATCAATATTTTTTTGTATTGAATTTGAAAGTTCGTTAGAAATGATGCAATTTTCTTTTTTCATATCAATTATTTTAAAAATTGGAAGTTGAACGTTATTTACTCTTCTATAAAGTTTAAAATATTCATATTTTTTTAACTTTGAATTATGCGATGATTCTAATGAAGGAGTAGCTGAACTTAAGATGACCATACAATTGGCGTTTTTTGCTCTGACTATCGAAAAATCTCTGGCGTTGATTATCAATTGCTCCTCTTGCTTATATGAACTATCATGTTCTTCATCAATTACAATTAAACCGAGTTTATTGAAGGGTAAGAAGAGAGCAGACCTTGTTCCTATAATGAGTTTTTCTTGATTCAAATTTACTTTTCCCCAAATTTCTTCTCTTATCTTTTTTTTAATAGATGAATGATAAACAGTGGGATTAATATCAAAATCATTTTTGATATCTTCTACCCATTGAGTTGTAAGTATTATCTCTGGTACCAAAATTAAACACTGATATCCTTTGTTGATTACTTCTCGGACTTTGTGAAAATAAACTCTAGTTTTACCTGAACCTGTGACTCCTTCTAAAAGAACTACTTTAAATTTTTTGAATGTTATCTCATCTAATTTATGCACAACTTCCTCTTGATTTGAATTAAGTTTTAGTTTTTTTTCTTTAAATTTTTCAAAAACTTTATTTTTCGCTAAATGTGTTTTAGTTTCTCTCATTGGAAAATTTGATAAGAACATTTTTAAAATCATTGATGATTGGTTGCAGCTGTATTGTGAAATGAAATCTATGCTTTTCATAATTTCATTATTAAAGAATAAAGGATGAAGTACTTTATTAATTTCTTTTAGTGGTTTTTTTAAGGATGTTGATTTTATCAAATTGATTACTAAACCAACAAGTACTTTGTTTTTAAAGTTAACCTCTACAAGAGAACCTTTAACAACAGCTTTGTGCGCTTTATTAGAATTTGCTCCCGCATAATAAAAAGTTTTTTTAATTGGCAGAGGCAATAAAACTTCGAAAATCATATAAAAATTATAACAAAATTTTTTATCAATATATTGTTTAATATGTTTAATGAAATATTATTGTGTTAAATGATTAAAAAAAAAATTAAAAATGAACAAGTCCTCGACTTTCTTGAAAAAAATCCAGATTTTTTTGTCAACAATCCAAATGCATTAGAAAAAATTAATTTTCCATTAAAAAATAATGCTGAATACGATGACAAACCAAAAGTTGTTCCCTTTAAAGATTGGATTATTGAAAATTTAAAAGATGTTCAAAAAAATATTATTGAAAATGCCCATCACAACTTTTTAACTCAACAAAAAATACATGAGTCAGTAATAGAAATACTCAGAATTGATAACGTCAAAGATGTATTTGTTTTTTTGACAGATGTGTTGCCAGGTAAATTTGATCTAGAGATAATTAATATCGTTACAAGCAATAAAATTATTTCAAAAAAATATAATCTTATTTATAAAAATGAAGAAACAATAAAAAAAGTCTATGGGAAAAAAAATCAACTTATAATGGATGCTGTTGATAATCAATTAAAAATATTTGAAGAATATAATCAAGATATTTACTCGAATGCAATTTATTCTCTTGGTTATGAATTCTTTAAAAGTAATTCTCTGTTAGTTTTTGGAAGTAAAGATAAACATTTTTTGAATAACAAAGCCTACGATTTTATTTTATTTTTTTCGAATATCGTTCAAGAAAAACTTAAACAATTTTCTTATGAATAAACAATTGAAATTATTTTTTGATAATTGGAAATCATGGATAGAAAATGAGAAAAGACTTGCTTTTAATACGTCGCAATCTTACTGCATTGATTTAAAATCTTTTTTAAATTTTTTGAGTAATCACAATAATTTAAATGTTGACCTAAAAACAATTATCAATGTTGATGAGGATGACCTTTCTGGTTGGTTCTATGAAAGATTAAAAAAAGGATTTAGTCACAGATCTAATGCGAGAGCTTTATCTTCATTAAAAAGTTTTTTTACTTTTCTAATTACAAAAAAACTAATTCATAGTTCAAAAATATTAAGAATTAAAGGACCAAAATTTTTAGAGTCTTTGCCAAGACCTTTGACTGAAAGTCAAACTTTAAAACTTTTGGACGATATAAAAATCGAGAAAGAAAAGTGGATTATGATGAGAAACCTCTCAGTGTTAATTCTCATGTGGGGATATGGTTTGAGAATCAGTGAAGTCCTTAACTTAAAATTAAAGGATACCTATATGGAGGACATAAGAATTATAGGAAAAGGCGGTAAAATTAGAGCAATACCAATAGCAAGAGAAATTCAAATTTTTATAAAAAAAATGACAAAAGAGTGTCCTTACGAGTTTAAATCAGATGACTTTATTTTTTTGGGAAAAAAAGGAGGAAAATTAAAGCCAGAGATAATTCAAAGACTAGTGAGAAAAATTCGATATAGGTTAGTATTACCTGAGAATACAACCCCTCATTCTTTGCGGCATACTTTTGCTACAGAACTTTTACAAAATTTTGTAGATTTGCGATCAATTCAAGAACTTCTTGGTCATTCTTCATTATCTACTACTCAAAAGTACACTTCTGTAAATAAGCATTACTTGAAAGAAATCCTTGAAAAAAATCATCCAAGTACAGATTAGTTTATGAAGTTTCGTATCTAAAGGTGAGTTTCATCTCGCCGGCAACTTTCACCATTTGCGATAAACATTGAGGAGCGTTTTCATCTCTTATAGATATAGCGAATCTACAAATATATTGGGTTTTTTCACTGAAAGTGATTTTTTCAGTATTCATTCTTATTATCAAAGCATTATTTTCATTAAGTGTTTTTATTATTTTATTAAGAAGACCCTTTTGGTCTTCGCCAGATAATACTACGCGATGGGTGATTTTTGTCGTTGGCCCACCGTCAGAAAAAGCTTCTAAAGGTTTTACTTGGAAATCTCCATTCTTAGCTGATTGAAGTTTCTCAAGCTCGGATCTAATTTCGTTGATTTCTATTTTTTCTGATTTGTGATAAACCATTGTAAGTTCGCATACCCTTCCAAGTGTAGCAAATGTAACACCAGAAAACTCTCCACCTTTATCTGTAAGGTAAGAAGTTATTTCTGAGATAAGGTTTGGTTTATTTTCGCCAAGAAAAGAAATTATTGCACTAGAACCCATTTTTAAATTTTCATAGCCTTTCTCATAGCATGTCCGATAGTAGTAATGGTATCAGCGACAGTAACGCCTGCAGATTTTAAAGCTTCTTTTTTTGCATCTGCTGTTTCCGCGCCACTATTAACAATTGCTCCAGCATGACCTAACTTTCTTCCCTTTGGAGCAGCCGCACCAGCAACAAATGCTGCAACTGGTTTTTTTGTTTTTCCACTCCACGATTTTATAAATTCTGCTCCATCTATTTCAGCTGTTCCACCTATTTCTCCTATTAAAACAATTCCGTCTGTTTCGTCGTCATCTAAAAACAACTCTAGGGCATCAACAAAATTTGTACCATTAACGGGGTCTCCACCTATACCAATTATTGTTGATTGTCCTAATTCTGCTGTTTGAACAGCTGATTCATATGACAATGTTCCAGATCTAGAAACTACGCCAATTCTTCCAGGTTTACAAATATGCCCTGGAATAATTCCAATTTTTCCAATTCCAGGAGTTAGAACACCAGGACAATTAGGACCGACTAACCTAGTCTTACACCCTTTCATCTCTCTTTTTACTCTTTGCATATCGCTTGTAGGAATTCCGTCTGTAATACAAACAACCAAATCAAGTTCTGCTTCAACTGCTTCAAGTATAGCGTCAGCTGCAAAAGGAGGAGGAACAAAAACACCACTTGCATTACATCCAGTTTTTTTTTTGGCTTCTGCGACTGTATTGAATACAGGAACATTAAGGTGTTTTGTACCACCTTTTTCAGGTGTAACTCCACCAACAATGTTAGTGTTATAATCTATAGCTCTTTCTGAATGAAATGTTCCCTGAGCCCCTGTAAATCCCTGACAGATTACTTTAGATTCTTTTGTGAGTAAAACAGCCATTATTTATTTTCTTCAACCATTTTTACAACATCTTGTGCAGCTTGTTCCATAGTATCAACAGGTTTAATTGGAAATCCAGAATTTATTAGTATATCTTTACCCATATCGACGTTTGTTCCCTCAAGCCTTACTACTAGTGGTTTATTAAGTCCAACTTCTTTTGAAGCATTTACGAGCCCAGTTGCTATGTCGTTGCACCTCATCATTCCACCAAAAATATTGATTAAAATACCCTGAACATCTGGGTCTTTATAAATAAGTTTAAAGGCAGCTGCAACTCTTTCAGGTGTTGCAGCTCCTGCTACATCCATAAAGTTTGCAGCTTCTCCTCCATAATATTTAATAATATCCATAGTAGCCATTGACAACCCCGCTCCATTGACCATTAATCCTATATTTCCATCCAATTTTACATAATTTAAATCATGACGTGCTGCTTCTAACTCTAACGGGTCATACTCATTTTCATCTTTCATTTCTGCTACAATTCTTTGTCTATAAAGTGCGTTATCATCAAAAGAAGCTTTACAATCCAGAATTACTACATCTTCATTTTTGGTTACAGCAAATGGATTTATTTCAATCATGGCAGCATCCAGTGATACGAATGCTTTATAAACTGCGAGTATATTTTTTTGAGCTTTTTTAGCAACTGCTCCTTTTAGACCAAGATTATAGACTATAGTTCTTGCATGATGGGTAAGCAAATCAGAACCTGGAGCTATTTTCATATTATGTATTTCATCAGGAGTTTTCTCTGACACCTCTTCGATATTTTCTCCACCTTTTCTAGAAAAAATAATCGTGTTCCCTCCGGTTTCTCTATCTACAGTGATACATAGATAAAGTTCTTTTTGAATATCATACCCTTTTTCTAAATAAACCCTTCTTACTGTTTTTCCTGATTCTGACGTTTGCGGAGTAATAATCTTCATTCCAATCATTTTATCAACTGTTTTAATAACTTCTTCGTCTCCAGAACATACTTCAATTCCGCCAGCCTTTCCCCTACCTCCAGCGTGAACCTGTGCTTTTACAACAATTTTATCCTCGTTGAGCCAAGATACTATATTCTCTGCTTCGTGTGTTTGATACACTACTTCGCCTGGAGGCACGTTTACACCAAATTTAGTGAGAAGTTGTTTTGCTTGATATTCGTGAATGTCCATTCTTTAATTTCCAAAAAAGTTAATAAATCTAAAGCATTCCAATTTGTTACGTAATTGTTATATAATTACTATATAGGCGGCTAGCATATTTGAATTTAACAGATTACACCAGTAATTTTTTACATTTTTTAACCAATTGCTCAACTGCGTCAACTGATTTTTGCAATTCTTTTTTGGATTGATTTGATAAATCCAGTTCAATGATTTTTTCAATACCTTTTTCACCTATTATAACTGGCACACCAACAAATAGTTCTTTAACTCCATATTCCCCATTTAAAAAAGCAGAACAAGGTAATATTTTTTTTTGATCGTAAAGATAAGATTCAAGCATTTCAATAGCACTACATGCAGGTGAATAGAAAGCTGAACTATTTTTCATTAATGACACAACCTCTCCCCCTCCATTTCGTGTTCTATCAACAATTTCTTCTAATTTTTTTTTTTTAATATTACTTTTTTCAATAAATTTTTTAATTGGAATACCTCCAACAGAAGTAAAATCTAAAAGAGGTACCATTGTGTCTCCGTGTCCTCCAAGAACCATTGTTTGAATACTTTCTACAGAAATATTTAACTCTTGTGATAAGAAAAACCTAAATCTGGCTGAGTCTAAAATTCCTGCCATCCCTGTGATCATGTTTGGTTTTATTCCTGAAATCTCCCTTAAACTCCATACCATCGCATCAAGAGGATTTGTTACACAAATAACAAATGACGATGGAGAAAATTTCTTAATAGCTTTTCCTATTTCATTCATGATAGAAAAATTTGTTTCTATTAAATCATCTCGGCTCATACCTGGTTTTCTTGCAATCCCGGCTGTTATAATGATCACTGCACTATCTTTAATTGCTGAAATGTCAGTTGTTCCCTCGATTTTTATATTAAGATTCTCAATTGGAAGACTCTGGGAGAGGTCAAGACACTTTCCTTTTGCAAGCCCATCCACCACATCAACCATTGTTATAGGACCAATTTGTTTGCGACTTAAGTTGTAGGCTAATATTGTCCCAATATTTCCAGCGCCTATTAGACTTATTTTGTTCAAAATTCCACCTTTGATAGGATTTTATATTATGTCCAAACCAATATCCACTGAATTAGCGGAATTGGTTATTTTTCCTGTAGAAATATAATCTGCACCCAAATTTGAAAATTTTGAAATATTATTAATAGAAATACCACCCGTAATTTCAAATTCAATATTCTTGTTATTTCTTAGTTTTATACAGTTTTGTATCTCTTTAGGCCTCATATTATCGAGAAGAATATATTTGGCTCCCATACCAATTGATTTTTTAACTTCATCAATATTTTCGCATTCAATTTGAAATTTTTGTTTTTTTTCATTTAATTTTGATAGTGCAGTTTCAATTTTTCCTAATGCCTTTATATGATTATCTTTTACAAGAATCTGATCAAACAACCCCATCCTATGATCAATGGCACCTCCAATAACTGTTGCATATTTTTCGAATATTCTTAATCCAGGAGTTGTTTTCCTCGTGTTTTTTAATTTGGTTTTAGTTGAATTCATCGCTAAAATAAATTTATGTGTAAGTGTTGAAATGCTTGAGAGGTGTTGTAAAAAATTTAAAACTGTTCGTTCAGTTGCTAGAATCACTTTTGAGTTACCGGATATACTGAAGATTTTAGAATTTTTTTTTAATTTTGCTCCATCTTTATAAAAAGATTGAATTTTAATTTTGGGAAATTTCTTTTTAAAGAAGTATCTAACGAATTCTGCTCCACATAAAATAATATTTTCTCTGTTCGATATTTCACATTTAAATTCAGAACTGTCATCTAGAAGATAATTTGTAGTAATATCATTTTTTATATTTTTTCCATTAAGATCATATTTTAGTTCACTGCAAAGTTTTTCAAAAGATTCTTTGAGAATTTTCTTATTAGGCACAATATTTTAGCTTAATTTTAACATTGTGTTTAAGGGTTTTTTTGCCTTCAAAATTAATTCGTTATCAATATTAATCTCCGGTGATAAGTTTAGTAAACAATCTCTAAGTTTTTCTAAAGTATTAAGTTCCATGTAAGGACAATTGGAGCAAGAGCATTTTCCATCATTGCCTGGAGCTATTAAGAATTCTTTGTTAGGCTCATTTTTTTTCATCTGATGGATAATATGAGGTTCTGTTGCAACTATAAATCTTTTACTTTCGTTCGTTGAAATAAATCTCAGTAGGGAAGAGGTTGAACCTATAAAATTAGCATGATTAAGAATATTTTCAGGACACTCTGGATGGGCTATAATTTTTGCATCATCTGCTCTAACTTTCATTTTGATTAACTCTCTTTCAGAAAATGTTTCGTGAACTATACAGGTGCCGTTCCAAAGCACCATATCCCTTCCTGTAATCTTGTTGAGGTATCCTCCAAGATGTTTATCTGGAGCAAAAATAATCTTTTGTTTAGCAGGCATGCTTTCTATAATTTTTCCAGCATTAGATGATGTTACAATTATATCTGATTCAGCTTTTATTTCTGCAGAACAATTTATATATGACAAAACAATGTGATCGGGATACTTTTTTTTGAATTTTCGGAATTCATTTACTTGACAGGATTCTTCTAAAGAACAACCTGCATTCATATCTGGAAGAATAACCTTCTTATGAGGACTTAATATCTTAGCTACTTCAGCCATAAATCTAACTCCACAAAAAACGATTACATCAGCATCATTTTTTTGAGCTTTTTTTGATAGATCAAGAGAGTCACCAATAAAATCAGCTATATCTTGTATATCTTCATCTTGATAAAAATGAGAAAGAATAATGGCATTATTTTTCTTTTTTAAGAAATTTATTTCATCTTCAATATCTTTAAAATTTTGTTGTAAAGATTTCATTAATTTTACTAATCTGTCGTTAAATTTTTATTAATATATTTATTGGTTCCCATTTCCTTAAGCCTAGATATAGTTCTTTTAAATTCAGAGGAATTTGTATTTCCTATATATAATTCATCTAATCCTACATTGGAAGAGATAGAAAGTATATTTTTATTCTCATACAAAACGTCAATAAAAGAAATGAACCTTGCTAATATATTTTTTTTACTTTCATCTATTTGTTTGATATTTCTGAGTACAAAGATTTTAATCTTTTTTGCTATTAAATTATAATCTTGAAACTCTAGATTTTTTTCAAAAAAATCATCAAATTCTAAATCTATCAGATTTCCATAAACTTTTGTTAATTTAAAAGAATTTCCTTTTCGCTTAAATTCAATCTGTTTTGATGATCTTTCACTTGAAAATTCACTAACGATGTAATTTTGTTTTATAATTTTTTTTTTTTTTTTTATTAGAAAAAAATCATGATCTATAGCTTTTCCAGCCCTGTAGTCATTTCTTGATTTTACTTTGAAAATTAAAAAAAAAGCTTTTAGTTCATTTTTTATTTTTTCACATAATTTAGGATTAACAAGGTCATTGTAGACGGTTTCAAGACTTTTATTTCCATTCATAATAATTTTAGTGTTATTAAATTTAATTTCTTCTACAAATTTTCTGAACAAAATAAAACTAGTAAGATTATTTATGAAGAACTCGTCGATTAATATTAGTTTTTTTCTTTTGATATTTTTTAGGTAAATTAAGTTTTTCTCGCTTCTCGACTGAAGTTTAAAAATTAGATCATTGAAGTGTAATATCTCTGATTGAGGGTATATTTTTTTTAAAGCCTTAATAATTACGGATTTTCCTACCCCAACCGAGCCGTGAATATATAAACCGTTTTTTGAGTTTTTTTTTAATGTAAGAAGTCTAGGTTTGGAAAAATCAGAGATAAACTCTTGAATTTTTGAAACGACAGCTAACTGACAAGAGTTCGGATGTATTTTAGTTACGTTTGTTAAATGAGATATAAGTTTAGAACTTAGGTTTTTCAAAATTATGATGAGACTTGAAGCTTTTTTATTTCTGAGATAGCTTTTGCAGGATTCAGATTTTTGGGACAAGTTTTTGTGCAATTCATAATTGTATGACACCTATAAAGTTTAAACTTATCTTTAAGTTCATTAAGTCTTTGTTTTTTATTTTTGTCCCTACTATCTACAATAAATCTGTAAGCTTGAAGCAATATAGCTGGACCTAGAAATTTATCTCCGTTCCACCAGTAGCTTGGACAAGATGTTGAGCAACAAGCACAGAGTACACATTCATATAATCCATCTAGTTTTTTTCGGTCTTCGGGAGATTGCAAATTTTCTTTTTTTGAAGTTGTTTTATTTTTAAGCCATGGTTGGATAGACTCATATTGTTTATAAAAGTCACTCATGTCTGGGATTAAGTCTTTAAGTACTCTCATATGTGGGAGAGGGTAAATATTAATTTCTTTACCAACAATTGGTTTCAAACAAGCTAGAGTATTTGTACCATTCACGTTCATTGAGCATGATCCGCATATACCCTCCCTGCATGATCTCCTAAATGTAAGTGATGGATCTATCTTGTTTTTTATAAACATAAGGGCGTCTAAAACCATTGGACCTAATTTTGATTTATCTATAAAAAATTTATCTATTTTTGGATTTTCGCCAGATTCTCTGTTCCATCTATAAACATTGAATACGATTTTATTTTTTCCGTCATTTCCGAAAGTTTTTCCTTCTGAAACCTTGGAGTGTTGAGGTAATGATAATTGTACCATAATTATAAATTAGTAAACTCTTGCTTTTGGTTCAATAGTTTTTATTTCTTTAGATCTAGTCTGAAGATTAACCTTTCTAAATCTAGTCTCTGTTTTTCCGTCTTTACTAGCCCAAATTAGAGAGTGTTTAAGCCATTTTTTGTCGTCTCTTTTAGAATAATCTATTCTTGAGTGGGCCCCCCTACTTTCTTTTCTATTTAAAGCACTGTCAACGCTAACAATTGCTTGAGATAATAGGTTTTTCAATTCAAGGGCCTCTATCAATTCAGTATTCCATATCAAGCTTTGATCATTTATTTTTATATTTTTAAAATCGTTTAGAAGTGATAATAGTTTATCTTTGCCTTCTAGCATTTTTTCTTCAGACCTGTATACAGGACAAAAGTTTTGCATAGTATGCTGCATTTCAAGTCTTATTGAAGCAACACTCTTTCTTCCATTAGAATTCCTAATATTTTCGAAGTCTTCTATTAATTTATTAACTGTATGCTCTTTAATTTCAGGGTTTTTCTTTTTCCTATCAATTATACTATTGCATCTGTTGGCTGCTGACTTTCCGAACACAACTAAATCCAGTAGAGAGTTAGATCCCAATCTATTAGCTCCGTGGACTGATACACACGCTGCTTCTCCAATCGACATTAACCCAGGCACAACTACTTCTTTATCTTTAGAATCCAAATTTAGTACTTCCCCATGAATATTGGTTGGAATTCCTCCCATATTATAATGTACTGTAGGTTGTACAGGAATTGGTTTCTTAAGTACATCAACGCCAGCAAAAATTTTTGCTGATTCTGTAATTCCGGGGAGCTTTTCTTGAAGGACCTTAGGGTCGAGATGATGTAAGTTTAGATGGATATGATCTTTTCTAGAACCACACCCTCTACCTTCCATTATTTCTGTTGTCATAGATCGAGATACAACATCTCTGCTGGCTAGATCTTTAGCATTTGGTGCATATCTTTCCATAAACCTCTCCCCAGCACAGTTTGTCAAATAACCTCCTTCTCCTCTAGCACCCTCTGTTATCAAAACACCAACACCATATATTCCTGTTGGATGAAATTGTGTAAATTCCATATCTTGAAGTGGCAAGCCTGCTCTTAGAACCATCCCACCTCCGTCTCCAGTGCAAGTGTGGGCTGAAGTACATGAAAAATAAGCTCTTCCATAGCCACCAGTTGCTAAAATTACAATTTTAGCTGAAAAAATATAAAACTCTCCATCATGCAAATTAAAAGTGAGCACCCCACAACATTCATTTTTGTCGTTCATAATTAGATCTATTGCAAAATATTCAATAAAAAAATCAGCATCATTTGAAAGGGATTGTTGATATAAAGTATGAAGCATTGCATGGCCCGTTCTATCCGCAGCTGCACATGTTCTCTGCGCAATACCCTCTCCAAAATGAGTTGTCATACCACCAAATGGCCTTTGGTAAATTTTTCCTTTTTCTGTTCTGGAAAATGGGACACCAAAGTGTTCAAGTTCAATGACAGCCTCTGGCGCTTCTTTACACATAAAGGCAATTGCATCCTGATCACCAAGCCAGTCCGAGCCTTTGACAGTATCATACATATGCCATTTCCAGTCATCCTCACCCATATTGCCAAGTGCAGCACTTATTCCTCCCTGAGCGGCAACTGTATGACTTCTTGTTGGAAAAACTTTTGATACACAAGCGGTTTTCAATCCATGAGACGCACATCCCATAACCGCTCTTAGTCCAGAGCCGCCTGCGCCGACTACAACAACATCAAAATTATGTGTTTTAATATTATTCATAAATTCAACTTTACTAAACTAAATATTGTTATAAAAAAAAGAACTACAAAGAAAAAGTTTTTAATTAAAATTATTTTTCGTTTTAAGCATGCCTCATGAATATAATCATCTATTATTGACGAGAGCCCAATATTTGAATGCAATATGATTGCAGAAAGCATTACTAAAACCGAAAATGAATTTAAATAGTTTTTGAACCATCCCGTAATCACGTCATAGTTGTGAAGTTCTAGGCCATATAAAGAATAGACTGTATAAAAGGATGCAATTAAAAACAAAATTGCAAAAATTTTTTGAAATAACCATTTTGATGTGTAGGTAAAATTCATCAAAACAGCCCCAATAACCTAGAAATAAAAATGCTGGAAATGAATGAAGTGGCGATAATAATATATCCGAAAATTGCTGAAGATCTATTTCCAAGAAGAAAACCAAAGTCCCAAATTATATGACGAATACCATTTAAAAAATGGTATGAAAAACCTAGAATCGCTAAAAATATTATAATTTTTATTGGAAAAGAATTTATTAAAGAAATTAATAAATCAAAGTAACTCTCTCCCAAAGTGATACAGAGGAGACCAAGTACTAAAATTACCAACACAAAGTTTAATGCTACACCAGAGATTCTGTGAGAAATTGAGAGCAAAGACGTAATTTGGGGTTTGTAAATTTGCAGATGAGGTGAAAGAGGGAGGTCTTGTTTTTTCATTTTATAGGTATTAAAACAGAATATTCTAAGTCAAGGACTATATTATCAGTAAGAT
Source organism: uncultured Alphaproteobacteria bacterium (assembly GCA_902526865.1). GTDB lineage: Bacteria > Pseudomonadota > Alphaproteobacteria > Methylaequorales > Methylaequoraceae > Methylaequor. Next base: position 29,444 of record CABZMK010000002.1, read on the forward strand.
TTTTTTTGTCTGGAAAATTCATTTTTGAATCGTTTTTCGATGCTAAAGTTCGGATCATCATCGCACCAATATTTTTATGGATAATTTCTTTCTCCAAAATCTTTGACCAAGCGTATATGGTATCACCAGCAAAGGTTGGAGCGGAATGCTTTCCTGAATGAATTGCTGCCAGCTTAAAAGTATTTGCAAGACCATTACAACTAATCGCTCTTGCAAGAGATATTATATAACCACCATATATTATTCTCTTTCCAAATCTTCCAGATTTTTCAATATGCTGATTGAAATGAACTCTGGCATTATTTTGATAAAGACGAGTAGCTATCTGATGTTCTGCTTCCTCAATTGTCTGACCATCCAAATGATGTATTTCTTCTTCTTCTGCATAGTCATTAAAATAAAAATTACTTCCAGACACTGAAGATGACCATTTATCAATGTCAAAATTTTCAATTAGATTAAAATCTTTGGTTTTAACTTTATCTGGTAGATCAGGAATAGTATTTTGGAATGATTTTATCATACCCTCATTTTTTTTCCTCATCATAAGCCATCTGTAATAAGTTAAAACAATTTCATCATTTTGATTTTTACCTACTGATTCTACATAAACAGTTCCAGTTTTTCCATTCGAGTTTTCTTTTAATCCAATAATTTTGGAGCTTGCATTTAAAGTGTCCCCTACAAACGCAGGTTTATGAAATTTAACGCCAGCGTACCCTAAATTTGCTATCGCATTCAGGGATAAATCAGGGACCGTTCTTCCAAAAACCATATGAAACAACAAAATATCATCTATTGGGATTTTTTTAAGTCCTAAAGTTTTTGAAAATTCAGCTGAATAATTCAAAGGAAATCTACTTCCAGTTGCACTAAGATAAATTGCGACATCGCCATCAGTAATTGTTCTTGGAACACTGTGATTAATTTCTTCATTTAATTTATAATCTTCGAAATATCGACTTTTAAAGTTTTTTTTCATTTCTATTTAATTTTATTTTTAATAATTAACTCCGCAATTTGAACTGTATTTAAAGCAGCGCCTTTCCTTAAATTATCTGCAACGACCCATAAGCCAATTGTTTTTTTATTTGCTCCTAATCTTAATCTACTAATAAACACATCATCCTCTCCAGCTGATTCATCAGGAGTTACGTATCCTCCATCTATTTTTTTATCAACTAAAGATAATCCGGGGAACTTTTTAATACTAGATATAAGTTTTTTAAGATCAATTGTTTTTTCTGTTTCTACATAAATAGCTTCACCGTGACCAACAAAAACTGGAACTCTGACACAAGTTGAGAAAATCTCAAATTTATCATTAAAAATTTTTTGAGTTTCCTCTATCATTTTTTTTTCTTCCTTTGTTGAACCGTCTTCTAAAAACTCGTCGATATGTGGAATTAAATTAAATGCTATTTTTTTTGTAAAATTTTTGGCAATAAGTGGTTTATTTTTGTACACATCGAGAGTTTGATGAAAAAGTTCATCCATTGCAGATTTTCCTGCTCCAGAAGTTGACTGATAAGTCGCAACAATAATTTTTTTTATTTTAAAAAGATCATGTATCGGCTTGAGGGCCATAACCATCTGAATTGTTGAGCAATTTGGGTTGGACACAATTTTTTTTTTTAAGTCAAATATATCCTTTGGATTTACTTCTGGAACAATTAAGGGTATTCCTTTTTTCATTCTAAAATGAGACGTATTGTCAATAACAACAGCACCATCTCTGGTTGCTTTAGGCACAAACTTTGCTGAAATTTTGGAACCAGGTGACGACAAAACTAATTCTATTTCTTTAAATTTAAATTTGTCAAGGGACTGTACCTCTAACTCTTTTCCATTTCCATAAGGTATTTTTAATCCCTCAGATCTTGAAGACGCTACTGCATAGATTTTATTAATGGGGAAATTTCTATCGTCTAGAATATTGAGTATTTCTCTCCCAACATTTCCAGTTGCACCGACAACTGCAACATTATATTTTTTCATTCTTTTATTTCCTCTAAGACTTTATCTCCCATTTCGTTGGTTGATAAAAGAATCTTATCTTCACTGTATATATCTTTTGTTCGAAATCCTTTTTCTAAAACTGATCTAACTGCATCATTAATCTTTTCTGCAATGACTTTTTTATTCAATGAGTATTCAAACATCATCCCAACACTTAAAATCATTGCCAAAGGATTAGATACTCCTTGTCCTGAGATATCCGGTGCCGAGCCGTGAACTGGTTCATACATTGCTTTTTTTTGGCCATTCGAATTGATGCCAATCGAAGCTGACGGCAACATGCCAAGAGATCCTGTAAGCATGGATGCGCAATCAGAGAGTATGTCCCCAAACATGTTAGTTGTAACAATTACATCAAATTGTTTTGGATTTCTTACTAACTGCATTGAGGCATTATCTACATACATATGCGAAAGTTCAACTTTGGGATATTTTTTGGAAGTTTCTATCATCACTTCTCTCCATAATTCAGTTGATTCCAAAACATTTGCTTTATCGACAGAGCATAATTTTTTTGATCTAGACATGGCTGTTTCAAAAGCTACCTCTGCTATTCTCTCAATTTCTTTACTCGTGTATACAAGCGTATTAAATCCCTTGTAGTTTTTATCATTAATTTTTTCAATTCCTCTTGGTTCTCCAAAATATATGCCGCTTGTCAATTCTCTTATAATCAAAATGTCTAAACCTTTAATTACTTCTGGTTTTAAACTGGATGAATCAATGAGAGGGTCAAATACGATTGCAGGCCTATAATTTGCAAATAAATCTAATTCTTTTCTAATTTTAAGAAGACCTCTTTCGGGTCTTTTTTCAAAATCCATTTTTTCCCATTTTGGTCCTCCAACTGCTCCCAATAAAATAGCATCAGATTGTCTAATTCTTTTTAATGTTTCATCCGACAAAGGAGTTCCATATTTATCAATTGATGCACCACCCACATATTCTTCATCTAAATGTATATTAAAAGTTGCTTTGCTAGAAATCCAATCAATGAGTTTTCTTGCTTCTTTTGCAATTTCCTTTCCGATTCCATCACCTGGAAGAATAGAAATATTATAAGATTCCGCTTGCATTTTATTTAAAAATTATTTTTTTAAGATCAAATCATTAACCACGATCTGGATTTGTTAAGTTTCATTTCATAATCATCAATTTTTTTTGACTTTTTAAAAGTAAGAGCAATGTCGTCTAAACCCTCTAAAAGACATTTTTTTCTAAAAGGATCTATATCAAAATTGATGTTGATTTCGCTCCCACTTGAAATTACTTGTTTTGGCAAATCAACGGTGATTAAATTTTTATCCTCTGCTTGTTTAATTAAGATATCATTTTCAGAATTGTTTACTTTTATAGGCAAAATTCCATTTTTAAAGCAATTATTAAAGAAAATATCTGCGAAACTAGGAGCTATTATGCATCTAAAACCAAAATCTAATAATGACCAAGGTGCATGTTCTCTGCTACTCCCACAACCAAAATTGTCTCCGGTAATTAGTATTTTAGCATTTTTATAAAACTCCCAATTAAGTACAAAATCATTTTTTAAATTGCCATTAATGTCATACCTAAGTTCATGAAATAGATTTTTACCTAAACCTGATCTTTTAATAGTTTTGAGAAATTGTTTTGGAATAATCATATCTGTGTCAACATTAATCATTGAAAGTGGGGCTGCAATTGCCTGTATTTTGTCAAATTTCTTCACTTAGATATCTTCTACCAGGCTCAACCTGCCTTTGAGAGCCGTGGCAGCTGCAACCGCCGGACTTACAAGATGAGTTCTGCCCTCTCTACCTTGCCTCCCCTCAAAATTTCTATTTGATGTTGAAGCACACCTTTCTTTTGGTTTAAGTTGGTCGGGATTCATAGCAAGACACATCGAGCACCCTGGTTCCCTCCAGTCAAAGCCAGCATCTATGAGGATTTTATCGATACCTTCTTGTTCTGCTTGTTGTTTAACAAGTCCAGAGCCAGGAACAATCATAGAGTTGACAATTACTTTTTTACCTTCGACCACTTTCGCAACTTCCCTAAGATCCTCTATTCTTCCATTGGTACATGATCCTATAAATACTCTATCAATTTCAATGTCTTTAATTTTTTGATTTGGAGTTAAGCCCATGTAATCTAGCGATCTTTGCACAGCGCCTCTTCTTTTAGAATCTGAAATTTTGTTTGGGTCAGGAGTTTTGCCATTTATCGAAACCACGTCTTGTGGACTAGTTCCCCAAGTAACTTGAGGTTCTATAGAACTTGCTTTAATTTTTACCTCTTTGTCATAAATTGCATCCGGTTCTGATGTGAGACTTTTCCAATATTTGATTGCTTTAGTCCAGTTCTCTGCTGTGGGGGCATACGGTCTACCTTTTATATATTCAAATGTTTTCTCATCCGGAGCAATTAGACCAGCTCTCGCCCCAGCCTCAATACTCATATTACAAATGGTCATTCTACCTTCCATTGTCAGTTTTGAAATGGCTTCGCCAGAATATTCAATTACAAAACCAGTCCCGCCAGCAGTCCCAACCTCTCCAATTATTTTCAAAATGATGTCCTTGGAAGTAATGCTAGGACTCACATTTCCAGTAACGCTGATTCTCATATTTTTTGCTGGTTTTTGGATCAATGTTTGAGTTGCTAAAACGTGTTCAACTTCGCTTGTTCCAATACCGAATGCCAGAGCCCCAAATGCCCCATGCGTTGCAGTATGACTATCACCGCAAACAATAGTCATGCCAGGTTGTGTTATTCCTTGTTCGGGGCCAACTATATGAACAATTCCTTGTCGCTTATCCATTAAAGGAAAAAAGTTAACCTTGAATTCTTGGCAGTTTTTTTCTAAAGTTTCTACTTGAATTCTACTTTCTTTGTTCTTTATACCGTTGGATCTATCACTTGTAGGTACATTATGATCGGCAACAGCAAAAGTATGAGTTGGTTTTCTCACAACTCTTCCAGCATTTCTTAGTCCTTCGAAGGCTTGCGGGCTAGTCACTTCATGAACAAGATGTCTATCAATGTAAATGAGGCATGTTCCATCGTCTTGTTTTTCTACTAAATGGCTGTCCCAAATTTTATTAAATAACGTTTTAGGTTTCATATAATAAATATATAACCCATAAAAAATCTAAAAAGTATTATTTTTTTTCATCAACTTTTTCTTTTTCTTCTACAGAAATATTGGCGTCATTGACAATGTCCTTAGTTTTCTTATTATCATCTGATACTTTATTTAAGTTAGATTGTTTAGGAGAGGTATTGTTATTTTTTTCTAACTCTTTATTAATAGGAGATGCAACGTTCTTTTCAGCTATCCTAGCTGATTTACCACTTCTTTTTCTAAGATAGTATAGTTTTGACCTTCTTACACTACCAACCTTCACTACTTCAATTTTATTTATTTGGGGGGAAAACAGAGGAAGTATTCTCTCAATACCTTCACCATAAGATATTTTCCTTACCGTAAATGAAGAATTAAGACCCGCATTTTTCTTGGCAATGCAAACACCCTCAAAAACTTGAATTCTTTCCTTTTCGCCCTCTTTAACCTTCAAGTGAACTTTAATTGTGTCACCAGAGCTAAATTTGGGAAATTTATTGTCTGATTGTAATTCTTTTAAGTGTCCTTTTTCAAATTTTTCAAGTGAGTTCATTTTTCCCCCTTATTCTTCTTACAGTATAGCTTGTACAAATCTGGTCTCACATTTTTAGTTTTTTCGATTGATTTTATCAATCTCCAATCTGAAATTTTTTTATGGTTTCCACTAAGAAGAACATCTGGAACATTAAGACCATTCCAATTGCTTGGTTTGGTATACTGTGGATATTCCAATAAATGGTTTTGAAAACTTTCAAATTTCAAACTATTTTTATTACCTAATACTTCAGGAATTAATCTTACGCAAGTATCAATTAAAATAATTGAGGGAATTTCTCCACCAGATAGAATAAAATCACCGATCGAATATTCTTCTATGGCATTATATTTTAAAAATCTCTCATCAATTCCCTCATACCTTCCGCATATAATTACTAATTCATCAAACGTAACAAATTTATTGACTATGTCAGTGTTTATTGTTTGACCTCCGGGAGATAAAAATATAATTTTTTTATTTTTAATTTTATCTTTTGTTGCATAATCCAAAGCATTTTGCATAACATCAGGTTTAATTATCATTCCCGCTCCTCCGCCGAAAGGTTTTTCGTCTACAGAATTTGATTTATTGTCTGAAAAATCTCTGATATTTATAACTTCAATCTCAAATAACTTTTTTGATAATGCTTTTCCTGAAATCGAGTGAGCTAAGGGCCCAGGAAACATTTCAGGAAATAAAGTAAGAATCTTAAATTTCATAATAAGACGGATTTAGAAAAAGCACTTTTTTTTTAATATCAATTTCTTCAATATGATCATCGTTGAAGGGTACTAATATTTCTTTTTTTTTATCTAATATTTCTAAATAATCACCAGCTCCATGATTTTTAACGTTCATGACAATACCAACCTGGTTTTTTTTAATATATGCTTTCATATGAATAAGGTCATTGTAATAAAATTTTTTTTTATCAAGTTTTGGCAATTCAATTCTATCTATAAAAATCATTCTTCCAGAGTATTTTTGTGCCTCTTCTGGATTACTGACAGAATTAATTTTACATAAAATCTTATTTGATTTAACTTCAAAACTAGCAATAATTTTTTCTTTTCCATCAACATAAAAATTTTTATAATTAGTAATATCTTTTTTCACTGTTAAGTAGCTATGAATCATTATTGCCCCGTTAACGCCATAGGTTTTCCCAAATCTTGCAACAATTATTTTTGACTTTAATGTGATGACTTGTGTTCCTAGATTTTATTTTAATTAATAACTAAAAATAAACTCACATTAATAGTTATTTTGGTTCATTAGGTTTGTCTCCGGCATTTTCTGTTTTTTTTTCTTCGGAAGCATTTGGTTGTGGATCAGCGGGTTGTGCTGCTGCTTCTGGTTTTTTTTCTCCGGAAGCATTTGGTTGTGGATCAGCGGGTTGTGCTATGGCCTCATTTTCTGTAACCGAAGTTTCTTCAACTGCATTTTTAACTTCTTGTTTTGATTTAAGTTTTTCTTCTTTTGCCTTTAATTTTTCAGTTGTTTTCTTTTTTGGTTTGTCTTGTTTGGTTTGTTTTGGAATGGAAGGTTTCTTTGCTAATCCTTCGTTAGCTAAAAACTTTGTTACCCTATCTGTAGGTTTAGCACCAACTGAAAGCCAATATTTTATTCTTTCAATATTTAAACTTATTCTTTCAGGATCATTTTTTTGTTTCATTGGATTATATGTTCCTAGTCTTTCCAGATATCTCCCGTCTCTGGGCGATCTTATATCTGCAGCAACAATTCTGTAATAGGGTCTTTTTTTTGAACCAGCTCTTGATAATCTTAGTGAAACTGACATTGATTTTTCCTTTCTATTGTATTGGTTTGTTTTTATTCATTAAGCTTTGAATGTCGCCAAATTGACCACTGTTCATCATACTATCTATGTTTTTATTTTTTCCCATTTTTTTCATCATTTGACTCATTTTTTTAAATTGTTTAAGTAATTTATTAATATCTTGAACATTGGTGCCAGATCCTTTTGAGATTCTTATTTTTCTTGATGCTTTAACTAACTCAGGGTGTATCCTTTCTCTAGGAGTCATAGAATTAATGATTGCTTTTTGTTTTTTAAAAACATCATTATTTTCCATTTTTTCTTCCATCTTTTCTTTAAGTCCAGAGAGACCAGGTAAGTATTTTAACACACTCTGAATCCCCCCCATATTTGTCAATTGATCAAGTTGTTTAGAATAGTCGAGTAAGGTGAATTTTCCTTTCAGAAATTTTTGTTGCATTTGTTTAGCTTCTTGTTCGTCTATTTCTTCAGAAGCTTTTTCAACCAAAGTGACGACATCTCCCATTCCTAATATTCTGTTTGCTATTCTATCTGGATGAAATAATTCTATGTCGTCTATTTTTTCTCCAGTACCCATAAATTTGATTGGTTTTTGTGTGACATGTCTCATTGAAAGTGCAGCACCGCCTCTTGAATCACCATCAATTCTTGTTAAGATTATTCCAGTTAAATTAACTTGCTCTGAAAAGTTTTTTGCAGTGTTAACTGCATCTTGCCCTGTCATAGAATCTGAAACCAATAATATTTCAGAAAAATTAAACTTTTCCGAAATTTCTTTTACCTCATTCATCATTTTTGTATCTATGTGGTTTCTTCCAGCGCTATCTAAGATCAAAATGTCACAGTTAGATTTTTTAGCATGGTCAAAAGCTATTTGAGCTATTTGTAATGGTGACTTATTTTCTTGTGATTCTAATGTTGTTATACCGTTATCTGCTCCAAGTTTTATGAGTTGCTCTTGTGCAGCTGGCCTATATATATCGAGAGATGCCATCATTATATTTTTATTATTGTTTTTAGTTATCCACCTCGCAAGCTTAGCAGAAGTAGTTGTTTTTCCAGAGCCCTGAAGACCAACCATTAGAAAGAGCACTGGAGTTTTAGCGTTTAGTTTTAAACTATCGTTTTCAGAACCCAAAAGTTCAGTAAGTTGGTCGTTTACAATTTTTACAATCATCTGATCTGGAGAAATACTTTTTATAACTTCTTGACCAATTGCCTTAGATTTAACATTTTCTATAAAATCTTTTGCAACAGAAAGAGATACATCCGATTCAAGTAAGGCTATCCTGATTTCCCTTATCACATTTTGTAAAGAGGAATCGTCAATGACACCACTTCCCTTAATTTTATCAAAAATATTAGATATTTTTTTCGTTAGATTTTCAAACATTTCTCTTCAATAGTTTCAAACAAAAAAAGCCAGTGCACGAAACTCGTGGACTGACTGAATTAATTAATTGTGTTTATATCAAAAAAGAATTAATTCTTAAAGTAAATTATTAATAATTACAATGACTGAATTCAAGTTTTTAAAAGCACACGGCCTGGGTAATGATTTTGTAATTTTTACAGAACATTCAAAATTAAATATTTCTAGGGAGTTAGTGCAGTTTTTATCCGATAGAAAAAAAGGAGTAGGTTGTGACTTGACGGTTTTTTTGAATAAATCAGATAACAATTATTCTGATCTGATTGCCAGATTTTTCAATAAAGATGGAACAGAGGCCGAAGTTTGTGGAAATGCATTAAGATGTATAGGAAATTACTACTTTAAAAAATTTAAAAAAACAAATGTAACTGTTGAGACACATTCAGGATTGATCGATGTTGAGAAAAATATTAGTGAAAAAATATCAGTTGATCTTGGAAAACCAAATGTTTCGTGGGATAAAATTCCAATTAAAATTGATGTGGATACTCAAAATTTAGATTTTGATTTTGATTATCTGAAAGGGGGTTTTGCTGTAAATGTTGGAAATCCACATGTAATTTTTTTTGGTGATTATCTTAATGTAAGCGAATTAAAGAAAGACTCGGAAAAAATCGTTAAAACTAAATTTTTCCCTAATGGTGTAAACATAAGTGTTGTTAAAGTTTTATCCAGAAGTAAGGTGAATATCCTGACATATGAAAGAGGTGTTGGAATTACAGAAGCATGTGGTTCTGGAGCTGGAGCTGCAGTTTTTGCTTCCAATAAATTAAATTTTTGTGATAAAAATGTTGAAGTATCAATGGTTGGAGGCAATCTATTTGTTGAAATAACAAGAGATGAGCATATTTTAACTATCGGAGAGGCAAAAGATGTATTTGAAGGTCAAATTAATTTGAAGGACTATGTACTATGAAGAAAGAAGATACAAAAGTTATTAATCTAGGTTGCAGACTCAATTTTTTTGAGTCAGAAGTTATTAAGAATATTCTTATTCAGGAAAACTTAGAAAAAAAAATTGTCATAAACACTTGTGCTGTTACAAATCAAGCTGTTCGAAAATCAATTAATGAAGTCAAAAAGGCATCTAGAAAATTCCCTAACTATCAAATTTATGTAACAGGTTGTGCGAGTCAAGTTAATGAAAAAGTATTCTCAGATTTAAAAAACGTTCATAAAGTTGTTGATAATAAAAGAAAAACTCTACCTGAAAGTTATACTGATCAAGAAATAAAAGAAGAAAAAGATTTTAATTTTCCTTTCTTAAAAGATTTTTCATCGAGCCGCACAAGAGCAATGCTACAAATACAACAGGGATGTGATCACAGATGTACTTTCTGTATAATTCCTTATGGTAGAGGTGACTCCAAAAGCCTGCCATTTGATCAGATCAATAAACGAGCTGAGAGATTGATCGAAAGTGGTTATAGTGAAATTGTAATGACAGGGGTTGATTTGACATCCTATGGCATTGATCTTCCAGGAAAGCCTAAACTTGGGAATATCTTGAGGAGATTGTTAAATTTTCAACCTAAATTAAGAAGATTGAGATTATCCTCAATTGATCCAGCAGAAATTGATGACGATTTGATGGATCTTCTATTCAAAGAAAAAAGAATACTCCCTCATCTTCATTTATCCCTTCAGTCAGGAGATAATTTAATTCTTAAAAGAATGAAAAGAAGACATAATAGAGAAGAAGTTATAAAACTTTGCCATGATTTGAGCCTCGTGAGATCTGATTTCACTTTTGGAGCTGATATAATTGTTGGATTCCCTACTGAAACAAACCAAATGTTTAAAAATACATTAGAATTGGTAGAAACTTGTGAATTTATAAATGTTCATATTTTTCCTTATTCACCTAAAGACGGAACTCCGGCATCAAAAATGCCACAGATAAAGGAAGAAGAGAAAACATTAAGAGTAGAGATTCTTAGGAATAAATGCAAAGACATTCTCCATCAAAAATTAAATAAAGAAATTGGAAAGTCTTCAAGCATCCTTTTTGAATCTCACAAAATGAGTTATTCTGATGGATACTTTAAGGTCAAAACCAAGGAAAGTAAAAATTCTATTAAGCCGGGCTCAATAGCTAATGTGAAGATTGTATCGCGACAAGCAGATTCATTAATTGCTGAATTAAAATAAACATGGTTGTTGGTTGGTTTAAAAAGTTAAAGACAAGTTTATCAAAATCATCAGATAAGATATCTGGTGGAATAAAAAAAATCTTAAAAAGTAAAAAGATTGATGAATCCACCTTGCAAGAGTTAGAAGAACTAATGATTTCTTCTGATCTTGGAGTGGATTCTTCATCAAAAATTATTCAAGAATTAAAAAAATCAAAATTACTCAATCCTAGCTCAGAAAAAGTAAAGGAGATTATAAAAAAAAAACTAAAAGAGATTCTTGCACCGCTTGAAAAAAAGATTGACTTAACAAAAAATTTATTTGTTATTTTAGTAGTCGGGGTTAATGGAGTTGGAAAAACTGCAACTATAGGAAAGCTTGCTGAGAAATTTTTAAAAGATGGAAAAAAAGTAGGAATGGTCGCAGCTGACACTTTTCGTGCAGCAGCAGTGGAGCAGCTAAAAATTTGGGCAGACAGAACGAAATCTGAGTTTTTCTCTGCAAAAGAACTTTCTGATCCTGCAGCTCTAGCATACAAGTCGGTGATCACAGCAACAGAAAAAAAACTTGATATTCTTCTTATTGATACAGCTGGAAGATTACATAATAAAACTGATTTAATGAACGAGTTATCAAAAATAATTAGAGTAATAAAAAAAATTGACGAATCAATTCCAAGTGAAACTATTTTAATTCTAGATGGGAATATTGGCCAAAACTCGATCAGACAAGCTGAAGTTTTCAAAGAAATTTGCGATATTGACAGTCTAATTGTAACGAAGCTTGATGGATCAGCTAAAGGTGGTGCTTTAATTCCAATAGCTGAGAAACTTAAGATTCCAATTTCTTTTATTGGAACCGGTGAATCAAAAGAAGATTTAGCGCAATTTGATGCCGATCAATTTTGCTCTGCTTTACTTGGTATAGAATAGTCTCTAGAAATTTTCCACAAATATGAAGGACTGCTGTCAGATATAACAAGAATATTACCTTCATGATCAATTTCAAAATCTCTTATTCTTCCAATTCTTTTGTCATCTTTTATAATTATTTCTTGGTCAATTATTTTAGGTCCCTCAAAAACTAATCTAGCTAATAATTTAGTTTTAGTAGCGCTTACTATTAAATTTTCCTTCCATTCGTAAAAGGTTTCACCCTTATAGAATTGAATATTTCCAACAGCGATTGATGGTACCCATGTAATTAAATTTTTGTTGTATATATCTTTAAAGTCTTTTGTTCCAATCCTTCTTCCAGAATATTCCTTTCCTCCCCAAGCAATATCTTTCCATCCATAATTTCCTGCAAATTTTACAATCCCGATATTATCTCCACCCATTGGACCATGTTGTGAAAAGTATATTTCACCATTTTTTGGGGAAATAGCCATTCCTTGTGGATTTCTCATGCCTATTTGATAGATCTCGGGTAACCAATCTTCAAAACCCAAGTATGCTGGATTATCAGTTGGTATAGTTCCGTCAGTTTTAATTCTAATTATACTACCAGGATGTTTTTGTGGGTTTTGAGCAATCATTCCTTTATCTCTCTCACCAAAACCCACAAATAAAAAATCATCCTTAATAACAATCCTTGCTCCCCAGTGTTTGTCGGTATCAAGTTTAGGTTTTGCTATCAATAACGTTTCTAAGTCTACAATCTCGTTATTTTGAAGTTTACCTCGTGCTACAGCAGTGCTTGAGTAGTTTGATAATCTTCCAATCTTTATTTTGTCTTTGAAATCATGACTGTAGGTAAAATATATGTAACCGTCAGAATGTTTATAGACATCTAACAATCCACCTTGACCATGTTTAAATTCGATGTGTGGAATCTTATGCTTTATTTGAATACGGTTACCATTGGAGGTATTGATCTTGAATATGTTGCCTTTTTTTTCAGTCACAAGAATATTATCTCTGTCTAAAAATGTAATTGCCCAAGGATAGTGAAATTTTTCTTGCGATATTTTTTGAATATTAAGATTTATTTTTGATTTTTTATAAGTTTTATAGTCACTAAAATCGTTACTGTTAGAAATTGAAAAAAAAAAAGTATAAATTAATAAAAAAAAGACATGTATCATCTAGAAATATATATTAATTAGTAAAATTATATTAAACTAATTTTTTAATAAAAATGGATAAAAGTTACTATCTCAAGAAGCATGGATATTTTTTAGAGGACTTAAAAATTAATCAGGAAGCTCATTACAAAAAAAAAATTTCCGAAAACGATATCAATCTTTTTGCAAAGGTATCTGGTGATAATAATCCAATTCACATGGACGACAAATTTGCTCGAAGCTCCATTTTTAAAAAAAGAATTGCACACGGTTTTTTATCAGGAAGTCTAATTTCAACTGTTATAGGGACACAACTTCCAGGCCCTGGAAGTATTTATTTGAATCAGACTTTAAAATTCCTAGCTCCTGTTTTTATAGGAGATACAATAACTGCAATAGTTACAATTAAGAAAATCGAAATTGAAAAGAGAAAAGTCAATTTATTAACTGAATGTTTTAATTCAAAACAAAAAATTCTTACAGGACAAGCTGATATTTTAGTTTCGAAAAAAAAAGATTTTGTCTAAATGAGAGTTTTTAGAACAACAAAAATTCCTCAAGAATATATGAATTCTACGATAGCAATAGGTAACTTTGATGGAGTGCATCAGGGGCATCAGGCCGTAATAAACACAGCAAAGAAAAATTCAAAAACTAAAAACACTAAATTTGGTGTTTTAACATTTGAGCCACATCCAAAATGTTATTTTAACAAACAATATGATTATTTCAGGCTAACTCCATTTAGAGAAAAATTTGAAATTTTCAAATTAGCAAAAATAGATTTTTTAATAAACATTAAATTCGATCACACATTTTTAAATAAAACTGCGATATCTTTTATTGAAATTGATCTAATTAAAAACCTTCGCGTAAACACTGTTGTAACAGGATTTGATTTCGTTTTTGGAAATAAAAAAATGGGGAATGTAAAATATATTCATGATTACGTAAACAAGACAAAAGCTTTTAATTTTATTGTTGTTCCTGAGGTACGAAATTCTGATAATGTTGAAATCTCCTCTTCAAACGTAAGAGCATTATTGAAAAGAGGCGATTTAGATCAAGCTAATGATTTATTGACACGAAAGTGGTCTATCACAGGAAACATTCAAAAAGGTGAAAAAAAAGCAAGGCAAATTGGGTTTAGAACAGCTAACATTAAGACTAATAAGTTTTGTCAAATTAGAAGAGGTGTTTACTCAGTAATACTAAAGATTCCAAAGAAATTTGGGGAGAAAAAACTATTCGGCATTGCGAACTTTGGAATTAAACCTACATTTAACAAAACAAATCCTCTGCTTGAAGTGCACATTTTTAACTTCGATAATGATATTTATCATGAAAGAATAAAAGTAACTTTTTACAAGTTTATAAGAGAGGAAAAAAAATTTGAATCAGTTGAGAAATTAAAGGATCAGATTATAAAAGATATTAATCAAGTAAAAAATGACAAACTATTCAAAAACAATCAATCTTCCTAAGACCAATTTTAGCATGAAAGCTAACTTATCAGTAAAGGAAACTCAATGGCTTGAATTTTGGCATAAAAATAAAATTTATGACAAACTTAAAAAAAAGAATAAAAAAAATATTAAGTATGTTTTACATGATGGTCCGCCTTATGCAAATGGAGACCTTCACCTTGGTCATGCCTTGAATAAAATTTTAAAAGATGTAATTTGCAGATTTAAATTTCAGAGCGCAATGAACGTTGAATATGTAGCTGGTTGGGATTGTCACGGACTCCCAATTGAATGGAAGGTTGAGGAGCAGTTTAGAAAATCTGGGAAAAAAAAATCGGAAGTTAATTTGCAAACATTCAGAGAAGAATGCAGACAGTTTGCAAAGAAATGGGTAAATATTCAGAGAGATCAATTTAATAGATTTGGTATTCAGACTGATTGGGAAGAAATTTATTTAACAATGAATAAAAACTCGGAATTAACAATTGTATCTGAGTTATTGAAATTTCTGGAATCAGAACAATTATATCTTGGATTTAAACCAGTAATGTGGTCTGTTGTTGAACAAACCGCATTAGCTGAAGCTGAAATAGAGTATTTGGAAAAAAAATCAAAAGCAATTTACGTTAAATTTCCAGTAGAAAACTTTTTGGAAAACGTAAGTGTAATTATCTGGACTACGACACCTTGGACTATTCCATGCAATAAGGCAATTGCCTTTTCTAATGATCTTAAATACTCACTAATTGAAATTGACAAGGATATTAAAAATCTCGCATTAAAAAAAAATGACAAGATTATATTAGCCGATAATTTAGTTCAAAATTTTTGTGAAACTCATTCAATTAATAACTTTTCAAAAGTAAGTTTTTTTGATTCAGAAAAACTTAAGCAACTAAAATGTCATCATCCACTAAGAAATTTAGGATTTGATCATTTAGTCAGTTTATTTGAAGCTGAGCACGTTACCGATGAGGCTGGAACAGGATTAGTTCATATAGCACCAAATCATGGAGTTGAAGACTTTGAAGTTGGAATAAAAAATGACCTAGATAATTTGCCTACAGTAGATAATTCTGGAGTGTACACTGATAATGTTCCCTTTTTTTCAGGTACGCACGTGTACAAAGCTGATGAGAGTGTTATTAATGAATTAAAAAATTCAAATACTCTAGTTGGTTCAGATGATTATTTTCACAGCTATCCTCATTCTTGGAGGTCCAAGGCACCATTAATTTATAGAGCAACATCTCAATGGTTCATCTCAATGGAAAGAAAAGATCTTCGAAGTAAGGCTCTCAATGAAATAGAGAAAGTAAAGTGGATACCTGAAAACAGTAAAAATAGAATTAGATCTATGGTGAAAGATCGACCAGATTGGTGTGTATCAAGACAACGTTCGTGGGGCGTTCCAATTACTATCTTCGTCTCCAAGGTAAATGGCGAACCTCTTATTAATAAAAATATTAATATGAAAATATTATCGACTATAAAAAATGAAGGTATTGATGCTTGGTTCACTAAACCAAAAGATTATTTTTTAAGTGAAATAGCAAATTCAGAAGAATATGAAAAAGTTAGTTCTATTCTAGATGTTTGGTTTGATTCAGGTTCAAGTCATGTTTATGTTTTAAAAAACAATGGTTTTAACTGCAAAGCTGATCTTTATTTAGAAGGTTCGGATCAGCATCGTGGTTGGTTTCAATCGTCTTTAATTGAAAGTTGTGCGAACTACGGCGAAAGTCCATTTAAGTCAGTCTTGACACATGGTTTTGTAATCGATGAGAAGGGAAAAAAAATGTCAAAATCGTTAGGAAATGTGATTTCACCTTCAGATGTAATTAAAAAGTATGGTGCTGATATTTTAAGAATTTGGGTTGCTAATTCAAACTTTAATGAAGACATAAAAATAAGTTATCAGAACTTGGAACGGCAAGCCGAGAGTTATCGAAAAATAAGAAACACAATAAGGTTTATTCTAGGAAATTTAAATAATTTCTCTTTAGGTTCAAAATTAGAACATAAAAGCCTTTTACCATTGGAGAAATTTATAAGGCATAAGCTTTATAACTTGAATAAAGAGATTATCGAGGCTTATGATGCGTTTAATTTTCATAGAGTTTTTCAAACGATACTTAACTTTTGTTCGCAAGAACTTTCTGCTCTATTCTTCGATATAAGAAAAGATGCATTATATTGTGATAAAAATAATTCTTTGAATGTAAGATCATCTAAAACGGTCATGACTGACGTTTTTGATTGTTTAATTAGATGGCTTTCACCTATAATACCTTTCACAACTGAGGAAGCATGGCAGTGTTGGAAAGAAGATATTAACAAAAACAGTGAACTGAGTTGTCATTTATTAGAAAATCCTGAACTTCCTGATGAATGGAACGATGTCAATTTAAATAATGAATGGTCAAAAATTTTAGAAATTAAAAATGCTTTTACTTTTGCTGTTGAACAAAAAAGAAATAAAAAAGAAATCAAATCCAGTTTAGAAGCAAGTGCTTTTGTTTATTTTAAAAATAATGAGTATAAGAAAATTTCAGAGAATCAAAATTTAAGCGAGATTCTTATTTCAGCGAATATAGAATTTTCAGATGATTTCGATGATCAATTCCTTTTTAACTCAGACAACGAGGAAATTGGGGTGAAAATATTTAAAGAAGAAGGAGATAAATGTCCAAGATGTTGGAAACTGTATAAACAACTAGATAAAAAAAATCAGCTTTGTGATAGGTGTATGTCGGTAATTAATGAAAATTAACAAAGATTTTATTTTAGCTTTTACAATTTCTTCGATTGCAGTGATTCTTGATCAGATCTCAAAATCATTAATTTTAAAATATAAGTTCTTACTTCCAATGAAATTGTCGTCTTTTGACATTTTGAATATAGTTTATGTTGAAAATAAAGGTATTAGTTTTGGAATACTTTCAGAGTATAATATTCCATTTTGGCTAGGAATATTGTCTTTTACAATTAGTTTATATGTAATCTTTCTGATAGTAAAGTCTGAAAGTAAGTTGGAATTAACTGGATTGTCATTAATTTTAGGTGGAGCAATTGGGAATGGTATTGATAGATTATTTAGTGGTTATGTAATTGATTTTATTGATCTTTATTATAGAAATTTTCATTGGCCGGCATTTAACTTTGCTGACTCGTTTATAACCGTGGGAGCTATTTTATTTTTTATTAAATTATTTTTTTTTAAATAAGAAAATAATTGAGAATTATGCTTTTCAAAGCCGTAAACTAATGTTATTTATATATTTTACAAGCAACAAAATGTTTGTATTAATGTTTAATTGAACACTATATATAGTATAATTATGCAAATCTTACGTACACTTAGAACATTGTCCATATCAATGTTTCTTATACTTGTGCAATCATGTTCAACAATTGAGTCAACAGTGGACTCAACTTTGGATTCCATAAGTGAAGCTGGTGACTTTATCTATGATTCTGTTAATTTCTGGGATGAGGACGAACCAGAGCAAAGCGAAGCTGTAATAATTGAGGAAGCGGTAGAGGTTCCAGAGTATGCTATTCCAGATGAGAGTTACTTTGAACCTGGGTTAAGTCAGGAACAAAATTTTAGCAATCAACAGAGCTTTCAACCCCAAGTTAATGCTCAACCTTACTATGACCCAATCTACAGGAGCCAGAGACAATACTATTATGTGGGACCTAATGGAACTCCAATGCTAGCTCCACCTCCACCACCTTTTCCTCAATATTCAATTGATCAAGTAGCCCCAATTCCTTATTCATATTCAAATAACCTTGATATGCCTAGGTCATTTAATCCAAATATTAACAATTTCGCACCTAGGCAGAGTTTAGGTGTTACAAACCAAAATCAAAATGTTGAACCAACTATTACACTTGAAGAAGAAATGGAATTATTTGGAATACAAAATGATTGTGTTAGAGTAACAGAAGATTTTGTAAACGGCGGATTTATGTGTGATGATTATGATTAATAATTACTTAAAGTATTTTCTTATCTTTTCTGTATTTGTATTAAACTCTTGTGAAACTCTTCAAGACTTCGCCGGTTTAAATAAACCTGACCTTGAAATAGATTTATTTGAAGAAACGCCCGAATTAGTTCTTCCCCCAGATTTTGGAAAAGTTGCTAAGAGAAATAAATATAGAAATGAAAAAATTATCAATCAAACGCCAGATTTTATTGATAATTTTCAGCAACCACAATATCAAAGCATCCAACCCCGTGTGACAAATTATATTGCTCCTAGAATAAATATTGAATCATCACCAACTCCTTCTGATTCACTCGAAAGATTTAAAGAGAATAAAAAATTTACAATTGGCCAATGGGTGTACGGACAATATATACAAGGTTTTAAACAAGGAAATCTTTATTACAGACCAATTTATGATAAGGGTTATAACTTTTCCAGAAGATATTTACCTGATCAAAACATAACTTCCTTTTTAAGACCACAACAACAATATATTGAAAATGCCAATAGAAGAGAATCCATTCCAATGGATTCAAATTTTCAGAATTTAGAAAACTTACCAATAATTGATTAAATGAAGATAGTTGGGATTTTATTTATTCTACTATTTTGCTTTGAATCCAAATCAAACATAAATTTCAATGCTAAATCAACTACTTTGGAAAATGGATTGAGATTAATTGTTGTAGAAAACCCCAGAGCTCCTGTCGTTGCTCAAATGATGTGGTATAATTTCGGATCGAATATAGAACAAAGAGGTAAAAGTGGTTTAGCTCATTTTATGGAGCATCTTATGTTTAAAGGAACAAAGAAATTCCCAAATAGTTACTATTCAGATTATCTTTCAAAAATAGGTGGCAGTGAGAATGCATTTACAAGTTACGATTATACGGCTTATTACCAAATTTTTCCTAGTCAACATTTGGAAAAAATTATCGAACTCGAAGCTGACAGAATGAACAACTTAACTCTAACAAAGAAGAATGTGGAAATTGAGAAAAAAGTAATTTTAGAAGAAAGATTTCAAAGAATTGAAAGCAATCCGTCTGCCCAACTTGACGAATCTATAAGAACCGTATTATTTCCAAATGATTATTATGGTCGACCTATAATTGGTTGGAAGCACGAAATCGAAAATCTCTCTTATGATGATGTAATTGATTTTTATAAAGAAAATTATAACCCCAACAACGCTATTTTAATTTTGTCAGGAGATATAAAATTTAAAAATGCAAAAAAATTAGTAAATAAATATTACAAATCTATAAAACCTTCACAAAAGATAAAACTTAATAAATTAGATAATCCTGATCTAAAAACTTCTACAAATGTAGAACTAAGCAATGAAAATGTGAAGCAACAAATATGGAAGAGAATATATAGAACAAAGTCTTATAATGACTCAATTACTCAGTCAATTGCATTAGATTTAGGAATGAAAATTCTTGCTGGAGGGACTTCTAGTTTATTGTACGAAGAGTTTGTAAATAAAAAAAAGATTTTTTCAATGGTGGGAGGTTTTTTTCAAGGTTTAACAAAAGGAAACGGATATATTTATTTTTACGCAATACCCAATAAGAAAGTTGAACAGTTTGAAATAAGTGACATGTTGGATAACTTTATAGTTCAAGCCATAGATGAGGGTATCTCTGAAGAAAAATTAATCTTAGAAAAGAAAAAATATTACTTTGATAGTATTTACGGCATGGACGGAATTTTAAAACCTGCTGAAATTATAGGAGAAGCCTTAACTATTGGTTTAAGTCTGGATGATATTGAAAATTGGAATGACAAACTTGATGAGATAAATCTGGAAATGGTAAAAAAAGAATTAAAAGAATTTTCAAAAAATAGAAATTTTGTAACAGGAAACTTGAAGAATTGAGATTTATTTTTTTATTTTTTTTATTAATATTTAAAAACTTAGATGCTTTTGAATATAAAAATCTTAAAACAAATTCTGGAATTGAATTTTGGTTTGTCGAGGATAAATCAATACCAATTGTCAGTGTAAGTTTTAGTTTTAGGGGAGGGAGTTCAATTGATATTAAAGATAAAAATGGTGTTTCAAATTTGATGACATCTCTTCTAGACGAAGGAACTCGTAATTTAACTTCAAAGCAATTCAAAAACGAAATGAAAATGAATGGAATGAAGTTAAGCTTTAGTACACAGAAAGATAAGATTGATGGTGTGTTTCAAATCATTTCAGCTCAGGCCAAGGATGGTTTTGATTTATTTTACGAAGCTTTAAATCATCCAAGCTTTAATGAGGTGGATATTAACAGAGTTAAGAGGCAAGTTATATCTAGTATAAAAATTGATGAGTCTGATTTATCAACTTTAGCTTCAAACAAATTTAATCAACACTTTTTTAATGATCATGTTTTCTCAAACAACATAAAAGGATCGGAAGAATCAATTAAAAAAATTACAAGAACTGATTTAGTAAACTTTCATAAAAGATCTTTTGTAAAGAATAATTTAGTAATTGGTGTTGCTGGCAATATAAACGTTAATAAAATAAAAAAATATATTGAACATGTTTTTGGGGAATTAAAAGACAATCAACAAAATTATTCTATTAAACAATTTAAGGCTCTATCTGTTGGGCAAAAATTTTTTGAAATGAAAACACCACAGTCTAGTGTTTTATTTGGTCATCCTGGATTAGAGAGAAATAATGAAAATTTTTTTGCACTTAGAATTGCAAACTATATTTTGGGTGGCGGTGGATTTCAATCTCGTCTATACAAAAATGTCAGGGAAAAAAAAGGTCTTGTTTATTCAATTTATTCATATTTATTGTCTTACGAAAATGATGGTGTGATTGTTGGGGGCTTTCAAACAAGGAACAAATCTGTCTTTGAAACTATTGAAAATGTAAAAAATGAATGGAAAAAACTTAATAAACGTGGAATTACAAAAAGCGAGTTAGACAATGCTAAAGCTTATTTTAATGGATCTTTTACAAGGAATTTTACAAGCACTCTGTCGATAGCAAGATTATTACAAGTTGTTCAATATTATGAGCTTGGAGCCGATTATTTTATTAAAAGAGAGAAAATCATCAATAGTCTAAATCTAGAAAAAGTAAATGGTATAATTTCAGAATATTTCTCAAACGAAAAATTGTTTTTTATGATTGTCGGAGAGCCAGAAAAGAAATGATTTTTTTACAAGAGACATTTAATTTAGAAAAAAAAGTAAAAAAAACACAAAAACAGAAATATACAAAGTCAAAAATCAAAATGCTAGAATTAATAAAAAAAAATTCTTTTGGTTTCATTCAAGATTTGCACCAAAAAGATTTCTCAGACATTTATCAATTTTCTGAAAAACTTCAAAAATTCGAAAACGTATTATTTTTAGGAACAGGTGGCTCTAGCCTAGGTGGCAAAACACTAGTTTCATTGATGGATAATATTTTTATAAATGCGACAAGACCTCGAGTTTTCTTTGTAGAAAATATTGATTCATCGTCAATACATGGTTTGCTACAAAATATAGATTTAAAAAAATCAGCCTGTGTTGTTACATCAAAGTCAGGTGAAACAATTGAAACAATTGCGCAGTTTTTCTCTGTATTCAATGAATTTAAAAAAAAAAAAATTTCAATAAAAAAAAGATTTTTCATTATTACTGAAGACAAACAAAGCACACTGAAAGAAATTCAGGAGAGTGAAAACTTAGATTTTTATCCGCATCCGATTGATATTGGAGGACGATATTCTGTTTTCTCAATTGTTGGTTTAATTCCATCAAAAACCATTGGTTTTGACATAAAGCGTTTTTGTAATGGAGGTAAAAGTTTTTTAAAGGAAATAGAAAATGAAAATAATTTCGATTATTACTTTACCCCTATTTCAAATTTAATTGATCTAAAAAAAAAGGGTGTGAATATGTCAATTGTAATGCCATACCATGATTCATTAAATAATTTATCATTTTGGTACAGACAACTATGGGCTGAAAGTATTGGAAAAAAAGGCAAAGGTATAACTCCATTAAATGCTTTAGGAACGGTTGATCAGCATAGTCAGCTACAACTTTATTTAGATGGTCCAAAAGATAAGTTTTTTACATTTATTGAAAAAACGAGAGACAAGAGTGTTACAAAATTAGATTGTCGTTATTCTAAATCTAAAACATTTCAAGATCTTCATCAGAAATCATTAGAAGAATTACTCAATGCAGAGATGAACGCAACCATTAAAACTATCAGTAATAGAAAAATACCTATTAGAAGAATAACTTTGGAGTCTTACAATGAGAAATATATTGGAAGTCTAATGATGTTTTTTTTTATAGAAACAATCTTTAGTTGTTTCTTGCTAGAGGTAAATCCATTTGATCAGCCTGCGGTGGAAGAGGGGAAAAAACTAACTAAAAGATTTCTTAAATATAATGAGTGAGATCAAATTATTATCAGAAAGTTTAATTAATAAGATTGCAGCTGGAGAAGTTTTAGAAAGACCAGCATCGGCTGTTAAAGAATTGGTAGAAAATAGTATTGATGCTGGGGCCAAGAAAATCGATATTTTTATAGGGAATGGCGGTAAAAGTAACATAACAGTTTTAGATGACGGTCAGGGTATAAAAAAAGACGAATTAGAAAAAGCCGTTTTACGTCACACAACTTCGAAACTAAATTCATCAAATTTAAATTGTATTAAAACAATGGGCTTTAGGGGTGAAGCATTGTCGTCGATAGCATCTGTTTCAGACTTTTCTATAAGTTCTAATCAGAAAAATAATTCAGAGGGTTACGAGATTAAAATAGTTTCAGGTAAAGTTAAATATGTTAAACCTATAAATCAGAAAAAGGGAACTCGTGTTAAAGTAAGAAATTTATTCTTTTCAACACCAGCAAGATTAAAATTTCTTAAATCTGAAAACTACGAATCTATTCTTATTAAAAGACTTATTCAAAATTTTGCCATAATTCATTTTGATAAAGAATTTAATCTTTATTTAAATAACAAAATTACAATCAAGACATCTTTATCAACAGATAGAGAAGTAAAAAACAGATTTTTTAATAGGGTTAATCAGATACTAGGGACAGATTTTATTGAAAATTCAATCGATCTCGAAGCAAATTCTGAGTTTATTTCACTTTCTGGTCTCCTTGGATACCCAACTTTTAATTATTCAAACTCTAATAATCAATTTGTTTTTGTAAACGGAAGAGTAATTAATGACAAGACTTTGAATACAATTTTCAGGGTTGCATATAAAGATGTAATGTTTCATGACAGATTTCCGCAGCTTATTCTAAATATAAAGTGTCCACACGACTGGGTTGATGTAAATGTACATCCGATGAAAAATGAGGTGAGATTTAGTGACTTTAATTTTTTAAAATCATTCATTATTAAAACATTCAGAGATTCATTTGAAAACATAGGTTATGAAAATAACAAATTAAAATCATCAACACTATTAGTTGAGCAAAACAATGGAAACGGTTTTCAGGAGAAATTTAAACTAAAAGAAACAAATAATTCTAATTTTGAAAAAAATAATATTTATAATTCATTTGATCAGCTTAATAAGCCTGAGCAGCTCTATCCCTTAGGACACGCTAAAAGTCAGTTTCATGCAAATTATATTATATCAGAAACTGAAGAGGGAATAATAATAGTAGACCAGCATGCAGCTCATGAAAGGATTGTATATGAAAGTTTAAAGAAAGATTATTATGAAAATAAAATTAAAACTCAACTTTTATTAATTCCTATTATTTTAAATTTAGACAATTTGGTAATAAAAGATTATCAAAAAAAATTCGAAAACTTAGGAAAGTTTGGATTAAAAATAGATGCATTTGGATCAAATTCCGTGATTGTAAGAGAAATACCAGCCTTAGTTGCAGATTGTAACGTCAAAAACCTTGTAGACGCGGTTATTAATGATATGGCCAATGAGAATTCTTTAAATTCATTGGAAACAGAAGTTAATAAAATTTGCTCAACAATTGCATGTCATGGTTCAATAAGATCCGGAAGAAAGCTTGAAGTTGAAGAAATGAACGACTTATTAAGAAAAATGGAAAATACTAAAAATTCTGGACAATGTAATCATGGACGACCAACCTTTATAAAATTAAATACCGCAGAAATAGAAAAATTATTCGGAAGAAAATAAGTTATATTTTTTTTACAAAAAGAAATTTCGATTTTGATATTTTTTTCGTCTTCATAATTTCAAAGGAATCAAAATTTAAATCAGTGATTTTTTCTCCGAACTCAAGTACTCCGTAAGAATTTTTTTTCATTAAAAAATTTATCTTTTCTATAATTAATTCCAGTGAATATTTTTGATAGGGTGGATCGCAAAAAAAAAGATCAAATTTATCTTTAAATTTGGGAAATTTATCTTTTATAATGTCTAGTTTAACTATTTTAACATTTTGAACTATTTTCAATTCCTGACAGTTTTTTCTGCATAAATTTAATGATTCATTTGAAGAGTCAATAAAGGTTACTTTCTCAGCTCCTCTAGAGAGAGCTTCTATTCCTAAGGCACCAGTACCGCAAAAAAAATCAATTATCGCTTGTCCAGTAATTTTTTTTTTATCTTTTATGAGAAGAGAGTTTAGTGTATTGAAAATCATTTCTCTTGCTCTGTCAGAGGTTGGACGAATTGAATTATTAGATGGTGTTTTAATTAATCGTGTTTTAAATTTGCCTGAAATTATTCTCATCAGTAAACCCTATTGAATTGAGTAATTTATCTAAAAATTTGATTTCTGTTTCAACTAAATTTCCGATTCCAATGTCATTTAATTCAAAAGGTCCAAAACTTATCCTTTTCAATTTTTGAACTTTGAGATTAAAGTAATTAAGAACTTTTCTTATTTCTCTGTTTTTACCTTCAGTTAATTTAACTTCCATCATATTTTTTTCTCCATTATCCGATAATTTTATTTTAATTTCATTATACAAAATACCATCAACTAAAATTTGACCCTTAACCAATTTATCTAAATTTTTAGGAATTTTTCCCGACACTTTCACAATATATCTTCTTTCAATTTTATTACTTGGATCTTCAAGATACGAAGAAAGCTTCGGATTCGTAGTTAATAGCAATAAACCCTCGGATTTTATATCTAATCTTCCAACGGAAACAACTCTCGGAAGGCCTTTAGGAATTAACCTAAACAGGCTTTTTTGCGAAAATTGTTCTTTATTAGACGAGACATAACCGATAGGTTTATTTAAAATCCAAACCCTTGTCTGAATATTTGTTAACAGTTTATCTTTTACTTTTATGGATTTTATAAGACTTTTCTCAATAAAAAATTCTTTAAATACATTATCGTTAATTTTAACGTCACCATTTTTTATTAAAAATTCTGCATTTTTTCTTGAACAGATTCCTGCATGCGAAATTAATTTAGACAACCGAATTAATTTATTTGTCAATTTTTTTCTTGGCTGATGTTATCAATGATCTAATTACATTAATGTCCTTGTTGTCAATAAGAAATTCTGGATGCCACTGGACGCCTAGACAATAATTGGGCGTTGTACTTTCTATTGCTTCAATAATACCATCTTCTGAAACCGCAGAGACAATGAGGTTTTTCCCCAACTTATCGACGGCTTGATGGTGTGCTGAATTTACAAACATTTTCGAGCTTTTTACAAAACTGAAAAGTATTGTATTTTTTTTTATATGAACAAAGTGACTAGGTTCATTTCGTGGATTTGGTTGTTCATGATTTATATCAGAGTCAATTATATCTGGAATATGTTGAAGAAGAGTTCCACCTAGAACGACATTTATTAACTGTTGTCCGCCGCAAATTCCAAGCACCGGAATTTTTTTTTGGATGGCTTTTTTAGTTATTTTGAATTCGAAATTCGTTCTTCCATTTTTAATTCTCAATGTCGGTTTTCTTTCTTGACCATACATTTGTGGATCAATATCAAAATCCCCCCCAGTAACAAGAAGTCCATCTATAAAGTTTAAATATTGATTAATCGCTTTTTCATTATTTGGTAAAAAAATAGATATGCCACCTGCAATTTCTATAGATTCAGAATAATTTTTTCTAGCTGCGTACCATGGATATTTTGAATAGGTTTTTTCTTCTTCCTCATCCAATGTTATTCCAATTACAGGCTTATTCATTAATCTTTTAAAAATTTAACTTAATGTTAGTATATTAAACATATGCGAAGATGTTGTAAAATTTTTATAAATAATTATGAGATTATTGCTGATTTAAATAACTCTTTAACAGCATCTCAAATTTGGAACTCACTCCCTATTTCTTCTGATATTAACACATGGGGAAATGAAATATATTTTAATACTTCTGTAAATGTTGAAGTTGAAGAAAAAGCAAAAGAAGTTATTCAGTTAGGAGAAATAGTTTATTGGCCCACTGGAAAAGTTATTGCAATTGGCTTTGGGAAAACTCCAATATCTCTCGGAGAAGAAATTAGACTTGCATCCAAATGTAATGTTTGGGCTAATACTAATTTCGATTTAAAAAAACTAGTTAATGTTCGTCAAGGTGAAAAAGTATTGGTCGAAAAGAGTAAAATATAATATGAATGAGTATTTTATGAAACTTGCTTTAGATTTAGCAAAAAAATCATTTAAACAAAATGAAATACCTGTTGGTTGCGTTTTAGTAAACGATAAAAATGAAATAATTAGTTACGCATCAAATTCCATGGTAAAGAATCATGACCCAACTTCGCATGCTGAAATAGTTGCAATAAGAAAAGCTTGTAAGAAATTAAAAACAACAAAACTTTTAAATTTCTCAATTTATACAACGTTAGAACCATGTTTGATGTGTGAATCATTGATTATAAGTGTTGGCATAAAAAAAATTTATTTTGGCGCTTTTTCAGATAATGTAAAAATTCATAAGAGAAAAATGAAAAATTATTTTTCCAATGATAATAATTATGAATTTTTTGGAGGTTTTAAAGAAAAAGAGTGTTCAGATTTAATAATTAATGCTTTAGAGAAAAAAAGATAATCATATATTTTTTTTACCGATATCATTTCTAAAAAAACCTTCCTTCCAATCAATAAGTGCTACAGCTTTGTATGCAATTTTCCTTGCATGCACAATCGAATTACCTTGTGCAGTGACAGCTAGTACTCTTCCACCTGAAGAAATTACTTTTTCTTTTTTTAGTGTAGTTCCAGCATGAAATATCTCAACCCCCTTTAGAGATTGTGCCTTTGAAAGATTACTAATAACTTTATTCGTTTTATAGTTTCCAGGGTATCCTTTGGAAGCTACAACAATGCAGACAACAGATTGTTTTTTATTTCTAATGGTCAAATCAGAAAGCTTATCTTTCAAATTATAATCAATAATTTTTAAAATATCAGTTTGCAAGTTTCTTAGTAAAATTTGACACTCTGGATCCCCGAATCTTGCATTATATTCAATAACATAAGGCCCCTGTGAAGTTATCATTAGACCAAAAAAAAGGATACCTCTGTATACCAATTTATCTTTTTTAAGTCCTAATAAGGTTGGAATTAAAATTTTTTTTTCGATTTGATTTTGGATTTTTTTTGTCATTTTTTTTGTTGGACTAAAGCAACCCATTCCCCCAGTATTTGGTCCTTTATCATTGTTGAAAGCTCTTTTATGATCTAGCGCGTATCCTAGTTTGGCAAAACCATTTTTATCAAAGAAAGCAAAATAACTTACTTCAAAACCTGACAAATATTCCTCAATTATTACTTTT
The DNA here is from genome assembly GCA_902526865.1 of uncultured Alphaproteobacteria bacterium. Classification (GTDB taxonomy): domain Bacteria; phylum Pseudomonadota; class Alphaproteobacteria; order Methylaequorales; family Methylaequoraceae; genus Methylaequor. The sequence continues at coordinate 57,739 of CABZMK010000002.1, forward strand.
TTTCCGGCTGAACCAAATTTTTTTTTTTTCATTATTTCATCTAGACCGTTGATTGCTTCACGTTTGGTTCTGCAAATAATTACTCCCTTACCTGCTGCTAATCCATCTGCTTTTATAACAATTGGGTATTTTGTAATAGACACATAATGAATAGCTGAATTAAACGATTTAAACTCTTTGTATTTAGCTGTATTAATTTTGTTTTTTATTAGAAATCTTTTTGCAAAAGACTTCGATGATTCAAGCTTAGACGCTCTTTTACTAGGACCAAAAACGGGTATACCTTTTGATCTTACATAATCACTTAGACCGTCCTCTAAAAATTGTTCAGGACCAATAATTACTAAATCAATTTCTTGTTTTTTACAGAATTTTATTAATTCATTTTTTTTATTTAAATCCAAGTTTTTACAAACCGCAATTTCTGATATTCCAGCATTTCCTGGGATGCAGAATAAAGAACGACATTTTCTGGATTTTCTTACAGCCCAGCATATTGCATGTTCTCTTCCACCACCACCTAAGACTAAAATATTCAAGAAATTATTCCTTTTTTGATTTTTTTAAACTAAATTTGAAACATGAATATTCTTCCAAATATTGAAAAATTCACAGTCTCTCAATTAAACTATTCTATCAAAAATTTGATAGAAAATAAATTTCAAATTGTTTCAGTTATTGGAGAAGTGTCTCAAGTCAAGAAACATGGTTCTGGTCATATTTATTTTTCATTGAAGGATGAAGAAAGTGTTATTTCTGCTATTTGTTGGAGATCAGTTGTCCCCCGTCTCAAAATAAATCTAGAAGATGGTATCAAAGTTGAAATCAAAGGGAAAGTTACAACATACTCACAACAATCCAAGTATCAATTGATTGTTCAGCAAATAGTTTTTGAGGGCGAAGGCAATTTGTTAAAACTTCTTGAACAAAGAAAAAGAAGATTAGCTGAACTTGGTTTTTTTGATGAATCAAAAAAGAAAGAAATCACGAAATTTCCAAATTCAATTGGAGTTATCACATCAGAATCGGGAGCAGTTATCAAAGATATAATTCACAGAGTATCTGATAGATTTCCAATAAAATTACTAATTTATCCCTCAAATGTTCAGGGAGATAAATGCTTAGATGACATAATTAGAGGGATTGAATATTTTAATATTAAAAAAGACAATTCAGTTGATGTTATAATAATTGCCAGAGGAGGCGGTAGTTTAGAGGATTTAATGCCATTTAATGAAGAGTTATTGGTAAAAAAAATTTTTGAGTCAAAAATACCAATTGTTTCTGCTGTTGGACACGAAACAGACTACACTTTGTGTGATCTTGTCTCTGATCTCAGAGCTCCAACCCCTTCAGCTGCAGTTGAAATGATATTACCTAATAGGAAGGAAATTCTTATTAGATTATTGGATTCAGAGAGTAAATTAAAAAAGATATTTGCTCATTTTTTTGATAACCACAAATTAAGTCTTAAATTATTATCGTCTAAAATACCTGAATTATTAGAAACAGTGAATAATCATTTTCAGGAATTAGATTACCATGAACAAAGTCTAAAAAATTTTTTAAACTCATCTTTTAACAATATGAAGATAAATTTATACAGAGTTATCCAAAAGTTTTCACCTAGTAATCTAGCTAATATGGTGAAGTTCGAGTTATCTAGAGTTTTAAATAATTTTGAAAAAAACACTTTTTTTATAAATCAGAATCTTGATACTAAAAGAGAACGATTTAATTCAAAATCTAAAGAACTTTCAATTTTATCATATAAACAAACATTGAAGAGGGGTTTTGCTGTTATAAGAAAAGAAGATGTTATAATCAAAAATGATTTAGAGATTAAACATAATGATAAAATTGAGATAGAATTTGCAACAAGTAAAACTAAAGCTAAGAAAATATAATGTTTTTAATTTTTTTTATCATTCTTATTTTTCCAGTAAATTTTAAAGCTGAAACATTTCCTAAAATTTTCGGTTGTTTTTGCGAGGGGGGAGTGATCACAGGAAATCTTGAGGATGGAAGTAAATTAAAAATTGACAATAAACAAGTCGAAGTTTTTGAAAAAGGAAGATTTATCTTTGCATTTGGGCGAAAATATAAAGACAATGTGAAAATTGAAATAAATGATAAAGTAAAAAAATTCACAGTTTCAAAAAAAAAATACAAAATCGAAAATATTAAAGGTCTTCCCAGGACAAAGGTTGAACCATCGAAAGAGGATTTAAACAAAATAATATCTGATCAGAATAAAATTAAAAAAGCTAAAATAATTGGTTACAAAACAAGACTTTTTAATGAAAAATTTATATTACCTTCAAAAGGAAGAATGTCAGGGTTTTATGGAAGTCAACGAATCCTTAATTCCAAACCAAGAAGACCTCATGCTGGAATAGATATTGCTGCAAAGGAAGGTACAATTGTGACTGCACCTTCTTCAGGAATTATCAAATTAGTGGAGGAGGATATGTTCTTCACTGGTAATACTGTGATAATGGATCATGGCTTAGGACTAATTTCAATTTTTGCTCACTTGAAGGATGTTTTTGTTGGAAAAGGAGAAAAAGTGTTGCAAGGCCAAAAAATTGGATCAATTGGTATGACAGGAAGAGCCACAGGTCCTCATCTTCATTGGGGTGTTTATTTAAACAATACATCTGTTGACCCCGAGGTCCTTTTACAATACGAACTTAATTAGCATAAAGGCATTCCAAAACTCTCTTTTCAAACTTTTTTTTTTTTTCAATTTTCAAATTTAGATTTACAGGTTTTATTTTATTCTTAAATTCTTCAGGGACTTTTATATAGTCTTTGTTTGTACAGACAACTGTGAGATTTTCTTTTTTTGCTAAATTTAGTATGCTCAAAATATCTTTTTTTTTGAAAATGTAGTGATCGGAGAAACTTTTTATTCTTTTGATTGTAAAACCCGAGTGTAAAAGTGAATTGTGAAAATTTGAATTATTTCCAAGTGCTGAAAACACAAACAAGTTTTTATTTTTGCATGATTCGATACTTATTTCTTTTTTTGCCATAAAAACTTTCTGTTTTGGAATCATATCATTTTCAAAAATATTACTATTGTTTCCTATAATTAAAATAAGATCGCTATTTTTAATACCACTATTAATAGGCTCTCTTAAAGGACCAGACGGAAAAATGTTTTTATTACCAAAACCGTAATCGCTATCAATAACTAAAACTTTACAATCCTTTTTTATATCTATGCTCTGCAAACCGTCATCCATTATAATTAAGTTTCCACCTTGAGCCTCACAGAACTTGGCTCCTAAAATTTTTTTTTTGGATACACAGGTCAAACCAAAGTGTGAATGTAAAAGACTTTCATCTCCAACTTCGTGAAATGAGTGATTCTTTGAAACTATTAAAGGACCATTTGCCGTTCCTTTATAACCTCTCGTTAAAACGAATATTTTTTTAAAATTTTTTGTTAAAATTTGTCTCATTTCTATTACAGTGGGAGTTTTTCCAGCTCCACCAAGTGTAATATTTCCAACACATAAAACTGGAATGTTACATCTCTTTTCTTTGTTACTTATCTTGTAAATAACAAAACATAAATAGTATAATATTGAAAAAGGAAAGAGTAATAAGTTTAAAAAATTTTTAGATTTCCAAATTTTTTGCATCATTTTATAACACTTCTTAGGATAGACTTTGACTTGTAAAACTTACTTTTACAAAGAGTTTTAAATTTTCGATTAGTTTCTCTATTTAAATTATTATCTTTTAAAAGTCTTGAAACCATCCGAACAAGCTGAGATGAATTTTTGACTTCAAACCCCGCTTTAAATTTAATAATGTCAGTTTTTATATCTTCAAAGTTTTCCATGTGTGGGCCAAAGATCAATGAACAATTAAAATCCTTTGTTTCTATAGGGTTATGTCCGCCATTGTTACTAAATGAACCACCGACAATTGCAATCTCTGATAATTTAAAAAAAATTCCTAATTCACCAAATGTATCAACCAACAAAAACTTTTCATTAGTAATTTTGAAATTACTTTCATTTCTTAAAAGAAATAAAAGCTTGTCTTTATTAAATTGATCCGTAATTTTTTTTATTCTGTTAATATGTCTGGGAATAATAATAAAAAACAAATTACTAATATCTTTTGATAAAACTCTGAAAATATCTGCAAACATTTTTTCTTCTTCTGCATGCGAACTAAATAAAGTTACAACTCTTTTTGATTTCAGTTGTTTAAAAATTTTATTGTAAGCAACACAATCAACTTCCAAGCCTTGAGAAATATATTTTAAGTTTTGTATTCTTTTAACATTTTTTGTGCCAAGTTCTTTAAATCTTTTTAATGATTCATTATTTTGTGTATAACATTGATCTATTAATGGAAAAACGGATTTAGAAATAAAACTTATTCTTTTCCAATTAATGAATGATTTTTTTGATAATCGAGCATTTAAAATGGAGAGCTTGATAGATTTCTCTTTCAAAATATAAAATATATTTGGCCAAATTTCAGACTCAATAAAAATTACCGAATTTGGATTCCAATATTTTAAGAATCTTTTTATTAAAAAATTTATGTCTATCGGGAAAAAAATAACAACAAAATTATTTTTTGATTTAGATAATAAGTTGTAAGCACTGAGAGTTGATGTGCTAAATAAAATTGACGATTTAGGTTTGATTTTTTTTATTTCTCTCGCAACTGCGATTCCAGTTTTTGATTCACCTACACTAACACCATTAATCCAAATTAAATCTCCTTCAGGTCTTTTTTTTCTTGAAATTGAAAATTTTTCAAGAATACTCGAAATAGTTTCTTTAGAAACTAAAAAACGAAGAAAAAAAAAGAATAAGATAGGAATAAAAAACAAATTTGATAAATGTCTATAAATTAATAACAACATAACTAATTCGAGAAATTGTCAGATAACATCGTTACTCTTTTTATTTCTTTTTCTAAAATTAATTTATTTTCAGCAAGGGTTTTATTTTTATCAAATTGAAATGGATTTCCCCAAACTGCTACAAATTTATTGAACGGCGTTACAAAAATGAATTTATCCCATGTATTTAGTGTAAATTTAAATTTAGCTGAGTAACTTAATGGTATAACTGGAACATTCGTTTTTTTCAAAAGTGAGATAAGCCCTTTTTTTACTTCCCCATTAGGACCTCTTGGACCGTCGGGAGTGATCCCTATTATAGTATCATTATTGATTTGTTTTAATATCTCCTTTAGGGAAGACAAATTATTTTTCCTCGAGGACCCGGTTATTGTCTGAATTCCAAAATAGGTTATCGCGTTGGAAATTATTTTTCCGTCTGCATGTCCAGAAATAAGCATTTTAAATTCTTTAGACCATTTCCAGCAAAAAACTGTCATAAGCAATCTATTATGCCAAAAGCAGACTATAAAGCTTTTATTTTTTTTAATATGCCTTTCCACAATTTCTGAGTTCTTTGTTAACCAAATAGAGGTTTGGAAACAAAGCTTTAAATAGAATGATATAGTCCAACCTAAAAATAACTGAAAATATTTATGTTTAAAGATTCTTTTCATTTTTCGTTTTGAATTGTAAATCATAGAGATGTCTGTAAATTTTAGAGTTTTTTATTAAAGTGGAATGCTTTCCAACATCTACAACTTCACCATTATTGATGATAACTATTCTGTCGGCATCGATCACAGTTGATAATCTATGAGCTATAATTAATGCCGTTTTGTTTGAAATTAGTTTATCCAAAGAATCTTGAATTTTTTTCTCTGACCTTGAATCTAATGAAGAAGTCGCTTCATCTAAAAGAAGGAATGGAGAGTTTCGAATAAAAGCACGCGCAATTGCAACCCTTTGTTTCTGTCCCCCAGAGAGCTTAGAACCGTTTTCACCAATTATTTCATTAAATCCTTTAGGAAATTTTTTGATAAATTCTGTACAGTGAGATTTTTTACAAGCGTTTTGGAGATCTGCTTTTGAATATTTATTTGAGCCGTAACAGATATTATATTTGATCGTTTCATCAAATAAAACGATATCTTGACTAACTAACGAGAAATAGTTTCTTATAAAATTAAAACTTAAATTTTTAACATCAATTCCACCAATTTCAATTTTACCTTTATATGGATCAAAAAATCTTGGTAGAAGATTTAAGAGAGTTGTTTTACCAGCACCAGAATACCCGACCAAAGCAACTCTTTCGCCATTATAGATTTCTAAATTAATATTTTTTAGAATTAGTTTTGTTGAATTAGGATATTTAAAAGAAATTTTTGATATATTAATATTATTTTTTTCCTTTAAATCTATCATATTGTCTTCTGGATGTTTTGTTTCTTTCATTAATGGCTTCTTATCCAAAATCTCAAAAACTCTTTCAGCTGAAGCCATCGCTATTTGTAGCGTTGCATTTAAACTTGCCAACGATTTGACGGGTTGATACGCCATTAGTAGAGCTGTTAGAAATGAAAAGAAAGTACCTGGGGTAGTTTGTCCCTGAATAACTTGGCTTCCCCCAATAAATATTATTGCTCCAATAGCACACCCACTGATAATTTCCATCAAAGGCCTTGCTATTGAATTAACCTTTGTTGATTTATATGTAAGGTTAAAAATATTTATTATTTCTTTATCGATTCTTTTTGATTCAAAGTTTTCGGAACCAAACGCCTTTATTGTTTTTATTGCAGAAAAAGATTCTGACAATTTTGAAGTAAGTATCCCAAATCCTACTTGAGTGCTTTTAGAAATTTTTCTTAATCTTTTACCTATTCTTCTAATAGGATAGATAGCTACAGGAAAAACAAAAAGAGCTAAAAAAGCAAGTTTTGTGTCATGATAGAACATAACGCCAATTAAAAAAACAAATGTAAATGAATCTTTAATTATATTTATTATGACATTGTGAACTCCTCTCGATAGAGCACCTACATCTGCGATAAATCTTGATACCATCGTTCCGGAATTAATTTCGTTATGGAAGGACAAATCACATCTGATTGCTGTCCTAAACATTTGATTTTGTACATCTGCGACTAATCTATAACCAATAAAACTCATAAAAATTGATTGGATGTATGAAGCTATCCCTTTAAAAAACGCAATAGTTATTACAGCAATTGGAATAAGAACAATTAATTTTTTATTTTTGTTAATAAATATTTCATCAAGAACTGGTTGCATCATCCAAGCATTTAATGCAGTTGCACCTGCAACAACGATCATGCAAAAAATAGAGATAATTAATTTAGAGCGGTGTTTTCTTACATAATTTGCAAAAAGACGTTTCAGTAATCTGGTTGTGTTTTTATTTTTTACATTCATTTAATTCAGTGCACAATTTTTCAATTAATATACTATTGCTAGCTAATACAGAATCTACCTGCATTTGACTGCTGTTATAAATCATTTTATTTCCAGAAATATTTTTTAGATATCCACCTGCTTCTCTCAAAATCAAATCAGCTGCAGCAATATCCCAATCATTTTTTTTGGTAAAACTTATCGCTACATCCATTGTACCTTTTGCAACTAAAGCAATTTTATACGCTATGGAACCCATTTTAATTGTATTGTCTTGATTAAAACATTCGTATTTCTTTAATTTCTGCGTTTCCGAGCTACTTATTCCATATTTTGAAGAATAAAGATCAATATTTTGATTTACTTTAATTTTTTTTTCATTGCAAAATGCACCTTTATTTTTTACTGCTGAGAAAAGTTCTTTTGTTTCAGGGTTTAAGACTAAGCCCAAAACCGGTTCATTTTTTTTTATAAGAGCTACAGAGATTGTATATTCTGGTTTTTTGTTAATATAAGATCTTGTTCCATCAATTGGATCTACGCACCAAAAATAATCAGAGCTTAACCTCGAGCCGTCGTCAATGGTCTCTTCAGATATCCAACCATAATTAGGTGTAGTTTTTTTAAAAGAAGATCTCAAAAAATCATCAATTTTTATATCCACGTCAGTAACTGGCTGATTTTCTGATTTGTACTTAACCGTAATATTATTTTTGAGTGACATTGCAATTTTGCCTGCCTCTAAAATTACCTTTTTAGAGACATCCTCAAGAAAGGAGGGTAAAAATGGTTCAGACAATTATTTTCCACCAAGAGTTAAGTTTTCTACAAGGCATGAAGGTGCGTTTATTCCAAAATTAAATTCCAGGTCATTTGCTGGAATTAAAGACATAAATATATCTACAAGATTACCTGCAATAGTAATTTCTGAAACAGGATAACAAATTTCACCATTTTCAATCCAAAAACCTGATGCTCCTCTACTGTAGTCGCCATTAGAATAATTTATAGAACTCCCCATAAGTTCTGTTACGAGAAGACCTTTTTTTAGAGATTTTATCAAATCAAGTTTAGATACTTCTCCATTCTCCATATATAGATTAGAATAGGAAACAGATGGTATTGAGGAAGCAGATCTAGTGGCGTGACCCGATGGTTCATGTTTTATTTGCTTAGCTGATGCTAGAGAATTGAAGAAAAATTTTAAATATCCCTTTTCAATTAAAAATTTCTTTTTTGATTGAATGCCTTCACAATCTGAAATTTTCGATCTTAATTTCTTTGGCATTAATGGATCATCAATTATAGAAATTCGATCATTAAAGACTTGGTTGTTCATTTTATCTTTCAGGAAGCTAATTCCTTTTACAATTGACTGGGCGTTACTGGCACTAAACAAATTTCTAAGTAGACTCGAAGAAACTTTTGAGTCAAATATTACATCTGACTTGCAAGTTTTTAATTTTCTAGAATTTAATTTTTTTATTGCATTTTGTGAAACTTCTTTTCCAATTTTTTCAAAATCACCTAATTCATTATAAAACACTTTAGATTTATAATCATATTCTCTTTCCATTGAATCCTTTGAACCTGCAAGAACTGCAATTATAAAATCACTATGAGTTTTTTCCATCTCAATTTCAAGTCCATTTGACCCAAGAAGACAGATTGAATTTCTTGAATAAGCTATTTCAGCTCCTTCAGAATTTGTAATTTCTTTATTATCTAAAGCACTTTCTTCAAGTTTAATAACTTCTTTTTCAATTAAACTCATTTTCGGTTCATAAGTGTCACAAATTTCTAATTTTTGAACTTCTTGCTTACTTACTTGTTTAATTTTATCTGATTCAGCTAAACCACAATACTGATTTTCAGGTACAACTTTTGCCATTTCGACTACTTTTTCAGTTAGATTATAAACATTCTGTTTTTCTAGATTGGTTGTTGACACAATGGACTGCTTCTTATTAATAATTGCTCTGATCCCAATTTCATTAATGGATGATTCTTCTTTTTTTTCAATTTTTCCAAGTCTAGAGGAACAACTTGATGTTTTTGATTTTGAAAAAAACACGTCAGCTTCATGACATCCCATCTTACTCAGTCTGTTGAGAATCGTTTTTAGAAAATTCTTATCCATAGAATCTTAATTTATATTTTAATTTGCTATAAATACAATATGAGAATAGTATTTTTTTTATGAGTTACTTTGTCGTAGGTGGGCTTTATAAAAATACATCTTTCAATGAATTTGTAGATGATTCTAAAAAAGAAAGGTATGGGCCTTTCAAATCTTATGAAGACGCAAAAAAATATTGGGAAAAAATTTCATGGGAAAACGTAGATGATTGTAATGTAAGATATATAATTCTACCTCACAGATAATTCTGCAGCATTATTAGAAAAGCAATAATCCCGCCAGTTTTAACATTTGATTTGAATATCTTATAAATTTCTATTCCATTTTCAAAATTTAAAAACTGTTTTATAAGCAACGAAAATACGATTAAACTTGAGAGAAAACTTAAAAAAGTATTAGTGTAAGTTACAAAAAAAAATATCGAAAAAAAAATTGAACTTATTATGTATATTAGAACTAACGATTTTCTTTTTTTTTCAAAGAGGATTGCCAAAGACTTTAGACCTATTTTTTTATCTCCTTTTATATCTTGAAAACCATAAACTGTGTCGTACGCTGTTGTAAGAAAAATGCCAGCAAAATATAAATACAATATTGAAAAATTAAAATTTTCGGTTTGACTCTGATATCCCACTAAAACACCCCAATTAAATGCTAATCCTAAAATTATTTGAGGAAAATAGGTAAATCTTTTGAATAGAGGGTAGGTTAAAACTAAAGGCATAATCATAAAACTTAAAATTATTACATTTGTTTCAAATTGTAACAGAACAATCAAACCTAAAAGCAGTTGAAATACAGTAAATATTATTGATTCAAGGACATTTAACGAACCTGATGCAAGTGGTCTTTTTTTTGTCCTTTTGATTTTTCTATCAAAATCTCTATCAAAAATGTCATTAATACAGCAACCAGCTCCTCTCATCACAAACGAACCTAAAGTGAAAAGAATTAGGCTCTGGAGCAAACTAGCGTTAAGACTAGAATTCGATAAAGCTCCCCAATAACAGGGCCACATAAGCAGAAAAGCTCCTACGGGGTTATTATATCGTCCGAGAATTAATAAATTCTTGCTTTTTTTTGTAATTTTTTTAAACATTATGCTCAAATCTTCATATAAGGTTATGCCCAAAATTAGAATATACTTTGAAAAAAAAATTGTAAAAGATCATAAAATTTTACTTGATACAAAACAAATACATTATCTCAAAAATGTTATGCGAAAGAGAACTGGAGATTCTATAATTGCATTTAATTCAAATTATGAATGGGAGTGTAAGCTTGATTTAAATGTTGAAAAGTCGATAATACCTGTAAATTTAGTAAGGAAAAAAATTATTTTACCTGACATTTGGCTTTGTTTTGCTTTGATAAAAATTAAAAATATGAATAATCTTGTTGAAAAAATTTCTGAAATTGGAGTAAAGAAAATTGTACCTGTGTTTAGCGAGTTCTCTTCTAGAATCCAAATCAATATTAACAGATTTAAAAAAATATCAATTGAAGCAGTTGAGCAAAGTAATGCATTATCTTTACCTGAAATATCTCATCCTGTGTCCTTACCCGAGCTTCTTAGAGACTGGGATAACGAAAGGATTATTTTTTTGTGTGATGAAATAGGGGGAAATCAAATATTGAGTGCAAAAAAAATTATTAAAGAATACAAAAAATTTGCAATTTTTATCGGTCCAGTAGGTGGTTGGTCTTTTGCAGATAGGGAACATTTTAAGGATAAAAAAACTTACAAAATAAGTCTAGGAAAAAACATTTTAAAAGCTGACACGGCAGCTATATATTCTTTATCATGTGTAAGGGCCTTGTTAGAGTGACAGACGTTTTAAGTAAAGAAAATTTAATAGCTAAACTGTCAAGCGGATGCAAGGTTAAAGAAGATTGGAGGATTGGAACCGAACATGAGAAATTTGGTTTTAAAAAAAAAGATCTCAGACCAATTACTTTCGACGACATTCAGAAAATATTTAGTGAATTATGTTCAAAATACAAATGGGATAAAATAATTGAAAACAAAAAAATAATCGGTCTTAAAAAAGACGCGACCTCAATCACTTTGGAGCCAGGTGGACAAATAGAACTATCTGGAGCACCAGTTAAAAATTTATTTGAAACATGCAAAGAAGTAAATTTACATCAAGATGAGCTTAATGCTGTTTGCAGAAATTATGAAATCGAGTTTATGGGAATTGGGGTGCTTCCGAAATGGAAATTATCAAATCTAAAATTAATGCCAAAAAAAAGATACGAAATAATGAGTAAATATATGCCACTAGTTGGAGAAATGGGTTTAGATATGATGAAAAGGACAACCACCATTCAGGCCAATTTTGACTTTGCATCAGAGTCTGATATGAAAAAAAAGTTTAGAGTTGCTCAATCTATTCAGCCTGTAATAATTGCTTTATATGCAAATTCGCCATTTATTGAAGGAAAACTTACAGAATTTCTTAGTTACAGATCTCATATATGGACTAAGACAGATAATGATAGGTGTGGGCTTCTGCCTTTTATTTATGAGGATGATTTTTCGTTTGAGAGATATGTTGACTATCTGCTTGATGTTCCAATGTATTTTATAGTTAGAAACAACAAGTATATTGATTTTTCTGGAAAAAATTTTAAACAATTTTTAGAAAAGAAAATTAAATTAGATAAAGTAATAGAACCAGAAATGAAAGACTGGGAAATCCATTTAACTACTGTTTTTCCAGAAGTTAGACTGAAATCATTTATAGAACTTAGAGGTGCAGACGGAGGACCGTGGTCTCGAGTTTGTGCACTTCCTGCATTTTGGACAGGAATTTTATATGATGAAGAAATACTTGATCAAGTATCTAGTATTATTAAATCTTGGAGCTATGATCAGGTTAAAAACTTCTATAAAGAAGTAAGAATTAATGGTTTTAATTCTTATACGCCTGATAGAGAAGAATTAAAAAATTTTTCAAAAAAAATTATTGATTTGTCTTCAATCGGACTTAAAAAAAGAAACATAGAAAATGCTGGCAAAACTGAGGATTATTTTTTGGAGCCATTGGTTGAAATTATAAAATCCGGTGAATCACCTGCAGTGAAATGGAAAAAATTATATTTAAATCAATGGTCTAATAATATTGATATGTTATATACAAATAATTATTTTAAGTAATTTATGAATAAATCTGAGAAAATAAGAAATATAAGAATTAAAATAGACGAGATAGACCTTAAAATTCTCAACTTAATTTCTGAAAGAAAAGATCTAGTAACAGAAATTGTCAAATTTAAAAATAGAAATCAAATTATTGACCAAGAAAGAATTTCAAAGATGCTAGAAAGTTTAGATGCTGAAGCATCTAAGAGAGGGATACCACGAGCATTAGTAAGAAAGCTTTGGGAAGGTATGATTCAATCCTTTATCTCATATGAGGAAGAATTATTTGACAAATCAAAGAACTAGATTGTTCCTCCGACTGTTAAATTTCTAACTTTTAAGCTTGGTTGACCAACTCCAACAGGAACACTTTGACCCTCTTTGCCACAGGTTCCAATACCGTCATCCAATTTTAAATTGTTAGCGACCATTGTAACTTCTTTGAGTATTTCAGGGCCATTACCTATTAAAGTAGCCCCTTTTAATGGACTACAAATTTTACCGTCTATTATTTCATAAGCTTCTGATGCACTAAAAACAAATTTTCCAGACGTGATATCAACTTGTCCACCGCTAAATTGAGATGCGTAAATTCCTTTTTTTGTAGACTTTATAAGTTCATCATGTTCATATTTACCATTTAACATGTAGGTGTTTGTCATCCTTGGCATTGGTAAGTGAGAATAACTTTGACGTCTTCCGTTTCCAGTTGGACTTTGATTCATTAATCCCGCATTTAATCGGTCATGCATAAAACCTTTTAATATACCATTTTCAATTAACATTGTGTTTTGAGAGGGTGTACCTTCATCATCAATAGTTAGAGACCCTCTTCTTTTGTTAATTGTACCATCATCCACGACTGAAACTTGATCAGAAGCAATCTTGTTTCCAACAAGATCAAAAAAAGCAGAGGTTTTTTTTCTATTAAAGTCGCCTTCAAGTCCGTGACCAATTGCTTCATGTAAAAGAATACCCGGCCAGCCAGGTCCAAGTATTACAATTTGTTCACCAGCGGGTGTAGCTTTTGCTGATAATTTCACTATTGCTTGTTCGTAGGCTTTTTTTACTCCGTTTTTCCAATTACTTTCATTTAAAAGTTCATCGTATAAATATCTGCCTCCCATTCCAAAAGAGCCTGTTTCTACTTTATCTTTTTTTTGAACTGTAATGTTAATATTCATTCTTACTAATGGTCTAGAGTCATAGAAAATATCTCCATTTTTAGTAATAACTTCTATATTTTGGTGATTACCGTTCAAACTTACTGAAACTTCTTTAACTCGTTCGTCAATTTCTCTTGCGAATGTATTAACTTTATTAAGAAAATTAATTTTCTGAGTTAAAGTCACTTTATCAATAGGGTTCTCATTTGTGTAAAGAGATAAATTACTGCTTAAATTTTTGAATTTAGGTGTATTGGGGTTTAATTTTTGTTGTTCTTTTACTGACCTTATTGCTTTTGAAAAAGCTTCGTCTGACAATTCTGTATTATGCGCGAAATTTACAGAATCATTATTTACTGTTCTCAGACCGAACCCTTTATCCTGGTCATAACTTGCGTTTTTAATTTTATTATCGTCAAAAAAAATATTTTCGGAGTAAACTTCTTCTACAAACAATTCTCCTTCGTCGAAATTATCCAATAATTCATTGACTGATGATTTTATTTTTTCTTCATTCCAATCTTTTTTTATAGTTTTCATTTTACCTCGATATATTAGATTAAATTTTAAATATATTAATGATTAAAAAAAAACACTAATATATATTATATGTAAAGAATTTTTATTAATTTTTAATGAATAATTATTTGTTTTTTTCTAAATGATCATTATATTAAATGAATATTAATATATGTGGAATTATGAAATTTTTTACTTTTTTAACATCTTTTCTTACAGCTAATCAAATTCTTGCGAAAGGTCAACCAACCGAATGGCAGTTGGGTTTTCAAGAAGCAGGTTCGCCTCTAATGCAACAATTAATCGATTTCCACGATTTTGTATTTTGGATAATAACCGCAATCACGGTATTTGTATTTCTGCTTTTAGCTTATGTTTGCGTTAGGTTTAGTGCAAAAAATAATAAAAAACCTTCGACAACAACCCACAATGCGACTTTAGAAATAGCATGGACGCTTATTCCTGTACTTCTCCTTGTTGTCATAGCTATTCCATCTTTTAGATTATTGTATAATCAAAACGATTTTACAAACATCGATATGACTATTAAAGCAACAGGCTACACATGGTGGTGGGGATATGAATATCCAGATCACGATGGAATTACATTTGACTCAGTTATCGTTGAAGAAGACGAACTTGAAGAAGGTCAACCCAGATTGCTAACAACTGACTACCAACTTGTGGTTCCAGTCAATAAAAACATTAAAATGCAGATTACAAGTGATCCATCCGGTGTTATACATTCTTGGGCTGTTCCTTCACTAGGTGTCAAGATGGATGCGATACCAGGTAGATTAAATGAAACTTACTTTAATATAAAAGAGCCTGGCATGTATTATGGGCAATGTTCTGAGTTGTGCGGTGTAGGACATGGGTTTATGCCAATCTCTATCAGAGCAGTCACAGAAGAAGAATTTGCTTCATGGGTTGAAACGGCTAAAGAAGAATTCGCAAGCGATAACAACAATAATTATGCAAAAAAATAAGAAAGGTCTAAATTATGTCTAGTCATGCCCCATCTTTTTTTAAAAGATACTTTTTTTCAACCAACCATAAAGACATCGGCGTTCTTTATCTTATCTTCGCTATAATTGCTGGCCTTATTGGCGGTATATTTTCTCTTCTAATAAGGATGGAATTAGCTGAACCTGGTATGCAAATTCTCGGCGACGATTATCAAAGATATAATGTTTGGATTACAGCGCATGGCCTTCTAATGATATTTTTTATGATTATGCCAGCTATGGTGGGCGGTTTTGGAAATTATTTCGTTCCTCTACTTATTGGCGCACCTGATATGGCCTTTCCAAGGATGAATAATTTAAGTTTTTGGCTTCTTCCACCATCTATTATTTTACTTATTGGCTCTGCTTTTGTAGGTGATGGCGCAGGCCCCGGTTGGACGCTTTACGCTCCTCTGTCTACAAGTGGACATGGAGGTCCAGCAGTTGATATGGCAATTCTATCAATGCATTTAGCTGGAGCTTCTTCAATTTTAGGTGCAATAAATTTTATAACAACAATATTTAATATGCGCGCACCCGGAATGACAATGCATAAAATGCCACTGTTCGCCTGGTCAATTTTGATAACAGCTTTTCTATTATTGCTCTCACTCCCAGTTTTAGCAGGTGCAATCACCATGATGCTTACTGATAGAAATTTCGGAACTGCATTCTTTAATGCTGAAATGGGCGGTGATCCAATCCTTTTCCAGCATTTATTCTGGTTTTTTGGTCATCCAGAGGTTTATATTTTAATTCTTCCTGGCTTTGGTATTATTAGTCATGTTGTTTCAACTTTCTCTAAAAAACCTATTTTTGGTTATCTTGGAATGGCTTACGCGATGGCTGCTATCGGAGTTGTTGGTTTTGTTGTTTGGGCACACCACATGTACACAACCGGTTTGGACGTAGATACTAGAGCTTATTTTCTTGCCGCAACAATGGTGATCGCCGTTCCCACCGGTATTAAAATCTTCAGCTGGATTGCTACTATGTGGGGTGGATCGATCGAGTTTAAAACTCCAATGTTATTTGCAATTGCAATGATATTTCTATTTACACTCGGAGGCGTAACAGGTGTAGTTCTTGCGAATACTGGCATTGATGTTGCACTTCACGATACATATTATGTAGTTGCACACTTTCATTATGTAATGTCTATGGGTGCGCTATTCTCAATTTATTCAGGCTTTTATTATTGGTTTAGCAAAATGTCAGGCATTGAATACAGTGAAGTACTTGGTAAAATCCATTTTTGGTTAACATTTATAGGTGTAAATATCACATTTTTTCCTATGCACTTTTCAGGTTTAGCTGGTATGCCACGAAGAATACCCGATTATCCTGATGCTTTCGCTGGTTGGAACTATATATCAAGCATTGGTGCTTACATATCGGTTTTTGCTGCTTTTTTCTTTGTTTTCGTAATATTAGAAGCATACATGAGATCGCGAAAAGCGCAAAAAAATCCATGGGGTAAGGGAGCTACTACTTTCGAATGGCAATTGAGTTCTCCTCCACCGTTCCATTCATTTGACGATTTGCCGAAAGTAAAGTAAGTTACTGTCAACAAAGAGGAGAATGTGTTGCAGTCCAAATCGCTGAAATATAACGCTCAAATACTGGGTTCAAATGATAGTTCAGTTAGTGATTTTTTCTCCTTGCTAAAACCCAGAGTAATGACACTTGCTGTATTTACATCAATTTGTGGCGTAATACTTGCTCCACAAAGCATACATCCTTACTTTTTTTTCATTTCAATTCTTTGTATATCAATAGGAGCAGGTGCATCTGGTGCTATAAATATGTGGTATGACAGAGATATCGACTCTTTAATGGAGAGAACAAAAAAAAGACCAATTCCAATTGGAAAAGTTGAACCTCTAGACGCATTGGGTTTCGGAGTTGTGTTGTCAGTTATTTCGACAATTGTTTTAGGTCTTGCTGTAAACTACAAAGCAGCTTTCTTATTAGCTTTTTCGATTTTTTTTTACATATTTGTATACACTGTATGGCTTAAAAGAAGAACTTCTCAAAATATTGTAATTGGAGGTGCAGCGGGAGCTTTCCCTCCAGTAATTGGTTGGGTTTGCTCAGCCAATGATATTGGTTTCTTTCCTGTCTTGTTATTTTGCATTATATTCTTTTGGACTCCGCCACATTTTTGGGCACTAGCACTGTATAAAGATATAGAATATTCTAAAGCTAACGTTCCGATGCTCCCAGTTGTTAAGGGAAAAAGAGTAACTAAAAATCAGATCATGATATATGCTATTTTTTTGTTTTTAGTTTCACTTTTGCCATACATATTAAGTTATTCAGGGCTATTTTATCTTAGCTCTGCTCTGATCTTAAACATTTATTTTTGCTATTTATCTTTTAGATTACTAAGGAGTAAAGATTCGAAACACTCTGGTTTTGCACCAAAACTATTCAAATTTTCAATTTTATATTTATATTTGATGTTTTCTTCGCTTGTTGTTGATTCACTATTTTAATGAAAAAAAATAAAAAAAATATAGCGTTAGGACTGGCTTTGTTTTTGTTAGCCACCATATTTTATTTTATAACAGTTTTTAAATTTTAATATGATAGCAAGAAATCAAAATAAAAAAGTTAAACAAGCTTTTTACCTATTGGCATTTGCTCTTGGGATGTTGGCAATGAGTTACGCAGCAGTCCCGCTCTATAAAATTTTTTGTAAAGTTACAGGGTACGGAGGGACTCCTCAGATCTCGTCTGAGAACGACAGTTATAAAATTAAAGAAAAAATTGATGTTAGGTTCGACTCTACCATTGATAGAAATTCTGTTATTTCTTTTAAACCAGAGGTTAAAAAGATCGAAGTTCAGATTGGTGAAAACAGTCTAGCTTTTTTTAAGGCAAAAAATAATTCTGATAAACCCATTACAACCATGTCAGTTTTCAATGTTAGTCCTTTACAGGCTGGACAATATTTTAATAAAATTGAGTGTTTTTGCTTTGAAGAACAAGTTTTATCTGCAAATGAAGAGGTCAGTATGCCCGTATCTTTTTTTGTTGACGCTTCAATTAAAGATGATAAATTTATCAAAGATTTGCAGGAAATAACCCTCTCATATACGATGTATGTAAGAAAAAATGAGTGATAATAATCAGAAACATCCCTATCATCTAGTTGACCCTAGTCCTTGGCCACTTGTCACTTCGTTTTCAGCTTTAATAATGGCGATAGGGTTTATATTACTTATGCACGATGGTAAAACTTTGGTATTTACAATAGGATCTATAGCAGTTGTTTTATCTAGTATTCTCTGGTGGAGAGATGTCGTTTCCGAGTCAGAAGGTGGTGGATATCACAACAATGTTGTCCAAATTGGACTTAGATACGGCATGATACTTTTCATAATGTCAGAGGTCATGTTTTTCGCCGCTTGGTTTTGGGCATTTTTTGATGTTGCATTTTATCCCGGCTCTGAAAGCCCTGAGCTCATAGGTAGACAAGATTCTATAGGTGGTGCATTTCCTCCTGAAGATATAGAATTAATTTCGCCTTTTGGCGTACCATTGTTAAACACTTTTATCTTGCTAGCCTCTGGTGGAACCATAACTTGGGCTCATCATGCACTAAGGTCCAACGATAGAAAAAACTTTTTGCTATTTTTATTGTTGACTATTATTTTAGGTATTATTTTTACTGGATTTCAAGCCTACGAATACAAAGTTGCAACTTTTGGAATTGAGGACGGTATTTACCCATCAACTTTTTATATGGCTACTGGATTTCATGGCTTTCATGTTATTGTTGGTTCAATCTTTTTATTAGTATGTTACATCAGAGCTTTAAAAGGTCATTTTACGCCTAAAAAACATTTAGGTTTTGAATTCGCTGCTTGGTATTGGCATTTTGTAGATGTTGTCTGGTTGTTTCTATTCACATTTATTTATTGGTGGGCTGCCGCATAAACAAGAATGGAATTCAATTTTAATTCAAATAGTTACTCTTTCAAACCACGACCATTTCCTCTATTTGCTTTCATTGTTGCCCTATCGATTCTACTCGGTCTTTCAGGATGGCAGATAAAAAGACTTAATTGGAAAACCGACTTGATTTCACAAAGAATTAAAAGCTTTGAGTCCGATCCAATTAGTTTCGTAAATTTGAACCAACCTGAAAAGAATGAATTTAGGAAAGTTTTTGTTGATGGTCAGCTATTAAATGAATTCGAAATGTATATGCCGGCACTAAGTAAAAGAGGTAACAATGGTTTTCATGTTTTAGTACCATTAAAAACAGCTTCAGGAAAGTTCATTGTATATGACACCGGTTGGATTCCTCTCAAAATAAAAGAAAAGCAAAAAAGGTTGCTTAATATTTCAAAAAATTCACAAACTTTTGAAGCTGTAATTAGAACATCGGGAAGAAAAGGATATTTTCAACCCGACAATGATACTGACACAAACACTTGGTTCTTTGTTGAACCAGAATTAATGAGCGAATACCTTAAAATGAATTTTGAAAATAAATATTATCTAGAAGCAGTTAAAAATGGACCTAACGGATTCCCATTAGGTAATCAAACACGAATATATTTACGAAACACACATTTACAGTACGCACTCACGTGGTTTATGATTGCATGCGGTCTTGTAGGTGTGTTCTTTTTTGCGAATATAAAAAAAATTAAATAAACATGATTTATTCATCAACTAGAGGAAGTGATATAAACTTAAAGTTTGGTGACGTGCTTTTAAACGGATTAGCCAAGGATGGTGGTTTATACGTCCCAAATAGCATTAAATCATACTCAAAGGAAGAACTAGATTCTCTAAGAGAATTGGATTATTCAAGTTTGGCATTTGAATTAACGAAAGATTTTGTACTAGGGGAGATTTCAGTAAATGAATATAAAAAGATTTGTATTAATTCATATAAAAGGTCATTTGGAGAAGAAATAATATCATTTGATAAGCTAGATCAGCATAAATACATTGCAAATCTTTTTAATGGTCCAACTTATGCATTCAAAGATTTTGCGTTACAATTATTAGGCAATATATATGACTACGTATTAAAAAAAAGAAAAATAAAACTTACTATTCTTGGCGCAACATCAGGAGATACAGGTTCGGCAGCTATTCATGGATGTGCGAAATCTAATAATGTGAAAATTTTTATTTTATTTCCATTAAACAGAGTTAGTGAAATTCAGAGAAAACAAATGACCACAGTAAAAAAAAAAAACGTTGTCAATATAGCAGTGAAAGGAAATTTTGATGATTGCCAAAGGATGGTAAAAAATTACTTTAAATTAAATAATGAAACTAAGAAAATTAATTTAGCTGCTGTTAATTCAATAAATTGGGTAAGAATAATGGGACAAATTGTTTACTACTTCTGGAGTTATTTCAGAGTGAGTAATAGATTTGATCCTATGAATTTCGTTGTCCCTTCAGGAAATTTTGGAAATGCTTATGCTGGATATATAAGTAAGAAAATGGGCTTGCCTATTAAAAAGATTATTATTGGTTCAAACAAAAATGATATTCTTACTCGGTTTTTTAAAACTGGAAAAATGAAAATTAAAAAAACATTGACCTCTTTAAGCCCAAGTATGGACATCCAGGTTTCAAGTAATTTTGAAAGACTTTTATTTGATTTTTATGAAAATGGTAAGATGATAGAAAAACTTTTTTATAAATTAGAAAATGCAAAAGAATTTTCAGTAGCACAAACGCATTTAATAAATATGAGGAAAACCTTTGGTTATGGAAGACTATCAGATAATGAAACAAAAAAAAAAATTAATCAAATCTTTGAGAGATATAAACTGATCGTTGATCCTCACACAGCTGTTGGTCTTTCAGTTGGAGAAAAACAACTTGATAAAAAGGAAAGAAGAATATATTTGGCTACAGCTCACTACAGTAAATTTATCAAAACAGTAAAAGAATCAATCAAAAAAAAGATTGATTATCCTGATAAATTTAAAAAAATTTTAAAAAAAAAAGAAAAGTTTGAAATTATTGAAAATGACATAGTTCAATTAGACAAATTAATTGTTAAACAGAACTAGAATTTATGCATTACCGAAGAAGTTTGTAAGTTTTGAAAAATCAATTCCAGTTTTTTGTAGGGCGTTTTTCCACTTCTTTTCTGGATCAATTTCAAAAAGAAGGTCTAATTCCTCATTTAAATTTATCCAGCTATTCTGTTTTATTTCATTCTCTAGCTGACCTGGCCCCCATCCAGAATAACCAAGTGAGATAAAAAATTGTTTAGGTCCTTTGTTTTGTGCAATATCCGAAATTATTTCAGTTGAACAAGTTAATCTAACTTGTTTAGAAACCTTCATTGTATTTTTACTTTCATAATCCTTTGAATGTAATATAAATCCGTTATTCTGATTAAGTGGACCGCCTACATGAAATAGAAACTCAGTTTCCAAATTTTTTGAAACATTCCCAATATTTAATTTCTTAAAAAGTTCTGCTGCTTTGATAGTCATTATCTTGTAGTTAAGTACAATTCCAACTGCTCCATCTTTATTATGATGAGTAAGGTAAATAATACTTTTAGAAAAAAAAATATCGTTTAATTGGGGCAAAGCACAAATAATATTTCCCTTTAAATATCTGTATTTCATATATAAATTATTACAGATATTGTATTTTAATTCAATTAGTAAGACCTATGTTTATAAATTTTTTTAAAATTATATTTTTATTACTTGCAAATTTAACTTTCGCTCAAGATTTTAATGTTAAAAATAATCCTGCTTTAGTTAGTATAATTCCATCTAATGGAATATTTATAGTTGATGAAAATTATTTTTTTGGTGTAAAGATAGAACTTAAGAAGGGATGGAAAACATACTGGAAAAATCCAGGAGATGCAGGTGCTCCAATTACAATTGGATCAAAAGATTCTTCTAATGGAGATAAATTTAAAGTTTTATTCCCTTTTCCTGAAAAATTCACAGATCATGGTGTTTCAACAATAGGTTATGAAGGCCAAGTAATATTTCCAGTAAGAGTTCAGAAAAATGAAATTGATAAAATAAATGAGGAAATTAATTTAGATTATCTTGTTTGTAAAGATATTTGCATACCAATTTCAGAAACAAGAAATTTAAACCTTAATCTTCAGAATGTAGTTCAGTCTGATATATTTATGGAGAGTTATAAAACAGTTCCAAAAAGAAAATCGAATTATTTTAATATTGATGAAAATATTGTTTCAAGTGAAAAAATAAGTATTGAACTTATTAATAACGATGAATTTGAAAATATTGAATTATTTGCCCACGCTGAAGATACAAATCTCAAAGTTAAAAAACTTAAATCATCTTTCGAAGTTCTTCTTGACAATAATATAGGATCTTTGAGTGGACCTATAGATTTTTCTATTTCAAACGGGAATGTTTACGAAGAAATTTCTTTTGATTTCAATAAAAAACCAAAACAGACCCAAATCATTTATTTTATAATTCTAGCTTTTCTTGGTGGCTTAATATTAAACTTCATGCCATGTGTTCTTCCAATCCTTTCTTTAAAGCTTTATTCGTTTTTAAGTTTAGCTAAGGATGACGATAATAAAATCAGGTTTGATTGTTCCCTAACTATCGCTGGAATAGTTACTTCATTTCTTGTTTTAGCTATCACAGTAATTTTTTTAAAAACGTTTGGTGAGACAGTCGGATGGGGCTTTCATTTTCAAAACCAGTTTTTTTTAATCTTCATCTTAGTTTTAATATTGATTTTTAGTTTGAATCTACTCGGATTCTTTGAAATTATTTTGCCACAAAATGCCTTGTATAAAATTAATAATTTTTTAGACACTAATAGTAAAAGTGGTCACTATTTTTCAGGAGTATTTGCAACTCTTTTAGCTACACCTTGCAGTGCCCCTTTTTTAGGAACAGCAGTTGGTTTTTCAATGGGATCATCAAATCAAAATATTGTAATAATATTTTTGAGCATTGCGCTTGGTTTTTCATTTCCGTATTTATGTTTTATTATTATACCAAAGATAGTTAAGCTGTTGCCTAAGCCTGGAGGATGGATGCATAATTTAAAATATTTCCTAGGACTATTAATGTTATTATCTTTTGTATGGATTTCTAATCTCTTCAAAATAAACTACTTATTAATATTCTTATTTACATCATTAATCTTAATTTTTACTTGTCTCAAAAATAAAAGTAAATTTACCATGATTACATCTTTACTGTTTGTCATCACAAATATCTTTTTTTTCTCTGAAAAGATGAGTCTACACAAGAATAAATTGATATGGGAAGATTATAACGACAAATCTTTAGAAAGTTATTTAAACGAAGATAGATTTGTTTTGGTAGACGTTACTGCAGACTGGTGCGTAACTTGTCAATTTAATAAGATAACAACTTTGAATACAAAAAACTTAGTTGATTTTCTTATTCAACATGAAGTTTTAGTTATAAGAGCAGACTGGACTAATAAAGACAAAGATATTTTTGATTTTATAAAAAAATATGACAGGTACGGTATACCAGTAAATATTGTTTATGGACCAAAGAACAAAGAAGGAATTCTATTGCCAGAGATTCTTTCTAAAGATATTGTAATAAATAAACTAATGGAGGCTGGTATTAAATGACAATTAATGAAAACGATATTTTTCCTGATATTACTTTTTATCAGATAACCGAGTCTGGACCTGAAGGAGTTAAAGCAAACAAAATTTTTAAAAGTAAAAAAGTTATTTTAGTTGGAGTGCCTGGAGCTTTCACTCCTACTTGCAGTGATGAACATCTCCCAGGCTATAAAAAATTAGCGAGTGAGTTTTTTTCCAATGGAATAGAAGAAATTTATATTGTGTCTACAAATGATCCATTCATAATGAAATCTTGGAGTGATTCTTTAAATATTTCAGATTTAAAGTTTATATCAGATGGCAACGGTGAGTTGAGAGATAAAACTGGACTTGTAACGGATTTATCTATTGTAGGCTTAGGAAAAAGATTATCAAGATTTGCAATGATTATTGATGATGGAAAGATAGTCAAAATATTCAATGAAAATGGTCCAGGACTTGATCTAAGTAAAGCTGAAAATGTAATAAAATCAATTTAATGAGGTAAGTTAATTTGGTGCCTAGCAAGCCTGTCCACTTCTTCATTATACTTGTTACCACTATGTCCTTTTACCCAGTTCCATTTTATTTGAAATTGGCTTGAAAGCATATCTAATTTGATCCAAAGATCTTTATTCTTAACCTTCTTTTTGTTTGAACCTATCCAGTCATTTATTTTCCATTTTTTTATCCACAACTCAATACCATTAATTACATATTTACTATCAGTAAATATTTGTAGACTGCTTTCTTTTGGAATTGATTCTAATGCATGAATAATTGCCATTAGTTCCATTCGATTATTTGTTGTTTCCATTTCACCGCCAATTATTTTAGATTTTTGACCACTTATTTTATTAAAGATAATTGCTGCCCACCCGCCAGAGCCAGGATTTCCCGAACACGCTCCATCTGTATATATTATGTAATCAAAATCACTCAAAATATTTCTTTGCCACGTTAACCTTTATATGAAATTTTAGAATATTAAAAAACTCTAATGGATCCTTTTTTTTTAAAAACTCTCCTTCATTACTATTTAAAGAGTCATAGACTCTAGTGAACAAAAATCTTAGGCTTGCGCCTCTTAATAAAATATTAATATTATTGATTTCGTTAGATTTTAACTTTCTGACTGATTGGTATCCAGAAATTAAACTTAAAAAGAAATTTTCTTTAAAATTATACTTATAAAAGCACCAGGCATTTATTGTAATTGCAAGATCATACGATAAAAAGTCACAACAAGAAAAATAAAAGTCTAAAAAGCCAGAAATTTTTTGTTCCTTAAAAAAAACGTTATCTGGAAATAGATCTGCATGAATAACACCTTCAGGTAAGTTCTTGGGCCAGTTAAACGATATGAAATCAATTTCGTCACTAATTGTGTTTAGCGAGTTTGGTATAACGGTATTAAATTTATTTAAGCAATTTAAATAAATTTTCTTCCAAAAATTTAAACTAAAATTATTTTTTGCTTTTAACTTGTTGCTAATATTCGCCAAGTGGAATTGGGCTAATTTCTGACCGACCATAAAACAATCATCTTCGCTCCATTTTTTCTTTGAATTCCCCTCCAGAAACCGAAATATTGCCATCTTTTTATTTTTTACTTTGTTGACGAATTCACCATTTTTGTCTTTTATTGGAACAGGACAGTGTATACCTTTAGCATGCGAATTAGTCATGACTTCAAAATAAAAAGGTATCTGTTTTATATCTACGCGTTTTTCAAAAATTGTAATAATAAAGTTCTTATCTTTAGTACGAAGAAGATAATTTGTATTTTCAATACCCTCTTTTATTCCTGTGAATTTGATTAACTCACCTAGTTGATAATTTTTTAAAATCTTGTTGATGTTGGCTTCAGAAAGTTCAGTATGTACAGCCATCTTTTTTTAAAAAAAGTTTTTGGGGATATTTATAATCGAGTTTTCAACCAACTTAAGATTTTGTTTGTTAGATAAGTTTTTTTTAATTCGTATTTCTGTATATTTAATAGCTTTTTCCATAATATGTTTTTTCATATCATTCTTGAGATTATTCTCCATCTGAGATGATATGAGGTTATAGTTGTTAATTCTTCTAAGTATATTTCGCTCAATATCTCTTTCTATTTGAGATTCTATTCTTTTAATCTCTTTATTTGTATCTTCTTTGATTCTTTTAATTAAAGAACTACTATTTTTTTGTTTTTCTAATTGATCTTTATATAACTTTTCAGCTTCAAGCTGGAGTTGTTTTGATTCTTCGATATTTTTTTTTAAATCATCGATTTTTTTTTCAAGACTATCAGAAAGTTGAGCTAACATTGGTTTGAGAGTAATGCATACAAAAATAATAAAAGAAAGTGATACCCAAAGTGTTGAATCATCTAAAAACTCAATACTCATTATTTGTCATCTCCAATTAATTTTTTAAAATCACTTACATTTCCTTTTTTTTTCTCTCCCATAATTTTTTCATATAGTTTATCAGACAAATCAACACATAATTTAGGCAATTCTTTGGTGATCATTTTTTTATTTTCATCAATATCGGTGTTAAGTTTATTTTTTTTATCTTCAAAATCGTTATTTATTTCAAGAATTTTTTTATCAAAAATCTTTTTATTTTCTTCGAATGTTTTTTTAATTAAGGCATTTTGTTCATTTTTGACTTCTTCAAATTCTCTATCCATTTTTTCTACGAGAGAATTAAATGAATCATTAAGTTTTTTTGCCTCATCTAAATAACTTTGAATGGTTTCGTCTCTTTTTTTTCTTATATTCTTTACCTTAGGAAGAAAGAAATAATGATTGATCAGAAATAATATAATAAATAATAAGGTTAACCAGAAAACTTGAGATGCAAATGACTCTGGATTTAGTTGGGGCATTCCGCCTTTTTCTTCGGAGGCAGAGATTGTATCGGTAATTAAAAGATAAAAAGGGAATGTGTACCTTAGCATTCTTTAAAAAACGAAAAGTAAAAGAAGTGCAATGATTAGTGCAAATAAAGCAAGAGCTTCAACCAAAGCAAACCCTAACATTGTCATTGTAAATACATGTTCTCTAGCTTCAGGATTCCTTCCTACTGCTGAGATAAAAGCTGCGAAAATCGATCCAATGCCAATTCCTGAACCAATCACGCCTAGTACTGCAATTCCAGCACCTAAAAGTTTTGCAGATTCCATATCCATAATTTACTCCTTAATATAAGTTAAAAGTTAATGTAAATGTATTGCATCATTAATATATAAACAAGTTAATATTGCAAATACATAGGCTTGAAGAAACGCAATTACAATTTCCAAGCCCGTTAGAGCTATCAGAAAAGCCAGAGGAAGTATTCCACCAACTATAAAGC
This sequence comes from uncultured Alphaproteobacteria bacterium, assembly GCA_902526865.1. Taxonomy (GTDB): domain Bacteria; phylum Pseudomonadota; class Alphaproteobacteria; order Methylaequorales; family Methylaequoraceae; genus Methylaequor. The sequence continues at coordinate 84,960 of CABZMK010000002.1, forward strand.
TGTTTGCTCCCAAAACAAAAACAAATCCACCTATTACTTTTAAAAGTGTATGCCCAGCCATCATATTAGCAAATAATCTTACTGAAAGACTAATTGGTCTAGATAAGTAAGATATGATCTCAATAGGAACAAGTAAGATGAGCATAGGTTTAGGAACTCCAGATGGAGCAAAAAATTTTAAAAATTTTACAATACCGTGTTTATAGATTGCTATAAGGGTAACACCAATGAAAATAAAAAAAGCTATTGAAAAAGTTACTATGATATGGCTCGTCCAAGTAAAACTGTAGGGTAACATACCTAAAAGATTTCCAACTAGAATAAAAAGAAAAAGTGTGAAAATAAAAGAAAAGTATTTCATGCCTTCATTCCCAATGTTGTCTCCAATCATTCCAGAAATGAACTCATAGCTACTTTCTACAACAGATTGTTTCTTTGATGGTATAATTTCTAGATTTCTTAAACCAAGATACATAAATAGTGATATAAAAACTACCGTCATAATCATAGCTAATGAGGAATTGGTAAATGATATATCATAACCAAAAGCTTCTATTTCTATGATTTTTTTTATTTCAAATTGAGCTAGTGGACTTGCCAAATCATCTCCTTCTTTTAATTAAGTTTTTTCATTGTTTTGAACAAGCTATAAAAACCTGTAATGATTCCTAATACCAAAAAAATTATAAAAAATACAGGTTTTGTTGAAAAAATGTTATCGAGTCCGTAACCTATAAGTGCCCCAACAATAATAGAAGATATTAAGTCCAAAGAAATTTTCAAACCAATACTATATCCATTGTTTCTATTATTATTTGTTTTTGGTTTTTTTAATTTTTGTTCTAGTCTATTAGAAAAATCGTTTTTCATTAAACTGCCTCTTTCAAGTTTATTTTTTCAAAATCTACAGAAACAATATCGGAAATTCCTTTTTGTGCCATAGTTACTCCATAAACTCTGTCAATTGAAGTCATTGTTATTTTATGGTGAGTTATAATAAGAAACTTTGTCTTTGTATTCTTTTTTAATTCTAAAAGAATATTACAAAACTTTTCAACATTATTTTCATCTAATGCTGCATCAACTTCATCTAAAATACAAATTGGTGCAGGGTTGATTAAGAAAATTGAAAAAATTAGAGAAATTGCTGTGAGTGCTTTTTCTCCCCCAGACAGCAGGCTTATAGATGACAGTTTTTTTCCAGGTGGTCTCGCGTAAATCTCAACACCAGTTTCGAGTGGATCGTCAGTTTTGACAAGCTCAAGTTTGGCCTCTCCACCATTGAATAATTTTTTAAAAAGTTCTGAAAAATTTTTGTTGACCTTTTCATATGCTTTTAAAAGTCTGTTTTTTCCTTCATTGTTGATCTTATTTATTGCTAACCTTAATTTCTCAATTGCTTGAGTCAAATCTAGTTTTTCCATTTCCAGTTCGTCTATTGATTGTGAAACGATTTTTTCTTCTATTTTTGCTCTCAGGTTCACAGGTCCCATTTGTTCTCTTTGAATAATAAGTCTATCAAGTTTAATTTTTAAATCTTCATAATTGGTGATTTCAATTTGCTTTTCTTTTAGATCATTTTCGAATTCCTCTGGTTGAATTTTTGATCTCTGAAATATTGTACTTCTAAGTTCTTTCTCCTTAATTTTTAGATTTTCTAAGTTAATATCAATCTTTGTTATTTCATTAATTTTGTTTTCACGTTCTTTATTAAATTGTTCTATTTTTTTTTCTAAATTGAAAATAAACCCTTTAGTCTCGTTTTCATTGCTAATAGTTTGTGAAATTTCTTTTTGGACTTCGTTAAATTGCCCTTGATGATGGTTGATTTTCTCTCTTAAATCAGAGGGAAGGTTTTCCAACTTTTTGTTTTCACGAATATAATCGATTTCTCTCTTCTCTAGTATCTCAATTTGTCTTAAACATTCAGTTATCCTAACATCAGTTTTTTGAAGATCATTTTTGTGAAAATTTTCATTCAGCTCTTCCTTCATTATTGATTCTTTTATTAAATTAATTTCCTCCCTTTTCTTATCAAGTTGTTGATCAAGGTTTTGTATGGTTTTTTGCACTTCTTCCTTTTCATTTTTCTTGTTATCAAGCTTTGGAGAAGAAACTTCAATAGACTTGATTTTGTCTAATTCTTCAGACGACAATCTTTCTTCTTTAATATGTAAATCTATTTTTTCTTTTATGTCTTTGATATTAAATTCCAATAGCGATCTTTTTTGAATTAATGTTGAAAATTCTGATTGAGTTACGTCGTATTCTCTGTAATTCTTTTCAAGATCAATATTTTCTTTTTTTAATGTTTCAGTCAATTCGCTTTGAACTTTTAGTTGAGACTCTTTTTTTGATCTAAGTGAATTTAGACTTATGCGAAACTTATTTTGCTGATTAACAAGCTCTTTAATTTTAAGTTGTGCATCAATCAGTTTTTTATTTTGTTGATTCTCTTCTGATATAAATCCGTCCCACCTCCATATGGATCCTTTCTTATCAACTATGCTTTGACCGACTTTGAGATTTTTTTGTTTTTCAGATGCTTCTTTTGAATTTTCAACTAAACTAATCTGAGAGAGGATTAAATTTAATTCTTTTGGTGCTTGAACAAAGCTCGATAAATTATTTTCAGTAGGGTCGATATTTTTAAATGAGGTTTTAACCCATCTTTTTTTGGATTTTTTTAAAGTTGCATCTAATTCATTTGTGAGAGCAGCATAAACAGCATCTTCGTATCCTTTATTTATCTTAAGAAGATTTACTATGGAATCGTCCGATAATCCCTTGCTACTGGTGAGCAGATTAAGTGTTTTAAGCTCGGTTTCAATTTGAGTAAGCTTTGTTGAAGAAATATCAATTTCAGCCAATACCTTTTTTGTATTTTCATAAACCTTTTGAATATTTTGATTTGCTTGATTAATAACTTTTTTTTTTCTATTAATAAGATCTTGGATCCCTTGAATCTTATTTTTTAATTTTTTGATTAATTGATCTTGAGTGTTAAAATCCTTCGCGTGCTTAATGAGATCTTTTTTTAAATCAACAATTGTAATCTGCATTAGATTAATTTTCTTTTGAAGGTTTTCTTTATTTTCTTTTATATTATCAAATTTAAATTCCTCTCCGAGACTTAGTTGAATTTCGTTGACAAAAATTGTTTCAAGTTGTTTGATTTTATTTTTAAGCTCTGTTTCCTGATTAATAAGTCGAAGAATTTTTTTTTTCTTTTCATTAATTTTTGATGGTTCTAAAATTTTTTGTTGAAGATTTTTTTTGTTTTTTTCTAATTCTGAAACTCTAGTTTTTTCTAACTCCTTATCATTTTCAATAGTTTTTAAAAATCTATTTATCTCCTCTTTTTTATTATTTATTCCACTGAGTTCATTATTATATTTGTTGATTTCAGTCCTTATTTGAAAGTTTTTTTTATTAAGACTTTCTTTTTTTTGATCAAGTTGAGTTTCAATTTTTTTCTTAAAATTTAATTCATTTTGAAATTTGGCAAGTTCATTGATACATTTCTGAGTTTCTTCAGAGATTTTATCTTTGAAAGATTGTGTTTGATCTATCTCATTTATATTATTCTTCCATTGTGTATATACTATAATTGATTGGTAAAATTTAATACTGTCAGAGATTTGCTCATATTTTTCTGCTTGTCTTGATTGTCTTGAAAGATCTTTTTTTTGATTGATCAAATTATTGAGATTTAGATCAATTTTTTCCAGGTTTATTGCAGTGGCCTGAAGTTTTAATTCTGATTCGTGTCTTCTTGATTGTAAACCAGATGTTCCTGCTGCGTCTTCTAAGATTACTTTCCTATCTATGGGTTTCGAATTAATAATTTGATCTATATTTCCTTGACTAATTATTGAGCTAGAACGTGGGCCACTTCCTGAATCATAAAATAGGATACTTACATCTTTAGCCCTGACTTCTTTATTGTTAATTTTATAAAATGACCCAACTCCCCTTTCTAACGTTCTTGTAATAACAACCTTTTTTTCATTAGAAATATTTCCTGGAAGTTCCCCATCAAAATTATCCAATTCAATAGATACCTCTGCAAAATTCTTAGCCGGAACTTGCTGAGTGCCATTAAATATAACTTCATCCATTGAACTGGATCTTAAACTTTTTGAAGAAGATTCACCCATGACCCAGCGAATTGCTTCAAAAACGTTTGATTTTCCGCATCCATTTGGACCTATGACACCTGTTACACCGTCCTGAATCAAAAGTTCAGTAGAATGTGCAAATGATTTAAAACCAGAAATTCTTAATTTATTTACCGTAAACAATTTGCTAATTAATTAAAGAGTCAAGTTTTAGTTTAAGTGCTTCAAATGTCAGATCTCCATTATATTTTTTTCCATTAAGATAAATTGTTGGAGTTGCTTTGATTTCAAAACTCTTAGTTGAATTTAGTCTTTTTTTCAAAATACCGTCTTCAATCGATTTGTTACTCACACAGACTTTAATTTCATCATTCTTCAGTCCGCCTAACTTTGCGATCTTTAACAAAGATTTAAATGGATCTTGGGATCTAGTCCAATCTTTTTGTTTTTTATATAAAACTTTTAAAAAACTAAAATATTTATCCTTACCTGAACATCTTGCAATTACAGATGCTTTTAAAGCAAATTTATCAAGAGGAAAATCTTGATAAGTAAAAAATATTTTTCCATTATCAATATAATTTTTTTTTATTTTAGGAAATACTTCATTATGAAATTTTGCACAATGTCCGCAAGTAAGTGACGCAAACTCTATCATTTTAATTGGAGCAGACTCATCGCCCAGAGATTGATTTTCAAGTGCCTCAATTGTATCAACAATTCTAGAATTAAGATCAATGGAAAAAAACGAAAAAACAAAAAAGAAAAGAAATTTGATATAAAAAGATGTTTTCATTATAAAATTATTTTTAACATAAATCTTTAATTTTGTAAGGATTTTTTGAACTTAATTTCATTTATAACGGTTGTTTTAAAAAACTCATTAATTTGCATTTTTATTTCATCAGAAGAGTAAGATAACTCAAGAATATTCCTTTCGTTGGTAGTAATTATAAGGATTTTGGAATTATTTATTTTTTTTAATGAATAAGCAAAACAACGAGAACTTAACTCTGGCGTAAGAATTTTCTCCCAGTTTATCTTTATCTCTAACAATGACCCATCATTTTTTTTTTTTAAAGGTTTGAAAACTTTAGGTAAAAGGGTTGCAATTTTTACTGGATTTTTAATATAATTTTTACGATTCATAATGAAAGAATATCACATAGATAAAATTTTTAAGAGTAGGTGGGAAAAAAAAATGCTCGATTGGTATTCAATCAATAAAAGAGATCTTCCTTGGCGAAGAAGGGAGAATAAAAATTTTTACAGAATTTGGATTTCAGAAATAATGCTTCAGCAAACTCAAGTTGCTGTGGTTATTCCTTATTACAATAGATTTATGTTAAAATGGCCCACTTTAGAAGATTTTTATAATGCAAAATTAGAAGAAATTTTATTTTTATGGCAAGGCATGGGATATTATAAACGAGCTGAAAATCTCTATAAAGCCAAAGAATTGCTAAAAAAAAAAACAATCACTATAAATTACCAATCACTATTAGAAATTCCAGGAATTGGCGATTATACAAGCAGCGCAATATCTGCAATTTTAAATGATGAAAAATGCCCAGTTGTAGATGGAAATATTAAAAGAATTCTTACACGTGTGTTTAAGTTAAACAACGATGATAAATTATATGATAAAAATATAAAATATATATCCACCTATTTAACACCTAATAGAAAAAATGGGAATTATTGCCAATCTTTGATGGACTTAGCGAATTCTGTTTGCAAAGTCAGAAATCCAGATTGCAAAATATGTCCAGTTGAAGATTTTTGTTTATCAAAGGGTTTGAAATTAATTCAAAATAAAGGAAAAAAGACAAAGAATAAAATTGCTGTTGCTTTCGTTGTAAGTTACAAAAAATATTATTTGATTGAAAAGAATTCAAAAAAACTTTTAAAAAACCTTTTTTGTTTTCCATTAAGCGATTCAAAAGACATAGATAAAAATTTCATAGAGAGTGAGTTTTTGCATAAAACTGTGAATGATTGGCTAAAAAAAAAAAAAATAAAAGTTACATATAAATTAGTAGGAAAAGTAATCCACAAATTTAGTCATTTTCAATTGAAAGTATTAGTAGTTAAGTTAAACTTAACTTGTAAGTTATTGTTAGAAAACTTTTTTTGGTTAACGATAAAAGATTTGAATAGTAAACCTGTTTCTAAACTAATGCTGAAGATTAAAGAAATAGTGTGATGAAAATTATAATTTTTATAGCTTTTTTCCTGAATTTTTCACCTCTTCAATTTTTTGCACAAGAGATCGAAAGTAACTCAAGAAATGATCATGAAAAGGCAATAAAGGCTGTGAATGAGGGTGAAATTTTAACACTAGACCAAATTTTGCAGAAAATAAATAGAAATTTTGATGGTAGAGTTGTATCTATTAATTTAAAAGACAATGAAAAAGGTTTGTTTGGGTGGGTTTATGATATTATGATGATAGATGTTAATAACAAAGTTAAGCAGATAAGAGTTGATGCAGGTACGTCCACAGTTCTATCTGTAATCTCTGGAGATTAGTTTGAGAATATTACTGATTGAAGACGATCCTGACTTGAATAATCAAATAAAAACTTCCTTGGAGGATGTTGGTTATTCAGTTGATACGGCAGTTGATGGAGAGGAAGGTCATTTTTTAGGAGACACAGAGCCCTATGATGCGGTTGTTCTTGATTTAGGCCTTCCTAAAATTGATGGGATTACAGTACTTGAAAAATGGAGAAAAGATAAAAAAAACTTCCCTGTTCTTATTTTAACTGCAAGAGATCAGTGGAGCGATAAGGTGTCTGGTTTTGACGCTGGTGCAGACGATTATGTTGCAAAACCTTTTCAGATGGAAGAATTGTTGGCGAGACTAAGAGCTCTAATAAGAAGATCAGCTGGCCATGCTTCTTCAGACATCGAATGTGGTCCTTTGAAAATTGATACTAAATCAAATAAAGTTTTTTTAAACGGAACCAAACTTAAACTTACTTCGCATGAGTATAAAATAATTGAATATTTTCTTCATCATCAAGATAAAGTTATAACAAGAACGGAGCTTGTTGAGCACATATATGACCAAGATTTTGATAGAGATTCTAATACAATAGAGGTTTTTATTGGAAGATTAAGAAAAAAAATGGGACTAAATTTAATTAAAACTGAAAGAGGATACGGTTACAGGTTGTCAATTGAAAGAGAATAGATGAATTCACTAGCAGTAAGACTCTTTTTCAGTGCAACAATCTGGATTATTTTCACATTAGTTTCAGCTGGTCTTCTTTTATCCGATTTGAATGAAAAGACAAATTTCAAAGCTTTTGACGATAGGCTTAACCTACTTTTAGAAACACTGATTGGAGCAAGTAGAGTCGACTCGTCAGATAGCATAACGGTAGTGAGTACAATAGGAGATCCAAGGTTTTTTCAACCATATTCAGGATGGTACTGGCAGGTGAATAAAGGATCAAAAACACTTGTTAGATCTAGATCTATGTGGGACCAAGTTTTTACCGAAGACAAAAGATTGATTGGTGGTAGGTCTCAATTTATAAATAACGTTGGAAAAGACATTGATAATCAAAATTATGTAGAAAAAAAAAAGTTACATATAATTGAAAGAAACATCTCTTTTCCAGGCATTGACGCTCCAGTAACTTTTATTCTCTCTGGAGACATAGAAGAGTACCAAGCAAATATTAAAAAGTTTGACAATACTTTGTTAGTGATATTATTTGCTCTCGGAGCTGGATTGATGATTGCTGTTTTCCTGCAGGTAAAGTTTGGACTTCTTCCATTAAATAAAATCAAGGCTTCATTATTTAAGGTTAGAAACGGTGATGAAAGCAGTCTAAAAGAATCGTATCCACTAGAAGTTCAACCTCTTGCAAGTGAAATAAATGAGTTACTAGCTCATAATGCAAAAATTATTGATAGAGCAAAAACTCACGTAGGAAATTTGGCTCACGTTCTCAAAACACCATTGGCAGTTATATCTAACGAAATTAAGAATGACAGTACAACAATGCATAACCAAATTTCACTAATGAAACGTCATATTGATAGATATTTAAAGAAAGCACATCTTGAATCAGTTGGAAAATCCTCAAGGGAAAAAATCAATATAATTGATTTAGTAAATAAAATGATTTTTATTTTTAAAAAACTTTACCCAGAGGTAAATATATTTTTAACCCTTAAAATTAAGGAAGCATTTGTTTTTGGAGGTTTAGACGATCTTGAAGAGGTAGTTGGGAATGTAATTGAGAATGCATGTAAATACGGAAATAAAAAAATTAGAGTAGAAATTAAAATTGGTGAAGATGATAAATTGTTGTTAGTTGTATCTGATGATGGCCCTGGATTATCACTTCAGCAAATGAATAAGGTTTTTGCAAGAGGTTTTAGATTGGATGAACAAAAACCAGGGACAGGACTAGGGTTAAATATTGTGAAAGATATCATTGAAACTTACATGAAGGGCAATGTTGAACTTAAAAAATCTGAAAATTTAGGCGGGCTAGAGGTTAATATATCGATCCCCCTTTCAAGATCATATCAAGTTACGTAGAAAACTTTTTCTATGAATTTTTGTTAGTCCAAATTTTTTTATCGCGTTTCTATGTTCATGTGTTCCATATCCTTTATTTCTTTCCCAACCATACATAGGATATATTTTTGAATAAAGAGTCATTAATCTGTCTCTCCAAGTTTTTGCTATTATTGATGCAGCTGCGATGCTAATGGATTTTTGATCACCGTTTTTTATAAAAGTGGTTCTTTCGTTTAATGAAAAAGTTTGTAATCCATCTATCTTGATTGAATTTTCAGTTTTTTTAAATTTATCATAAGATCTTATCATTGAAAGATTTGTAGCCCGAAGAATATTCATTTCATCTATTTCGATATTATTAGCAACTCCAATAGAGTAAGAAGAATATACTTTGATGAACTTTGATAATATTATTCTATTTTTATGACTCAATCTTTTTGAATCTGTTATTTGAAAAACCAAATTATTATTTAAAATTTTTTTTTCTAAAAGAACCGAACAAGATACCACTGGTCCACAAAAAGCACCTCGACCTACTTCATCGATTCCGATCACTTGATTTTTAATATCATTCAATAACAATTTAACTAATAACAACCAAATTTTTGATTTATTGATATTTTATATAAATTAAATTAAATTTAAATTATTAATTCACAAAAATGAAACATTATAAAAATAATATACTAAAAGGATTTGTTAACTTAAAAAATATGATTAGGATAAGTATATACTTAATCATTTGTAACCTGGTTTTTTTTTCTAAGTTAACCTTGTCTAAAAGTGTCTTAGATGTCATTTCCAATAATAAAGATCTTACTACCTTCAATTCATATATAGAAAAAACAGGTTTAGATCGAGTTTTAGAAAAAAAACTTCCTTGGAACTGGACAATTTTTGCTCCAAGTAACAAGGCTTTTAAGGAAGCACCTAAGCTGCTAAAAGATGAAATATTAAATGACGAATTCTTAACTAAGAACATACTTATGGATCACATTATGACAGGGCATAAGACAAGTCTTGACATTGATGAAAGAGTAACAACCCAAATAACTGTTAGTAACAAACCACTGCAAATATATAAAAGTCGAAATCTATTTGTAAAGGATATGGTCGTTGTTCAAGAAAATCTCATTGGTGATAATGGAGTTGTCCATATGATAGATTGCATAATGTATGTCCAACCAAGTTCTGACGACGATAGACTAACTCAAGAGATCAAAGAGAAATATCCAATTACCTCCTGTTGCATGCACAATGAAGCAGAAATTAATTCTTTTAAAAAAGCTACAAAAAATCGTTTTTAAAAAAAAACAGGCTTTCTTAAATTGCTTTTTTATTCATCTAACCTTGGCATCAATTCGACTAAGTTACAGGGCTTTGTTGTCGAGTCCAACTGAAATTTTATGATTTCATCCCAGGCATCTTTGCATGCGCTTGGTGAACCAGGTAATGCAAAGATAAAAGTTTTATTTACCAATCCAGCAATTGCTCGAGATTGAAGGGAAGAGGTGCCAATTTTTTTAAAACTAATGTATCTAAATATTTCACCAAAACCAGGTATCTCTTTAGTAATAATTTCTTTTAAAACTTCTGGGGTAGAATCTCTTCCAGTCAACCCAGTACCACCTGAAGAAATAATAACATGCGTACTTTTTTTTTTAAGAATTTTAGATATTTCTTCTTTAATAAGGGTTGGTTCGTCTTTGACAAACAATTTATTGATTAAAATATGCCCAGATTCTTTTATTCTATCTTCAAGAATTTTACCAGATTTGTCAGAGGACACTGTTCTTGTATCAGAAATGATCAATATAGAAATATTTAAACTTTTGAATGGTTGAGATTCATTATTCATCTTGCAAAATATTATTAGAATTAATAAATTCGTCAATCTCTAATAAATCATCCCACATAGTTTTTTTCTCAATTGGATTTCTCATCAAATATGCTGGATGAAAAATAGCTCTAGCTTCAATCTTTAAATCATTATCTTTGTCTTGATAAATGTGTTTTTTGCCTCGTATTTTTGTAATTCCTTCCTTTGAGTTTAACAAATTTTTCGCAGCAATACTTCCTACAAAAACTAACAGTTTTGGTTTAATTATTTTGATATGTTTTTTAGTATACGGTAGACAAACTGATATTTCTGTTTCGTTTGGAGTTCTATTGCCGGGTGGACGCCAAAAAACCATGTTGGTGATGTAAATATTGTTTCTTGATAAATTGATAAATGAAAGCATTTTATCCAATAATTTACCCGCCTCTCCTACAAATGGTTTTCCATCAATATCCTCATTGGCTCCTGGTGCTTCTCCTATAAACATAATATTTGCATCATAATTTCCGTCGTAAAGAACAAGATTTGTTGCCACATCTTTTAGACTGCAATCAAGATTGATTATAAGAGATCTTAAATTATTAATAGATGCTAATTTTGATTCTATTATTTTTTCAGTTTTTTTGCTTTCTTTCATTTTTTTAATGTTTTTTTTAGGATCAACCTTAAATTTCATCTTATTTCTTTGAACTGGAGAAATGCAATCTGTGATTCCTAAAAATTTATAAAATTCAATAAAAGACTTTATGTTTTTAATATTCATTAATATATATTTAATAACAATTATTATATTATAAATTTATAGTGGAAGAAAATAAATGAATATTACAAGAGAAAAAATGAATTACGATCTTGTGATTGTAGGTGCAGGGCCCTCAGGTTTGTCCGCAGCAATAAATTTTAAAAAATTATGTAAAAAAAATGGTAAAGATTTATCAGTTTGTATTGTAGAAAAAGGCTCTGAAGTTGGTGCACATATCCTGTCTGGAGCAATACTTGAACCTAGAGCCCTTAATGAATTAATTGAGGACTGGAAAACCAACGAAGACTGTCCTGTTAAAGTTCCAGTAAAAAAGGAACATCTCAAGTTTCTAACTGAAACAAACTCTTATGAAATCCCTGGAATTTTTACTCCATCAGTAATGCATAACAAAGGAAACTTTATAATATCCCTAGGAAATTTCTGTAAGTGGCTTGCAAAAAAGGCTGAAGATTTAGGTGTAGAAATTTATCCAGGCTTCAGCGCATCAGAATTATTAATAGAAAATGACAAGCTAAATGGAATTATAACTGGTGACTTAGGGATAGATAAAAAAGGTGAAAGAGGTCCGAATTTTCAGCCCGGAATTGAAATTCATTCTAAATATACATTATTTGCTGAAGGATGCAGAGGACATTTAGGCAAAAGACTTATAAACCAATTTAATCTAAGACAAAATTCTCAACACCAGACATACGGAATTGGATTGAAGGAATTATGGGAGGTTAAACCCGAAAACTCTAATCCTGGAGAAGTATTTCACTCTATTGGCTGGCCTTTGGACAATGAAACATATGGTGGGTCATTTTTATACCATTTAGATAAAAATTTAGTTTCATTCGGTTTTGTTATTGGATTGGATTATAAAAACCCTCACTTGTCTCCATATGAGGAATTTCAGAGATTTAAGCTACATCCTAAAATAAAACACATTTTCGAAGGTGGTAGAAGAATATCTTATGGTGCAAGAGCATTAAATGAGGGAGGTTTCCAATCATTACCCAAACTTTCTTTTCCAGGAGGAGCTATTTTAGGATGTGACGCTGGAACACTGAATACGCCAAAAATCAAAGGAACACATACTGCAATGAAATCAGGTATGATAGCATCAGATTTGGTTTTTAAAGAATTGGTATCAGACAGTCGAAATGATGAGATATCAAATTTAAATAAATCATTTATGAATTCATGGGCAGGTCAAGAGCTTAAAAATGCGAGGAATGTCAGACCATCCTTTAAATACGGCTTGAAGGTTGGTATGGTACTTTCTGGAATAGATCAAATAATTTTCAGAGGCAAAGCTCCTTGGACATTTAAACACGCGGAAGAGGATCATCTTGCATTAAAAAAGAAAGATGAAGCCAAAATAATTAAATACCCTAAGCCAGATGGAAAAATTACTTTTGATAGATTAACAAATGTATCTTTTACTTCAACTTATCACGAAGAAAACCAACCATGTCATTTAAAATTAAATGATGAAAAACTTGCAATTTCAAATAATCTTTTACTGTATGACTCGCCAGAACAAAGATATTGTCCTGCTGGGGTGTATGAAATACTTTATGATAGCGGTGCGCCAAAATTGAATATTAATTCTCAAAACTGTATTCATTGTAAAACTTGTGATATCAAGGATCCGTTACAAAATATTAATTGGATTACTCCTGAGGGAGGAGGAGGGCCTAATTATACTAATATGTAAACTATTTTTGACTGTAGTTATTTTTTTATCAATAACTTTTAAAGGTTACACAAATGATTTTAAATCTAGTAAATACGGAAGCTATTTATCGTGGGATTATGCAAAAGATAACAGAGATTTAGAAAATCTTAAAATCCTATTAAAGCAAATTGATTTAAAGAAAATAGAAGACTCTAGTCTAGAAGAGGTTTTTTTTGAATCAGTAATTTTTGATGAATGGACTAAAGCAGAGGAAATAAGTTCGATTTTATTAGAAAAAGACAGGGATAATTTTTCAGCCAATCTTTTTAAATTTTTTCTAAGTTTTTTAAATGGTCAAGCTTCGGATCAATATCTTAAAACAGTGAATTATAAATATCTTGATACAAATTTCCTAAATTCAATATTAATTTGGAAAAATTATGATAAAGAAAATATTAAAATATCAAATGAGAAAAGTTGTGTCCCATTGATTTGTCTTCATTCTGCACTAATCTTAAAACTAAAAGGCGAAAACAAAGAAGCTCAAAATTTTTTTAACAAGATAGAAGATGAGAAATTTGTTTCCTACAGAATTAAAGAGTTGCTTTTACTGAATGCAATTCAAGAGGAAAAAAAATCTGCAAACTCAATCTTAAACCAGATTAATACTTACGATCTTAATATTAAAAATCTTGACTTGAATTACTTGTTAAATAATCAAAAACTTCTTAATCCTGTAGAAAACAAACAAGATGGAATGGCAGAAGTCTTGTATAACATTTCTAGTTGGTTTTTTTCAAAAGATCTTTATAAGTATTCTGCCTTTTTTGGAAAAATTTCATTAAAAATGAGACCAGATTTTAATGCAATGAAACTCTTACTTTTAGGAAACTTTGAAAAACTTGGTTATAAGAATCTTGGGATAAATTACGCAAAAAACCTAAATACCGACAATCTTTATTATTATAAGTTTTTGAGAATGAAACTCTCTCTATTGGAAGATTTAAATAAAGACAAGGAGTTTATATTAGATTTAAAAAAATTCAGTCAAACATATCCTGATAAAATTGAAATGAAAATTTTATTAGCCAATAAGTACCGAAAACTCGAACAATATGAAAAAGCTATTAAGATTTATTCTGAAATCATAAATAATAAATCATTATCAGCAAATTGGAATATTTTTTATTCTAGAGGTATTTCTTATGAAAGAATGAATAACTGGAATAAAGCTGAAAAGGATCTAAAAGAAGCTATGAGACTTAATCCTGATGATCCATATATACTAAATTATCTTGCTTACAGTTGGTTAGACAGAAATAAAAACGTAGAAAAAGCTCTTTCATTGCTAAAGAAGGCCGTAGAAATTGAACCTGATGATGCGTATATCATAGATTCGTTGGGATGGGCATTTTTCTTATCAGATCAGACCGACAAGTCGATATTTTTTCTTGAAAAAGCAGTTTCAATTCTTCCTGATGATGCAACTCTAAATGATCATTTGGGAGATGCTTACTGGAAGGCAGGAAGACAGAGTGAAGCAAAATCACAATGGAAAAGAGTATTGATTTTAGATCCTCAATTTAAGAAGAAAAATCTAATTAATTCTAAGATTAAAAATGGACTCTAAAAGTTGACTATTACGATAACAAAATTATCACCGGCAAAGATAAATTTATTCCTTGAAGTAAAAAATAAAAGAAATGATGGATATCATGATATTCAAAGTCTAATGACTTTTTGCGATTTTGGAGATATGCTTTGTGTCAGTAAATCCAATGATTTTAGAATTAAACTTGATGGTCCATTTTCAAGTTCCTTAATTAACAAAGAAAATCTAATTCACAAAACAGTTAAAAAATTGGAAGACTTATTTGAGAGAAACTTTAATGTTGAAGTGGTTTTAAAAAAAAATTTACCAATTGCTTCTGGAATGGCAGGCGGTTCTTCAAATGCCGCTACCTTTATTGCATGTGTAAAAGAAATTTTTAAACTTCAAGAAGTGGATGGTTTTAATGAATTGTTATTGTCTTTGGGAGCTGATGTTCCATTCTGTTATAATGGTAAAACAGCATTAGTCACTGGAATTGGAGAAAATATTAAATTTACTAAAAATTTGAAAGAATATTTTGTACTTTTAGTCAATCCAAAAATTGAAGTATCAACAAAAGAAATCTTTAATAATATAAATTTTAAAGATATCTCATATGAAGAGGATAAAATAATTTTGTCAAATTTAATTAAACTAGAATTTTTTAAAGATAGATCTAATCACCTGGAGAATTATGCAATAAAACAATTTAAGATAATCGGAGAAATTTTATCATATTTATCAAAGATCAAAGGAAGTGTTTTAACCAGAATGACAGGTTCCGGTGCAACATGTTTTGCATTATTTGATTGTATTAAAGACTTGGAAGAAGCTGAATATCTTACTACTAAAAGATTTAAGGATTGCTGGATAAAAAGTACCAAATTGAAAAATAATATTAAGGATAAAACTTGTATAAAATATTAAAAATGATTATGTTTAAAAAACCTATTGGGGTGTGGCCAAGTGGTAAGGCACCGCTTTTTGGTAGCGGCATTCGTAGGTTCGAATCCTACCACCCCAGCCAACAAAGAAATGAATAAGGAAGTTTTCCTCTCTTTGAATAATGCAAGCTTTTCAATTGGGAAACTAAAATTACTTAGAGATATTTCAATAACAGTTCACGAAAACGACAAGATAGCACTCGTTGGTAAAAATGGTGTTGGCAAGTCAACTCTTCTTAAGATAATAAACGGAACAAGATTTTTAGATAGCGGAGATTTTTGGTTAGGTCCTTCAATCAGTCTTGGGACATTAAATCAAAAAAATTACCAAACAAGTTCATTAAGTGTTTTAGAATTCCTAAAATTGCAAAATTTAGAAGATAATGAAATTATAGAATCTAGGGTTGACAAAATTACAGATGAAATAAAACTAGATAAATTCAAAATTATAGACGAGTTATCGGGAGGAGAAAAAAGAAAATTAGCACTCTCTAAACTGCTACTTTTGAAACCCGATTTACTCTTGCTTGATGAGCCAACAAATCATTTAGACATTGAGTCAATTAAATGGCTAGAAAATTTTTTGAACAATGAATTTAGAGGTTCATTTCTAGTGATAAGTCATAATAGAGATTTTTTAAAAAATGTGACTAATAAAGTCTTTTGGATGGATAGAGGAATAATAAAAACATCTTCAAAGGGTTTTTTTAATTTTGATATATGGCAAGATTCGTTAATTGAGCAGGAAAAACGTGAATTAAAAAATCGTAAAAAATATTTGGATGATGAAATTTCATGGTTAAATCGAGGAGTAAAAGCTAGAAGAAAAAGGAACATCAAGAGAAAAGATAATATTTACAGTATGAAAAGTTCATATGATGAAGAAAAAAAAGAATTTATGAAATCAATTTCGAAGATTAAGATATCTAACGATGCAAATGAATTAGAAGACGGACCGAATGTTTTGATCAATTTTGTAAACGTAAATAAAAGTTTTAAAAAAAAAGATAGTTTCATAAATATTTTAAATGATTTCAGTTTTAAATTAATGCGAGGTGAAAAAGTTGGAATAATTGGACGTAATGGAATTGGAAAATCTACTTTTTTAAATTTAGCCTCACACAAAATAAAACCTGACTCAGGAAATATAAAAATTAGGAAGAAATTGAACTTTAGTTTCTTTGATCAAACTGGTGAGCAATTTGAGGATAAAAAAACGATAAAAAAGAATTTGATTCCAAGCGGAGGTGATTACATTGATGTTGGGAATAAGAAGATGCATATTTGTGGATATTTGAAGAATTTTCTTTTTGAGCCAAAGGACGTAGACAGAAATTTAATTAGTTTGTCTGGCGGAGAGAGGAATCGTCTATTGCTAGCCAAAATATTAGCTAAACCTAATGAAATTTTAATTTTAGACGAACCAACCAATGATCTTGATATCGAAACAATTGACTTGCTTATTGACTTTTTAAGTATGCACAAAGGTTCATCATTAATAAGTTCTCATGACATTGATTTTTTAGAAAAAACTTGTCACAGATTTTTCTTTTTCGACGGTTCTGGAATTATAAAGTTTTCAAATAAACCGGAAATATGTAATTTTAAGATTATTGATGAAAGTGTAAAAAAAGATAAAAAAGAGAAACCAATCAGTTCTGAAAAACTTATTAATAAGATTCTTAAAAAAATTCAAAATAAAGAAGATCAGATAATTGATTTAACAAGCAAATTAGAAAAAACTAATTTTTCATCAAAACAAGAAAGTAATTATAATTATTTGGTAAATGAATTAAAGAAAGCACAGTTTGAACTAAACTCTCTTGAAAAGGAGTGGATTGATATTGAAGAAAGAATGATAAGTGATGATTGAATCAAATTCTTTTAAAATCAGTGTATTGTTTTCTGGGATTTTTTTATCAATAATACCAGACATTTTAAATCTCAATGATGGCTTTACAAGTGACGGAAAGTTGGTGATAAGAATGTTGATTTTGATGATCTTTTGTTGGCTTACTGAAATTATCCCTATTTCTATTACGGCATTGCTTCCAATATTATTTTCTCCCTTTTTTTTAGAAATTAAATTTACAGAAATCCTGAGCAACTATGCAAGTTCAGTTGTTTTTCTTCTTTTAGGAGGATTTATTTTGGCGCAAGGTTTCGAAAAGAGTCAGTTGCATAGAAGAATTGCTTTAAAAACACTTTTAGAATTTGGTAAGACACGTAAGAGAATAATTTTCATTGTAATGTTTGCAACAGCATTTTTTAGTATGTGGTTATCCAATACAGCAACATGTTTATTAATGCTTCCAATAGTGAAGAACATACTTGATAGTAATTTTAATACTTCAGATGATAATGAATTTTCTAAATTTCTAATACTCTCAATAGCTTATTCTTCCTCTATTGGAGGGATGGCTACTCCTATTGGAACTATACCTAATGCAGTTATGATTGGTTTTCTTAAAGAAAATCATAATATTGAAATTGATTTTATTCAGTGGTTCACATTCGGTTTTCCTTTGGTATTAATTTTACTTTTCTTACTTTTTGGATATCTGGGGTTAAAGTTTGAAAATAAAAATGTTGATAGAACGTTTATTCGTAAGAAATTTCAGGAATTGGGAAATTTTTCTTTTAAAGAAAAAGTAACAGTTTTTATATTAACGCTGACTTTAAGTCTATGGATTCTTAAAAATACACTAAATGAAACTTTCGGAATTAATTTAAATGACGCAGTAATAGCAATATTTGGATCCTTTCTTTTCTTTATAATACCAATAAAAAAATCAAATTTCATTCTTTTATCTGATTGGTATAGAAATATTCCTTGGAACGTCCTCATTCTTTTTGGCGGTGGACTTTCCATGGCATCTCTTATAATTTCGACAGGACTCGCAAATGAATTTTCTAAAATTTTCTACTTTTTTAACTCATTTAAATTATTAACCCTCATATTTATGATTGCCATAATCACATCTTTTTTGACAGAATTTACAAGTAATACTGCGACTACTTTCCTTCTATTACCAATCTTAAGTATATTTGCCTTAAATAATAATATGGATGTGATCAATTTAACTTTACCGTTTGTACTTGCTGCCAGTTGTGCTTTTATGATGCCAATAGCAACTCCACCAAATGCAATAGTTTACTCAAGTAATAAGTTTAAAATTTTATTCATGGCTTCAAATGGTTTTTTAATTAATTTGATTTCTGTTACAGTAATATCTCTATATGTGTTCTTTTTTAATAATTTCTAAAACTCTACAATGAAAAATATTGCTATTTTGGTTGATTTGGAGCTAACAACTTACGCAGGAGGACATGTAAAATTCTGGGAAAGAGTCAGTTATTCTGTAAAAAACTCCTATAAAAAATTCCATTTTTCACTTTTTTTTCTAGGCGACAGTTATAAAAAAAAAAAGATAGGAAAGAACGTTACTTTTTATACATTAAAGCCGATTATATCATCTAAAGTTCTTAAACCTCTTGGAGTAGACGCTGATGCAACCGATTTATTTCCAATTAATCCCAGACTATTTGTGATTTTAAAAAATTTTGATTTAATTCATACAACAGATCAACTTTTTACAATGGCAAAAACAGGACTATATGCTTCAAGGTTTTGGAAAATCCCACTGACAACTTCTTTACATACTGATACACCTTCTTATTCAGGATATTACATTAAGAAAATTTTTAAAAAGTTTCCGAGGTTTATTTACTTTTTGTTAATAGAAAAAATGAAACTGCATCATAGAATTCCTGAAAAACAAAAGTTGAGAATGAATAATTATCTTATGCATTGTGATAAAGGAATGATAAATGACGGCATCCCTTTTAAAAAATATAAGTTTCAGTCAGATGTTTTGGATAAAATTTCAAAATTATCTAGAGGTGTTGACCAAAATATTTTTAAAAGAAAAAAAATTGATAAAAATTATTTTTTAAAAAAATACGAAATAACGACGGAAGATAAAATTATTTTATTCAGTGGCAGAATTCATGAATTAAAAGGTGTTTTTCTACTTTCAAAAACTCACAAAATTTTAAAGAAACAAATGAAGATAGTTTCTATTTTAGCTGGTCAAAACATACATGGTAATAAATGTTTAGAAATCGGAGGTAGTAAAATTAAGTTGATTGGTTATGTTGATCAGAATGAAATTTCTAACTTATATAATTTATGTGATTTATTTGTATTTCCTTCAAAATATGAGATTGGTCCACAAGTAGTTTTAGAAGCAAAATCATGTGGTGCCATACCGGTAGTTTATCCAACAGGAGGTGGAAAGAGAATATCTAAAAGTGGAGAAGATGGAATTATAATTTCGAAATATGATTCAGCAGTTTGGGCTTCAGAGATTAAAAAAATTTTAAACGACAAAAAAAAAATTAATTATATGAGAAACAAGATTTTAAATGAATTCAAACCAATGTCCTGGAACAGAATATTTCAGAAATTTTTTATCGATGAGTGGAATTTGATTCTTAAATGAAAAACATTTTATTTATAATACCTCACCCAGATGACGAGATTGTTGGAAGTTGTTGTATAATAAAAAGATATATAAGCAACAAAAAAAATATCTTCTTATTTTTTGTCACAAATGGAGTTATTTCCACTAGCTCTTTATGGTTTTTGAATAAAAAAAAAGTCAAAAATATGATAAATATTAGAAAAAAAGAAATGAAATTAAGTGTAAAAAAACTAGGTGTTAAAAATATTTATTTTCAAAATATCTCAACAAGAACATTAAAAGATAAAATTTTTAGGACCTTCGACAAGATTCGTAAAATTATAATTTCAAAAAAAATAGATGCGTTATTCTGTCCAGCCTATGAAGGAGGTCATCAAGATCACGATGTTTCAAATTTTATTTGTTCAAAGTTGAAAACGTATTGCAAGGTTTTTGAGTTTCCAGAATATAATTATTTCAACAACACAATAAACTGTAATACATTCATAAAAAAAGATGATGATTTAACAATTTTAAACCTTACAGAAGAAGAAAAAGAATTTAAGAAAAATTGTTTGAAAATATATAAATCCGAAAAAAAAAATCTAAATTACATAAATTTCAATGTTGAATCATTTAGACCCTTAAAAAATTACGACTATTCTAAGCCAGCTCATTCTGGTGTCCTTTTCTATAGAAGGTTTAGTTTATTTTCTTGGCATCCTCGAGTTGACGGTGATAAACCAGAGCATGTGTGCAAAAAAATTACAGAATCAAAGATTTTTAAATAAATGACAAAGATTAAATTTTTAATTTTTCTTATTTTAGGATTTTTTATATTTCATTGGGTATACAAATTCTTTGCTGGACCTGAATCAATAAAATTAATACTTAATGCAAAATACAAAATTTTTTACCTTATAATAGCTCACGTACCAACACTTTATTTTGACAGTTTGGCATGGATAATCTTAATGGTGAAAAACAAATTATCTACTTCACAAGCATTTGTAATAACTTGGATCTCGCAAACTTCCGGTAAATTTATTCCCTCAGGCAATATTACTGGTGAATTTGTCAGGTTTTATCTTGCAAGAAGAAGTGGACAAAAATTTAGTGAAGCTTCATCAACAGTTTTAATGGATTTATTTATTGCAACTTTTTCATTATTTATAATTGGTCTAGCAGCTTTAATCTTTATTGTTTTTTCTATCAAATCGATTTTAATTTTCAATCAATTTCAATATTTAATTTTAGCATTCTCTTTAATTTCTTTAGGTACTTTATTGTTTCTGCTCATAATAAGAAAAAGAATAATTTCTAAATTTCTAGTGAGCACGAAAAAATTTAATTTTTTAAATAAAAAAAATATTTATAATCTTTTGCGATTAGATATTTCTCTTAACAAACTAAGTCATAGAAAGTGGCGGTTGCTTAGTGCTGTAGTGTTGAGATTAATTGGTTGGATTTCTGGTGCATTTGAAATCTATATTTTTTTTTGGATTATAGGTGTTGATGCTAAAGTTACTGATGTGATAATAATAGAATCAGTTACAGCTATTATAAGATCAGCTGCTTTTTTCATACCTTCAGCTATAGGTATTCAAGAACTTGCTTTTGTGATTGTTGGAGAGTTAGTAGGATATTCTAGTATAGTTTCTTTTTCAGTTGCTATTGGAAGAAGATTAAGAGAAATAATGGTCGGAATTCCAGCAATAATTAGTTGGATTTTTATTTTTAGAAAGCAATCAAACCACTTTAATTAATTCTACTTTGTTGTGTTGAAGTGAATATTTCTCTAAAATGAATTCTAAATTAATTTTTACTTGCTTTGGTTTGATACTAATAAAAAAGGTATTCGGTCCTGTTCTATTTCTAATTACTGGCAGGGATGCTTTAACATTACAATCACTTAGATTTTCAAAAATATATTTTAAGTGGTCTAAAGTTTTCTTCCTAAAGGACTGAAATTGACAAAATATTATGATTTTATTATTTTCAAGGTAAGTTCTGCAGTCCTCAGCTAAAACATATTTCATTGAAATTCTTCCAGGTTTATTTACGACGAATCCATTATCTGGATCTAAAAAAATTATTTGTTGATTTCGATGATGATACAATGACCTTTCGAGCCATTGTTTTCTGTGTTTAAAATGTATGGGTTCATTGAAAAAATTAATATATTGTTTTAGATGTGTTTCGTAAGTAAAAAGTTCTAAATTTCTAAATTGTTTTTTTTGGAATTTTTTGAATTCGTTTATTATAACTTTGTCATATAATTTTAATTCCTTGTCATATAGAAACTTTCTCTTTTCACCGTCCTTTTTTTTTAATTCAGATCGTCCAATTTCAGATGGATTTACAAGATACCAATTCAATCCTACTTTCATATTAAGTTTAGAACTTAAAAATTTTAAGAAAAGAAATTTAAAATAATCGTGAATATCTCCTAGGTATCGCTCTTGCATAATTGATTAAAAAATAAACATTGTCATAATAGTGCATAAAAATTAGTCAAAATCTTAATCATGAATCACAAATAAAAATAAATAGTCCAATTAAAACAATGATTTATTCGTATTATTACAATTTTGGCATTGTTCCTGCATATTCTCTTGCTATTAACAATAATAATATCTTAATAGGGAGAAAATATGATTTCTTATATTTTTAACAGGAATGTCAAGTTTAACCTAAACAAATTATTAAACTTTTCATTCTTTGCATTATTTTTACTACTCTCAGTAAATGTCAATGCACAAGATGCAGTAGAAGCCGCCCCTGCTGTTTCATCAGAGGTAGCGTATATTTTAAATACGTTTCTTTTTTTAGTTTGCGGATTTTTAGTAATGTTTATGGCTGCTGGTTTTTGTATGCTTGAGGCCGGTCAAGTCAGAAGTAAAAACACAGCCGTTATTTGTCTCAAAAACATAGGCTTATTTTCAATAGCTGGCTTAATGTACTTTTTAGTTGGCTATAATTTAATGTACGACGGTGTTGATGGAGGATACATTGGATCTTTTTCATTGTTTGATAGAAGTTCAGACGTTGATTTAGAAACTGGATATGCTGCAGCTTCTGATTGGTATTTTCAGATGGTTTTTGTCGCAACCACAGCATCTATTGTTTCTGGAGCAATAGCGGAAAGAATTCTTATTTGGCCGTTTTTTCTTTTCATAGCTATATTAACAGCTTTTATTTATCCAATTGCTGGCTCTTGGCAGTGGGGTGGAGGTTGGTTAAGCGAAATGGGTTTCTCAGATTTCGCTGGATCAACTTTAGTTCATTCAGTAGGAGGATGGGCCGCATTAGCCGGTGCAATCTTATTGGGTGCAAGAGATGGAAAATATTCAGCTGATGGTAAGGTCAACGTAATACCAGGTTGTTCTCTTCCAATGACAACACTTGGTGTATTCATCCTGTGGCTCGGTTGGTTTGGCTTTAACGGAGGGTCTCAATTAGCTCTAGGATCTGGAGCTGATGCAACAGCTGTTGCAGACATTTTTGTTAATACAAATCTTGCAGCTGCTGGTGGAGTTTTAGCATGTATGATTGTAAGTAAAGCAACAAATAGTCACACTAATATTGCAGCAACCTTAAATGGCGCTATTGCAGGTTTAGTAGCAATCACCGCTGAACCGCTTACTCCCTCTATGGGTCAAGCCGTGATCATTGGTGCAATTGGCGGTATCATTTGCATGTACGGTATGAAGTTACTTGATATGTTAAAAATCGACGATGTTGTTGGAGCAATTCCTGCCCACCTTTTCGCTGGAATTTGGGGCACACTGGTAGTTGCCTGGACAAATCCAGATGCTTCTCTAGGTGTACAATTTATTGGTGTAGTATCTTATGGATTGTTCGCCCTAATTACGAGTTTTGTTGTCTGGTTTGTTATAAAACTTGCGATCGGAATAAGAGCAACAAAAGAAGATGAGGAATATGGCCTTGATATGAGTGAATTAGGCACTGTTTCTTACCCTGATTTTAATAACAAATCCAAATAAACTGACTCCCCATAGATAGATAGTGAGTTCTAAATAGTAGAACTCACTTATCTATTTTTACAATCAAGTGGACTCAAACTTACTTTTTTCAAATTAAGTTCCAAGGAATAATCAGGGTAATCATACCTAAAAAAACTCGCTATTCCTTGATTATTTAAATGAAGTGTTTGCTCAAAAATTGGAGTTTGCACTTTATCTTGATAATATGCCATCCTAATTTCTTTAAACTTATTTATAATACCATTGTCTAATTTTTTTTTATCCACAGACACAACTTGATCAGTAAAGAATACCGAGATATTAAAATATTTGTCTGGAATTGTTCCTTCATAAACGTTGCGTACTATTAACTTTTTTCCTGATTCAAGATTATCTAAAACATCTTCTAAAAATTTATGAGGAAAAATAACATCTTTAGAAAAAGTATATTCTTTATCAGTTTGCTCAAACTTAATTTTAAGATCTTCCTTTCTTTCAGCTTTACCGTAGTGTCTCTCAACAACTTCTGCATCCTCCTTCACCTCTAAAACAAATTCCATTTTGTTGCCATCGCTCATTTCGTTTAATGAGTAATTTATTTCGCTTACAGTTCCAACTCCATACGAATTTATAAATCTTGTCATCATCCTCTGCGTAGTAACCCATGATTCATCACAATTATTTATCCAATCTATTAATAAGTAACCTGATGCTTTGTCGACATATGTTTTGCCTGGAACTCTAGGAGAATCAATTTTGGCTAGTGAAATGTCATATTCGCTTTGAAATGATAGAAGTTTAGCAGTTGCAAAATTAGGGTTATATAAGAAAACAATGGAGAGTATTGTAAGAAGATTTTTTAATTTTTTCATGTTATATTTGTTGTTAAATTTACTCTTTTTATTAAAGTGAATTAGCATAATATTTTTTTTTAAATGATTAAAGCTTTAATTTCTCTATTAGTTATTTTATTAGTTTTCTTCCTCTTTTTTTTTTCTTCGAAATTTAAAAGACAAACACTGGTTTTATCTCTAACAATTTTAATAATTGTAATGTCTGTTTTAACACTAGCTTTATTTTTATTAGAGAATAATTCCGAGGAAAAGTTGTATAATCCACCTGAATTTGACGGAGAAAAGGTAATTCCTGGGTTTTTTGATGAAAAAAATTGATAATTTTGATGAAGTTTGTAAAAGACTTGGTATTCCAATTATATTTATTAGAAAAATTGAAAAGTCATTAAAAAAATTCAACGGTAAAATTTACATTGTAGGTGGTAATGTTAGAGATTTAATTTTGAATAAGTCAATAATTAATCATCCTGATCTTGTTGTAAATTTGGATTTAGAAAAATTATTATATTGTCTTGAAAAGGCCAAAATTAGGTTCCTAAAAATTGGTGAAAAATTTGGTTCTATTGTTGTTTTATACAAGAAATTTAAATTTGATGTCACTATTATGAGAAAAGACGTCGAAACGGATGGAAGGTGGGCAAAGATTAAATTTACAGACAATCTCATAGAGGATTCCAAAAGAAGAGATTTCACTTTTAATTCAATATATTGTGATACTGATGGTCATCTTGCTGACCCAAATAAAGGTATTCATGACTTGTTAAAAAAAAATGTTAGATTTATCGGTGATCCTAATAGAAGAATTAAAGAGGATTATTTGAGAATACTACGATTTTTTAGATTTTCATTAGAAATTTCAAATTCTGTAGATAAAGAATTGAGTTTTTTATGTGAAAAGCATTTTAAAAACATTAAATCCTTGTCTTTTGAAAGAAGAATCAAAGAGACAGAAAGAATTGTATTAAATAACAATTTGAAAAAAAAAGAGATTATTCTGTCATTACAAAAATTGCTTGAATTTACCTTTGAGTCTAAGCTTAACTTTGCTAACTTCACTGAACTCTGTAATTTTGAATCATTAATTAATAACAAAAGTTTTGAAAGAAGATTAAAATTTTTACTGAGAAATAATAAATATATTCCTAACTTTTTTTTAAAAAGTTCGTCATCACATTTTAAAAAAAGATTGAAGAGTAAAATTAGTTTTAACGATTATTCTAATAGGGAATTGAATATAAATTTATTAAAATTCAATAAAATTTATATAATTGACCAATTAATTATCGACTGTGTTAGAAATAAAATTTCACGAAATAATTTTGATATATATGCAAATAAAATATCTAATTATAAAACAAAAAAAATTCCATTGACGGGAGAAGATCTCTTAAAAATGGGTTTTAAGCCTGGTAAAACAATTGGAAAGATCCTCGCAAAGTTAGAGACATTTTGGGTAGAAAAAAATTTTAAATGTTCTAAAAATGAATGCATCAAATTTGTCAAAAAATTTTTACCATGAGGCCATAGGTGGAAGGGACATAAATATGGCCTCTATGTTTCCATCTGTCTCTAAACCAAACTTTGTACCTCTATCATATAATAAATTGAATTCAACATACCTTGATCTTCTATGAAATTGTAATAATTTGTCTTTATCATTCCATGGTGAGTTAATTGTTTTTTGAACAATTGTTTTGTATGTATTAAGAAATGTTTTTCCAACGTTGCTGACAAAATTCATATCCGAATTCCAATCATCAGAATTTAAATAATCAAAGAATATTCCTCCCAATCCTCTTGATTCATTTCTATGCGGCAAAAAAAAATAATCATCACACCATTTTTTGTATTTTTTGTACGAACCTCTTTTGTAATCATTACAGGTCTTCTCAAGCTCACCATGAAAATAATTAGCAATTTTTTTCGATTCCCCAGACTTTTTGTCGCTTGGCGTAATATCAATCCCTCCTCCAAACCATGATTTTTGGGTTACAATATATCTTGTATTCATGTGTATAGCAGGAATTTTCGGTGAAAATGGATGAATAACCAAAGAAATACCCGATGCCCAAAATCGTGAATTACATTTTGTTCCGGGAATTTTTCCTTTCAGTTTTTTTGATAATTCACCAAACACTGTTGAAACATTCACTCCTGCTTTTTCAAAAACATCTCCTCTCAAAAGTCGCATTTCTCCACCTCCAAGCTTATTTGATCCTTTTTTATCTCTAGTCCATTTTTTTTTTGAGAAAAGATTTTTTGATTTCTTATTTTTATTTTCTATTAACTCGAGCTCTTCGCAAATATGATTTTGAAGATGTTTAAACCATTCTGAAGCAATCTTTTTATTTTTATCAATATTTTTCATTGTTTTACGCTAAAAATTTTTTATATTATAATAAAATTAGTATGATTACGAACATATGTCAGAAAAAAATTTAAAAGACAAGGATTTATCAGATTCTGTAGATGAAGAAAAAAGGGATTTTCTTTTTATAACTACAGCTGGTCTTGCAGTGGCAGGTGGCGCTGTGACTGCCTTTTCCCTAATTGATACAATGAATCCTGCTAAAGATGTTTTAGCCTTATCTACTACTGAAGTTGACCTCGCACCCATTGAAGAAGGGCAAAGTTTAACAGTTATGTGGAGAGGAAAGCCAATATTTATTAGACATAGAACATCTGAAGAAATAAGGACAGCTAATAATACGTCAGTCAACGAGTTAAAGCATATGGCTAGTGACGAGTCAAGGGTGAAGAACCCAAAATGGTTGGTAGTTGTTGGTGTTTGTACACATTTGGGATGTGTGCCCTTGGGACAAAAGATTGGTGATAACAAAGGTGAATTTGGTGGATGGTTTTGTCCTTGTCACGGGTCTCATTATGATACTTCAGGAAGAATTAGGAAGGGCCCTGCTCCACTTAATCTTGAAGTCCCTCCGTACGATTTTGTTTCGGACGAGATTATTAAAATAGGATAAAATTATGAAAGAAAAAGAAACTGAAAATAAGAAAGGCATCTCCAATTGGATTGATGAAAGATTACCAGTATTCACATTCATTAATCACAATTTAAGAGATTATCCAACTCCAAAAAACTTAAATTATTTTTGGAATTTTGGTTCCTTAGCTGGAGTCACACTTGTTATAATGATTGTTACTGGAATTCTCTTAGCAATGCAATACACTGCTAACACAGAAATGGCTTTCGATAGCGTTGAGAGAATCATGAGAGACGTCAACAATGGGTGGCTACTCAGATATATTCACATGAATGGTGCATCAATGTTCTTCATAATAGTTTACATTCACATGTTTAGAGGGCTTTATTATGGCTCATACAAATATCCAAGGGAAATATTGTGGATGCTTGGAGTGGTTATTCTCTTATTAATGATGGCAACAGCTTTCATGGGATATGTATTGCCATGGGGACAAATGAGTTTTTGGGGTGCAACAGTAATTACTAATTTGTTTTCGGCTTTTCCCGTCATAGGAGACTACATTGTAACATTTCTTTGGGGGGGCTTTTCAGTTGATAATCCAACTCTTACAAGATTTTTTGTATTACATTATCTTTTACCGTTCGCAATTGTTGGAGTAGTAGCTCTACATTTGGTAGCCCTCCATCAATTTGGTTCTAACAATCCAACGGGAATAGATGTTAAATCAGAGGGAGATACAATACCATTTCATCCATATTATACAGTTAAAGATTATCTGGGTCTTGGTGTCTATCTTATTGTATTTGCCTTTTTAGTGTTTTTTGCCCCAAATTTTTTGGGTCATCCTGACAATTATATCCCAGCTAATCCTCTGCAAACTCCTGCTCATATAGTTCCGGAATGGTACTTTTTACCTTTTTATGCAATTTTACGCGCTGTACCAGATAAGTTGTTAGGCGTTTTGCTAATGTTTGCCGCTGTGATGGTTTTGTTTTTTCTTCCGTGGCTCGACAAACATAAGATAAGGAGTGCTAATTTCAGACCATTTTATAAGCAATTCTACTGGTTATTTTTTATAAATTGCATTGTGCTTGGTTGGGTTGGAGCTATGCCTGCTGAAGGTATTTACGTTTTAATATCAAGAGTAGCAACACTCTACTATTTTGGATTTTTCTTAATCATAATGCCATTTCTATCAAAATTTGAGAAAACTACTGATCTTCCTTCCAGTATTTCAGCTGCGGTAATTTCAGAAAAATTTGACAATAGAGAACCCTCTTCTTCAGAAAGTTATGTTAAGTAAACCTTTCAATTTCTTTATTTGTTTTTTATTTTTATTTACTATTCCAAATAGCTTTTTTGTTAAAGCTGCAACCTCAAACGTGGATCTTATTCAACAAAATTGGCCATTCAACGGGATTTTTGGAAGATTCGATAAAGCTTCTTTACAAAGAGGATTCAAAGTTTATTCAGAAGTATGCTCTGCTTGTCATGGGTTAAGACATATTTCATATCGAGACTTAGAAGGAATAGGTTATTCAAACGATGAGATCAAAGTAATTGCTGGAGAATACGAGATTACTGATGGCCCCAATGACGAAGGGGATATGTTTACAAGAGATGCAAAAATGAGCGACAAATTCGTTGGACCATACGAAAATGATAAGATTGCACGTTTGGCAAACAATGGTGCTTATCCTCCAGACTTATCATTAATTGTAAAAGCCAGAGGAGGGGGCGCAGATTACATTTATAGTCTACTAAATGGATACAAAGATTTTCCAGAAAACTTTGAGGCAAGTGAAGGAATGTATTACAATGAATACTATCCAGGTAATCAAATAGCAATGCCACCCCAACTCGAAGACGATATAGTTGAGTTTGATGATGGTACAATAGCTACACACAACCAAATAGCTAGAGATGTCACTTCTTTTTTGGCTTGGACTGCTGAACCAGAGTTAGAGAGAAGAAAAAGTTTAGGAGTAAAAAC
>CABZMK010000003.1 GCA_902526865.1 uncultured Alphaproteobacteria bacterium
ACAGAAACTGCTTTTAATAGAAGAAATTGAAAAATTTTAAAAACTAAACAAATTGAAAGTAAGTCGTTTCATAGATTAATGGTTAAAATAATATTATTTCTTTTTACATTTACATTTTGCTCTCAGCTAAAAAGTAATACTTTTAGTGAAGTTTTTGGTAGTGAGGGCGCAGCAGGTATTGAAAATCCTAAAACTAGAAGCTTAAGCTATACTTTACAATATGCTACATTAGCTGGTTCAATTGGATATGTATTAAAGAATCTTCACGATAGTAATTTCTTGGATCCTTTTGGTTTAACACCAGATTCTATACAAAATTTATCAAAACTTGCATACAAGAAAAACTTTCTCTTAGACAAACACGATGCCAACATAATCTCAGTTAATCAAAGAGTAGATAAATTAAATTATCTTAACAATTTAGATAAAAGTCTTATCGATAAAAAATATTCTTCTAGAATGATAGAATTAAGAAATAATAATAATTTTTCAAAATCCATTATTAATTCAAATAATAGAAATATCGTAATGGAGAGGTATTTTGAGAAATAAGTTTAAATTTATTAAAGTAATAATCATCAGTTCTTTTCTTGCTTCATGTTCATCATCCGGAAACTTTGATAAAAATACATTTGTGAAAACTACATCCACTGCAGTAGGTGGTTATTTTGGATATCAATTGGGAGACGGAGATCTATTTTCTACTACAATAGGATCAACTTTAGGTGCAGTATTTGGAGCTACCTTAACAGACTTTATAAAACAAGATGATTATTACTTTTTTAAAAAAGAAACTTTAAGAGTTCTAGAAATTAATGATAATAACGCAGATGTAAATTCTGGGTATTGGCGAAATCCAAAAAGTGGTAATAAAGGAGTTGTAAAAATAAAAGGATATTTTGGTTCTCCTGAATGTCGATTAATTGAAAATACTTATGTCGTTGACGATCAAGCCTCAAATTCTTTTGGAGCTGCGTGTAGAGAAAAAAGTGGTCAATGGGCAATGATGAAATAATATATTTAATTTTTTCTTAATAATATTATATCATATACATATGATTATTATCTCACCTTCCAAAAACTTAGATTTAAATGATGAAGCTCTAAAAATAAATTATTCACTGCCTCTATTTCTATCGGAATCTAGACAGTTAACAAAAAAAATTAAAAATTTAAGTGTTGATGAAATTAAATCTTTAATGAATATAAGCGATTCTTTGGCTAAACTAAACTTTGATAGATTTAAAAATATTTCAAAAAAATCAAATATTAAAAAAGCCGCTGGTTTACTTTTTTCTGGGGACACCTTTAATGGATTGTCAATAAGATCACTTGATTCATCTTGTCTAAAGTACGCACAAAAAAGGCTGAGAATACTATCAGGTTTATATGGAATATTAAAACCATTTGATTTAATAGAACCTTATAGACTTGAAATGGGAACAAAAATAAATGGTTTAATTGGCGAAGATTTATATAAATTTTGGAGTAATAAATTAACGTCCAACCTCAACAAAGAGATTCGAAATAGTAAGAACAATTTACTATTCAATCTTTCATCAAATGAATACTCTTCAGTAATTAATTTTGAAAAACTAGACAATGAAGCGGTTAGCTTTGATTTTAAAAAGCTTAAAGAAAAGAAATTAGTAGGCATTGGTATGGTTATAAAAAAAATCCGAGGTGCGATGGCTAATCACATTATTTCAAATAAAATTACTTGTCTTGAAAAAATAAAAAAATTCAATCAATTTAAATTCAAATTTTATGAATTTGACAAAAAAAATAACAAATTTCTATTTATTTCTAAGTAATGAAAAAAAAAATTGTTGTACAAATTCCTTGTCTCAACGAAGAGAAAGGGATAGCAAATGTTATTAAACAAATAAAAAAAATAACCCCCAAATCAAGAATCATTGTTTATGACAACGGATCAAAGGATCATTCTGTTCAGATTGCAAAAAAAAATGGTGCCGAGGTTAGATTTATTAACAAGAAGGGTAAAGGAAATGTTGTAAGAAGCATGTTTTCCGATAAAATTGATGCCGACTTTTTCGTAATGGTAGATGGAGACAATACTTACGATTTATCAAATTTAAACAAAATGTTTGAGTTAATGGAAAAATTTAATTACGACATGATTGTAGGAAAAAGAGTCCATAAAGATACACAAGCTTACAGAAAAGGTCACATAATTGGTAACAAATTTTTTTCAAATTTTGTTAATCTCTTTTTTGGTAAAGATATAACTGATATTTTTTCTGGGTTTAGAGTTTTTTCAAAAAGATTCGTTAAAACTTTTCCTGTATATTCTGACGAATTTGAAATTGAAGCTGAACTTACAATTCATGCTTTTGAGCAGAAATTAGCAGTTTCTGAATATGAATGCAAGTATAGCGCAAGAACTGAAGGTTCTTTTAGTAAACTAAATACATTTAAAGATGGTACTAAAATACTTAAACTCATATTAATTCTAATAAAAGATGAAAAACCACTTTTATTTTTCAGTATGTTTAGTTTAATCTTTCTTTCCTTGTCATTATTTATAGGTGTGCCAGTTGTAACAGAGTTCTACTATACCGGTCTTGTGGAAAGGATTCCTTCAGCTATATTGGCTGGTTTTCTTATGATACTCTGTTTTCTAA
The DNA here is from genome assembly GCA_902526865.1 of uncultured Alphaproteobacteria bacterium. GTDB lineage: Bacteria > Pseudomonadota > Alphaproteobacteria > Methylaequorales > Methylaequoraceae > Methylaequor. Next base: position 2,646 of record CABZMK010000003.1, read on the forward strand.
GTTTTTTCTCAGGCCTTATTTTAGATATCATAAAAAAAGTAAGATATGAAAATAAAAGAATGAATTTTCTTCTCTTCAAAGACTAATTTATTTAACGAATTGGAATCTTTATTTTTTTTTTTGATAAGGTTTTATTTTGGTTTTCATCTATAATTTTTTTTTTATTTTCATTGATGAGCCATACCATTTGCATCGCAAGTGCATGTAATCTTTTTGCTTTGGATTCTCCAGATAAGATTCTTGAAAACTGCCTTTTACTAATACCTAATGCATCTGATGCATTTCTAACATTTAAATTATTTAATTTCATCCACTCTCTTATTTCACTCGGGGTTGGTTCATTGATATTAAGAAAAAGCAATCAGTTACTCCCCGAGATAAGCTTTTCTGGTAAGCTTCTCAAATTTTTTATGATTCTCTTTTTTTTTTGTTGTTTTATCCATTATTGAAATTACAAATATTGCCAAGAATGTAATGCTTACTGTAAAGATTGCAGGATATTTATATGGAAAAATGGCTTCCTTAAAACCAAGTACCTCTACCCATATTGTTGGTCCTAATACAACTAATGTTATTGTAGTTATAAGACCAACCATTCCTCCATAATAAGCACCTGTCGTTGTTAAATCTTTCCATATAATTGTAAGAAAAAGAATTGGAAAGTTTGTACTTGCTGCAACTGCGAACGCCAAGCCAACCATAAAAGCCACGTTTTGACCCTCAAAAAATATTCCGAGAACAATAGCAATTATACCTATAACAACGCTTGACACTTTAGAAACTTTTAATTCAGTTTTTTCGTCTGCATTACCGTTTTTTATTACATAAACATAGAAATCTCTTCCAATTGCTGATGCACCTGCTAGAGTAAGTCCAGAAACTACTGCTAATATTGTCGCAAATGCCACTGCAGATATAAATCCAAGAAAAACATCGCCTCCTATTGAATGTGACAAATGTATTGCTGCCATATTATTTGAACCAATTAGTTTACCGCTCTCATTTAGATAAATAGAGTTATCAGTTAAGAACACAATTGCACCAAAACCTATTATAAAAGTAAGGATGTAAAAATATCCAATAAATGTAGTTGCATAAAGTGCTGAGATCCTTGCACTTTTAGCATCGGGTACTGTAAAAAATCTCATTAAAATGTGTGGTAAACCAGCGGTACCTAAAATTAATGCAATACCAAGCGAAATAGCTGATATTGGATCATCAATTAGTTTTCCCGGAAATAATATTTCCATTTCACTTTCATGTACTTTAACTGCTTGCTCTAATAAACTACTTAAATTGAAAGCAAATTCTTTAAAAACTAAAAAGGCTAAGATTGATGCTCCAAAAATTAATAAAAAAGCTTTAATGATTTGAACCCACGTAGTAGCAATCATTCCTCCAAAGCTAACATAAATTATCATCAAAATACCTACGATCCATACAGCAACTTCGTAAGGTAACCCAAATAGGATTTGTATAAGTGAACCTGCTCCAACCATTTGTGCAATTAAGTATAAAGTAATAGTTACTAATGTTCCTGTAGCAGAAAGCGTTCTAATCTTTGATTGCTCTAATCGAATTGATGTTATATCTGCAAAGGTAAATTTACCTAAGTTTTTCAACCTTTCGGAAATTAAAAAAAGAATTATTGGCCATCCGACTAAGAAACCAATTGAATAAATCAATCCATCAAAACCCGAATAAAAAACTAATCCGGAAATTCCTAAAAATGACGCAGCAGACATATAATCACCTGCTATAGCTAAACCATTTTGAAATCCAGAAATTTTTCCTCCAGCAGCGTAATAGTTTTCTTTTACATCCGTTTTCTTAGAGGCAAAGTAAGTAATTAAAAGAGTAACAACAACAAATAAAATAAAAATTATAGCTGCAAAGTAACTGCTTTCGTTATTGCTTGCTAGAGCAAAAGATGGAAGAAGTGTTGTAATTATTGAAAAAAAAAAAATCATTCCATCAGTTTTTCTTTAATTTTATCGAGGAAATTATTTGAGATTAGGGTATAGATTAATGTAAGAAAGACTGAAAAAAAAATTATAGACAGTCCCCAAACAATTCCAACTGTAATATAGCTATTCTTGAATAAAATACTTAATATTTCTGGTTTAAACCCAATTATAAAAATAAATGAAAAGTAAAAAAAAAGAATAAGTAAGGAAAAGGTAAATGCTATCAATTTATTTAAAAAAATAAATCTATCGTACAGTATTTTTTTACTCAATTATTAACTTTGTTAAAGCCAAGCATTCTGATGCTTGGCTTTTTTTTATTTAGAGGTTTACGGTTACAGCTTTGAGTTCAGTGTAGTTTTTTAAAACTTCATGACCCATTTCTCTTCCCCATCCAGATTCTTTATAACCTCCAAAAGGCAGAGATGCGTCAAATATATTATGACAATTTACCCAAACGGTTCCTGCCCTTATTTTAGCAGCTAACTTGTGGGCTGTACTGATGTTTTGACTCCATACACTTGCAGCTAGACCAAATGTGGTGTTATTGGCAACTTCAGCAATCTTATCTAGATCTTGATCAGAAAATGGTTGAGCACAAAGTACTGGACCAAATATTTCTTCTTTGACTATTGACATGTCTTTGTCAGTTTTGGCAAATACAGTTGGGTGAACAAAGTGTCCGCCAGAGGAGTTATCATACTTACCACCAGCAATGATTTCGCCACCTTCGGATTTACCAGATTCAATGTAACCTGACACTTTTTTAAATTGTTCATCTGAAACTAACGGTCCCATTTCTGACGAGGAGTCCATCCCAGGACCAACTTTGATATTAGATGCTATCTTTGAAATACCTTCAGCAACTTGATCAAAAACTTTCTCATGAGCCATCAATCTAGATCCAGCACAACAACATTGTCCGTGATTAAAAAAAATAGCGCTAGCAGCTCCAGCAATTGCTGCATCAATGTCTGCGTCTGGGAAGATTATAGTTGGTGATTTTCCACCAAGCTCGAGTGAAACTTTTTTTAAGTTCCCTGCTGATGCTTTAGTAATTAACTTACCAACTTCTGTTGAGCCAGTGAATGCAACTTTGTCAACATGAGGGTGAGCAGCTAAAGGGGCTCCAGCATCCTCACCAAAACCAGTAACAACGTTTAACACGCCTTCGGGTAAAACATTTGAATTATTAATGATTTCAGTTAACCTCAGCGCGGATAAAGGTGTTTGCTCGGCTGGCTTTAAAACAATCGTACATCCAGCTGCAAGAGCAACTGATAATTTCCACGCTGCCATAAGAAGTGGAAAGTTCCATGGAATGATTTGACCGACAACTCCAACAGGTTCTCTTAGAGTGTAACTATGGTATTGGGCTCCGGGAGTATATGGAACAGAAATAGGAATAGTTTCACCTTCAATCTTTGTCGCCCAACCTGCCATGTACCTAAAGATGTCGGAAGATAAAGCAACATCAGCACCAGCTGCAATTGCTACAGGTTTACCATTATCTAATGATTCTAATTGGGCAAGCTCTTCGGTATGATCATCTATCAATTCAGCGATTTTCCATATTATTTTTCCTTTTTCATTCGGTGGAACACTATGCCATTTTCCTGAGTCAAAGCATTTTCTTGCTGCTGAAACTGCCAAATCTATGTCGTTTTTATCTCCAGCCGCACAAGTTGATATTTTCTTTCCGGTAGCTGGGTCTTCCACGTCGAAAGTTTTACCTGATTTTGAATCAACCCACTTGCCATTTATATAAAGCTTATGAGTCTGGTTTAAAAACTTTGCAACATTGTCGTTAACCGTGTAATTTAGAATCGATGCATCCATTTTTATTTCCTCCAATAAATGTTTAATTAAATATAATACTCAATATTAACACAGTGACGGCTAATTACAAGATTTGTTGAATTTAAAAAAATGATTTAATATAGGTTTTTTTTAAAGTTTAGTCGGATTTGGAGCATTGCCATAAATCTCTAGTGGATCAAAGACTTTTTCTTTTTCTGTAAACTCAAGTTTATCTATGTACTGACCTTCCTCCAAAGTTATTTTTCTATAAAAACATGATTTATAACCAACATGACAACTAGCTTTTAAACCACCAAGTGCAACTTTAAAAATCACACAATCTTGATCATCATCTATTTTGATTTCTTTAATTTTTTGAATTAATCCGCTAGTCTCTCCTTTTTTCCAAATACATTTCCGACTGCGAGACCAATAATGAGCTTCTTTCGTTTGCATTGATAATCTGAAGGCCTCTTGATTCATATACCCGTGCATTAAAATTTCGCTGTTTGACTGGTCTACTGTAATTACAGGAATTAAATTGTTGTGATCAAACTTTGGTTGCAAAGTTTCACCTTCTTCGATTTCTTCTACGGATTTTCTTGTAGAAAATTCTTTTATCATGAATTCGAAATATAATTTAAAAATTGTCTTTGAAGATCATGGTTTGTTTTAAAATCACCTAGAAAAGTATTTGTAATTGTTGATACGTTTGGTTTCTGAACTCCTCTTGTAGTCATACATTGATGAATTGCTTTTATGAAAACTGCAACACCTTTTGGTTTCATGGCATTGTGAATAGATGTAGCTATTTGCTGTGTCATAGTTTCTTGTGTTTGAAGTCTTCTGGCAAAAATTTCAACTGTTCTTGCTAACTTAGAAATACCGACTACTTTTTTAACTGGTATGTAGGCGATATGGGCAATGCCAGTGATTGGAACCATATGATGTTCACAGTGTGAGTTAAAAGGGATATCTTTGAGCATAACCATGTCTTGGTAACCTTGAACATCCTCAAAAGTCTTGGAAAGATACTTCTCGGCGGACTCTTTGTATCCAGAAAAGAATTCTTCAAATGCATTAATTACTCTTTTTGGAGTTTCACGTAATCCTTCTCTTTCGGGATCGTCTCCAGCCCACTTAATAAGAGTTTCAACTGCTTTTTCAGCTTCTTTTCTTGTGACTTTGTTTTGTAATGCGATTTTAACATTTTTTGGAGAGCTTGAATCCATGATTACTTTCTTTTGATAATTAATATATTAATAATAATTTATCTTGTGTTTAAAAAAAAAATTTAAAGTAATATATTTAATACTACTTAAATTTAAAATTTGCAAAATGAAATTTAAAATCGTTAATGGGACAGTTATTGATCCTACACAAAATTTAGATGGAAAAATTAAAGATATCTTCGTTGAGAATGGATTTATTACAAATCCTTCTACTACAGAGTCTGCAAAATATAATATTGTTTATGATGTTAAGGGAATGGTTGTTATGGCAGGGGGGATAGACATTCATTCACATATTGCCGGTGGAAACGTAAACAATGCAAGGCTTCTATCCCCAGAAATTCATTCCAACTTTCTAGAAAATAATCTTAAAAGAAAAAGTTTTTTACCCGGATTTAATTCTAGATGGACATCAGAAGGTACTGGGTATAGATATGCAGAAATGGGTTTTACAACAGTTATAGAACCAGCAGTAACGCCTATTAACTCCTTTTTGACGCATTTAGAATTAGAAAAAATACCCATGATTGACAAAGGATGTCTTGCTATAGTTGGAAATGATAATTTTTTACTTGATGCTTTAAACCAGCAACGAGGACAATCCTATATTGACGATTACGTAGCATGGAATGTTAATTCTTCAAAAAGTATAGGTCTCAAGGTTATAAATGCTGGAGGAACCGAATTGTTTAAATACAAAGGAGAATCCGAAAATTTCGGTTTAGATGATGTGGTACCGCAATATGGTGTTAGTTCTAGAAAAATTCTCGAGGCTCTAAATATTTCAAATGAAAATTTACGAATTCCTCATCCCATTCATGTGCATTGTAATAATCTCGGAATGGCAGGAAACGTAGATTCTATTATAGATACAATTGATGCAGCTCAAGGAAGGAGAATGCATCTAGCACATATACAGTTTTATGGTTATGCAGATGATGGAAAAAGAGGTTTTTCTTCTGGAGCGTTGAGATTAGCTGAAAAGATTAATAAAAACCAAAACATTTCTGTTGACATTGGACAAGTGATGTTCAAACCAACAGTTACAATTTCGTCAGATATTTGGAAACAAAATCAAGCCAAATCAAATGCACACCCAAAAAAATGGGTAATTTCTGAAGTTGAAGACGGAGGAGGGGGCGTAATACCCTATGAATATAAGCAAAAAAATTTTGTTAATGCACTCCAATGGTCGATTGGTCTGGAACTCTTTTTAATGATAAAAGATCCGTGGAGAGTTTTTCTTACAACTGACCATCCTAATGGTGCACCATTTACTTCTTATCCTGAATTAATAAGACTGCTGATGGACTTGGATTTTAGAAACTCAGAAATAGATAAGATTAATATTAATGCCAAAGAGATTGGAAACATTAAATCTATAAAGAGAACATACAATTTATATGAAATTGTTATAATGACTAGAGCTGCTCCAGCTAGAATTTTAGGTTTAAAAGATAGAGGTTCTTTAAAGCCTGGTTCGGTAGCTGACATATCAATATATGATCCAAATAAATCTATTGATGACATGTTTAGAGCTGCCGAATATGTTTTTAAAAATGGTAATGAAATTGTCAAAAAAGGCAAGGTTTTAACTCATATGCAAACAGTCACAAAATGTCTAAATTTAAAATACGATGCTAAAATTCATAAAAAAATCAAATCGTGGTTTAATGATTACTATTCCTTGAGCCTAGACGAATTTGAAGTTGACGAAAGTTTTTTTACTGAAAATAACTTTGAAGAAATTAGATCCTAAATACTTCATTAATCTTTATCTAAAACTTTAAAAAAAAATGGAGTGAAAAATAAGGTTAGGATTATTGAGAAAATTATACCTGTAACTAATACTATCCCAATTGTAAGTCTAGATTCATACCCTGCTCCTGATCCAATAAGAAGTGGTGCTATCCCAATTACAGTTGAAAAGCCTGTCATTATTATCGGTCTAAATCTCATTTTGCATGCATCAATTATGGAGTTGTAAGAATTTTTTCCCTTTATTTTCATCTGCCTTGCAAACTCAACAATTAAAATACCGTTTTTAGCCGAAATGCCGATTAGAATTATTAATCCAATTTGACTAAAGATATTTAATGAATTTTCAAAAAGAATAATTGCTGCGAGTGGTGCCATCAATGTCAATGGAACAGATAACATGATTATTAGTGGAAATTTAAAACTCTCAAACTGTGCACATAAAATTAGATAAACAAATAAAATTGAAACTAAAAATAAAAAGTAAAATTGATTAATCGATTTTTTGTATTCTTTACTTTGCCCTTTAAAATCAATTTTGTAGTTTCCTTTAAGTTTATCATTTGAGATTTTTTCAAGATATTTAATTGCTTCTCCTAGGGAGTATCCTTTTTTGAGTCCTGCGCTAAGAGTGATTGACCTCATTTTATTGTATCTATTTAACTCTTTTGCTTCAGTTACTTCCTTAAATTCCAATAAATTATCTAACCTTATATATCTACCGTCTAAATTTTTTACTTCAAATGCACCTATGTCTTTTATATTCTTTCTATTCTCTTTTTTGGATTGAACTATAACATAATATTCCTCCCCATTTTCTATGAAAGTATTGATTTTCCTTCCTGCAAGAAGTATTTCAAGAGTCCTACCAATCTCACTATTTGTTACTTTAAGATCAGAGGACTTATTTTTATCAATTTTTACTCTAAGTTGAGGTCTATTTTTTTTGTAGTCAATTCTAGTAAAAAGAAAGTTTTTATTTGTTTTTAATTCATCTAATATAATGCTCATATTTTTATTTATGTCTGAATAGTTATCTCCAGATATTACAAATTGAAGTTGTTGACCAGACCTTCTTTGACCTAAGCCTCTTGGAGGAAAAATTATTACATTTGAATCTGTAACATCTTTTGAAACCATCCTGAAATCCTTTATTATTTCCCAAATTTTTCTGCGTTCATCCCAGTGATTTAGTACTATAATACCTAAACCATCACTAAAGTTTTCTGTGCCTGAAAAACTTCTGGGGACTCTTAATAAAATTCTTTTTGCTTCATTGTTTTCATTTAAACCTATTAATTTTTCTTCCAGCTTTAGCATTTGATTAACAGTGTTTTCAAAAGTACTACCTTCTGGGGACTCCATCACCATTATAAAAACTCCTCTATCTTCTTGGGGAGCAAATTCTTTGGAGATTTTTTTATAGAGATGATAGGAAAAGAATATCATCGGAATAATTATTAATACATAAATGAATTTATTTTGAAGAAGAAACTTTAATAATTTTAAATAAGACTCCAAAAAAGGTTTATATTGTTTTTTCTGTTTTGAATGATTCAAAATTTTTGAACATAGCATTGGTGTTAGCGTTATTGATATTACTGTAGAAAAAAAAACTGCAGAAATAATGGTTATCGACAATTCTAAAAATAACTTTGCGGTGTCTCCCTCTAAAAAAATAATTGGCATAAAAATACTAATTAAAACAACAGATGTTGACAATATTGCAAATAATACCTCCTTTGAACCATTAATTGATGCTTGAAATTTAGATTCACCTTCTTCAACTTTCTTGTGGATATTTTCTAGCATTACAATTGAATCATCAATTACCAACCCAGTGCATAAAACCAGTGCCAATAGTGTAATTAAATTTAAAGAAAAACCGAAAAAATTTAGAAAAATAAAGGTTGATACGATTGAAATTGGAACTGTAACAACTGGAATCAACGTACTTTTTATATTTTTAAGAAATACTAAGATTATTATTGTTACCAAAAACATTGCAAAGCAAAGAGTAAATATTACTTCTTGCAGTGCTTCAGATACAAAAAGAGAAGTATCGTAGCTTTGGTAAATTTTTATATTTTTTGGAAGTTCACTTTGAATTTTTTCAAATTCGTCTTTAATCCTGTCTGTTACATCTATAAGGTTTGCAGATTTTTGTTTTAAAATACCAAGTCCAATCATTTCCTCCGCATTTCCTCTAAAAATTTGTCTGGTTTCTTCTGGACCTATTTCAATTTTTGCAACGTCACTAAGTCGTACGAATGAAAAATCATCAACTTTTTTTATAACTAAATTTCTGAAGTCATTTGCGGTTTTGTAACCACTCTCTAGCTTGACGGTATAATCTCTAAATTTAGATTCTATTCTTCCTGCAGGAATTTCAACATTTTCACTAAGTATTTTTTGTTCTATTTCATTTACTGAAATACTGTATTGTGAAAGTTTTACTGGATCCACCCAAACCCTCAGAGATTTTTTTTTCCCACCAGATATTCTAACTTTCGCAACGCCAGGAATTACTGAAAGTCTATCAATTAAAAACCTATCAGCATAGTCAGTTAGTTCAAGTTGATTTATATCGTTAGATGTCAAATTCAGCCACATTATTGCATTTGCATCCGAATCAATTTTGGAAATCTCTGGGGGATCCGAATCTTTTGGAAGATTGTCTGAGATTCTTGCAACTGCATCTCTTACATCATTTGCTGCTTCATTAATTTCCTTATCAATTTTAAATTCAATTGTTACTTTTGATCTCCCATCTCTACTAACGGAGGAAATAGATTCAATACCATCAATACCACTAATCTGCCCTTCTATTATTTCAGTTATTTTTGTTTCAATGATTTCAGATGCTGCACCAGAATATAGAGTGTCTATAGTTATTTCAGATCTTTCTATATCTGGGAATTGTCTAAGAGGGAGTTCTTTTAATGATAAAAATCCAAGTATAACAAGAAAAATTGCTAGAACTGAGCAGAATACTGGTTTTTTAATAAAAAACTCTGAAGGGTTCATTTTACTGTTACCACGGATCCTTCTTGTATTTTATTTATTCCTTCGAAAACAACAACATCATTGGATTTAAGTCCTTCAATAATTTCAACCATACCGTCATTTCTAATTCCTAATTCTACTTTTTTTTTTATTATCTTACTATCTTTATCCACAAGAAAAACATAAGAAATATCATCCTCATTAATAATTGAATTTTCTCTTATGACATAAGATTTTCTTTCATCTAAAGGAATTTTTAAATTTACCATCATTCCAGGTTTTATTTTATTTTCTGAATTTTCAATTTTACCCAGAACTTTGAATGATCTCGTATTTTTGTCGATTATCGGATCAATTACATAAATTTTCCCACTTGTATTTTTTGGGATATTGTTACTCTTTTCAAGTACAAAAAAATCACCTTTTTGAATTTTATTAGAAAAACTTTCAGGTACGTAAACTTGAATTTTTAGGGTTTTTATATCGTGTAACTCAGTAATAATATCACCTGGTTTAATAAATGAACCTTCACTAAAGTTTCTAATACCTGTAACTCCATCAAATGGTGCTGTAATCCTATGATCTTCAAGTTGAGCGGTTATTTGATTAATTTTTCCTGATAATTTTTTTTTATTCATAAGCCTATTATCTAATGCAGATTGAGAAATATTTCCTTTTTCAGATAATTTTAGTGCTCTGTTATAATTTATATTAGCCTCTTCCAACTCTGCATTTACTTGATTAAGAATAGCTTTTTCTTCATTATCTAACAGCTCGATTAATAGCTGATTTTTTTTTACAAACATACCTTCTTCGAATAATATTCTGTCAATTTTTTCAGACACAACACTTGTTATTTTTACACTCTCATTGGCTAAGACTGAACCAGGTAGTTCTAATATATCAGATATTTGTTCTACTTTAGGCTCTTGAGCGCTCACAACAACTTGATCTTGAGCGAAGGCTTTATTAAATAGAATCAAACTAAAAGCTAATAGTTTAAATAAATGTAAAATCATAATTTCCTGAGGTCATCAATAATGTTCTTATATTTTTTAGAATTAAAAATTGTAGACCCTGAAACTAAAACGTTTGCTCCCGCATTTATTGCTTCTCTACCTGTATCTAGATCAATTCCTCCATCAACTTCAAGTTCAACTTGTCTACTTCCTATCATTTTTTTAATAGTAGAGATTTTTTGTAATTGATTGTGCATGAAGCTTTGTCCTCCAAAACCAGGTTCAACAGTCATAACTAATATTAAATCTATATGGTCTAGGTATTTTTCAAGTAATTTTGCAGATGTTTTTGGTTTAATAGAAATACCCACTTTTTTATTTAATTTTTTAATTAATAAAACTGTATCCATTACGTCTTCATTTATTTCCTGATGAATAGTGATTATATCTGACCCAGCATTTGCAAATTCTGGTATAAACTTTTTTACAGGATCAATCATTAAGTGAACGTCAAATTTTTTTTTGGTAAAGTGTCTGATTGATTTTATAACATCTGGTCCTATGGTGAGATTTGGTACAAAATGTCCGTCCATAACATCGATGTGTATATAATCACAATTCGTTTTGTCTAAATCAGATATTTCTTTACCAAGTTTTGAAAAATCAGCTGAAAGAATTGATGGTGCAATTTTCACCCTTTGATTCATGTTTAAATGTTCTCTAAATCTATTGAATACTTACCTAGGGTGGCACTAGAATTTAAATTACTTCTTTTGTAGAGTGCATCTTGAGAAGTTTTGATATTGTCATTTTCACCTTGCCATGAAGTTAATGCGGGTTGTTGCAAGGCTCTCCCGTAGGAAAAACTTAAATTCCAGGACAAAGATTCAGATGATTTGTTCATTTGATTAAGGTGTTGTGTTGCCAATTCATTTGACTGTCCTCCTGATAAAAAAACTATACCCGGAACTTGGTCTGGAACATTTTCTTTTAAACATTTAACAGTTTGGGACGCTACCTCTTCAACAGAAGCTTGTTCAGAGCTCTTTTTGCCAGCAATAACCATATTGGGTTTTAGAAGTATGCCACTTAAGTCAACATCGTGGAACTCGAGATAATTAAATAGACTTTTTAGTGTTTTAGAGGTTACATTATAGCACTTTTGGATGTTGTGATTCCCGTCCATCAACACTTCTGGTTCAACAATAGGAACTAAACCTTGGTCTTGTACTACCTTTGCATACCTTGCCAAATTAAAACAATTCAAGTCTATAGCATAATCTGATGGAATAGAGTTTTTGTCATCGATATTAATGATTGCTCTCCATTTAGTAAAAACTGCTCCTAATTTTTTATATTCTTCAATTCTTTTAGCCAAACCATCAAGGCCTTCAGTAATTTTTTCGTGAGAGTCAAAAGTCAAAGGTAAAGCTCCATTATCAACTTTTATTCCAACTAAAATTCCTAAATTTTTAAGAAATTCACTAAATGGAATTCCTTCACCTGTTGATTGACGAATTGTTTCATCATATAATATGATTCCACTAATAAACTTATTTAAATCATGGGTTTTAAAGAGTAACTCTCTATATTTTCGTCTGTTTTCAAATGAAGAATCAACATTGATGCTTTCAAACCTTTTTGTAATTGTGTTAGTACTCTCGTCGGCAGCTAAAATACCTTTAGGGGGTTTTGAAAGGGTAACAGCTATTTTGTCTAGATTATTATCGTTCATAAATTCAATGGTTTAAACTTGTAAGTCCCGGCATTGATGTACCTTGTACAAATTCTAAAAAGGCTCCTCCACCTGTTGAAACAAATGAAAAATCATTAAAACAATTAAGTTTGTTCAGTATGGATATAGTATCACCTCCACCAGCTACAGAAAAGAAATTTTTATTTTTATTAGATCTTACTGCTCCTAGTACGTAATCTGTGCCTTCATCAAACGGTTCTCGTTCAAAAAGTCCAAGAGGCCCATTCCATAACAAAGTGTTAGTATTTAATACTTCGTTGTAAAAAAGCATTCTGGATTGGGGACCAATATCAACGATCATGTCATTTTTATCAATTTTTTCGATAAGTTTTACTTCAGGTGATTTTGTAAATTTTTTATCTATAACAATAGCATCAATTGGCAATAAAATTTTTTCCCTAAATTCCGTTACTAAATCATCACAAAACTGAGCCATTTTTTTTTCATATAAAGAGGTTCCAATATCAATGCCTTTAGCGTATAAAATTGTATTTGCCATTGCACCACCAACTAATACTTTAGCAAATTTCTTCGCATAAAACTCTATAAGCTTAATTTTTGTTGAAATCTTAGAACCGCCAAATACAGCAACTCCTTCATTTTCATTTTTAACTAGGAATAGATTTTTTAGGTTTAAAATCTCGTTTTCAAGAAGCTTTCCAGGAAAAGACGGAAGGAATTTAGGAACTCCTGAAATAGATGCATGAGCTCTATGACTGCAAGAAAAACATTCATTGATAAAAATATCAGCAAACGAAGATAATTTCTTCACAAACTTTTCTTCATTCTTTTCTTCTTCAGCATAAAATCTAATATTTTCAAGCAAAATTAAATCGTGAACTTTAAATTTATCAATGATATCTTGCCTTTTAACACTCTTAATATTGTTTTTAAAAAAAAAGATCTTTTTACCAGTAAGTAATTCAATTTCGTTAACTAAAATATTCAGAGAAAAATCTTCATTCCATTCGCCTTTTGGTCTTCCAAGGTGAGTAACAATAATAATTTTGGCTTTTTGATCTAGAAGTTTTAAAATTGTAGGAACTATTTTCGATATTCTTGTTGAATCAGTAATTTTGCCGTCACTTATTGGTACATTCAAGTCGACTCTTATCATAACTGTTTTGTTGAAAACAAAATTATAAGAGTCCGAGAATTTTTTCTTAAGAGTAATCATAGTTTTATTTTTGCCATAATTTTATTTACTACTTTTTCGGTTGTTAATCCAAAATAATCAAATAAGTCCTCTGCTTTACCAGATTCTCCAAATTTATCTATTCCAAAAATTAAGTCATTTTCTCTTACAAATTTGTACCAGCTTTGAGTACTCGACGCCTCAATTATAACTCTTATTTGATTTCCAAGAACCTTTTCTTTATATTTTTTATCTTGTTGATCAAATAAATCTAAACAAGGGATAGAAACCAAATTTGACTTAATTTTTTTCTTGAGCAAATAGTTTTGGATTTCGTATCCCAAAGAAACTTCAGAACCGGTTGCAATTAAAGAAATTTTATTATTTTTTTGTTCCTCTAATATGTATCCACCTTTCATAGACAAATTATTTTTAAACTTTTTCCTTAGTAAAGGAAGATTCTGCCTTGATAAAGCAAGGACTGTAGGAGTGCTTTTCGAATTTAGTGCTATTTCCCAAGCTTCAAATGTCTCAATGGCATCACATGGTCGAAAGACATTAAGATTTGGAATTGCCCTCAATCCTGGTAAGTGTTCAATGGGCTGATGTGTAGGCCCATCCTCGCCAAGACCAATTGAGTCATGTGTAAACACATATATAATTTGTTGTTTCATCATAGCTGAAAGACGAATTGAATTTTTACAGTAATCTGAGAAAACTAAAAATGTTCCTCCATATGGAATAAATCCTCCATGAACAGCTAAACCATTCATTGCTCCAGACATTAAGTGTTCTCTAACACCATAGTGGATATAATTTATATTTTTTCCATGCAAATTTGATGAAGAAATTTTTGTGAGATTTGATCCCGTTAGATCAGCAGAACCACCAATAAGATTTTCAATCTTCTTATTGAAAAATTCTAATGTGTTTTGAGATGATTTTCTAGTTGCTTCATTTTTGATATTTTTTGATATATTTTCTAAAAAAAAGAAAACATCCTTGGATCTTTCAAATTTTCTTTTCTTCATTTGTTTAAGAAGATCTTTTCGAAGTTGTGAATTTTTTAATCGAATTTCCCAATTCTCTCTATTTTTTTTGCCTTTTGTCTTCAGACTTCTCCAATTATTAAGAATTTTATCTGGAACTACAAAATTTTTTTCTATTAAATTCAGGTTTTCTTTTGTAAGTTTTGCTTCAATACTTCCAAGTGGCGCTCCATGAGAACTTTCTTTACCAGATTTATTTGGGGAACCATAACCAATAACTGTTTTGCAGCAAATAAGAGTTGGTTTGGAAGATCTTGTTGCTTGTTTAAAAGCATTACTTATTTCGTTAAAATTGTGACCATCTATCTTCATCGTATTCCAATTACTAGCTCTGAATCTTTTTTCTTGATCGTCTGAACAAGTTATATCAGTGGAACCATCAATAGAAATTTTATTGTCATCAAATAAAACTATCAATTTATTTAATTTTTGGTGTCCTGCAAATGAAATTGCTTCCTGTGAAATCCCCTCCATCAAGCAACCATCACCGACAATAACCCAAGTTTTATGATCAACTAGTTTACCATATTTTTTATTTAAAATTTTTTCTGCTAGAGCCATGCCAACACCGTTAGCTAATCCTTGTCCAAGTGGACCAGTTGTAGTTTCAATACTTTTTAATAAACCGTACTCAGGATGACCAGCAGTTTTGCTACCAAGTTGTCTAAAACTTTTTAATTGATTAAGACTACAATCCTTATAACCAACTAAATATGAGAGAGCATAAAGTAGCATTGACCCATGACCAGCGGATAATACAAATCTATCTCTGTTTAACCAGTCAGGGTTATGTGGATCAAATTTAAGATATTTTGAAAATAAAACTGTGGCTACATCTGACATTCCAAGCGGCATTCCGGGATGACCAGAATTTGCTCTTTCTACAGCATCTATAGAGAGACCTCTAATTGCATTAGACATATATTGTAATTTTTCTTGTTCCAATTTATTCATTTTATTTTTTCTATTATAAATCGTCCGAATGCTCTTGGCCCTCCAGAGGTTTCTATTTTTTTTTTTACACTAAAATCGTTTAAATTTATTAAAATAATATTGTCTTCAAACCAACACGCAACAACAATTAAATTTTGAGTGTAACTTATATCAATCCCCTCAGGATATTCGCAAACATCAACCAATGTTTTGACATTTTCTCTTTTGTCCATGTTAATTATCGAGATACTGTCGTCTCTTTGGTTTGTGATGTATAAATTGTTATTTTTTTTATCGTGAACTGCAGAATATGGCCACTTACCAACGTTTATATTCTTTAGCAAATTAAAACTCTTTTTTTCAATAATTGATACAGAACTGGATTGAACATTTGTGACAACAATATAGTCTAAATAATCCTCTGAATAAACTCCAAATGGTGAATTCTCCACATTTAAAGATTTTAAAACTTTAAAGTTTTCTGTGTCAATCAACGAAACATTATTACTTTCCCTATTTGCAACATAAAGTTTTTGATTTTTTTTATCAAAATAAATGCCAGCTGGTGATTGTCCTACCTTAATTTCATGTTTTTTTTTCTTTGTCACAAAATCTATAACTGAAATAACATCATCATACCAATTAGATACGAAAATGTTATTTTTTGAACTATCAAATGAAATTCCGAGTGGACTGTTCCCAGCTTCAATAAAAAAATGTGATTCATCATATAGATCTAAAACTGAAATATTATTACTATCAGGATTTGAAACAAAAATTTTACTTGACCCTGAATCAATGAATATTGCAGCAGGTTTCTTCCCTAACTCAATCTCTTTAATTTTTTCTTGAATTGTTAAATCAATTACATCTAGCATATTACTTTCTTGATTTGTAATAAACGCTAGTTCTTTTGGGATCAGGGGGCTGAAACAAATAATAATTAATGAACAAAGAATAAATTTAATTTTTTTCAATAATTTTTTTGAGTCCATTAAGATTTTCAACAATAAATATTTTTACTTTTTTCTTTGAATTTTCGTCATTAAGCTCCGATGGAGGATCATTGCCCATGAACCCCCTGTAAAACCCGCTCTTATAGACGACTTTAGTTTTGTTATCGCTTGGTTTGACAAAAATTTTTGCAGAGTAACTGTTTACGGGTAAAACTTTATTGTCGGTTTCGATTATTCTCCAATTAACCATCATTTTGCTTTCATCTATTTTTTCAAGTTTCTGTTTAATACTTTCACCTGATTTGAAAAAAATGGTTCTCTCTGCACCAACATCATTTGAGCTTACACTAATTTTTTCAACACTTTTATTCCAATTAAAGTTGTTAAAATCACTGACAATTTTCCATACTTCATCTGAAGAAGCATTAATCTCGATGGATTCTGAAACTTTTTGCCTAGAAGGACCGTGACCGTTAGTAGGTGTTGAGAGCAAAAGGATAACAAAAAGAATTGTTGAGTTTTTTAAATATGACATAATTAATCCTCTTAAATTATAAAACCTTAAACTTATTTTTATCTTCTAAAACTGATAATGCAACTAAGATTTCTGAATTTTCATCATTTATTTCTGCTATGACAGCATGAACTACTCCAGAAATTGTTTTTAATCTCTTAACTTTATATTGAGTTCTATTGAATTTTCTTTCTGAAACTTTCTGAACTATTTTATTTAGTATAAAATCCATAAAAAAATATGTTAACTTGTTTTCATTAATTAATAGTATAATTGATAATTTACAATGAATAAATTATTAAACATAGTTTTAACAAATCCAAAAAAAACTTGTTCCTTATTTGTTTTTATTTCCTTAATTTCTTTAATCCTTATCTCTAATCTTAAAATAAATACATCAACTGATTCACTTATAAACGAAAATTTAGATTTTAAAAAAAATCAAAAAAAACTAAAAGATTCCTTTAAAGTTCTTAACAATAATATTTTTATAAGAATTAAGGGTGAAAATTATGATGAAGTAAAATTTGCATGTGAAAAGTTTGTGAAAAAGTTGAATGGTTCAGATGGCGTGTCTTTCATTTTTTCACCAAATCTAGATAAAAATATGAAAAAAAATTTTTTTCTTTTTCTGAATGACTTTGAAAAAGACAATTTGATACAAAAAATATATGAATCACAGCCTTTTTTATCTCAAATAAATAATCATAAGGATAAGCTAGAAGGTCTAAATAATATTTTAGAATTATCACTACGATCTGATTCAAAAGAGGATAAAGATAGCTTTGATAAAATATTTAAAATTTTTAATGAATCTCTTTCATTAAAAAAAAAAGTTGAGTGGACAAATATTTTATCCTCTCAAAAAAATGAGTTTTTTATTCTTTTTGGGTTATCTGAAGAATTTCTTGAAAAAAATTCATTTAAAGTTATTTACGAACATCTTGTTAATTTTAAGTCCGAACAAAGCCCTAGCATACAAGTAGATTACACTGGGGGATTGCTAATTGACTATGAAGAAGTTGCGTCAGTTTCCTCGGGTGCCTCGCTATCTGGTTTGCTAAGCTTTTTAATGGTAGCAATTTTACTTTGGATAGCATTTAAAGACCTTTATTTATTGTTTTCGATCGTTTTAACTATTATTTTGGGTTTAGTTATTACACTTGGTATTACAACATTAGTAATTGGTTCATTAAATTTAATCTCTGTTGCATTTGCCGTACTTTTTATAGGTCTTTCCGTTGATTATGGGATTCAAATTTGCTCAAGAATTAAAGAAAAGAATTTATTAACAAACAAGACTATTAAAGAAAAAACAAAAATTATTGAGTCAGTTGGGAAAATATTATTAATAGCTTCAATTCCTTCTATAGTAGGTTTTTTATCCTTCATTCCAACTGATTATGTTGGTTTGTCAGAACTAGGCATTATTTCAGCAATCGGTTTGTTAGTTGGATTAATCTTAAATACATTTTTTTTACCGTGTTTACTTGGAATTTTTTTAAAAAAAAAAAAAATTGGTTTCATAGTGTTGAGTTCGAATCTTTATGAAAATTTTTTAATTAACAATAAAAATAAAATATTAATAACTTTTTTTATTATTGTTATTTATTCATCTTTCAATTTAAGTAAGATAACTTTTGATTCAGATGCTTTAAACTTAAAAGATCAAGATCTACAATCTGTGAAACTTGCTAAAGACTTAATTGAAAATAATCCAACATCTGATTATATCGCTTCAGTAATTTTTACAGAAAAAGAATTAAAGAGTTTCAAATACGATCATCCAATTTTTAAGAATGATATTGTGAGTGATTATTTTTCTTATGAAAAAATATTTAAAAAGTATGAATCAGAAGATTTAGATTACCTCAAATTCTTACTATCTAATAAAAAATTTGAGAGACCTTCAGACGAGGGCGACCAAAAAGCAAGATTTAGTTTACTGCTTGACAAATATATTCAAGGAGACTTTGGTCAAGTGTCTTTGAATGCGAAACTCTTAAAAGATAATATTTCTTTATTTCAAAGTGATAAAACTTCATACCTCGAAATTGAAGAGATCTTTTTTGAGAAATTTGATGATCTCATATCAGTCGTTTTAAATCTTGGTTCTATTCCAGATAATTTGTCTAGTCAAATACCTGAGAATTTTAGTAACAGATATATCTCTGATGATAATTTATATCGTGTTGAAATTTTCCCAAGTAGAGACTTATCGAAACCAGAGGATCTTAAAGAATTTGTAAGTACCATAGAGACTTTTTTTCCAGGTGCTACAGGCATGCCAATAGTCCAATTTAATGCAGGAAAGATAGTTGTCGATTCGTTTAAAAAAGCTTTGATAATTTCACTATTTTTCTTAATTCTATTTTTATTTCTAATTTTTAAAAAGGTGAATTATGTTTTAGTTTGCATAATTTCGTTGGTTTGTGCATTCATTTTAACTATCTTTTTAATGATTGTTCTAAAATTAAACTTTAATTTTGCAAATATGATTGCGATACCCTTGCTTTTTAGTTTAGGTGTAAGTTATCCAATATATTTTATAAAGCGATTTGATGAACTAGGAAGTTTTAAAAAATTATTTTCATCTAACACCCCTTTGGCAATTTTATTTAGCGGCTTAACAACAATTTTTTCATTTAGCACGTTATTTTTCTCTTCACATAATGGAACATCTTCTATGGGCCTTTTGTTATTTATTTCATTGTCAAATACGTTGATAACTAGTCTTATTTTACTCCCAATTTTTATTAAAATATTTAGAATTAAATAATTTCCCAGTTTCCGTCTTTATTTCTGCATGCTGAAGAATTTTCTTCAATTATTTCATTATTTTTTCTAATTACCTTTTTAAAATCTCTACAATCTCTATTTTTCATTTTATAATTATTTAGTGGAATTACTTCACCAGTAGTGTTCTGATTCTCATTGCTTTTCCAGGATTCACTTGCATTATCAGGTGTAAAGTTAAGAGAATTTTGAATCACGTTATTAAACTCCTCTCTTTCTTTTTTACTTAAAATTTCTACAATTTTACCACCTAAGATATATCCAGTTGCACCACCTAAAATAACAGAAATATCTTTTGTGGCTCCAGAACCGATTTTAGAACCAACATATCCTCCTACTGCTGCACCAATAATTTGACCGAATACCTTTTTATCACTTGTATTTTCGCATGAAACAATTGAAAAGATTAAATAAAATATTAAAATTTTATATTTGTACATTTTATATATTTAATAATTATCAAATTAACTACAACTTTTCCTTAATATCGAATCCTCTAAAACATTTGAATCTTGGAAACCTTAAACTCCAGTGTTCACCATCCTGACTTTTACTAATAGAATCTGCCTTGATTTCGACTATTTGACCAATCAATTTATGTTTGTTTCTCCAAAAAGATTCTCTTTGTTCGTCTGAAAATCCAGAACCTATATTCAATCTAAAAAACTTATCATTGTCAACGCCTTCAGCGATGATTGCTCCTAATTTATTAGTATTTCTTCCAGTTCCTTCTTCAAAATCTTTTACTTCAAGAGATATTTCTATGACAGGTTTTAATTTTAACCATGTTGTAGATCTTTTGCATTCATAAAATGATGCTGGATCTTTTATCATAATACCTTCGTAACCTTGAACTATAGATTCATTATTAAAATTTCTTAAAACGGACAAGCCCTCAGAACAATCAAGATTTATAATTTTTTTTTCAATCAATTTAATTTTATCTGAATTTTTAATAAAACGATCGTACCAATTTCTTAAATTTAAAGTTCTTAACTTATAGGTTTTTTTGTAAATACCAACTTTAAATTTTTCAAATGGAAGAAAATCAAATAAAAATAGTGTTGCATCTTGATTTTGAATAACTTCCTTTCTATGAATTTGTTTCATTAGTTCCTGAAAATTCTTACTAACAACTTCTCCGTCAATTACTATTGCTTCATCCAAGGTGTTAATTTTAATTTTTTCTCTTAATTCTTCTTGCAAATTATTAAAATTTGTTAATTCTTTTCCATTTCTACTAAACATGTCTACTTTTCCGTTTGGGTATAAAACAGTAATGACTCGCACGCCATCTAACTTTACCTCAAGAATCTTTTCCCCAGTCAGTTTTTTTTGATGTAACTCTGAATCTTGTGCTAATTGACACGCAAAAACAGGAATAATAAATTCAACAAAACCATTTTTTTTTGCTACATTGTTTATAGTTTTCTCTGAGAGCCCACATCTCATGTCTTTTTGTAAAATCCTTTTATAGAAAAAATTCCATTCATCTATATGTGATTTTTCCATTTTTTCTAAAATTTCATCTCTTGCTGCATGACCAGTTAATTTTCTAGATATTAGTTTGTCTGCTAATTGACGAAATTCTTCCCATTCTAATCCATCTCCATTCGATTCAGATTTTGGAACTTGTTTAACACCGAAAGTTAAAAGTTTATTGTAAGCTAGGCTCATTCCTTTGAAAAATACCTCGTTTTTATTTTTCATTTCGTTAAGAATTATTTCTTCTTTTGATAACCGAGAACTTGTTGACTCAAGTTTTCTTATGATTTTAAAATTTTCCATCTAATATATTTTGAATATTTATTTGATATCTACAATATTTACAACTATTATCACTGACTGGAACCTTATCATAATTTAAAGTTTGATATATTCTATCAAGGGTTGGTTCGATCCAAGTTTGGTCAAGCTCTCTTTCGAAAATCAATAATTGAAAATCAATTATTTCTGATGAGTTTGGAATACTTTCAGAAGCGTTTAGATAAACAAGTATTCCTGCAGAACCTACTTTAACCGAGTTTTTTTTTAATAGAAAAGAATATAATGAGAGTTGTTTCCAGTAACCCGGCCAAATATTTTCTGAACTAATATTTTTTTTACGTGATGTACTTTTTATAATGACCGGATAATTGTTTCCAGTTTCTTTACATAGCCAAATATCATCAAGATTAGCTCTAATTTTCAAGTTTGTCTTTTTATCAATATAACTAATTCCTTTAAATGGATGTGTCCAATTATCCAGTGATTCATTGTTAATAGGTACCAATTTCTTATTTATGGTTTTTGTTTCTGGTATAACTTTTTCTAGACTTCGATATTTATTCAAAGTATTTTTGAAATGACTTACAACAAAATTATTTATAACCAAAGGTGTGCCATGAGGTCTTTTTATGCCATGTTTTTGGTCTAAGTAAAAACATCTATTACAATCGAAAAATAAATCAATTTTCGATCGATTTATTGAAAATGGTGTAATATTATCTTTAATATATAATTTTTTTTTCCACACTTAATTTTACTTTTATTTGTTAAACAATTTGAATATAGCTAATATAACAAAAAGTTTTTATTTATCTAAATACAAAAATTATAATTGCTGATTCTAAAAAATTAATTGGTGTAAAATTAAAATTGACAATTTTTTTTTTTTTGAAATTATCATTTTATGTACTTATTATTTCTTTTCTTGATTCCAAAATTAATTTTTTCACTTGAACTCAATTTAGTATGCACTAATAATAACGCACTAACAAATGAAGTGGATGTAAAAGATATTTTTCTATCATTGAACACTGATGATAAAAGAGTTGATTTGGGTGGTTTATCTTTTGAGGCTGAAAATATCTTAGTAACAAAATCCAATATTTCATGGTTTTCAAAAAGCATCGAGCTCTATCCAGAGACAAATGGATCTGTTTCAGGAATTCTCGGAAGATATTCAGGTGATTTGGTACTTAATTTTAAACGTGAAGACAGTCACAAAACTAATTCATTAATTTTTAATTGTAGAAAATTTGCTTTTAAAGACAGGAAATTTTAGTTTGCAAATATTTTCTCTTTCTCAATGAATCTTGTTAATAATTTTATGAGAAAAGTTTGTTGAAATTCATCATAGCCTTGATCTAACTTTGGAAACATTCTTTTTACATTTTCAAATTGTATTAAATTATTATCAGGTCTTACTTTTGAAATTTTTTTTAAATAGCGATCCGGCATCCTAAATCTGCCTAGGGTAACCGAGTGAATTTTATTTTTGTCAATGAATTCAAAAACATTTTTAAAGAATTCTTCATAGTCTCCTTGCTGTTCGCAGTAAATTAATGGATCGAATCTTAAGCCAATTGACCAACCTAAATTTTGCAGTTTGATTATTGCTTTTAATCTTTTTGAGAGACTTGGTGTTTTATCTTCAAATTCTTTTACCACATGTTCAGGGTTAAGACTAAAAGCTGGTATTACATTTGCTAATGGTTTAATTTTTTCAAAGACTTTGATATTTATACTTTTTGAACGAATTTCTAATACCCCTTTTTTTATTTCTTCAAAATATTTTATGAATTTTTTAAGAAAGTTTGTAACGTTTTCAAGTGCCAAACTGTCGGAATCGTAACCTGAAAAAAAACATGAATATTCTTCATTGTTTCCAGCTATTTTTTTTATATTAGAATAGAAATCTTCGTAATTTACAAATAAAACATAATTTGCCGAGTTAAACATTCCCTGAAGAAAACAGTATTTACAATCATAAGGACAATTAAGAAGATGAGAAAAATAATAATTATTTTTAAATCCAATAGTAAACTTTTCAGGTGCTTTGAGTATAAAGTTTTTTTTTTTATATGCTAATATTAACGAAGGTGATTCTTTTTGAATCCTAAAATTTTGGTTATTTGAATTAAAAACTTCAGAGTAGGAATTGCAATATATAATATTTTTATATTTAATTCTTTTTATAATATCATACGTATTGGGATGAGATTCTGCAGCATTTTCAATGTAAATTGTATCGATTTTCATACCTTCAGAAATTCTTTAAGTTTTTTTATATTGTATGCTGCATTTTCACTGAAATTAATCATATTATCATGAAGAGCACTATACTTCGTGAAATATAAATTTAGGAGTGCTTTCATTTGTTCGCGTTCCGTAAATGTAAATTTTATTTTTGTAAATAAATTATTGAATACATTTTCAATAATTTCGTTACTATTTGGATAAAATTCTTTTTTTAAATTTAACATAAATGAGCAAAGTTCATTTATTAGCTTTCTGTGATTAAAAATAATATTGTATACAACTTCTTTATTTTTAAACTCAATTGATTCAAATTGATTGTCTGAGATGATTTTGACAATCTGTAAAAGTTCTTTTGAAGAATATTTACATGCTGATTGATAAAAACCAAATGATTCCATGTCATAAACTTTTGGGCTGTAACTTTTCTTTTGTATTCCTAAAGATAAACATTCTTGATTTTGCATTCTAAATTTATTTATAAAAGGAAAAAAATTCTTTTTGGTTTCATTGTCAGTAATTTTGTTAATTGCACAAATATCTCCAACCTTTAAATATTTATGCCCTGCTAATCCAATATTTATCCATATATTATTATTTTTTTGATTATAACAGTAATATGTTTGAGTTACCCCGATAGCAGCATTAACTTTACCAATACCTGAAATGGTTAAGCTAATGTTCTGACTTGCGTAAATAAAAGTTTGTTTAAAATCTTTGATTTTTTTTAGCTTGAATAGATCAATTAATGGTCTTGCTTCTGAGTTTGTCGCAACTATAAAATGAATCATTTATTTTTTTATAAATTTTAGAGTCATGCGATCACTTTCTCCTATGGCTTCGTAAATAGTTTTGTTTTTATCACCTTCTGCATACCTTGGAGGGAGCGTCCATACACCTTTATTGTAATTTTTGAGATCTTTAGGGTTTGAATTAAGTTCAGTTTTTTCTAATAACTTAAACCCCTGTTTTTCAATATGTCTTATCAAAAATGATTCTTTTACATATCCTTTTTTAAAATTAGATGTTGCAGATTCATCAGCTCTATGTTGAACAACTCCAAGAATTCCATTTTTTTTTAGAGATCTATGAAATGATTGATAAATATTTTCTGATTTTTTTTGATCTAAAAAGTTATGTGTATTTCTAAATGTCAAAATTAAATCAAAATAATTTTCATTACTTTTAATTTTGAAATCTTTATCGATATAAATTTCTTTTATTTCTCCAAATTTATTTTTATTTTTTTGAAAATATTCAAAGAATTCATTCTGGATTTTTGTGATGATCTCAATCGCGTAGCTCGGTTCTTTATAAACTGCAACATGGAAGTTATTAGTACCATTCATGAAGGTGCTAATTATCTCTGTATACCAACCTCTACCTGGAATTATTTCTAAAACTTTTTTTGATCTATCCAATTCAAAGAAATTTAGAGTTTCATAAGGATTTCTATATAGGTCTCTTTTTTTGTTTTCTTCTTTTCTGTAAGGATTCGCAACAGCCTCTTTAATTAAGTCAGTGTTTGCGTCAATTTTGTTAAAAAATAACAATGTACTTAAGATAAAAGAATATAATAAAGTCTTCATAATTTATGTTACACTATCTATCATATCGTCAATAGAAAATTGTTTATGTATTGCATCAGTAATTAAACCTAAATCTTTTTCATTTTTAATATCCCAACCGCAAGGAGCTTTTTTTGTTAACCCAGATCTACATGAATACGAAAATACCTTAAAATCTTTTACTGCATCATGCGGAGAGTACTTTTTTTCAGAATCATTATCGTATGGATCTTTTTTAAAAATACCTTTTTCATTTGGCTTAATGTTCATTATTATACTGTATGTATAATGATTTAAAAGAAGAAAAGGATCTTTTGACTTTACTTCGCCTAAAAATTCAATGAATGCTACCGATGTTGCCTCTATATCGTCTGGGCTAAGTTCATCATAATATTTTGAAAAAAAAGATATAAATTTTCTTGCACTAATAAATAAAGCTACATCTCTTACAATATAATCATAAACAGTTTGAGAAATAATAATTTTAAATAACCAATCTGGACAAAATCTTTCTTTACCCATTTTTAGCCTTTCTTCAAAAAATTTTCAGCATAGGATTTTTTTATCAACGACCTTTTATTAGGCATTTGTATTTCATAATCATATTTATTTTTTTTTGCAAAGTTGATAGCTGATTCTAAATCATCAAAAAATAACTTAATTTGTTTTTCAGGATTCGAAGATCCGTTCCAACAAAACTTACTACTTATAAACGATTCACTAATTTCATTGTTTGAGAGACACCATTTGCGTGAGTTATTATACCCCGACTGCATGGCAGACTTTGTGGGTTTATATATCAAAAATTTATTTTTTTTCATAGTTTTTAAATCCTCGCTCAAGATCTTTAATCAAATCATCTGCTGATTCTAAACCAATATGAATTCTAAACCAATATACAGATTTTTTATAGTTTTTTAAAGAGGGCTTTATTTCATTTAATGGCAAAATCAAACTTTCATATCCTCCCCAACTAAATCCAATTTTAAAAAAAATTAAATGATCAACGAAAGATTCAATTTTATTTATTTTTGGAACTGAAAAAGTAATAAGTCCATTGCTAAGATTAAAGTATTTTTTCCAAAGTTTGTGATAAATATTTTTTTTATCAGGTAAGAAATAAATTTCTTTAACAACCTTTTTTGTCTCTAAATACTCAAAAACTTTTAAGGAATTTTCTTGATGTTTCTCTAGTCTTGTACTTAAAGTTCTCATGCCTTTTATTGCGTTGAAACATGCCTCTGAAGAAACAAAATCTCCCACTCTAACGGCTGTTTGCTTAATTTTTTTGAAATGCTCATTGCCGCATGCTATAACTCCACAAAAATTGTCAGAATGACCTGAAAAATATTTTGTACAAGATTCAATAGCCACATCTATACCCCAATCTAAAGGGTTTAGACCTATGAAAGTAGCCCAAGTATTATCCATAACAGTTATAATTTTATTTTTTTTTGCAATCTTTACAGTTTCCTCGATATCTTCCACTTCATAATTGAGTGACCCAGGCGATTCGATGTAAATTAATTTTGTTTTATTGCTGATTAGTTTATTTAAAAAAGAAGAATTATTATTTTTGTAGAAATAAGTTTTTATCCCAAATTTTTTTAACTCTTTTATACAGAAATTATAAACCGGTTCATAACAATTTTCAGTAATTAATACTTCATCTCCTTTTGATAAAAATGATAATAAACTTATCGTTATTGCTGACAATCCAGAGCTTGTAACAATTGCATCCTGACTTTTGTATAATTGGCAAATTAATTCTTCAAATCTTTTTACTGAATAGTTTCCAAATCTTCCGTAATATGGTTTCTTGAATTTATTTTTTTTAGCGTCTAAAAAGCTTTTATAGTCGTTAAAAATTATTGTCGAGGTTTTATATATTGGATCGCTTAAAGATCCATGATGTAAACTAGGGTCACTTCCTAGTTTAATTAATTCAGAATTTATTTTTTTTTTCCCCATTCTGCCCATGATCCATCATACAGTTTAACTTCTTTAATACCTAATAATGTAAGAACAAATATGATATTGCAAGCCGTAACTCCGGATCCGCAATAGCATACTATGATATTTTTTTTTTTTATTTTCTTTTGATTAAAAATTAAATGCTTTAATTCATCAAAATTTTTAATTAGCATATTTTCTGTTATTAACTCAAACGGAATATTAATACTATTCTTAATTCTACCTTTTTTTAAATTAGGTCTCGGTTCTTTTTCAATTCCCATAAATCTGTTCTGAGGTCTTGCGTCAATTACTTTTATATTACAATCGTTTTTAACGATAATTTTTTCTAATTCTGTTTTATTAACTATTCTCTTAGATTCAAATGAATTACAAATAAAATTAGATTTGCCTGTTTTTTTTATTTTATTTGTTACTGGTAGATTATTTTTAGTCCACTCTGAAAAACCACCATTAAGTATTCTTATCTTTTTAAATCCAAAAACTTTAAAAATAAACCAAACTCTCCCTGAACAAAAAAAACCTATTTGATCATATATTATTATGTCGTTATTAATATTAATTCCATTTGACATAATAAAATTTTGGATTTGTTCACTTGATGGAAACATATGGGGTAAATCAATTGAATTATCCGACAACTTCTCAATATCGAAATAGATTGCATTCTCAATATGAGAGTTTTTATAATCTAATCTTCCTCTATGAGGTTTATTTAAATACCATCTGCAATCAATAATTCTAACATCAGAAGAGTTTTTTAAAGAAAAAAGATCCTCACAGTTAATCACAAATTTTGAAATTAAATTTATCAAAGCCATTCTGGAATTGGAAGTTCTTTGTCTTTAAGAAATTTTTTATTAAAAATTTTACTTTCGTATTTTGTCCCATAATCACACAAGATGGTTACAATTTTTTTGTTGGGACCAATTAATTTTCCCAACTTTACTGCTCCCATAATATTTACTCCGGATGATCCTCCTAAAATTAGCCCTTCTCTTCTCACCATCTCATATACGATATTTAAAGCTTCTGTATCTGTTATTTGAAACGATTCGTCAATAATAGCATTTTCTAAATTCCTAGTTATTCTTCCTTGCCCAATTCCTTCAGTTACAGAAGAACCAGTTGATTTGAGTTTCCCATTTTTATAAAAATTGTGCATAGCTGAACCCATAGGATCTGCTAAACCAATAACAATATTTTTATTTTTTTCTTTTAAAAAATCTGAAACACCTGAAATAGTTCCTCCTGTGCCTATTGAACATATAAAAGCGTCAACCTTATGGGAAAGTTGTTTATATATTTCAGGTCCGGTTGTTAAATAATGTGATTTTTTATTAGATAAATTATCAAATTGATTTGCCCATAGAACACCATGATCATTTACAATTGATTTTGCTAAGGTTTCTGAGTAACGAATGTAATTTCCAGGATTTTTATATGGGAGTGCATCAACAAGTTTTAATTCTGCCCCACACAATTTTAACATTTTTTTTTTTTCACTACTTTGGGTCTTAGGCATCACTATGATTGAATTCAACCCAATAGAATTTCCAACTAAACATAGACCTATTCCGGTGTTTCCTGCAGTTCCTTCGACAATTGTACCTCCTTTTTCGATTTGTTTTTTTTTAATTGCATCTTTTATTATTTGCAATGCAGGTCTGTCTTTTACTGATCCACCTGGATTAAGAAATTCACATTTACCATATATTTCGCAACCAGAAATTTCTGATGCGACTTTTAGTTTTATTATTGGAGTATTTCCAATACATTCTGAAAAATTTCTTTTAAAATTAAATTTCATTTTTTAAATGATCTTAAACTTTTTTTGTTAAATCATATACAAAAAGTTAACAATGGTTTAATTTAAGAATTTCACAAAAAAATGCTAAATATTTTTATTAAAACTTGCATCGTTATTTTTTTTATCTGTTCTCCAATATATTCTTTCGAGGTAAAGTGGGTTGTTGATGGATTAAATGAGCCAGAATCAGCTGTTTTTGATAAAAAAAATAGTGCTATATATATTTCAAACATTAACGGTGATCCGTTAAAATTAGATAAAAATGGGTATATCAGTAAAATTAGTGTGGATGGTCAGATTTTAGAAAAGAAATGGATAAAAGGTTTAGACGCACCAAAAGGAATGACAATCTTTAATAACCATTTATTTGTTGCAGATATAAATAAAATTTGGAGAATCAATACTTCAAATAAAAAAAAAAAAAAATTCTCAATAAATGGCGCAGGTTTTTTAAATGATTTAGTCGTAGACAAAAAAGGTCGTATTTATGCTTCTGACATGTTTAAAAATAGAATTTATCAATTAAAAAATGAAAATATTACGATATGGAAACAAAGCAAACTTTTAGACTCACCAAATGGATTGTTAATTGAGGGAAATAATTTAATTATAGCTTGCTGGGGCAAAATTAAGAGTGGCTTTGATACAGAAATAAAAGGAAAATTAATAAAAGTTAATTTAAAAACAAGGGAGATTCAAAAATTTTTCAGCACTCGTCCAATTGGAAATTTGGACGGCATCGTCTTTAATAAAGATAATGGTTATTTATCAACTGATTGGATTAACGGAAAGCTTTTTTCAATCAATAAAAAAGGCATAGTTACGAACACTTTTAAAGTAAACAAAGGGGCTGCCGATCTTGAGATATTAATGCATAAAAATCTAATTTTAATTCCAATGATGAAAAATAATAATCTCACAGCATTTCAGTACGATTAAGTGCCAAAAACATCAATTAGAACAAAAAACCTATCAAAGACATATGATAATAAAACCGTGGTAAGTAATGTTTCAATAAATTTACCATATGGCGGTATCTTTGGAGTTTTAGGAAAAAATGGAGCAGGAAAGACAACTTTTCTAGCAATGTTAATGGGACTTATAACTCCTTCTGAAGGTGAAATTTTCATTTTTGATAAATCCCTAAAGCTCTACAAATATGAAATATTAAAAAATATAAATTTTCAGAGTCCATATGTTGATCTTCCTAAAAAGATTACGGTTATGCAAAACTTAATTTTTTATGCTAGACTCTATGACGTTAAAAATACAAAAAAAAAGATTTTTGAATTATCAGAGGATTTATTTATAAAAGATTTTCTTGATAACACTTATGGAACTTTATCTTCCGGTCAAAAAACAAGAGTAAATCTATGCAAAGCTTTATTAAATGACCCAAAATTACTTCTATTAGACGAACCAACAGCATCATTAGATGTATCAACATCAGAATTTATCAGAAAATATATAAGAAATTTTCAGAAAAAAAATAATTCAACAATCCTTATTACATCTCATAATTTAGAAGAAATTGAAAAACTGTGTTCACATATTATTTTATTAGAAAAAGGAAAAATAAAATTTGATGGAAAAAAAAATGAGCTGTTTAAACAAAATAAATCTTCTTCACTTAAAGATATTTTCCTGAAAGATGATAAATAGAATCTTAGCTTTATTAATTAGATATAAGAACATATCTTTTGGATCTTTTCCCAGATTGTTAAGTATTTTTTACTGGCCAACAGTTCAGATTCTTTTCTGGGGATACTTTACTAATTTTTTTATGTCTAATGAAAGCTTTGGAATTTGGAGTGCTTTAAATATTATTCTTTCTGCAGTTGTTTTATGGGACGTTTTATTCAGAGGACAACTTGGTTTGACCATGTCTTTTTTTGAGGAGTTGTGGTCAAGAAATTTACCAAATTTATTTATTACACCATTAAAGGATATTGAGATGGTTTATGGATTGATACTTATAAGTCTTTTAAGAACTTTGATTGGAATTACTCCTGCTGTTTTTTTTGCAAACTATTTTTTCGATTTTCATCTCTTTGAATTAGGTTTGTATTTAATATTCCTCTTTTTAAATCTAATAATTTTCGGGTGGTCCATAGGTTTTATCGTTTCTGGCCTAGTGTTGAGGTATGGCCAAGCCTTTGAAGAATTAGCATGGGCGATTATCTTTATCATTCTTCCATTTTCATGTGTATATTATCCATTAGATTCTTTACCTAATATAGTACAAGATATAGCTCTTTTTTTACCAACAGTACATATTTTTGAGACTATGAGATTGATTTTGATCGAAAATAAAATTGTTTTACATAACGTTTTAATAATTATTTTCCTCAATCTATTATATTTAATTTTAAGTATCTTATTTTTTTTAAGAATGATCTTTGTTGCAAGAAAAAGAGGACTTCTTTTTAATCAGGGAGAATAATCGTCGATTTTATATCTTATTGTATCTTTAGTTGAATGTTGATAGATAAACATACATGATTCCTTTATAAAATTTAAGTAATTCTTACTCCCTAAAAATAAACAAATTCTCAGAAAATTCATCCTATTAAATTTAGTTTTTCTTTTTTCTCTTCTGTACCATTTTTCTGATCTTCCTATTGACTTCTTACATGCAATTTTTAATGTTGAGTCTTCCAACTTATTTTTTTTTATAAAGTAATACAATGCAGCATTATAGTCGTGTACAAGTTGAGTTTTTTTCCCAACCATAATTCTGTTTTCGTCATTTTTCGGTCCATATGATGTTATATTATCAATAAAACAAAAATTTCCAAAACGGGCTAAATTTAAAACTAAAGAAAAATCTTCTATAAAAAGTTTTTTATTACACCCACCAGATTTTTGAATTGTTTTATTACAATATAGATTAGGTGTTGTACCTGAAAAGCTTGAAGTAATTGCGGCTGTAAGTGGATTTTCTAGAAATCTAAAGTTTTCGATTTTACTATTTCCAAACGTAATATTATTATAACTTTGCAATAATTTGTATGAGCTAAAAGCTGCTACAGAATTTTTTTTTAAGATTGTGTTTAATAAAATTTCACAACAATATGGTGCCATAATATCGTCACCACCAACTAATTTAATATAATCACCCGTGGCCCTGCTAATTCCGTATTGAGTTGCAATTGCTGGTCCTCTGTTTTTCTGACTTAAAATTGTTGTATTTTCCCATTCTTGAGTTTTTTTTTTTAAATATTCTAGCGATCCATCTGTAGATCCATCATCAATAAAAATATATTCTTTCTCAAAGCTTCCTATTTGTTTTTGAATAGACAAAAGTACAAGTTTTAAATATTTTTTTTTGTTAAATATTGGGCATACAAAACTTATTTTTGTCATTTTAGAATAGTTTTTCTTTCCATGTTTTCGGTGTTTTTGAATTTATAATTTCAAGATCGAGATGGTACCTGAATTTTTTAACGCCTTTTTCTTTTATAAAATCAATCATCTTTTTTAATCCATGATCTAATTTTGTTTTTGTTTTGTAATTAAGGAGTCTACGTGCCTTATCAGCACTGCAAGTTGCTTCCAAAACTTCTTGAGGTCTTCCTTTAATATATTTTGGGTTCAGATTAAACTTGAGTTGATTGGCTATTTTGTTAGCCAAAGTATTAATTGTTATAAATTCTTCATCCGGTCCTATGTTAATTATTTGACTCTTTACAGACGTACTAGTGGCCATCTCTTTAAGACAAAATAGGTTATCGTCAATATATGAGAAACATCTTTTTTGTTCTCCGTCTCCATATATGTAAGGTTGTCTATTTTGTAACATCAAATTAATCATTATTGAAGCTACATTTCGATATGGATCGTCGTATTTTTGTCTCGGTCCAATTATATTATGTGGTACAGCAATAACGTATTCAACTCCGTGAACTTCACACAAATTTTTTAGGATATTTTCTGCCGCTACTTTTGCTATACCATATGGATCTTGAGGAGTAGGGATGAATTCTTCTCTAAAAGGTACTTCATTGGTACCATATCTAGCCATAGATGAGCAAAATATGATTCTTTTAACTTTATTTTCAATTGCTGCACTAAATAATGATACCGATCCAGTAACAATATTTTGCGTAATTAGATGAGGTGAAAAAACAGATAAACCCTCATATGCCGTTGCTGCCGTATGATATACTAGGTCGCATCCTTTAGTAATTTTAAGCATTGAATTTCGAAAACAACAATCGTATTGATAAAACTCAGCTTCTGGTGGAACATTATCCAATTCACCACCAATTAAATTATCACAGCCAACGACTTGATGACCTTCATTGATAAAAGCATCCGCCAAATGACTTCCAAGAAAACCAGCAATTCCACTAATAAATATTTTCATAAAAAATGGCTCCGGCGACAGGACTCGAACCTGTGACCCAGCGATTAACAGTCGCTTGCTCTACCAACTGAGCTACGCCGGAATTATGGATATAATAATTAAATTTTTTTAATTGTAAAACATTTATAAAACTTGGAGGTGCGGACCGGATTCGAACCGGTGTACACGGCTTTGCAGGCCGGTGCGTAGCCTCTCCGCCACCGCACCTCATTTAATTCTTAAATATTGTAATAAATATTAATACTTATATATTAAAGTTTTACACATTAATAGCCCAATATAATGAATAGTAATTTTTTTGATAAAGCACGAGCTAATATGGTAAATAACCAACTACTTCCAAACGGTGTTAAAAATTTAGACCTAATCGAATCATTTGATAATACAAAGAAAGAATTATTTGTTCCGGATTCCGAAAAAGAGGTAGTATACAGTGATTCAGATATCTTGATTTCCCCAGATAGATACTTAGTAAGGACATTTGTCTTAGCAAAAATGTTTGAGCACTGTAGTTTTTCAAAAGATGATTCAGTTTTAGTGATTGGTTGCTTAACAGGTTACTCTGTAGCAATAATTTCAAATTTAGTAAGTTATGTGTTTGGTGTTGAAAATTGTAAAAAATTAGTTGAAGGGGCTAATTCCGTTTTATCACATATGGGATGTTTAAATACTTCAGTTTTCTATAAATCAAATCTAGTTTTAGGTAATAATAAAAACGCACCTTATGATAAGATTTTTATTGAGGGTGCTGTAAAATCAGTTCCAAAAGTTTTAATTAAACAATTGAAAGATAATGGTGAAATCTACACGGTTCTAAAAGAAGAAGATTATATTGGTGAATTTGTTAGAGGTCAGAAAATTGGGTCTCTAATATCATTTACCAAACTTTTCAATACAAATTTATATGAATTGAAAGATTTCATAATCCAGGAAAATGGATATGAAAAAAGTCTTTAAAAAATATTGTTTAATTTTCTTAATTTTATTTCCTCAATTCTCTTCCTCTAATCAGATAGTCAATGACGATCTTAAACAATCACTTGAAAAACTTTATGAGTTAAACCCAAAAATTAAGTATTATAGAAATATTTTAGAGTCAAAAGACGAATTAATGCCTCAAGCATATTCTGAATTTCGACCGGAGATAAAAGGTTATTATCAAAAAGGAAAGGTGCATACAAACTCTCACGGATTCAATATTACATCTGATGGAATAAGGTCTGAAACTAATAAAGGAATAACCATAACACAAGAGATTTTTGATGGAGGAAGTAGTTTAAGTAATATTCAGGTTGCTAAAAATACTATTTTTTCAGAAAGATATATTTTACAAGATAAAGAGCAAGAAATTTTCATCGACGCAATAAAAATTTATTCTGAATTCGCGACCGAGCAGTCAAATTTTCAGTTAAAAAAAAAAAATGTAGAAGTCCTTAAAAATAGATTTGAATTAACAAAAGAACAATTTGAAATTGGAGAAGTCACTCTCACAGATGTTTCAATAGCTGATGCAAGATTATCTTTGGCGAAATCAGATTTAATAGAATCAGAGAAAAATTTAGAATCCCTAACTGCTAATTATTTATATTTATTTGGTGTTAAACCAATTTCTCCAAAGATTGATTTAGCAGTTCTCGAATTCAAAAAAAATGTTGACGAGATTAAGTCTTTAGGATTAAAAAAAAATCCGAAAGTTAATGACTTGGTGTACCAAATTAAATCACTTGAATATAAAATTAAGACTCTGAAAAGAAAAAAATTCCCAAGTGTTAAATTGGAAGCAGACGCGTACATAAATGAGGGCTACTTCAGAACTGACAGTAAAAGAGAGGTTCTCTCTGCTTTTGCCATTATTGATATACCCTTATACCAGTCTGGTGCAGCTTCTTCTAGGATCAGAGAAGTAAAAAGCCAACTATTTGCCTTAAATCAATTATTACGACAAGTTAAAGAAGAAATTGAATTTAACCTTACATCATCTATGTCATCATACGATTATTCTTATTCAAAAATTAAAGCATATAAAAAACAAATTGAGTCAAACAAAATCTATTTAGAGGGTTTGAGACAAGAAATGCAACTTGGTGAACGAACAATGCTTGATTTACTTGATGGAGAGCAAGAATTATTAAAATCACAGTTAGACCTCGTAAAGTCTTACCGAGATCTATTTAATTCCTATTATGAAACGATTTTCTTCATGGGTGGTCTAAATCCAAGAGATTTAGGATTAAATGTAAAATATTATGACGAAACGACAAATTTTGACGATGTCAAATTTAAGTGGTTGGATATAATTGAATAATAATGTTAGATAAAAGATTTAATTTTTCAGAAGTTGAAGCTAAATGTTTAAATCATTGGTCTGAAAATAAAATATTTTCTTTTAATAACGACGAAAGCAAAAAACCTTTTTGTATTATGATGCCACCACCAAATGTTACTGGTAGTTTGCATATGGGGCATGCTTTAACTTTCACTCTACAAGACATCTTAATTAGATTTCATAAAAAACTTAATAAAAATGTTTTGTGGCAACCTGGAACTGATCATGCTGGAATTGCAACCGAAATAGTAGTTGAAAAAATGATTCAAAAAGAAAGTGAATTATCAAAAGTTGAATTAGGAAGGTCAAAATTTATTGAAAAAATTTGGAATTGGAAAGAAGAATCTGGTGATAAGATAATTAATCAAATGAAAAGATTAGGTACATCAGTTGATTGGAATGTTTCTCGATTTACAATGGACGAAGGACTTAGTGATTCAGTTAAAGAGGTTTTCATTGATCTTTATAACCGAGGTTTAATTTATAAAGACAAAAGATTGGTTAATTGGGATCCAAAACTTGGAACTGCTCTTTCGGATCTAGAGGTGAACCAAATTGAAAAAGTTGGAAAAATGTGGTTTATAAAGTACCAATTGGAAAACAGCAAAGAAAACATAGTTATTGGAACAACAAGACCAGAAACAATATTTGGTGACTCTGGCATAGCGATTCATCCCAAAAATAAAAAGCTTAATCATCTAATTGGAAAAAAAGCACTAATTCCTATTCTCAATAAAAGTATACCAATTTTTGCAGATGAATATGCAGACCCAGAAAAAGGTTCTGGTGCAGTAAAAATTACTCCAGCGCATGATTTTAATGATTTTGAAATAGGAAAAAAACATGATTTAGAATTTGTAAATATTTTAGATAAGACAGCAAATTTAAATAAAAACACTCCAAAAGAATATCAAGGTTTAAATAGGTTTGTTGCCAGGAAAAAATTGATAAGTGAACTAAAAAAACAAAATAAAATTTTAAAAATAGTGAATAACAAAATGTTTCTTCCTATGGGAGATAGAAGCGATGAAGTTATAGAGCCGCTATTAACCTTTCAATGGTTTCTAGATACTAAGAAAATAAGTATTAAAGTAAAAAAAGCGATTAAAGAAAAAAAAATCGTATTTCATCCAAACTCATGGATAAATACATTCAAGTATTGGATAGAAAATATTGAGCCATGGTGTATTTCGCGACAGATTTGGTGGGGACATAGAATTCCAATCTGGTATTCTAATAAAGGACTAAAGGTAGCAGCAAAATCAAAAGAAGAAGCAGTTGATATCTTAAAGTTAAAAGATGAAACTGACAAAATTTTGCATCAAGATGAAGACGTATTAGATACTTGGTTTTCTTCTGCGCTATGGCCTTTTTCAACTTTAGGTTGGCCAGAAAATAATAAACTGTTAAAGACCTTTTATCCATCAAATGTTTTAGTTACCGGGTTTGACATTATTTTCTTTTGGGTTGCTAGGATGGTAATGATGGGTCTTGAATTTATGAATGAAGTTCCCTTTAAGAATATTTATATTCATCCTTTGGTAAAAGATGAAAACGGACAAAAAATGTCAAAATCAAAAGGTAATGTTATTGATCCACTTGATTTGATTGAGAAATATGGTTCTGATGCACTTAGATTTACATTAACGAATTTATCAACTCAAGGTAGAGATATAAAACTTTCGGATAAATTGGTCGAAAATAGTAGAAATTTTATAACAAAAATTTGGAATGTAGCCAGGTTTAGTCAGTTTAATAACTTTAAGTATGAAAAGGAGTTTTATCCACAATATTGTGCACTACCGGTAAATAACTGGATTTTATCTAGATTTTTTGAAACCCAAAATAAGGTAATTAGAAATTTAGAGAATTTTAAATTTAATTTAATGATTTCTGAATTATATCAATTCATATGGAGTGATTTTTGCGATTTTTATATTGAACTATCCAAGAATTACTTAAAAGAGGATAAAAATAAGAAAGAAATATCAAATGTTTTCAATTTTGTTTTTTCGAGATCATTAAATTTGATTAATCCAGTTATACCATTTATTACTGAAAAATTGGGAAAAGAGTTAGGGTTTATTCAAGATTCTTTTTTCGAGACAAAATTACATGTCGATTTAAAGTTTAAATTTAAATCTAAGGAGATTGATGATTTTAAAAAATTTATCGAGCTAATAAAAAAAATTAGATTTGAAATTGGAAATAATAAATCTAGATTCAGCCTCTATATCCTTTCTGAAGAAAAAGTGATGTGGATAGATAAAAACATTTTTCTATTAACCTCAATTTTTAAATTTGAATCTGTAGAATATGAAAAAAAGATTATAAATAAAACTAAACATAGCAAAATTTTAGTAATTTTTGGATTAAAATTTATTATTGTTCCTTCTGGAGACTCTAAATTTAAAGATCAAAAATCATTGAGCAAGAAGATTTTATTTTATGAGAATGAAATTAATTTCTTTAACGAAAAATTAAAAAATAGCGAATTTCTGAATAAAGCTCCTTCTAAAATAATTGACCAACACAAATTTAAACTTGAGGAAGCTAAAAGGAACCTTAAGCTTTTAACTCAGAAGTGATGTTCGAAATTAAATTTAACAATCTTGTTTTTAAGTCTAATAAAAACAAAATCATTAACAATAAAGTTATCTTCTTTTTCTATGGAATAGGTTGTTGTTCAGATGATTTTAAATTTTTATTCAATACATTAGGTCCAAAATTTAATCTCTATATTGTAGAACTTCCAGGGCACAATGGGACTAAATATTCTGAAAGTGATTTATATTCATTTTCAAAAAAGATTTATCTTTTTCTAAAAAAAAAAAATATTAAGGAAATTACTTTTTTTGCACATTCTTTGGGTGGAATTATCCCAATAATTTTAGTAAAGAACTTTATAAAAAAAAAAATACTAATTAGTAACTTTATAAACTACGAGGGAAACTTGACTAAATATGATACAGAGACTTTAACAAAAAAAACTATTTCGTATAAGAAAAATGATTTTATTAAAAACAAATTTAGGAATTTATTAAAAAAAACTGAATCGTCCCAAAATAGGTTTTTGAGTTGTTGGTCTCAATCACTAAAAAAAACCTCACCATCTATCTTTTATGATTTATCAGAACAATGCGTTAAATTAAGTGAATCAAATGAACTATTAAATTTTTTCAAAACGTCCTTTAAAAAAAAAGTTTATATTTATGGTGAGAAGACTCAATTAAAGGTTTCAAAATATACTTTTGGTTCAGTCCGTTACAAGATTAAAAATTCTGGTCATTTCTCTTTTTTTGAAAGTAAATTAGATTTTAGTAGAATATTTAGAAAATTATTATTAAAAAAATATAAATGAATAAAATTAAAAAACAAAATCTTCCTAGCCGACATGTTTCATTGGGTCCTAAAAGCTCCCCCCATAGATCTTATTATTATGCAATGGGAATGACTGAGAAAGAAATATATCAACCTTTTGTTGGTATTGCGACATGTTGGAATGAGTCCGCGCCTTGTAATATTTCTCTTTCTCGTCAAGCTCAATCAGCAAAGAAAGGTGTCAAAGATAATACTGGAACTCCCAGAGAGTTTACTACAATTACAGTTACTGATGGCATAGCAATGGGGCATGAGGGAATGAAATCATCTTTGGTATCGAGAGAAATTATCGCAGATTCAATTGAGGTTTCTATGAGAGGACATTGTTATGACGGATTGGTTGGAATTGCAGGGTGTGATAAATCTTTACCTGGCATAATGATGGCGATGTTGAGGTTAAATGTTCCTTCTGTATTTTTATACGGTGGTTCAATCCTTCCAGGTAAACACAAAAATAAAGAAGTTACGGTCCAGGATGTATTTGAGGCAGTTGGTGAATTTGATTCAAATAAGATCACTGAGGATGAGCTTTGTGAATTAGAAAAAGTTGCATGCCCATCAGCAGGTTCTTGCGGAGGACAATTTACTGCAAACACGATGGCCTGCGTTGCTGAAGCAATTGGATTAGCATTGCCTGGTTCCTCTTCAACCCCAGCCCCATATGAGTCCAGAGATAAATTTGCATATGATTCTGGAATTAAAGTAATGGATTTAATTAATATGCAACTTAAACCTAGGGATATTGTAAATAAAAAATCTCTTATTAATGCTGCAAGAATTGTTGCGTGCTCTGGTGGTTCAACAAATGCAGCTTTACATTTACCTGCATTAGCTAATGAAATAGGAATTGACTTTGATATAATGGATGTTGCAAAAATTTTTAAAGAGACACCATATATAGCCGACTTGAAACCTGGAGGAAAATATCTTGCAAAAGACCTTCATGACATTGGAGGAGTACCAATTATAATGAAAACTTTATTGGATGGAGGTTTTCTAGATGGTTCGTGTCTGACTGTAACTGGTAAAACTTTAAAAGAAAATTTAAGTTCTATTAAGGTTGACTTCGATTCCCAAAAAATCATTTTTTCTACTAAAAATCCAATTTCTAAAACAGGTGGAGTTGTTGGTTTGCAGGGAAATCTAGCGCCTGATGGGGCTATTGTAAAGGTTGCAGGGTTAAAATCTCAAAAATTTGTGGGAACAGCTAGATGTTTTGATTGTGAAGAGAGTGCTTTTGACGCTGTGAGTAACAAACAATATGAAGCAGGGGATGTAATAGTTATAAGATATGAAGGACCAAAAGGGGGGCCAGGTATGAGAGAAATGCTTGCTACAACTGCCGCAATATACGGACAAGGGATGGGAGAAAAAGTTGCTCTAATTACAGACGGAAGATTTTCCGGAGCAACAAGAGGTTTATGTGTTGGCCATGTAAGCCCAGAAGCCATGGAATTGGGCCCAATTGCTCTCATCAAGAATGGTGACCAAATATTAATTGATGCTAAAGAGGGTATAATAACATTAAATGTTGATGAAAAAATATTAAAAACCAGAAAAATATCAATTCAAAAAAGAAAAAATAATTTTGGATCGGGTGCATTATGGAAATTTTCTCAAACAGTCGGGTCTGCTAGATTTGGCGCAGTCACACATCCAGGTGCAAAAAAAGAAATAAAGAACTATTCAGATATCTAAATTAATCCAGATTGGAATATGATCTGAGGGTTTTATCATTCCCCTGTATTTTGAACCAAAATTAATATTTTTTACCAATTTTAAGTACTTTGGAGAAATCAGAAAATGATCAATCAACAAACCATCATTTCTCTCCCAACAAGCTCTTTGATAGTCCCAATAAGAAAATGATGACCCTGGTTTTTTGAAAATTCTTACAATATTTGTCAGACCTGATGAAAGAATTTCCCTAAAGATTGTTCGAGACTCAATACATCCAAGAGCGTCATTTGTCCAGTCATCAAAATTTAATACATCATTTTTGTTTTCTAACACATTAAAATCTCCAGCAATGAGAAGATTGTCTACATTATTAATATAACGTGTCGAAATTTTTTTAATTTCCGATAACCATGAAATTTTAAAATTGAATTTTCTTTTATCTTCGATCGGGTTTCCGTTTGGTGTGTAAACATTTAAGATGTTTAAGTTGTATTCATTTACGTATATAAAATTTGTTCTTGATTCGCTCAATAAAATTTCGTTCTCTAGTTCTATAGACTTGAAGTTTAATCCTTTTTTTAATAATGCCGCAACTCCGAACTTTCCTTTTTGTCCATTAACAATTAATTCATAACCAAATGAAGTGCAGAAATCTGGAAACTCTTCATTTGTGCACTTGATTTCTTGTAGCAAAATTATGTCTGGGTTTATTTCTTCAATAAATTTTTTAAGAATATCTACTCTTATTCTGACGGAATTTATATTCCAGGAGGCAATTATAGCCATTTATATTGAAAAAGAGGTCCCACAACCACAAGTTGAATTGGCATTAGGATTTGTAATTTTAAAATATGAACCTATTAGGTCATTAACAAAATCTAACTTAGATCCTTTAAGAAAATTTAATGATGTTGGGTCTATTAAAATCTTAACATCGCTGAACTTAAAAATTTTATCTTCATTATTAATCTTTTTATCAAAATTAAATTTATAGGAAAAGCCTTGGCAACCCCCGCCGTCAACAGAAATTCTAAAATATTCATGTTTTTCTTTAAGAGCAATTTCCTTAATTCTTTTTACAGCATTTGCAGTTACATCAAACATTATGGTTTTTTTTTTTTTACGATTATAATATAGATATATAGATTAT
Organism: uncultured Alphaproteobacteria bacterium; assembly: GCA_902526865.1. GTDB lineage: Bacteria > Pseudomonadota > Alphaproteobacteria > Methylaequorales > Methylaequoraceae > Methylaequor. Next base: position 44,785 of record CABZMK010000003.1, read on the forward strand.
GGCGCAATATTCAATTTTTTCAACAAATTATGAATCATCCAAAGGAAGGGTTTTTTGCGAAAAAGATGATCCTAATAGAACTTGTTTTATGAGAGATAGGGATAGGATTATTCATTCTTCAGCATTTAGAAGGTTGAAATATAAAACACAAGTGTTTGTTCATCACGAAGAGGATTACTTCAGAACAAGATTATCTCATAGTTTAGAAGTTTCACAATTATCAAGATCTATCTCAAAAGTTTTTAATATAAATGACGATCTCACTGAATCAATATCACTAAGTCATGATCTAGGGCATACACCTTTTGGTCATGCTGGCGAGGAAGTTTTAAATAAAAAAATGAAAGGAAAAGGAGGCTTTAATCATAATTATCAAGCTTTAAAAATTTTAACAGTTTTAGAAAAAAAATATCTAGATTTTGATGGATTAAATCTAACATTTGAAACTCTAGACGGTATATTAAAACATAATGGTCCTATTACTTCGTTATTACCTAGTTACATTCAAAGTTTTATCAATTTTTTCGGTGGGAAAAAGAAATCTCAAGGATCTTTTGAAGCTCAAATCGCTGCTATATGTGATGATATTGCATATAATAATAACGATATTGATGATGGCTTGTATGCAGGATTATTCGAAATAGAAGAATTAAATGAATTAGAAATAATAAAAGACGCTTTTAAAAAAATTAATTTAAAAAAAAGTAAAGAATATAGAAGAATTAAATACGAGTTGATAAGAAAACTAATAAATATAATGGTTGATGATTTAATTAGAAATACTAAACAAAATATCCAAAATTTCAAAATTAAAAACCGCAATGAAATTTTAGAGCTTGATAAACCTTTGGTAATTTTTGGAGATGAAATGAAAAATAAAGAAAAAAAATTAAAAGTTTTTTTAAAAAATAAAATGTATAATCACCCTAAAGTTAAAACAATGAACTTTAAAGCAAAAAAAATAGTGTCTGACCTATTTGATCTATACATTGATGAGCCATATCTGTTACCAATTAGTTGGAGAAACTTTAAAAATGAAAATGAGAAATACGTTAATGTTTGTGACTACATATCAGGAATGACAGACAATTACGCTATCAATATTCACAAAAAATATTTTGATTTATATAGTCATTAATGTTTTATCATGATTTATTAAAAAAAGAATTATTTGATTATATTGATTCAGAATATTCAAAAAAAAATATTAGAGAGGTTCCAAACAAATCATCTTTTAATATCGAAATTCCTACGAACAAAAAATTTGGCGATGTGTCTACAAATATTGCAATGGTATTTGCTAAGAAAATGGGAGTTACTGCAAGAGATTTGGCTTTAAAACTATCTAAGCACATGAACAAAGAAAACTATATTGAAAAGCTAGAGGTTGTCGGACCAGGTTTTTTAAATATTTTTTTCAAAAAGTCGTTTTGGCAAGATCAATTAAAAGTCTATTTTAAAAATGTTAATTCTTTTAATTATAACACTGTAAAGAAAAATATCTGCTTAGAATTTGTTTCTGCTAACCCAACAGGACTTATGCATATTGGACATGCTAGAGGCGCCGTTTTGGGTGATACCATCGCATCCGTTTTAGAAGAAGTTGGTCACAAAGTTACTAAAGAATACTATATAAATGATGCTGGAGAACAAATTAAGAAACTAAAAAAAACAGTGAAATTTCATTTAAAAAATAAAAATAATAATAAAATCATAACTGATGATGAACTTTACCCTGGAGAGTACTTAAAGGAAATTTCAAAAAAGATTTATGATCAAGAACGATCTGAACTTATGTTTGAAAATAATATAATTAAATTAATTATGAATGATATAAAGGAGGATTTGTTAAAAATTAAAATTGCGCATGATTCTTTTATTTCAGAGAAAGAATGTTCTTCAAAAAAAAATATTGATCAGATACTTAAAAAACTCAACCAACAAAAATTAACTTATTATGGTTATCAGGAAAAACCAAAGTCGTTAAACAACGAAAGTTGGGAAAGGAAAAAGCTTTTATTGTTTAAATCACAAGAACACGGAGATGAAACAGATAGAGCTCTGATTAAATCAAATGGTGAACTAACATATTTTATGACGGATATAATTTATCACCAAAAGAAAGTTGATAAGAAATTTGATATCTTATTAAATATTTGGGGTTCGGATCATTCAGGTTATGTAAAAAGATTACAAAGTGCTCTAGAACTATTGAATAAGAAAGCAAATTATATCTTTGAGATCAAATTAACCTCATTAGTTAATTTATTAAATGGTAAACAAGCTGTAAAAATGTCTAAAAGGGAGGGTAACTATGTTACTTTAAGAGAGGTTGTAGAAAAAGTGGGTTCAGACGTGTTGAGGTACATGATGATTTCAAGAAGTGTTGATAAAAAAATAGACTTTGATTTTGAAATTGTTAAATCTAAATCAAAAGACAATCCTGTGTTCTATATTCAATATGCTTATGCAAGGTGTATGTCACTTGTTACAATTTATGAAAAAACATTTGATACTTCTTTGAAAAATATTGATCTTAAAAAAGTGAATTTGTCTAATCTTAATTTAAATGAAGAGATAATTATGATAATAAAAATTTGTAATTTTTTTAATGTAATAACAAAAGCAGCTAAGTTTTATGAGCCACACAGAATTGCTAACTACCTGTTCGATATTGCAAAAGATTTTCATGCATATTGGGGTTTAGGTAAAGTGGATTCGTCAAAAAAAGTTATTATAGATCATAATTCTAAAATTTCTCTTTCTAGAATTGTACTTATACTGTCAGTTAGTAAGATTATTAAAAAGGGTATGAATATTTTAAAAATTGAATGTCCAGAGAATATGTAAAATGAACAAAAATAGATTTAAGTTATTGAGCATAATATTATCATACGTTTTTTTTATTTTTGTAATTATAATTTCAATAAACGCAGTGGTACCAGAAACAAATCTTCAAGTATTAGAACCAAAAGAAATTTTGGTTAAAAAAGTTGATAATAATTTTTTAAGAGATAAAAACTCTGTTTACGAAATATTAGAAAAAGACAATCAGGAGCCTGAAAAAATTTTGGAGTCTGAGGAAAGAAAATCAGATAAAAAAATAATAAAAAATGAAATTAAAAAAGATAATTTCAGAATTCAATTTGCTTCATTTAGAGAAAAACAAAAAAGTTTGGAAATCTCTACTCAATTGAAAGAAAAAATGTCAAAGATGTCAATAGGGATAAATCTGATTGTTAAAGAAGTTAAAATTAAGGAAAATCAAACTTTTTATAGAGTAATATCTGAAAGTAAATATCCATTAGTAAAAGCAAATACTGAATGCGCAAAATTTAAAAAAAATAAGATTCAATGTATAATTATTAAAAGTTAAAATGAAACAAATAGATGCCATAATTTTATCTTGTTTTAGTTATGAACTTACGTCTAATGAAAAAAACTTTTTCAAAAACATTAATCCTTTTGGGTTTGTTCTTTTTAAAAGAAATTTTAAAAACAAAGAACAAATTAAACAACTTATACAAAACCTTAAAAAAGCAACTTTAAACCAAGAATTAATAATTTTCATTGATCAAGAAGGTGGTAGGGTGCAAAGACTAGATAATCACGAGTTTATTAAATTTCCTCCTCAAATGACATTTGGAAATATCTACAAAAAAGATAAGAAGAAAGCTCTAGATTTAGCCTATAAATCTGCATTTTTAATGGGCGAACAACTTAAAGAAATTTGCATAGATGTTAATTTTTCGCCAGTGTGTGACCTTTTTTTTGATAATGCACACAAAGTAATAGGTGATAGATCGTTTGGATCAGATCCTGAGTTAGTACAAAATTTATCAAATTCTTTTTGTAAAGCCTTTGAAGACTCTGGAATTATTCCAGTTCCAAAGCATTTTCCTGGTCATGGTAGATCAAAGTTCGATACACATTTGCGATCATCAATTATAAATGAAAGTTATAATGATTTAGTAAAAACAGACTTAGTACCATTTAAAATTCTTGACAAATCGTTAATGGTTATGCTTGCGCACATCAAATATCCATTAATTGATTCAAAAGTTGCTACTTACTCAAACGAAATTATAAGGAATATTCTAAGGAAAAAGTTTAAATTTAAAGGTCTTGTTATTTCCGATGATATTTCAATGAAAGCAATTAAGGAAGACCTCCAGACTAAAGTAACCAATTGTTATGAAGGTGGATGTGATATAGTGATGTATTGTAAAGGAGATTTAAATGATATGAAATTAATTTACCAATCTGTTCAGATTTTAGAAAACAAAGTAATGAATTTCTTTTATAATGAGAAAAAAAAAATAATATCAAAAAGAAAAAATAATAACAAATTTAAGTCTGACCTGATAGAATACAACTTGATAAGTAATGCACCTAAATCTTAACATAAGCGGATATGAAGGACCTTTGGACTTATTACTTGATTTATCTAAAAAACAAAAAGTCGATATAAAAAAAATTTCAATACTAGAATTGGCTAATCAATATCTAAACTTTGTAGAAGAAAATCTTGAAAATTTAAAATTAACTGCTGACTATTTAGTAATGGCATCCCTGTTGGCATATTTGAAATCTAAGTTACTTATTCCTGAAGAAAAAGAAGAGGTTCAGGAAATTCAAGAGGATCTGACACAAAGAATCATTCACTATAATGCTATAAAAAAATTGTCAAATAAATTATTTCAACTCCCAAGAGAGGGCCATGACTTCTTAAATATTTCAATTAAGAACGAATTCATTATTAGTAACAAAATTGTACCAAAAATATCTCTACAAGACTTAATTTTAAAGTATTCTGAAATTTTTAAAAAAAAGAAATCAATTAAACTTCTTGCAGAGGAAAATGATTTTTACAGTCTTGAAGATGGTGAAGCGTGGCTTAAAAGTATTTTTAAATTAAAAGAAAAAAATTGGTTAAAACTTTTCAAGTTTATTCCAGAGGATACAAAAAGTTTAAAAATGAAAAAATCTGCAGTATTATGTCTTTTACTAGCTTCTCTTGACAATGTTAATCAAGGAAAAATATTAATAAACCAAAAAGATCATTTTGCAGAAATCATGGTAAAAATAAAATAATGGATAACAAGATTGCAAAAAATTTCATTGAATCTCTTATCTTTTCTGCGGAGGAACCCTTAACAAAGGAAAGTATGAAAAAGATGCTGTCTTATTATGGAGATTTTAATTTAGATCTCATTCTTAGAGAGCTTAAAAACGATTATAAGAATAGGGGTATTGAATTGATTGAACTAGAAAAAAGATTTTATTTTAAAACAGCTGATACACTAAATGATTACATGAGAATTGAGACAAAGAAAACTAGAAATTTGTCTCCTGCAGCAATGGAAACCTTAGCTATAATTTCTTATCACCAACCTGTTACAAGAGCTGAAATAGAAAAAATTAGAGGAAAACCAGTTTTTAGAGGTACATTAGATACTTTATTGGAGTTGAAATGGATAAAACCCTCTGGTAGGAGGGAAACGCCTGGTCGACCTGTCACATGGGTAACAGATTTTGAATTTTTAAGACATTTTGGGTTAGAATCTATTAAAGATTTACCAAAAGTTGATGAATTAGAATCAGTTATATTGTAGTATATTTTTTAATAAGGGAGAGATTATGTTCGGTTTAGGTCATTGGGAAATTATTCTAATTCTGGTTATAGTTTTGATATTTTTCGGGGCAGGTAAGTTGCCAAAGGTAGCAGGAGAAATAGCTAAAGGGATTAAGTCATTTAGGCAAGGTTTAAAAGATGATAAGAAAGAAAAGTAAATTGATTCTATGCTTAATATAGGTCTAATTGAATTTTTAATAATATTTTTTTTTTTAATTTTACTCGTTAAGCCTGAAGACATCCCAGTTATATTTAAAAACCTTGGTTTATTTTACAGAAAAGTAAGTAGATATTTTTACAACATAAAATATGAAATTGATGAAATTAATAACGAATTTTCAGAAGTTAACATAAAAAAAAAAAAAATAAATAATGAAGTATCTAGATCATCTAAAAGAACTAAGAAATAGATTGCTTTTAAGCTTTTTATTTCTGATTCTAAGTTTTATTTTTTTTTTTTATAATGTTTCTCACTTGGGAGAACTTCTCTCGAAACCTTTATTCACATTACTTGTTGATTCTGATGACAAAAGGATGATTTTTACTGGATTACCAGAAGTTTTCGTATCTAATCTTAAAATATCATTATTTGCGTCTTTTATTATTTCAATGCCCTTTTTAATTGTCCAAATGGTACTGTTCTTATCACCGGCAATGTATAAGAAAGAAAAAAAGATTTTTATGCCAATATTTTTTTTTGTTCCAATCTTGTTTTTTTTTGGAATTGCTTTCGCGTATTTTATTTTAATTCCTTTTATTTGGACTTTTTTTATTTCGTTTGAAAACTTTTTTTCGTCAGGTCTTAATTTAGAACTTGAATCTAGATATTCGGAATATATGAAATTAACAATGTTTTTGTTGTTTGCATCTGGAATGTCATTCGAATTTCCAATTCTTTTAATAATCTTAACAAAATTTGGAATAGTTGATATCAAATTCCTAAGAAAAAATAGAAAATATTTTTTTCTTGGAATTTTAGTTTTTTCAGCATTATTTACTCCTCCTGATATTATTTCACAGTTAGGCATTGCTATTCCACTTATAATCTTTTATGAAGTTTCAATAGCCTTTATTTTTTTTTTTATGAGAAAGTAAAATCTTGCACGATATAAAGTTTATAAAAAAAAACCCTTTATTTTTAGATGATTCTTTGAAAAAAAGAAATTTGGCACCTTGTAGTTCTAAAATAGTAAAAATTCATGACGAATATTTAGAACAATTAAACCAAAAACAAAAATTATTAGAAGAAAAAAACTCATTATCTAAATCTTTTTTAAGTAAAAAGAAAAACGTTGAAGAAATAAAAGTATTGGTCCATGAATTAAAAATAAAAATTGATAAGATAAGTGATGTTGCAGATTTAAAATTACGTGAGTTAGATCAATTAATGCTGTTTCTTCCGAATATTTTGTCTAAAAATGTTCCTGATGGAGAGTCTGAACAAGATAACAGAATTATTAAAGAACATGGTGAAATTAAAAACTTTAATTTTAAACCTAAAAATCATTTGGAATTAGCAGAAAATCTTAACCTAATCGATTATAAAAAAGCAATTAAGATTTCAGGAAGTAGATTTTCGATATTAAAGAGTGATTTGGCGAAGCTTCATAGAGGGCTAATTAATTTTTTACTTGATAACAATTCATTAGAATTTGGTTTCGAGGAGTACGTAGTTCCAGAACTTGTTAAAAGTGAAGCTCTCGAAGGAACGGGTCAACTTCCAAAATTTGAAGAAGATCTATTTAAAACAAATTTTAACGATCTATATCTTATTCCAACTTCAGAAGTTCCTTTAACAAATCTTAACAGAGATTCAATTATTAATAAAAATGATTTGCCCTTAAAATATACAACATATACAAATTGCTTTAGAGCAGAGGCTGGAGCATCAGGTGTAGACACTAAAGGATTAATGAGGGAGCATCAGTTCGGTAAAGTAGAGTTGGTAACAATTTCAGAGCCGGAACAATCTTATGAAGAATTGAACAACATGATAAATTGTGTTGAAAATATATTGAAGAAATTGTCTATACCTTACAGAATTGTAGAACTTTGTTCTGGTGACATTGGTTTTTCATCCTCTTACACTCTCGATATAGAAATATGGATGCCTGGTCAAAATAAATTTAGAGAAGTATCGAGTTGTTCAAATTGTACCGATTTTCAATCAAGAAGAATGAAAATGCGTATCAAAAATTTTGAAAGTGGAGAAATTTATTATCCACATACTCTCAACGGTTCATCTTTAGCTATTGGAAGACTTTTAATATCTATTCTTGAGAATTATCAAAATGAAGATGGAACAATCAAAATTCCATCAATCTTGAAAGAATATACAAATGGTTTAAGTATTATTTCTAATGATAAAAAAATCTGAAATTAAAAAAAAAATTAATTTAATTTTAGAACTTCAAAATCATGGAATTGATAAAGCAGATGTTTTAAAAGTTATGGAGGAAGTTGATAGGCAAATTTTTGTAGAAGAAAGCCTAAGAAAAAAAGCTTACGATAACATTGCTCTCCCAATAGATTGTGGACAAACTATATCTCAGCCGCTTGTTGTTGCGTTAATGACCCAGTTTTTAGATATAAAAAAAAATATGAGAGTATTAGAGATTGGAACTGGAAGTGGCTACCAAACTTTTATTCTCTCTAAATTAGCAAGATTTGTATACACTGTAGAAAGACATAAATTCTTGTATATTAATGCATATAATCTTTTCAAAAAACTTATGGTTACAAATATTTTTTGCAAGCATGATGATGGTGGTCTCGGGTGGAAGGATCAAGCACCATTCGATAGAATAATAGTTACTGCAAGTGCTCCTGAGATTCCTGGAAAGTTAGTTGAGCAATTATCAATTAATGGTAAGATGATCATTCCCATTGGTGACCAACACAATGATCAAATTTTAAAAAGCATTTCAAAAAATAATGAAACGCTCTCAATCACTGACATTGGTTCGGTGAGATTTGTTCCACTATTAGAAGGAAAAGAGAATAAATGAAAAATTTGTGCATGTTTTTCCTTTTTTTTGTAATGGGTTGTGAAAGTTTCTTATATGATGATTATAAAATCATTGATTATAAAAAAAAAGTAAGTCGCAATTATACTAATAAGGATAATTTATATAAAGTAATAAAAGGTGATAACCTTTTTTCAATATCACGCAGGTTCAATATATCAATTCAAGAGCTCATTAAAGTAAATAAAATACAAGAACCATATAAAATATTTCCAAATCAAAGTATTTTCATTCCTCAAAATAAAATGCATATAATCGTCAAAGGGGAAACTCTTTATTCCATATCAAGGTATTATGAAACAACGGTGTTTACTCTCGCAAAATACAATAATATTAAAAATGTTAATAATATTAAAGTTGGAGAAGAATTAATTATTCCTAAAAGAAGTGAAAAATTAAAAAAAATTAAAAAAAAATGGGACAGTAACTTCAAAAAAAAAAAAATAGAGAATAGTAAAATTGTAATACCTAGGGACAAAAAAACCTCAAAATTTATCTGGCCTGTAAAAGGTAAGCTACTTTCAAAATATGGGAAATCAAAAGAGGGATTTTATAACGATGGAATAAACATTTACTCAAAAAAAGGAACGAAAGTAATGTCATCACAAGCCGGAAAAGTCATTTACTGCGGAAATGAAATCCCAGGTTATGGAAATTTAATTTTGATAAAACATTCAAAAAATTGGATAACTGCATATGCACATCTAAATGAAGTTTTTACAGAAAAAGGTAAAAAGGTCATTAAAGGTGAAATCATTGGTTCAGTTGGCAATACTGGTAACGTAAGGTCACCGCAACTTCATTTTGAAATTCGTAAAGGTAAGGAATCTGTTAATCCGTTAAAATTACTTTGAGAATAACTAATCTATTATTTAAGATTTTTTACAAATTGCTGAGCCGTCCTTCCAGAAAAATTCCCTTTTTCAACTGACCAATTTAAAGCTTTTCTCTCTAAATGCTTCGAATATTTAATTGAGCTTTTCTTTAAATAATACTTTACAATGTTAATATATTGTTCCTGACTAGAGTCATAAAAACCGACCCAACACCCGAATCGATCAGATAAGGATATTAGATTTTGATTATTTTCTTTACTTTCAATATCATTATTTAAAATATCTGTTCTTCGATGCGATAGATGTCTTAAATTTGAAGTTATATAATAACGAACATTTTCAACATGACTTAGAAGACTTCCTTCAATGAGTGTTTTAAATAAATTGAAGTTGTCATCATTATCTTTAAATGAAATATCATCAATAAAAATAATGAATTTATATTCATATTTACTTAGTTGGTACACAATATCTATTAAGTGCTCAATATTGTTGTTTAGTACTTCCAGCATTTTTAAGTCTTCACTAAATTCTTTATTACAATAATCTACAACGCACTTTACTAATGTTGACTTGCCCATTCCTTTTGCTCCCCAAAGTAAAATATTATTTGAAAATTTATTTTCCAAAAAATTTGTTGTGTTTTTAAGAACAACATCTTTTTGGTAACTAATTTCTAAAAGATCTTCTAGCTTCACATAAAAATTTGTTTTTATAGGTTCTAACTTATTACTTCTCGGAATAAAAATAAAAAAGTTATTTTCTTTTAGTTGTTTGACATTGTTAATAACACTCATAACTTTTTCATATTTTAATCAAATTCTTATTTTATACTTGTATTTATAAAGATTTTCTATATTGATTTCATTGTATTTAAATGTAAACAATTATTTAAAGGAATATCATGATTAATTATGCTCATGCTCAAGCAGCTGCTCAACAGCCATCGATGCTAGCCTCATTCATTCCATTAATTTTAATTTTCTTAATTTTTTACTTTCTTCTTATTAGACCACAACAAAAAAAACAAAAAGAGCATAAAGTTCTCTTAGCATCAATACAAAGAGGTGATGAAATTTTATCAAGTGGAGGAATCATAGGAAAAGTTATAAAAGTAGACAATGATAAACTTACAGTTGAAATATCAAAAGGTGTAAACGTTACTATCATCCGATCAACTGTTGCTGATGTAATTAAAAAATAAAAACAAAATGTTAAAAATTAATAAATGGAACGTTTTTTTTGTTTTGGCAGTTTGCGTGACAGCAATATATTATATTATTCCAAATATTTATGGAAAAAGTGAAGTTACTGCACTTCCAAAATTTCTTTCACAAAAGCAAGTTAATTTAGGACTTGATCTTCAGGGTGGATCACACCTCCTTCTTGAGGTTGACACCAAATCAGTTTTAAAAGAAAAATCTGAAGATCTAGTTGATGATATTAGAAAGTCATTGAGGAAAACAAAAATTAAGTACTCTAATCTTGGTTCAAAAATTACAGGTGCAGTAGTAACGATTACCGAACCAGAAAAAATAACTACAGCCAAAAACAGTATTAAAGAAAATATTGAAAAGGGTATTTTAATTGAAGAATCCAAAAATAAATTAAACCTATTTTTTTCTGATCAATATATCATTGATACTAGAGCTAATACCGTGGAACAATCTATTGAAGTTGTAAGGAAAAGAGTTGATGAATCCGGAACAAAAGAACCCTCTATTCAAAGACAAGGAGAAGAAAGAATTGTTGTTCAACTTCCAGGAATCAAAAATCCGGAGAGAGTTAAAGCTTTAATAGGTAGAACCGCAAAACTGAATTTTCATATGCTAGATCCAACCACAGTAGAGCTGGCTGAACAAAGAGGAAAACTTCCACCTGGAACTTTTAAAGCCTTAAATTCTGATCCAACAGCTTATGAGAAACAGTTTGTCGTTAAAAAAAAGAGTACTACTAACTGGGGAAAGGCTCAAAAATGCTGCTGCGACTGTTGACGCACAAACTGGAAGATATGTGGTTGCTTTTGAATTTGATAAGAAGGGCGCAAAGAAATTTGCTAGAGTTACTACCGATAATACTTATCAAAGGTTAGCAATTCTTCTTGATAATAAAGTAATAAGTGCTCCTCAGATAAGAGAACCAATTACTGGAGGTCAGGGAAACATTAGTGGTAATTTTTCACCTGAAACTGCCAACGATTTAGCGGTTCTTTTAAGAGCTGGATCTCTTCCAGCTCCTATTAAAGTGTTAGAGGAGAGAACAGTAGGTCCTAGTCTTGGAATTGATTCCATAGAAGCAGGTAAAAAAGCATTAGTAATTGGTTTTATTTTAGTAATAGTATTTATGATTATAAGATATAAAGCATTTGGAATTGTTGCTGATCTTGCCATAATTTTCAATATCATATTGTTGATTTCGATGTTGAGTGCGATAGAAGCTACCTTAACGATGCCGGGGATAGCTGGGATAGTTTTAACGGTTGGTATGGCAGTCGACGCAAATGTTTTGGTATTTGAAAGAATAAAAGAGGAAATAAGGTCTGGAAGATCAATTTTGAACTCTATTGATTTAGGTTATAAGTTTGCAATAAAAACAATTTTAGATGCAAATTTTACAACTCTTATTGCGGCACTTTTATTATACAATTATGGATCAGGACCAATTAAAGGTTTCGCAGTAACGCTGAGCATTGGTATATTAACATCAATGTTTACAGCATTAATTTTAACTAAACTTATAGTAACTTTTTGGGTCCTCAAGCTAAAACCGAAAAGATTGTATATTTAAAGACCATGAAATTTAATATTAATTTTTTCAAATACAGATTTGTTGCTTTTTTATTGTCCATATCATTGATGGGATTGTCAGCCTTCCTATTTCTGACCAAAAACTTGAATCTTGGTATTGATTTTAAAGGTGGAATCATGGTCGAAGCTAAATTTTCTAAAGCACCTAATCTTGCTGTATTGAGAGACCAAATAGACAAATTGCAAATTGGAAACTCTGAAATACAGGAATTTGGTGATTCTAACACAATTTTATTCAGATTAGAAAAAATTGATGATAGTAACATGACTCAAGAGCAAATTATTCAAAAATTAAAAAATGAATTAGATGATGATACTGATTACAGAAGGGTTGAATTCGTTGGACCCAAAGTTGGTAAAGAGCTTAAATCAATCGCAATAAAAGCGGTGTTATTCTCTTTAATTGCAATGTTCATTTATATTTGGTTTAGATTTTCTGGATGGCAGTTTGGTCTTGGTGCTTTAGTAGCTCTGTTTCACGATGTTCTTTCAACTATGGGTTTTTTTTCTTTAACACAAATAGAGTTCAATCTCGCTTCGATTGCTGCTATTTTAACTATTGCAGGCTATTCAATTAACGATACAGTTGTTGTATTTGACAGAATAAGAGAAAATTTAATTAAAACTGACAGAGCGTTAGAGGAAATGTTAAATCAATCTATTAATCAGACTTTGTCAAGAACGTTAATGACTTCAATTACTACACTTTTAGCTTTATTGGCATTATTTATTTTTGGAGGAGAAGTAGTAAAAGGTTTTGTTTCTGCAATGATGTGGGGAGTTCTGATTGGCACGTACTCCTCTATATTTATTGCCTCTCCATTAATATTATTTTTTGGGTTTAAAAAAGTAGAAGAAAAATCATAAATGAAATTTTATTGATGATTTAGAAATAGAAAAAACTATTTGACCTAGTATATTGCATTCTTTTATAGGTCCAACTTGTGTTTTTGAAATACTAGATTGATGCTCCCCTTCAAACCAAAAACGATTTGAAGAATCTTTTTTGATTAGCTTTTTTACCAATTTGCCGTAAGTCTCATGTTGAAAAATGAAAAATTTATTAATTTTTTTTTTTTTTGAAGGTTTAATTAATACAAACGTATTGTTATTTAAAGAAGGAGACATGCTATCTCCTTCAATTTTATAGATAGAGAATTTTAAAAACATTAATTTTTTAAATCAGGATAAACTAACTCTTGTTCAGGTGGATATGGACTAACAGCTTTAAATGTTTTGACGTTTTTTGAATCCCAAAAGATTTCAGAAAATCTATTAACCTTCTCTAGTAGGTCAAGCGTTGCTGATTTATCAACGTTTTGTTTAGCTTTTGAGGCAGCTAACATAATTGAGTGCGTCAATGTATGGAGTTCAGGGTATTTTTCAAGTTGCGGTTCTTTAATATAATCACCCCATATAACTCTTATTTCATCTTTAACTTTATGCCCATGCTCCTCTTTTTGAGCTATAAGTCGAGAAATTTGAGCGTGATCTTTGGAAGTTAAAGAATCTTTTTTTTCAATTTCTTCTATTAAATCAATAAGTCGTATCATTGTTAAAACTGCGATCTGAGATGTTATTGGGTCATAAATTTTACAAGGAATATCGCAATGTGCTGAAACTTTCTTAAAAGGTCTAATTTTGTCTATATTATTAAATATTTTATATATCATTTTTGGTCCCTAATCTAATGTGTTTATTCAAGTTGTTATTATTTAATTTATATGTGTATATAATATATTATTTTTTTTAAAAAAAGTGCAATCTCAAATGAACAAAAAGAAAAAAGGTCTATTCTATACTAGATACCTTCAAAAACAGATATATTTTAGAAAAAATGATGTAGTAAATGCACTATTTAATTTAGAAAAATATCTTTTTGAAAATTTTGAATTTAATCAAGATATACCAATGTCTCATATTAAACAGAAATGGATTTATGATTGTATTTGTAAAGATGACTATTCGAACGCAATATCAAGTCAATTTAAAGTTTTTTCTGAAGGAGGGTTAAAAAAAAGGGTTCTTTCATTAATTAATACATTTAGTCAAATACCTAACTTATCTGGGACAAAAAACTTTTTACATGAATTCAAAAAGTTCAACCATGAGTTTAATAAATTACTTACTTTAGAAAGTAGTAATAATTTTAAAACATATATTTATTTCCAAATTATTTTTTTGTTTTACTCAAAGAAATTTAAATTAGAAGAAGATTTTGTAAACAAAATCCCTTTGGATTATAAATTAGTAGATATTTTTGAAACAATTTTTTTAGAAATATTTCTTAAAAAAAAAAATTACAAAATTTCAAAAGTTTTTTATTTATCTAAACTTTTAATTAGACTAATAATAAAAAAATGAAATATTACATTCTTAATACAATTTTTATTATATTGATAAATGTTCTTTTGTTTTTAGCAATTAACAGTCATCAAGTTTTTGCATTTATTCTTATAAATTTTTTATTTTTTTTGTTGAGTTTTGGGTTGAAAAAAATTCTCAATTCTCAAACTTCTAATAAAGAAAATAATGATCATTCCAGATCTAAGGATACACAAGAAACTGCGGAAGATCATCCTATAATCAGATCAGCTAGAAAAAGGTTGGGAAAGTAATTATTTTTTTAAAAATTCATTGAGACATTTACTTGTATCATTATTATTTTTTGCTAACAAATGTTCAACTGTTCCTTCAAATAAGATATGACCTCCCTTATCTCCACCTTCAGGACCTAGGTCTATAATCCAATCTGATGTTTTAATCACGTCTAAATTGTGTTCAATAACAAGTACGGTATTTCCTTCAACAACAAACTTGTGAAGAATTTCTAGAAGTTTTCGTACATCGTGCGTATGCAAACCAGTCGTGGGTTCATCAAGAATATACATAGTTCTGCCAGTTGATCTTTTTGAAAGTTCTTTTGCCAATTTAATTCTTTGCGCTTCGCCTCCAGATAAGGTTGTAGCTGACTGTCCTATTTTAATATATTCTAGCCCTACTTTTTTTAGTGTTTCGAGTTTTTTAGAAATTGAGGGAATGGCTTTGAAAAACTCTAAGCCTTCTTCTACAGTCATATTTAATACATCAGATATATTTTTATTTTTAAATTTTACTTCCAGTGTTTCTCTGTTAAATCTTCTCCCTTTGCATAAGTCACAAGTTACAAACACGTCTGCGAGAAAATGCATTTCTATCCTCAATAGTCCGTCACCTTGACAATTTTCACATCTCCCTCCTTTAACATTAAAAGAAAATCGACCTGGTTTATATCCTCTGGCTCTAGACTCTGGAAGTTGTGAGTACCATTCTCTTATAAAGTTAAAACACCCAGTATATGTAGCAGGATTAGATCTTGGTGTTCTACCAATCGGTGTTTGATCTATTTGAATTATTTTATCAAGATTTTCATGTCCTTTAATTTCTTCATGAGAAAGAGGTTGTTCGCTTGAGTTATAGATTTTTTTTGATAAGGATTTAAAAAGGGTTTCTATTACCAAAGTTGATTTTCCACCACCCGATACCCCAGTAATACTGATGAACTTTTTGAGAGGAAACTTTACGTTTAAGTTTTTCAGGTTATTTCCATTTGCACCCTTTATTTCGACATATTTATTATCCATCAATTTATTATTCTTATTTATTGGAATAATTAGTTTTTTCGATAAATATGCTCCTGTTAAACTTTTACTATTTTTAATTATTTCACTAGGTTTGCCTTCAGCTATTATATTACCTCCATTTACCCCAGCTCCAACTCCTACATCAATCACATAATCACTTTCTAGAATAGTCTCTTCATCGTGTTCAACGACAATTAATGAATTCCCAAGATCTCTGAGTCTTTTTAATGTGCTGATTAGTTTTTTATTATCTCTTTGATGCAGTCCAATTGATGGTTCGTCCAGCACATATAAAACGCCAGTTAAACCTGATCCAATTTGTGAAGCTAATCTTATCCTTTGACTTTCTCCACCTGATAATGTGTTGGAACTTCTAGATAACTGAAGGTATCCTAAACCAACGTTGTTAAGAAAAGATAATCTATCAATTATTTCTTTAATAATTTTATCTGAAATTTTTTTTTTATAATCAGACAAAGATTTTTCTAAATTCATGAACCACTGTAAAATTTTTTCAATTGATAGATTTGTGATCTCACTGATATCCTTATGGTTAATTTTAACTGCTAATGCCTCTTTTTTTAACCTCGCTCCACCGCATGTTTCACAACGAAATTTGCTTAAATATTTATTAAGTTCTTCTCTTTGCCACATATCTGATCTTTTTAACTTATTTTCTAAAAATCCCACTACTCCATTAAATTCTTTGCTGTAATTCCAACCTGTGTAATTATTAAAAATATTGATCATTTTATTGTCACCAAATATTACTTTTGTTTTCTTCTCTTCAGTTAGGTCTTTCCATTTTTGATTTGGATTTATAGAACAATGCCTGGCTACTTCTTTTGTTAATTCTTGATAAAATTGGTTATTTTTATTCCATGGAAGAATAACACCTTCATTTAGAGATAATGAGGGATTGCCAATAATAAGCTCTGGGTTAAATTTTTCTTTGTAACCAAGACCGTCACAAGACTTACAGGCTCCATTGGGACTATTAAAAGAAAATAGTCTTGGCTCTATTTCTTCAATAGTGAAACCTGAAATTGGACATGCAAATTTTGATGAAAAAATAAAATTTTTTTTTTCAACTACATCATAAAAATAAATGACTCCATCAGACAAACCTATTGCAGCTTCGATTGATTGCGCTATTCTACTTTCGTATTTTTTATCAACCTCTATCCTATCAACTATGATATCAATTGAATGATTTTTTTTCTTGTCAAGTTGAGGAATATTTGAAGAGTCACAAACTTTCCCATCAATTCTAAATCTCATAAATCCTTTTTTAATAAAATCAGTAATCTCTTTTTTAAACTCACCCTTCCTGTTATTTATCACAGGGGAAATTAAATAAAACTTTTGTTTTTTTTTGAATTTATAAAATTCGTCGACAATTTCTTGAACACTCATTGATTTAATTTCTTTTCCAGTTTCTGGAGAGTAAGGAGTTCCAATTCTTGCAAATAAAACTCTAAAGTAATCATATATTTCTGTAACTGTGCCGACGGTTGATCTTGGATTTCTAGATGTTGTTTTCTGATCAATTGATATAGATGGTGATAACCCTTCTATGGAATCAACATCAGGCTTCTCCATCATATTTAAAAATTGTCTAGCATAAGAGGACAAACTCTCCACGTATCGTCTCTGACCTTCTGCATAGATCGTATCAAAAGCCAGCGATGATTTACCTGAACCTGATAGACCACTAATAACAACAAACTTATTTTTAGGAATATTTACATTAATGTTTTTAAGATTGTGTTGTCTTGCTCCAACTATTTTTATAAAGTTTAGATTGTCCTTTGATTTCATTTTCTTAAAAACTTTTAAAAGATTTATATTTTATTTGGAGTAATTATGATATTATAATTTTTTTTATTATAACAATGGCCGGATCAGTTAATAAAGTTATATTACTTGGAAGATTAGGAGGAGACCCAGAAATCAGAGTTTCTCAAGAAGGAACAAAAATAGCTAGGTTCTCAGTTGCCACAAGTGAATCTTGGAAAGACAAGACGACAAACGAGAAAAAAGAAAAAACGGATTGGCATAAGATTGTAATTTTCTCAGCTGGGCTATCTGAAATAGTCGAGAAATTTCTTAAAAAAGGTTCTTTAGTATATTTAGAAGGTCAAATTAGATCCAGAAAATTCAATGACCAAGCCGGCGTTGAGAAAACGACTACAGAAATAATACTCCAAGGTTATAATTGTCAGTTGACAATGTTAGACAACAAATCCGATGATTTTCAGAGATTGAATTCCCCTAACATTGAAAACTCTTCTGTTGAAAAAAAAATTGATGAATCTCCGCAAGATTTTGATATTGAGGATGAAGTCCCTTTTTAATGCAAAAAATTTATGATTGACGATAGTAAGCCAGAAGATATAGAACACGAAAGCATTTTTATAGAAAGAGAAATGGAGAACTCCTTCCTAGACTATGCAATGAGTGTAATAGTTTCTAGAGCTTTGCCAGATGTATGCGATGGGTTAAAACCAGTTCACAGAAGAATTATTTATGCAATGAATGAAGCCGGGTACACGTCAGGCAAACCTTCCAGGAAATCTGCAAGAATTGTTGGTGATGTTATGGGTAAATACCACCCACATGGTGATTCTGCTATATATGACGCAATGGTTCGATTGGCCCAGGATTTTAGTATGAGAGTTCCGCTTATTGATGGCCAAGGAAACTTCGGTTCAATGGATGGAGATTCTGCAGCTGCTATGAGATATACAGAAGCTAAATTATCTCCAATTGCTTCATTTCTCGTACATGATATTGACAACGAGACCGTCAATTTTAAAGAAAATTATGATGGAACAGCTTTTGAACCAGAACTACTCCCTGCTGAGTTTCCAAACTTATTGATAAATGGTTCAGAGGGAATTGCTGTAGGTATGGCAACCAAAATTCCTCCACATTGTCCAAATGAAATTATTGATGCATGTTGTAAAATTATTTTAGAACCTAACGCCTCAGATGAAGATTTACTTGACTTAGTGAAAGGACCAGATTTCCCAACCGGAGGAATAATTGTTGGGAAAAATGGTATCAAAGACGCTTATTCGAAAGGAAAAGGTTCAATAATAATAAGAGCTAAAACATCTGTAGAAAACTCAAAAAAAGGGAGAGAATCGATAATTATTTCAGAGATTCCTTATTCAATAAAGAAGTCTCAATTAATTGAAAATATTGCAAAAGTAGCAAAAGAAAAGATTATAGATGGAATTTCCGAACTGAGAGATGAATCCAACAGAGAAGGAGTGAGAGTTGTAATTGATTTAAAAAGAGATATTCAAGCTGATGTGGTAATGAACCAATTATACAAATTTACCTCATTGCAGACTTCTTTTGGAATAAATATGTTGGCATTAAACAATGGCGTTCCAGAACTATTAAATTTAAGAAGATATTTAGAACTTTTCACAAAGTTTAGGAAAGATGTTGTTTATAAAAGAACGAAATATCATTTAAAAAAAACAAGAGAAAAGGCACACATACTATTAGGACTTTCTGTAGCTCTAGAAAATATTGACCAAATAATTGAACTTATTAAATCCTCCAAAGATTCAAATGATGCAAAAAACAAATTGACTTCTCAAAATTGGAAAATCCCATCTGATGATTTCATAAAAGATTTTATTAACTCTGATAATGAAGGCTTAGTTGAAACTGATAACTATAAGATCACTGATACTCAAGCTAAAGCAATTTTAGAGATTAAGTTGAGTAGACTAACAGGGTTAGAGAGATCGAAATTAATTTATGATTTGAAGGAATGTGTTAATTTAATAAATAAGTTTTTAAAAATTTTATCTTCAAAAGATAAACTTAACGAAGTAATTATTGAAGAATTACAACAAATAAAAGAAAAAATAGGATCTTTACGACAAACAGAGATTTCAGAGAGTGAAGAAATCATTGATGACGAATCACTTATTAAGTCCGAGGATGTAGTAGTTACCTTAACGCATACAGGATATATAAAAAGGGTTCCACTAAATTCTTATAGAGCACAAAAGCGAGGTGGAAAAGGCAGAGCTGGAATGACAACTAAACAAGAAGACTTTGTAAGCGAGGTTTTTGCAGTAAATACTCTTGCTCCATTACTATTTTTTTCATCAAGAGGAATAGTGTATAAACTGAAAACATACAAATTACCGATTGGAAGCCCGACCTCTAAAGGTAAAGCTTTGGTAAATTTACTCCCTTTAAGAAGTGGAGAAAAAATAACAGCAATAATGCCATATGATGTTTCAGAAAATAATATAATTTTTGCCACGTCTTCAGGAAACATTAGGAGAAATAAACTTACTGATTTTCACAACATCAATTCAAACGGAAAAATTGCTATGAAACTAAATGAAAACGACATGCTGGTTAATGTATTAACATGCTCAGAAGATTCAAATATCTTTTTGTCAACAAAACTAGGAAAATGTATTAGATTTTCATGCAGTGATCTCAGAATTTTCTCAGGTAGATCCTCAATAGGCGTGAGAGGTATAAAACTCTCAAAAGGTGATACGGTTATTTCCTTAGCGATTCTTAACGGTATTGACTTTGATGTAACTGAAAGAGACGAGTATTTGAGAATAAGCACTTTAATGAGAAAAAATGAAAAGATAGAAAATAATAATTTTAATGATGCAAAGTTTGAAAATTTGAAAGAAAATGAAGAATTTATTTTAAGTGTGACAGATAAGGGTTTCGGTAAAAGAAGCTCTGCTTTTGAATACAGAAAAACAAAAAGAGGTGGACTTGGTATTGCAAATATGCAATTAAGCGAAAGAAATGGAAGTCAGGTGGTAGCGTCTTTTCCAATTAATAACAGTGATCAGCTAGTTCTAGTTACAGACAAGGGGAAGTTAATTAGATGTCCTGTAAATGACGTAAGAATTGGAGGAAGACAAACTCAGGGTGTAACGCTTTTTAATGTATCTGACGAAGAAAAAGTTGTTTCCGTTGCTAAATTAGAGGAAAATGACTGATAATCTTATTACGGGAATTTATCCTGGAACATTTGACCCTGTTACGTTCGGGCACCTTGACATTATCCAACGAGCTTCTCACATTGTTAATAAATTGATCATAAGTGTTGCAGAAAATAAACATAAAAAGCCTTTTTTTCAAATAGACGAGAGAATTAATATGATTAAAGAGTCGTTAAACGGTATTGATACTAAAAGTTGTGATATAGGCGTTGTAGGTTTTGATAATTTGTTAGTCGAACATGCAAAAAAATGTGAAGCAAAAGTTATCATCAGAGGCTTAAGAGCTGTAGCAGATTTTGAATATGAGTTTCAGATGGCAGGTATGAATTCAAAGTTAGGGCCTGAGATAGAAACAATTTTTTTAATGGCATCCGAAAATCTTCAGTTAACTTCTGCAAGATTTGTGAAAGAAATTGCATTGTATGACGGTGAGATTAATAATTTTGTTCCAGACAACGTTCTTAGAATGTTTGAAATTAAAAGAAAGGAAAAATAATGTTTAAATTTTTAAGATATTTTATACAAACTTGCATGTTTTTTATTTTTACTAATACTATGGCAACAGAGAGTCCAGTACTTCACATGGTTTTAGAGAAAGGGATTGTAAAAATTAAGACTTATTCGGAAAAAGCCCCAAATACAGTTAAAAGGATAATAGAATTGTCGGAATCTGGATTTTACGACGGTTTGACTTTCCATAGAGTCATATCTGGTTTTATGGCTCAAGGAGGAGATCCAAAAGGTGACGGAACTGGTGGAAGCGGTAAAAATATTAAAGCTGAATTTAATGATATTAAACATGAACGGGGGATTGTATCGATGGCAAGGGCAAACGATCCAGATTCAGCTGACAGTCAATTTTTTATTTGTTACGACAGTCATCCATTTTTGGATGGCAAATATACAGTTTGGGGTGAAGTTATTGAAGGGATGAACTTAATTGATAGAATTCCAGAGGGAAAAGGCCAAAACGGACAAGTTCTCAGAAACCCTACCAAAATTATTACAATGAGATTAAAATAAAATAAATTTTTGTTGTGAAAATCATATAATTTTACTATATCCTAACTAACAACGCGCCCGTAGCTCAGTTGGTAGAGCACTCCCCTTTTAAGGGAGTTGTCATGAGTTCGAGCCTCATCGGGCGTACCAAAAGACTTGAGTGCTAAATGTGGGCTAGATTAAAAAACTATTTTTTTACTGGAATCCTAGTAACCGCACCAGTTGTTATTACTTTTTGGATTGTAATCTCACTTATTAACTTATTTGATAGGCTTATCACACCTGTCATACCATATTATTTAAATCCTAATTTTTATCTACCACGAGATGTTCCAGGGTTAGGTCTAATAGTACTCATTTTATTTATGGTTGTTATTGGTTCATTGACAGCCAATTTCTTCGGTTCATGGCTTCTTAAGAAAACTGATTTGATAATACAAAGAATTCCATTGATAAAAGTTTTTTATAAAACAATAAAACAAATTTTGGAAACGATCCTCAAAACAAATTCTGACGCCTTCAGAGAAGCAGTTTTAGTTGAATATCCAAGAAAAGGAGTGTGGGTTATAGGTTTTACAACAGGAGATGTTGAGGGTGAGGTTAAAAACAGATTAAAAAAAAAACTTACCAATGTTTTTATCCCAACAACACCCAATCCAACATCTGGTTTTCTTTTAATGGTTCCTAATACCGAATTAAAAAAATTAAATGTTAGTGTTGATGACGCAATAAAAACAATTGTATCAGCAGGTATAATTAAATTAGAATCTAAACGGAATAAAAATTCTTAAAATTCTTCTCTTGATAAAAAATTTTCTGTAGAAACTCAATTTTATCTATGTTCTCTCCATAATTTTTTATTAAATATTCTGAATTTTCTTTAACAGAATTAAGAAGTGTGTGATCTTCATGAGGTCTAAAAAATTTCCATGATGGCAGCCCAGTTTGGTTTGTTCCAAAAAAATCACCAGCTCCCCTCAAATAGAGATCCTTTTCAGCGATTTCAAAGCCATCACTGCTTTTTTTAAGAATCAAAAGTCTTTGTTTTGATAACTCTGATAAATTTTGATTATAAATTAAAACGCAATTTGATTGAAGATTACCTCTAGTTACTCTTCCTCTAAGTTGATGAAGTTGTGCAAGTCCAAATCTTTCAACATTTTCGATTATCATTAATGTTGCATTAGGAATATTGATTCCAACCTCAATAACGGTTGTAGATACAAGAATCATAATTTTTTGATCTTTAAAGTCCTGCATTACTCTCTCAGCATCTTCTTTATTCACTTTACCGTGAATAAAACCAACTTTGTTTTTAAATCGTTTCCTTAGGTATTCATATCTTGTGATTAACGTTTGCTCTTCAGAATCTAATGTTCCTATCGTGGGTAAAATCCAAAATATTTGTTCATTCTTAATAAGTTTTCTCTCAATACCCTCTATTAGTGTTTCAATCTGATTTTTATTTATTAAAGATGTAATTACGTCTTTTCTTCCTTGGGGTTTAGACTTAATATTCGAAATGGATATTTCACCATACATTACAAAAGAAAGACTTCTAGGAATTGGTGTTGCGGACATTATTAAAGTATGACATCCAACTGACTTTTCTAAAAGATTAATTCTTTGTCTAACTCCAAACTTGTGTTGTTCGTCTATGACGATAAGACCCAATTTATAGAACTCAATAGAGGAATTGTAAACGCTGTGAGTTCCTATTAAAATATCGATATTTTTCTTTGCTAAACGAGCGTAAATATCTTTTTTATTTTTGGTTTTACCAGTGAGTATTTCAGTTTTAATATTTAACGGAGAAAGTAGTTTATTGAAATAATCGAAATGCTGATTGGCTAATATTTCTGTTGGAGCCATTAAGACTACTTGAAATCCGCTTTTAATTACATCGGCAACAATTAAAAGTGCAACTATTGTCTTCCCAGAACCAACATCACCCTGTATTAGTCTATACATTTGTTTTTTTAATGATAAGTCATATTTTATGTCCTGCAAAGTTGTTAATTGATCTTTTGTAAGTTTGAATGAAAGTTTTCTTTGAATTTCATTTGACAATTCATAATTTAAAATTGGTGGAATATTATTTTTTAAATTAATTTTTTTTTTTAGTTCATAAAAAATTATATAACTTGCGAGAAGCTCATCATATGCTAGTCTTTGACGATTTTTTTCGAGTAATTTTATTTCACAAAGAGCATTGGGGTTGTGAAGGTGTAAAAGAGAATCTTTAAAAGAGTTCCAACTTTTTTTTCTAAACTTTTTTAGGATCCATTCTTCTGGAAAATTATAAGATTCAATGATATCTATATAATTTTTAACAAACTTTCTGAAAATTTTTTTGTTAATCTTTTTTCTTGATAAATCATATTGCGGTTCAAATTTGTCGAAATAAAAGAAATCTTTCTCATTTAAAACTCCTGTTGGGTGGATAATTTGAAGTTTATTCTTTACATAAACCAATTTACCCGAGATTCTGTATATATTTTCTAATTTAATATAATTTTTGACTTGAAATTCATTCATATTAAAAAAAAGGAGTTCAATTGTTTGTTTTTTTTTATTTTCGCATAGAATCTTAAATGGAGCGTTTTTACTGTATTTTTTTTCATATTTATTTACTAACAAGTCACATGAGATAATTTTTTCGAAATGAATCGGTTTGATTTCCTCAACTAAAATATTCTCATTAATACTGAGTGGCATATGAGTAAAAAGATCAATAATTCTTTTTCCGAAATTGCTGATAATGTTTTTTATTGTTAAATTTGTTCTTAAAAAATCGAAATTATTAAAAATATTTTTATTTTTCAAATTGTTCATTTAAAATGCTCCAAAAAGTTTTTATTATGAATACATCTACTAAAAAAAAAATTCTTCATAGAGCTAAGTACAGAGGAATTAAAGAATTAGATATTATTTTTGAAAAATTCGTCAACACATATAAATATAAATTAAATGACCAAGAATTCAAAGAACTTGAAGAAATTTTAAATCTACCAGATAATCTTCTTTTGGATATTATTTTAAAAAAAGAAAAGATACCTGCTAATTATGACAATCCTGTAATGAAAAAAATTTTTAAAACTTGTAACGATAAATCAAGTGAATAAAATATCAAATAAATTTGCACTAGATAAATCTTCATTAGAGTTCTTTTTAGCTGCTCAGTCTAATAAATACAACAAAATTGCTTATTTTTCGAGTATTGAATATGACTTTGATGACATCAAAAATAAATTACTAAAAATCAACTCTAAATTGAATGTAATAGAATTTCCAAGTTTTGATTGTTTATTTTTTTCAAATCTTTCACCAACAAATAAAAATAAGTCTGATCGAATAAATTGTCTCCATAATTTAGTTTTCTCAAATTTATCAGATAATATAATTATAAGCTCTCTCAAAGCCATAGCAACTAATACAATTAACATTGAAACTGTAAAGAAATCTCAATTAGTAATAAGGAATAGAAGCTCTTTAACCTACGACAAAATTCTTAATTTTTTAGTTGAATGTGGATATGAAAAGGTGGATTTTGTTCATAATAAAGGAGAATTTGCAATTAGAGGAGAAATTATGGATATTTTCTCTCCAATTCATAAACAACCCCTGAGAATTTTATTTGACTTTGAAAAAATAGACAAACTTAATTTGTTTTCTACTCAAGACCAACTTTCAATAAGTACTGTTAACGATTATTATTTATCCTTATCCTCTGAGTTTCAGTTCAATTCAGAGAATATAGAATGTTTTAGAAGCTTATTTAGACAACTTAAACTAAAGGATAAAGACGATTATTATAAATCACTTTCTCAAAAAATAGTCTTACCAGGTTCAGAACAGTTTTTTCCAATCTTAAACAATAATTTTAATTCTTTTTTAGAATATTTAGATGGTTATAAAATCTTTTTGGACGCAAATTTTGAAAAGGATTTCAAACAAGTAACATCGGATTCATTTGACAATACTGATGAATATAAAGATTTAAAAAAAATCAATTGTAATTATTTTTATAATTCAAAAGAATTAAATTCTAAAATTGAAAATAGATTACATACTCTTTCATTCAATCCGTTAAATTCAAAAGAAGAAGGAATAAATTATTTTTCATCAAGATATAATTTTAATAAAAATAAAATAATTAATCAAAAACAATTAATAACATTAATAAAAAAAAGAGAAATTATAATTTTCTGCTATTCCTCAAATGCAAATAAAAAAAAAATTCTAAGTTTTTTAAATTCACAAAACATTAACTATATAGACAATTTTAAACAAGATTTTTTCAATTTAACTAGAATAAACTTTAACTTCTTAGTCTATAAATTCACAATAAATAATAGTTTTGTTTTAAATTTTAATAATACTCACTCACTATATTTTATTACCGATGAAGAAATTTATGGAAAAACTTCGAAAAAATATATTTCTAAATCAATAAAAGAAGAAAATTTGATAGATGATTATTCAAATCTTAAAATCGGAGATTATATAGTCCATAATGACCACGGTATTGGAAAATATAATGGACTTATAACAAGAACGTTTAATAACATTGTTCAAGAGTTTTTGGAGTTGCTATATCATGGGAATGACAAATTGTTAATTCCAGTAGAAAACCTAGATCAGATTTCAAAATATGGTCAAAGTGAAATTAAGGTGAGCTTAGATAAGTTAGGTATACAGAGTTGGCAGCAAAGAAGGGCTAGTGTAAAGAATCGAATAAAAGACATTGCAGAGAATTTATTAAAAACTGCAGCTAAGAGAAAATTAGAAAAAGGTGATGTTCTCATTCCTAAATCTTTTGAGTATGAGAAATTCTCATCAGAATTTGAATTTACGGAAACATCAGATCAGTTAAAATCAATACAACAAATTGAAAATGATTTGGCCTCAGGTACGCCAATGGATCGTTTAATCTGCGGAGATGTAGGTTTTGGCAAAACAGAAATAGCAATGAGAGCTTCATTTATTTCTGTTTCAGCTGGATTCCAAGTTGCATTGATATGCCCTAAATTACTTTTAGTGAATCAACATATAAAAAATTTTAAAAAAAGATTTAATAATTTTGATTATGTAATACAAAAAATTTCAAGAATAGAATCAGATACTGAAAAAAAAAATCTTAAAGAAGAAATTGAAAATGGAAATATTGATATACTAATTGGAACTCATGCAATATTATCAAGTGAACTTGTGTTTAAAAAGTTAGGTTTAATAATCATTGATGAGGAGCAGAGTTTTGGTGTTGAACAAAAAGAAATACTAAAAAAATTTAAGCCAAATTGTCATATCCTTACTTTAACTGCAACACCAATTCCAAGAACATTACAATCGTCCATATTTCAATTAAAAAATATTTCATTAATTAAAACTCCACCTCTTAGTAGATTGAATATAAAAACCTATCTTATGTTGAAGGAAAAAAAACAATTAAAAAAAATTATTCAAAAAGAAATTAATCGTGATGGACAGATTTTTTATGTTGCGCCAAGAATTTCTGATTTAAATAATATCCAAAAAAATCTAAATAATCTCATTCCTAATGAAAAAATAGAAGTAATTCATGGTAGATTGTCCAATAAAAATATTGAAGAATCTTAT
This sequence comes from uncultured Alphaproteobacteria bacterium, assembly GCA_902526865.1. Lineage (GTDB taxonomy): Bacteria > Pseudomonadota > Alphaproteobacteria > Methylaequorales > Methylaequoraceae > Methylaequor. Next base: position 72,342 of record CABZMK010000003.1, read on the forward strand.
GATAGATTCTTCTTAAAAAAGTCAAAAATATTGGTTTCAACAGCTATGATCGAATCTGGATTAGATATTTCTAATGTAAATACAATAATAATTGAAAAGCCACAATTATTTGGTCTTTCTCAGTTATATCAGTTAAGAGGACGAGTAGGCAGATCAAGTAGACAAGCATACGCATATCTGCTTCTTGATGATTTTAAAAATATAAGCGAAAATTCGATTCAAAAACTTAAAATAATCTCTAAAATTCAAAATCTTGGTGCAGGCTTGTCTATTGCTTCTAGTGACCTTGATCTTAGAGGAGGAGGGAATATTGTTGGATCAGAACAGTCGGGACATATTAAAGAAGTAGGTATTGAACTATATTATAAAATGCTAAAAGAAACTATTGACGAACTTAAAAATATTAAGAAAACTGATAGAGATTGGTCCCCTGTCATTAAACTTGGATTCGCAATTAGTATTCCAAAAAATTACATTAAAGATTTGGATATGAGATTAAGGTTTTATAGAAAGATATCGAATATAGTTAATATTGACGAATTAAAAGATATGTTATCCAACTTGAATGATAGGTTCGGAAACATTCCAAACTCTCTCAAAAATTTATTTCATATAATTGAGATTAAAATAAAAGCCAAAAAAATGAATATAAAAAAAATTGAGAATACCAATAAAGGTTTTGTACTGGAATTCAAAGATGATAATATGATGAATGTTGAAAAACTTATAAAATTAGTTGAAAAAAATGCTGAAATTTTAAAATTGATGCCAAGTTCAAAGTTATTTTTTAAGAATGTTAAAACTAAAGATGAAGAGAAAGTCATGAGTTTAAAAAATTTTTTACAAATACTCTCTAAACAAATATGAATACTTCAAAGAAACAGATTAATTACAATTTGAACGATTTTCTTCCTTTTATAGACGGTTTGGATATTGCAATAAACTTTTCTCTAATTATTTTTTTATCTTCTTTTCTTTTAGAGTCAGTAGATACAAGAATAAGTGTTGTTATCTTATGTTTTGTTACTTCATTATCTTTTATTTTTAGAATATTTGACTTAAAAATTTCTAAGTTATTAGAAAAACTAAAAATCAATAAAATAAATTTATTCTTAATTTTATGCTTTCTCTACTTTATACCTGTTATAATTCAAAAGGAATTTCCAATTTTTTTATCAATTGGAATTTTAGTAATTTTTCGGGTTTTCCTTGGTATTATAATTTCATTAAGTTATAGAAATGTTTTAATAAACGAACAAAAATTTGTTACAAATATTTTACAATTAAAATATTGGATATTGATTTTTCTAGGCATTGCATGCGGTTCACTGTTTTATAATCTAATAAATGAAATTTATTCAAATGATTTTATAAATAATGGTGGTTGGAAAATACTTTATCTAATAGTTATAACCTTACTTTTAGTTATATTTGTATTTTCCAAATTTCACTTAAAAAAAAATGTAAATATAATGCTAGATTCCAATAATATAAAAAATGATTTGTTTGTTACTAACTATATAAATAGTTTTATTTTATTTATACCTATTTTATGTTTTTTACTTTTTTCTTTTTCTAATTGGCTACCTAAATTCAGTAATCCTGATAACTTATATTTTTTGAGTTATGGATTTTTATATTTATTTTTAACTAACCTAATTTTGTTTTTTATAACACCGCTCGCTAATATTATAGGTAGAAGAAAATCTGTAATATTTTTCAATATATCAGTTCTAATAATTTCCTCAATTTGCTCATTCATAAATCATTCATCAAGTTATAGCATCGATTTTCTAAAATTTTTTTTATCTTTGGTGTCAAGTTTCACAATTTGTTGCTTTATCCTTCAACAGCAAATAAATAGAACAACAGAAAATTCATGCATTTCAAGCTTAAACCTTTCTTTTCTTACTGCAGCTATATTTGCTTCACCATTTGTTTTTTTTTCAGTCAATTTTTCAATAAATTATTCTGTTATTTACATATTTTTATCAATAGTTTATTTTATAAATCATATAAGACTTGTTTTTAAAAAAGATGGATAAAATTTCAGCTTCACACATTTTGATCATGCATAAAGATTCCAAAGATTCTAGATCAAGTTTATCTAAAGATGAAGCTATGAAACTTATCAATGAAATACACAGTGACCTGACTAATAATAAATCCTCTTTCAAAGATCTTGCTAGTAAGCACTCTGAATGCTCATCATCTGCATATGGAGGAAGTTTAGGAGAGTTTGGTAAAGGAATGATGGTTAAGCCTTTTGAAGAAAGTGCCTTTTCTCTAAAAGTTGGTGAAATTTGTGAACCAATTGAAACTGAGTTTGGTTTTCATATAATTAAAAGAGATAAATAAATTTTGTGCGGCTATCAGAGAATCTATTCTTTTAAATCTTCTGACCAAGCAGCCGCCAATAGCTGTCTGATTCTTACAATATTTTCATTATCTTGAGTTTTTATATTTATATCCTTTTTTTTTTTTTTTATCCCGGCGTTTAACCACAACATTTCTATTGATTCAATTAAATTTTTTTTTTCAATTGAGGATAAATTATTGAAATTTTTAATAGACTCTTTTAAATTAGTTACTTCGTCGTCATGCACCATATTCAGTTGCCATTTCGAATAAAAATCTTGTTTCTTTTTGATAAACTTCTTTATTAATAAATCCTTTTACATAAAGTTCTCTAACATTTTCCATTTCATTTTTTATTGCTATCAATTTTTCTTCTGTATTTTTCATAATTTGATAATAATATAGTATTATATTTAGTAAACATTATAAAATGAAAAATAGACTTTCAAAATCTATTCAAAGATTAAAAAAAGAGAAAAAAATTTCTGATAAAGAAAAATACGATTCAAGAGTTTTGAGTGCGTATGATGTAAAAATATTTAGAAATTTGTCTGAGAAATACGACTTATCATTAACATTAAATAATGAAAAGCTTAATAAAGAAAATGATAAGGAACAAAATTTAAGTTTGGGGGCACAGATGACTCTAGAAAGAATAAAAAAAGGTGAGAATTTTAAGTTATAAAATTCTCATTTTTTTTATTTTTGGATTTACAGAGCTTGGATCAAAAGATTTCGCACTCATTCATTCAAAAGATTTTTCTGATTTGTTAGTAAAAATAGCCTTTGATGATAATACAAAGCAAAAAGGTCTTATGAATATAAAACAGTTAAAAACTCATAATGGGATGCTTTTTATTTACGATGCACCGCAAATAGTTAATTTCTGGATGTACAATACTTTCATTCCATTAGATATAATATTTATTGACGATAGAAACATTATCAGTTCTATAAAAGAGGGTGTTCCAATGGAAAAAAATTTAATTTCATCTGAAATTAAAATTTCTGCTGTATTAGAAATACCAAGAGGTTGTGCAAAAAAATTAAAAGTTAAGAAAGGTCAAATTGTTTCTTGGATAATAAAAAAAACAGCTGAAATTAAAAATATTAGATATTTTCATTGTTTAAATTTAAAAGAAAAATAGAATAAAATGGGGAAATTGTTTTGGGAAAATTTATTGAAAAATATAAATTAGAAAATCCTAGCTTTAGCTTTGAATTAAATGAACTAATTCAAAAAATTAAGTCTGAGAATAATATAGAAACAGAAGATTTATTTTCTACAATCAACTCACTTAGAGAAAAATTAGACCAATCTATTTTTGAAAAAAATAATGCAGTACAAAAAGCTATTTCATTAAAAAATGATGAAATAAATCAGTTAAAATCTTCTGTTAAAGAACTTAGAAATCAAATGGAGAAGCTCAGATTTGAAAAAAGAGAAGCAATTCAAATTCAAATTCAGGCTTCAGCTAATGAAATAAAACAACTTAAGTTATCTTGTTCAGCATTAAGAGAAGAGCTTGAAAATTTGAAGTTTGAAAAACAAGAAGCTGTTCAAAATGCCATAAAGAAATCTTCACTTGAAATTAATGAATTAAAAGATGCAACATCTACTTTAAGAGACGAATTAGTTGAATCAAAATTTTCAAAAAAACAAGCAATTCAAAAAGCGGTTTTAAATTCCAGTGATGAAATTAAACAACTTAAAAATTCAACACAGTCACTAAGAGACGAATTAGAAAAAGTAATAAAAAATTATGAAAAAAAAATCCAAAAATAACAATAAGTTAAAATATGAAAAACGGTAATGAAAACATAGTCCAAACCTTGGAGAAGCTCAGAAGAACTGAGCTTTTACTTCAGATTTCAAGAAAAATTGCTGGACTTAAATCTTTAGAGGAGATTTTATGGACACTTATTGAATTCGTTACTAATGAGTTAGATGCAGATAGAGGTACATTATTTTTAAATGATAACGAAACAAATGAACTTTATTCAAGAGTTGCCCAAGGAGATTTGACTCGCGAAATAAGAATTTTAAATAACGTTGGAATAGCTGGCGCAATTTTTCACAACAAATCTGGGGAGGTGATTCATGACGTTTATGCCGACTCCCGCTTTAACAAAGAAGTTGACCAGGAAACTGGTTATAAGACAAAGAATATGATTTGTTGTCCAGTTAAAACTGTTGATGGGCTGACAATAGGTGTTATTCAAGTTTTAAATAAGAACAAAGGTAGGTTTACAAAAGATAATCTTTCTTTTACGGAGTCAATTGCAACCCAAGCTGCTGTATCAATTCAAAATGCACAAAATACAGAACATTTTGAAAAAAAACGAAATAAAGAAATGGAATTTATAAGTATAGTTTCTGATGTAACAGCTGAAATCGACTTAGGAGCTTTACTTCAAAGAGTGATGGAAGAGGCAACACGAATGCTGAATGCTGACAGGGCTACATTATTTTTAAATGATGAAAAAACCAATGAACTATTTTCAAGGGTTGCTATGGGAGAAGGAATTGGTGAGATAAGACTTCCTAATACCGCAGGAATTGCAGGATCAGTTTTTTCTTCTGGTAAATCAATGAATATTCCTTACGCATATGCTGATTTAAGATTTAATCCTTCATTTGATAAACAAACAGGATATTTTACTCGTTCGATTTTATGTGTACCCATTGTTAATAAAGAAGGTAAGGTTATTGGTTGTACACAAGTTTTAAATAAAAGTGGTGGCAAATTTACAGATGAAGACGAATCTAGATTAAAGGCATTTACTCAACAAGTTGCAATTGCCCTTGAAAATGCCAAGCTTTTTGAAGATGTATCTAAATCTAGAAAGTATAATGAAAGTATGCTTTCTAGTATGTCTAACGGAGTTATAACAATTAACAGTGAAGAAGAAATTGTTACTTGTAACAAATCTGGTTTAAAAATACTCCGAACTAAAGATTCAGACATAATAAAAAAACAATCCAAAGATTTTTTTTCCGGAAATAAAAAATGGATATATGAGAAAATTAAGAGTGTTGGTGAATCAAAAGAACCAGAAATTATTGTTGATGCTGAAATAGAGGTTTTCGATTATGAAACAGAAAAAGAAGAAAAAATATCAGTAAATTTGACAATACTCCCACTAATAAATGAAGATAGTGACGGTAGAACGGATCAATCAGATAATTTTCTTGGTACGTTATTAATGTTTGAGGATATTTCTTCAGAAAAAAGAATGAAATCAACAATGTCTAGGTACATGGACCCTGGAATAGCTGATCAATTATTGGAGGATGGATCTGACATCATGGGCGGGCTAGAAACAACCGCAACTTTGTTGTTTTCTGATTTAAGAAGTTTCACTACAATTACAGAGTCGTTGGGTGCTCAGGGGACTGTAAAATTATTGAATGAATATTTTGAAATAATGGTTGAGTGTATATCAGAGCAGGGGGGTATGTTAGACAAATTTATTGGAGATGCAATAATGGCAGCATTTGGTCTTCCAATATCACATGAAGATGATGAAGATAGGGGTGTTAAAGCTGGCATCAATATGATCAAAAGATTATGGGAGTGGAACGAGCAAAGAGAAAAAGACGGAAAACCCCCTGTTGATATGGGATTAGGATTAAATACGGACAAAATTGTGGCAGGAAATATTGGATCACAAAAAAGAATGGATTACACGATGATTGGTGACGGTGTGAATTTAGCTGCGCGTTTAGAAAGTGCATGCAAACAATATAGTGCAAGGATATTAATTAGTGACTATACATTTAAAAAACTAAAAGGTACTTATCGCATTAGGTATATAGATGATGTAGTTGTTAAAGGAAAAAACGAACCTATTGGTGTTCATGAAGTTTTAGATTATCACAATGATAAAACTTTTCCGAATTTAATGGATGTTGTCAATTATTTTAATGAAGGCAGAAAACATTATAAAAGTGGAAGTTTTGAGCAAGCTATTTCATCTTTTAATGAATGTCTAAAATCAAATTCACAAGATAACTTATCAAAAACATATATTGAGAGATGCAATTTATTGATAAAAGAAAAACCGACAGATTGGAATGGTGTTTGGGTAATGAAAAGCAAATGAGGAATTTTCCATTAGACAAAGGTTTGCCAAGTTTAAACTATATAGTTAAAAATTGGCCTAGAACAAAATGTATTTTAAAAAAATATATTTTGTCAAATCATAAAAAACCAGATTTATATTCGATAGCAATAATATGTTTAAAAGAGTTAAAAGTTTTTAAGTTAAAAGATTATAAATCAATTATTAGAAAATTATCAAAATTGTGTCTAAGAAATACTTGTTTCAATACATATCATGATTCTCATCACTTTAAGTCAGTTTTGATAATTTCATGCATACTAGGAAAACAAATAAATTTAAAATATAAAGATAGGCTTTTATTGGTCATAATAGCCCTTTCTCACGATATGAATCATCAGGGAAGGAGGATACTTATGAGCAAGCCCTACTATCAGGAATTAAAGAGTTATGACGGATTAGAAAAAATTTTATTCAAGAAAATCTTTATTTCTAAAGAATTGAAGAGGATTAAGAGAATATTTGAGAGTACCTTTTTCCCTGTTAAACCAGAAAATGTAGAAGATGATCTTGAAAAAATAATTTTAGATGCTGATATTTTAGCATCTTTAATGTTTGGTCCTCAAGTTGGAGTGAAACTCGCTAGCAGACTGAAACAAGAAATTAGGAATAATAATGACGACTCAGAACTACTTTTTTCAAATTTTCTAAAACTGTTAGGGGGAAAATGTTTATATCTAGATTATTCAAAAAAATCATGTTAATAATTAACTATTATGAAATGTTGTCGTTAAAAGTTATTCACAGTTATGAAATTGTGGATAAGTAGTAATATGGGAAAATTTGTATTAGGTTGTTTTGTATTTTTGATTAGTGTTGGATCACTTGTATCTGCGCAAGAAGTAAAAGATGAGGTTATACCTTATAATCTAGAAGCCGCACTTAAGTCAGTTTTGAATAATCATAAAACTATATTGGCAACAAAAAGTGATATAGAGGCTGCTAAGTTAAGGCTAAAACAGTCCAGGGGTGGTTATTTTCCTTCGTTAGACGTTACAGCCAACTACGGACATGAAAATATTATAAAATATGGACCAGGAAACAACACACAATTGATGGGAAGGGACGCAACAGCAAAAATAACTCAAACAATTACTGATTTTGGTTTGACAAAATCAACAGTAGAAACATCCAGATTATCGTTAAAACAAACACGAGCAACTGAAACACAAATTAAAAATGACATTTTATTAAGAGCAATTTCAGCCTACTTGAGAATCATTCAATCAAGGGAAAGCGTTAGGTACGCGAGACAATCTGTTGCAAACATTAAAAAACAGACCGAATTAGAAGATGCAGCAGTATCTGCGGGAGGTGGACTTACTTCGGATGTTCTCCAAGCAAAAACTCAATTAGCTGGTGCGCAGGCGCGGCTAATTCAGTTTGAAGGTGTATTAGCCACTTCTAGACATGAGTTTGAATACGTTTTTAATTCATTTCCAGATAATTTAAATTCTTTGATACTCCTCAAATCTGTTTTTGATAAATTACCTAAATCCTTAGAAGAAGCAGAAGAAATAACAATGAAAAATAATCCTTCCCTGATTGCAGCAAGAATAACTGAGGATATTGGCAAAGAAGCAATAAATACAGCCAAATCCTCTCTTTTTCCAACTGTTAAAGGAATAGTGAGTCACTCAGAAAAACAAGATTTTGGTGGTGTTGTAGGATTTAAAAGAGAAACCTCTGCAAAGTTAGATTTTGCGTATCCTTTAAATTTAAGTCTTTCAGAATACGCTGGAAAAGACGCAGCAATTGAGTCTTACTTAGCCACATCTACAAGAATAAGAGACCAAGAAGATATGATCAAACAAATGCTAAGGACTACATGGGACGGTTTAAAAACAGCTCAACAAAATTTTCAGTTTCTTACCAATCAGGCAAGAATTTCTGGTGAATTTTTAGAGCTTGCAAGACAAGAAAGACAAGCAGGAAATCGAACTTTACTTGACGTTTTAGGGGGTGAAACCGCTTTAATCAATGCCCAAGCCGATGCAATCGCAGCACAAATCGAAGTTCTCATAAATAGTTACACTTTAATGAGTTTAATGGGGGGACTTTCAATTGAATCGATTGAGTTTATAGAATAAATTAAGTTTTTTTACCTTTTAATATACAAGCATTTCGCTTATAATTTTATTATTTTAGAATATGAGAGGAAACACTCAACAAATAAATTTGAATGATAGCTTTTCTATCACAAAGCTATATTCGGGCAATACCTTAGACATTAATGGATTACCGAGTTGGCTACCTAAAGCTAGTTTTTCAAAAACGCAAACAGACCTTTTAATAACTTCACCTAACGGAAGTGAAATATTATTAGTAGATTATTTTACAAACTTTGAACTTCCTTCTCTTAAAACAGAAAATGGTTTATTACTCAAGGGGACTCTTGTTGATGTATTATCTGGATCATTCACACCTGGACAGTATGCTCAAGCAGCTGGATCTGATGCACTATCTATTGGTGAAGTTTCTACTGTTACAGGAGAGGTTAAAGCAACTCGTTTGGATGGAACGACAGTCAATCTTTCAACAGGGGATCCAGTTTTTCAGGGTGATACCGTTGAAACTACAGGGGCGGGAGCGATTGGGCTAGTATTTCTTGACAAAACAACTCTCTCATTATCGGAGGGAGGAAAAATGGTTTTAGATGAACTTGTTTATGATCCAGCAACTGGAACTGGAAGCATGGCTGTTGACATGGTTGAAGGAGCTTTCAGTTTTGTAAGCGGAGAGATTGCTAAAACTGGACCTGATGCAATGAAAGTTTCAACACCCGTTGCAACAATTGGAATAAGAGGAACCACAGTCGCAGGTAAAGCAGCAGTTGAAGGTAATGAAAACTCTTTTACACTACTACAAGATGCCGATGGGGGTGTAGGACAGATATCAGTGAGTAATGCTGGGGGAACTCAAGTTCTAGCGCAAGTTGGTGCAACTACAAATATAACGAGTTTTACAGCCCCACCTCCACCACCCATTATTTTAAGTGCAGCACAAATTCAAGCCAACTATGGTACAGCTTTAAATGTTTTACCTCCAACTCCTGTAGTTGCTCCAACTCCACAACCACCTCCACCACCTCAGGAACAACAGCAGGAGCAAAGCCAGGAAGAGGATTCTCAAGAGGAAGAGGAAACCGCAGAAGAGGAGGTTGTCGAAGAGGAATTGCAAGAAGAGGGTGAAGGACCTCTAGAAGGCGAGGAAGAAGGTCCTCTACCAGAGGGCGAAGAGGGACCGCCGGTTGGTCCTGATGGAGAACCACTAGCAGAAGAAGGACCTCCAGAAGATGAGGGACCATCGATTGGTCCAGATGGAGAGCCATTAGCAGAAGGAGAAGGTGGTCCACCAATTGGACCTGATGGGGAACCTCTACCACCTGGAGAAGGTGGCCCACCGATTGGACCAGACGGAGAACCATTGGCTGATGGTCCACCGATTGGACCAGACGGAGAACCATTACCCCCCGGAGATTTCGGACCTGGTGGTCCACCTATTGGACCAGATGGAGAATCATTAGTTGATGGTCCACCGATTGGACCTGATGGAGAACCTTTACCTCCTGGAGATTTTGGTCCAGGTGGTCCTACACCAGAACAAGACGCAGCAGCAAGAGAGGCTTTTGAAACCGCATTGGCTGCTGGATTATCTCCTGAAGAAGCAATGGCAGAAGCTGCTGCTGCTGCTGGAATTCCACCACCACCAGGTGGTTTCGGTGGAGATCCGTTAGCAGCAACAGTTGGAGGAGATGAGTTCGCAGGGGGTCCTCTTGTTCCTGAAGGTCCAGGAGATTTTGGTCCTGGAGGCCCCCCAGGAGATTTTGGTCCTGCTGTAGGACCTGGCGGTCCAGGAGATTTTGGCCCGGGTGGTCCCGATGATATTGGTTTTGGTGGTCCAGGAGACTTTGGTCCTGGAGGTCCTGATGGTTTTGGTGACCCACTCTCATTCTTAGGACCTGACCCTGATAATACTGCTACTTTCGCGCCTTTGGGTGGTCCGATGGATCCTAATGATCCATTTGCTGCTTTTGGTGGGAATGCATTTGGCGATATTGGAGTACCTGGTATGCCTGGAGGCCCAGACGATTTTGGTCCTGGAGGCCCAGACGATTTTGGTCCTGGAGGTCCAGGAGATTTTGGTCCTGGTGTAGGACCTGGCAATTTAGACCCTGGCTCAGGCGGTGATCAAGAATCCTTTGGAACTTTTCTTCCACCAGGTTCTTTCCAACCACCTGGTACTGTTCAACAGCCAGGAGCTTATATTCCAGCTCAAGTAGGTTTTGCTCCAATTGCACCTGTTACAACCGCTCCTGTTATTGGCTCGGGTTTTTCTGGTAATGATGGTGGTGGTTTTCATGGAGGTTCAGGTGGACCCATAGGCTTTGATCCAACTGGTGGCTCAGGTGATTTTGCCCCTGGTGATTTTGGCCCTGGTGGCCCAGGTGGATTTGATGGAGGTTTTGGTGGATTCGGTCCTGGTGGATTTGATGGAGGTTTTGGTGGATTTGGTCCTGGTGGATTTGATGGAGGTTTTGGTGGATTTGGTTTTGGTGGATTTGATGGAAGTTTTGGAGGATTTGGTCCTGGTGGATTTGATATGGGTTTTGGCGGATTTTACGGAGAGTTTGATGGTAGTTATGTACCTGAAGGAGATTATTATTATGATGCTTCCGAATTTGAGAACTATTATGAAGAATCTTCAGAAAGTGGCGGTAGTGGAAGTGGAGGCGGTAGTAGTGGAACTACATTCATAGGATCGAATGTTATTGACAACGTTGATAAATCCGCAGAATCCGCTGCTTGGCGTTTTGAGGGTTATAGTGGGGCAGATATTTTTAAAGGTGGGTCTGGTGATGATATCTTCTGGGGAGCAATTGATGGTGATACTTTAACTGGTAATGCGGGACAAGATGTTTTTTATTTTGGAGATTTTACAGAAGGAACTGACACAATAACGGATTTCGTGGTTGGAAATACAGGAGATGTTTTGAAATTCGGATCTTCGTTTACAGGTGCATATACACGTGATGCCACAGTAGTAGCTGATAATGCTACAAATGGTTCGACATATAACATGGCTACTAACTCGAATGTACTTCCAAAAATTTTTAATTTTACCACAGCATTTGCTACTGCAAACACAGCAACGGGTGTTATAAACCAGCTTACTAGTTTTAATGTCACAACCGATGGTTCAACGCCCATTTCAAATGCATCAGAGTTTATTATAGTAGCTGGAACTGCTAGTTCTACTAATGCCTATGCCTATGCATGGTCAGATGGTGGCAATGGAGTTATTGACAATGGCGAACTATTTGGTTTAGCAGTCATGACTGGAGTAGATAACGACAACATGACCGCAGCAAATTTTGCTTTTGGAGCAATTTAACTTTTTATTGTAAATAATATATTAGTTGACTATCAATTTTTACTAAATAAATAAGATATTCAGTCGTTTTAATTGAAAATCAGTGGTTTTTGGAATGTGCATACTGACAATCAAATAAATGTAATAAATAATCAAATTATCAATAACTTAAGGTCGTCAATAGATGATTTAAGAGATCAATTATATGTGAGAGAGCTTAAAAAAGATCTCAAAGAATTTGTAGACAACAACGTTTTACTTCACGAAAGCCAAAATTTCTTAAAAACTGAAATTATTACTGAAGCACCTTTCTGGTTTCCTAAAGCACATTTATCAAGAGGTCAAACAGATTTAATCGCAACTTCCGTTAATGGTGAGGAGTTTATTTTTTATGATTATTTTACCAATCATGTTTTACCTTCTATTCAAACAGAAAATGGATTAATATTTAATGGCACACTTATTGATATTTTAGCTGGCTCAATGGCTAAAGGCCAGTATGCTCAAGCTTCAAGTGATAACACATTTTCAATTGGAGAAGTTTCAAGTATCACAGGAACAGCTAATGCAAAAAGACTAGATGGTAATGATTTTGTATTATCTAACGGTGACCCTGTATTCCAGGGAGATACAATTACAGTTTCAAATTCTGGCGCGGTTGGTCTGACATTTCTCGATAAAACTACCTTATCTTTATCTGAAGGTGGAAAAATGGTTTTAGATGAGTTGGTATATAATACTGAAACTGGCGACGGTAACATGGCAGTTGACATAGTAGAAGGTGCATTTAGTTTTATTAGCGGAGAAATAGCTAAATCTGGTGAAGATGCGATGACTATAAAAACTCCAGTTGCAACAATTGGAATTAGAGGGACAACTGTGGCAGGTAAAGCTGCGGTTGAAGGAAATGAAAACTCCTTTACACTTTTACAGGACGCAGATGGTGGAGTCGGTCAAATATCAGTAAGTAATGCTGGTGGAACTCAGGTTTTAGGTCAAATAGGTGCAACAACAAGTATATCAAGTTTTAATACACCCCCACCACCACCAATAATTTTAAGTGCTGCTCAAATTCAAGCTAATTACGGATCTGCTTTAAATGTTTTACCACCAACTCCAGCAGTCGCACCTTCCCCTCAAGAACCACCAGCTCCTCAGGAAGAACAACAAATAGAAGCACAAGAAGAGACAACGGATGAGAGTGAAGAAGAAAATATTCAAGAAGAAGTTTCAGATGAAGAGACAGCTTCAGAAGAAGAATCTGAGGATAATGAAGAGGGATTGGAAGATAGCGAGGAAGAATTACTTGAAGGGGATGATGAAAATGAAGAAACTCCAGTTGTTAGTCTAGATGATGAACAATTGTTAGAAGAGGATAGTGGTGAGCAATCCCAAGAGGAAACTATCGAAGATGATCAAGTTGTTGCTCGAGAAGCCTTTGATACTGCATTAGCATCTGGTGCAACACCTGAAGAAGCAATGGCCGAAGCAGCGGCAACAGCTGGTTTTAGTGATGATTCGAGTGGTGGGGTTAGTTCTACTGAAAATGATGTTTTTGATTTGACTGCTGGAAGTTCATCACTAAGCCAAAGTTTTACTATTCCTGGAACGATAGATTTTTCCGAAAACTTTGGAACCGAATCATTATTATCTACAGGTCCATTAAATGCCATACAGGACTCTGTAATTGGAACTGTATTTGGTATGGAGCCTATTGGTGAACCTGTATTTGTTCAATCTCCAATGGAATTAATGTTTGATAGTGCCACAGGATTAGGTGATCCAATGTTGGGTTTTTTAAATCTAACTATGTATGAATCCAGTGAAACAGAAACAATAGAAACTTATTTTGATGATCCGAGTCTTTACAATGATTACCAAGCAACAGGATCTGCAATTCAAACAGAGACAGAGACTGAAACTGAAAGCACTGAAACCTCTTCGATAGAAACTTTTACAGGTACATCTGCTAGCGATACAATTGATAAAACTAATTCTACGACACCCTGGATTTTAGATGGTGGAGATGCTGATGATATTCTAATTGGAGGCAACATGGATGACATAATAATTGGTGGTAAAGGTTCGGATAGAATGTATGGAGGATTAGGAGATGACAAATTTTATTATAGAGATAATGATGTAGACGTAAATGATTTTGATAGTATATATGACTTTAGGCACGATGGAGCAGGAAATGATCAAATTATTGCAGGTGTTTCAGAACTATCAAGTTCATACTCACGAAGTTTAATTTATAACGACGCTCAACAATTTGGTTCTGCATTTCTAATTGAAGCTAATTCTGGCAACTTACCAACGATTTTTAATTTCACCTTCGATTATAACTCATCTAATATTAATTCTCCAAATAATTTGGCTTCAACTTTAGGTAATTTTTATGTTGGGGTTAATGCAAGTACGTCCATTCACAGCCTGGAAACATACCTTATATCAGTTGGCGATGGAACCGATACTTATACCTATGTATGGGAGGATACGAGTATGGGAGGTGGTGTAGACAGTTCTGAACTTACTCCAATAGCCTTGCTACATGGCTATAATAATGACAATATGGACGGAAGTGAATTTGATTACCAAACGATTTCTGGTGTGTAAAGGATAACTATTGTATGCTATTTAAAAATCTAATTTTCATCAAAAGTCTTGTATAAAATTACAAAAAAAAAATGAAGTTCTGGTTTGACATATTAAAACAAAGTAACTCCCTAAATACTATTCTTTTATTGACACTGTTCATCACCATAATGGGTTTGTTAAGCCCAATTTTTATTATTCACATTTTTAACAGATATATTGCCTTCGGTCTTCAAGGTACTTTGTTTTTCTTATTATCAGGTGCTCTTTTAGTTGCAGTATTCGAGTATGTCTTTAGAAATATTAGAAGTAGAATTTTATGTGAAATTCTTATTGATCCCATAAAATTATTTAAATTAGACCTTATTAAAACATATTTTGAAAGAGAAAATAAAACATTAAAAAGAAATTTTGTTGAAATAATTGATTTCAATAATAATTTTTTTCAATTTTTGTCACCAAAAGTTCAATCAAATCTTCTTGATTCAATTTTTGCAGTCTTGATAATTATTATTCTTTTTTTTCTAGATATTTTATTAGCAATAATCTTTTTAATTCTTGTTGTAACTTTCCTTTTATTACAACAAAGATTAATTAAAAATAAAAATCAAAACTTAGAAAACTTAAATTTATCCAAGAATGATAAATTGATAATTAAAGAGATTAGCGCTAATCAAGAGCTTTTAAAATCTACTTTTGCGTTTAAATATTCTGGGTTTCATCTTGAAAATTACTTGAATAAAAAATTAAAAATTGACTCCTCTGCTGCAAATTTTGATGCTCAGCAAATTTCCACAACAAGTTTTTTTGTTTTATTATCATCAATTACAACTATTGGATTTGGAAGTATTTTTGTAGTGAACGGAAATCTTTCTATTGGGAGCCTCATTGGTTTCAACATATTTGCTACTCGAGCATTGGGTACAATTTCATCGGCTCAGAATTCATTTTCTATTATTGAGAGGACAAATATGTATCTTAATGATTGCCATGATTTTTTTAAGAATTCTAAAAATCGAGTTGAGGGTATGCAACTTAGTAAAATTATAGGAAATTACAAAATTAAAAATATCAACTATTCTTTTGATAATGACAATAAGTATATAATTAAAAACTTCTCAGCTAATTTTAATTCATCTGAAATTTCAGTTATTTGCGGAGCAAATGGAACGGGAAAAACTACAATTGCGAAATTACTTATGGGACTTATTAGACCAGAATCTGGCGATATTTTATTAGATGATACTGATTTGGAGAAACTTTCATTAGTATGGTATAAGAGTCAAATAGCTTATATACCCGAAGATGTTGATGTATTATATTCATCCATATTAAATAATATTTTAATATCCAATCCTGAACTTAATGAAAAAGAAGTAAGTAGACTGCTTCAAAATGTTGGATTAGATAAAGAATTAAAAAAATCAGATTTAACAATTACAGATTCTATAAATAAGAATTATTCAAAAGGAATTTTAAAAAAAGTGCATATAGCACGATCGATTTCAAAAAATTCGCAAGTTTATATCTTTGATGATCCATTACTATATCTTGATAAATTAGGTAAGAATATGGTGATTAAATTACTCTCCTCATTGAAAAGAGCTGGAAAAACTGTAATTTGTTTTTCAGAAGATACTGACATTATTAAGTTAAGTGATAAGCAAATTAGTTTAGGGTAATATAATGAAAGAAAACTGGGTTAAATGGAATTTAATTAAAAATAATAACAAACCAAAAAATGTTATAAGTAAAAGACTTAAAGTAATGCTAATTATTTTCTCACTAATTTTCTTAGTTTTAGTAAATTTAAAAATCATTGAAGTATTAAGCTTAGCTGATGGAAAAATAATACCTCAAGGAAGAATTAAGTATGTTCAACATTTGGAGGGTGGAATAGTTGAAGAAATACTAATTAGTGAAGGTGAAAAAGTTGAAATAAATCAATCTTTAGTTATCTTATCAAAAGAAAAAGCATCCTCTGAGTTTGAAGAAATTAATTCTAGACTTAAATCTATAGATTTGTCCATACTCAGAGTTGATTCTGAAATAGATTCTAACAATTCAATAAAAATTCCTGACAA
The DNA here is from genome assembly GCA_902526865.1 of uncultured Alphaproteobacteria bacterium. Lineage (GTDB taxonomy): Bacteria > Pseudomonadota > Alphaproteobacteria > Methylaequorales > Methylaequoraceae > Methylaequor. The sequence continues at coordinate 88,880 of CABZMK010000003.1, forward strand.
TAAAAAAAATTTATTTGATAAAGAATTAGTAAAATCAGAAAATGAACTTTTTCAAAGTAGAAGAAAAGCAATTAATTCCGAAATAAAGTCTAAGAAGGCAAGTATTGATAAAGCTAATAAGAATCTTAAAAATTTAAAAAAAAGATTAAAAATAGTTAAAGAACAAGAAGATATTAGTCAAAAATTATTAGAAGTTGAAGCTACAAATAGATTAAAGCATTTAGAAATTTTAAGAGAAAGGCAAGAGGTTGAAGGAAGTATCGACGAACAGCAATCTATTATTGATTTAAGTGTAAATGATTTGGAAAAAGTAAAAAACAACTATATGGAAGAGTTAAATATTGAGTTGTCACAGTATAGAAAAGAAAAAGAGGAACTTAATCAAAGAATTCAGAAATATTCAGATAGCTTAAATAGAACTGTTTTAAAAAGTCCTGTGTCTGGAACGGTAAAACTTGTATCAGTAAATTCTAAAGGAGCCATAGTAGCTCCTGGAGTAACGGTAGTTGAAATTGTTCCTGAAAATGAAAGATTAATTATTGAGGCAAAATTACCTTTATCAGAAATTGGTTATGTAAAAAAAAATCTTGAGGCCAAAATTAGACTTAATACACCTGAGGGTTCAAGGTTTAGATCAATCAAAGGGAAAGTTATTTTTGTAGGAGCTGACAGGATTTCTGGCAAAGATGAAGAGGGTTTTTATTTAGTCAAGGTCGAAACCTCTGAAAACTCTTTTGCACGAAAAAACGAGGAATATAAACTTTTGTCTGGTGTTCCAGTTATGGTGGGAATTATAACTGGTAAGAGAAGTTTTATGGATTATTTCCTAACCCCTTTTATAACAGGCACTAGCTTTGCATTGTCTGAAAGGTAAATTATTTTACAGAGAATTTGGAAATTGTTTCAGATTTGAATATTACGCCGTTTTTTTGGGAATTGAGTTTTAAATGCTTGTAAAGCTCATCAAAAATAACATTTCCTTTTCTTTCTTTGACAATGAGAGTAAGAATATCTGCTTCACTAGCATTACCAAATTGCTGTATGTCAAACATATCTGTGGCTCTGCCATTAGCATAACCCACTGCGATAACATCTGAACTTTCAGAAAACTTTTTAACCACCTTTTGTCCTAATCCTTTTTTTATTAAACCACCAATTTCAACGAACTTTGACATATCTATCCGCCAGCTCGTTTAATGACATCTTTGGGTATATAAGTCGCAACTCTGTCAAGCTTAACCATCCACATTATTCCTTTACCAGGTGTATCTAGATTTCCAGCTAAATACATTGATTCAAAGACCCTATTTGATTGTTCTTTAGAAACTATTATTCTTATTATTTCCTTTTGCTCATCTATTGTTACACCAAGAAGTCCCATTCTATCTCTAATGCCAGTTCCCCTTGCATAGTTAATTGTTGCACCTTGGGCTCCAACACTTGTGGCAGCATCTATGATTTTATCGGCTAGACCACTTTCAACAACACAAGTGATTAAAAAAACGTCTGTTAAATAAGTGATATCTCTGGCCATAATTGATTCCTTTAAATTATTTTTTTTGTTTAAATTGTATATATAGTCCCATTAGGAGTACAGCAAGAATTGGACAAATACTTGCCATAGATAGAATACCAAAACCTTCAGTGGCGGATACAGCACTTCCTAAACCGAGACCCATAGCTAAAACAAGTGGTACGGTTACTGGACCGGTTGTAACTCCAGCGCTGTCCCAGGCGACATTAACAAATTCTTCAGTTGAAAAGTAAGTTAATACAATTGCAAGAAGATAAAGTGGTATTAAAACGGTTGCTAAGTCAAAAGCAAAGACAATTTTTCCAACACCTAAGGCTATACCAAATGCAACACCCCCGGCAACGCTATACATTAACATAGACTTTTTGAAAGCTCCATTTGTAAGTTCTTGAACTGTCAAACCAAGAGCATTAAGTGCAGGCTCAGCTAGAGTTGCGCCAAATCCTAAGAGCCAAGCGAAAAGAATTACTATAGTTAAACCTAAAAATTCGTTATAAATTGGTGATACTTCACTTACAGGGACTTCCATAAAGGCGGCAGGAAGATTGGTTCCAGCTTGCCCACCTATTGCTCCTAAGCCATATGTAAGTCCTATATTGAAGATACACATCCCAACAATAGACAAAGTTAGCCCATAAGTTGTTATCATATTATTAGGAAGTTTAGATCTAAGGATTACAAAAAGCACAATCATTAAAAATATTACTAGTGGAAGTATTGCTCTGACTCCTCCAATAATTTCAACAAACGGAGTTTGCGACCACTTAGACATCTCTCCTATGGCCATGTCTGAAGCCACACTAGCCGAAGCAATTATTTCCTCAACTGAGATTGTCTGAGAAACGTGTATGGCAAGAATTAGAACAGCGATAATTGGAAATAATGAAGCCATTGTAACGACACCGAAACCAGAAAGAGATGAATCTCCTTTACCAGCTGATGCTGCAATTCCAATGCCTAGTGATAGCACAAGAGGTACAGTAACTGGTCCAGTTGTAACAGCTCCGCAATCCCAAGCTAATCCAAGAATAGTTCTTAAATCAGGATTATTCCATACATATGCAGTAAGAATTATTGTTGGTGCAAGAGCTGCATAAATCATAGGCTTTAGCGACCAACCTTTGACAAACCTAATTGTTCCAATGATAGCTGCAAGTCCAACACCAGCACCAACCATTACAACTAAGGTTTCACTTCTATTGTTTAGAATCTCATAGAGATATGGTGCGTCCTGAGGATTAATTGACGAACCAAATGCTTTGAGTGCTCCAATAGCTGGTTCCGCATAAGTTACACCCACCCCTAACATTCCAATAATAATTAAAACAAGAACCATTGGTGCTTTTTTTGGCAATGTATCACCAATTACATTACCAAATGGCATTAAACCCGTTTTAAGACCTTCCATGAAAATTGCTAGGCCTATTATTACTGCAATCAACCCTAGACAAATTGTTGTCGCTGAAGATATTGGTTGTCTTAAAATTAAAAGTTGAAATAGAAATAAATATGCTGCAAGTGGAACAACCGCTTTAATTTGTTCCATAACTCTGGAAATCGTGTATGGGGCTAATAGAGTCAATGCCTTGGCAGGAGAAACTTTAATTTTTTGAGGCTTTAGTGACTTTCCTTTATTTGCCTTCGGAGTAAGAAGATTATAACTTAAAGATTTATGATTAATTTCTGATTCGTGAATATAATCTGAATATTTCATAACTAATTATAACATATTGTAGAAATTAATAAAATCTTTATTCAACATGACTTGTTGACCTCTCTAATCTGTAAAGAATTTGTTTTGTTATTTTTTTAATTATTTGATTCTCTGACTTTATAATTTCATCTATTTCATTATGAGTATACAGTACATTTTGAAACTCATTTCTTTTAGCAAGTTCGTTACATAAATTTAAAATTACCTTTTGGGCAACCTTTGAACCAGAATTAATTAGCTCATCAAGATTTTCTTTACTAATAGATATTAACTCTGTAGATTGACTCGATGTAATGGTTGCGCTTCTGTTTTGTTTTAAAATTAAAGCCATTTCACCAAAAACCTCTCCATCTCTCATAGATCCAACTTTTTTTCCATCAACTATTACATCAAGCGTTCCAGAAACTATCATGTATGCTTTATCTCCTTTATCACCTTGATTAAAAAGGGTCTCACCTTCTAACATCAAAACTTTAGTCGTTTTTCCGTGACTAATTTCTTTCAAGAAAATATCCTTTGAGATAATCTATAGTGAATCTGTAACGCTAAAGCTCTTATTACGTTAGGAGAGTCCTTAGTAATTTTTATTAGATCGGCTTTGGTAATTGGAAGTTTTTGGTTATCGGATTTTCCCAATTCCTTTGACATTTCATTAATTACTTTATGAAGATCTATGTTGGAGGACAATAAAATAGCTTCCAACGCCTTTCTTTTTATTTCAACAATTTCACTTGGTACAATGGCTTTTATACTTGCAGTTCTGTTTTCATTAAGAATTAAAGACAATTCTCCAAAGATTTCACCCGTTTCAATTTTTCCTATTTTTTTTCCTTCAATTTCTGCAACTAGTCCGCCTGAGATAACTAAAAAAGCTGTTTCTCCTTTTTCGCCCTCACGAACAATATATTGATCAGGAAGAACTCTTATTTTTTTTAAACCCATTAAAACCTAATTTTTTATTTAGAAGTTGCAATAAAAACACCATTCCAATCTTTTGGGGGGGGATGCTTTATAAATTCATTAATTCTTTCTGTCATCATTTCATAATAATCTTTCATCAAATTTTTACAAAGTGTTTTTGCCTGAGTCATTTCCTCGATAGCATCTTTCCAATTTTGATTAAAATAGTGGTCTAATACATTTTTATGCTTTTTTTCAAGATTTTTGAAATCATTACTATTTTTAAAACCTGGGTCACCAAGCAAACAAAAAATTGATACAGCTTCTTTTTTTCCTTTTACTGCTAGCATATCAAGTTGGAGCGTAGCAAAAGAATCTTTAACAGCTTCGTATGTTTCTTGCCCAATTACTGTTTTAACTCCATAACCTTTTGATTGACCTTCTAGACGCGATGCTAAATTAACAGCGTCTCCCAGGACTGAATAGTCAAATCTTTGATCTGATCCCATATTTCCAACAACACAACCTCCTGTATTTAGTCCAATTCCAATTTTTAATTCCAGAAAATCTTTATTTTCTGACTTCGCTTCTTGCTCTCTGATGTCGTTAAGTTCTTTAAGTGCTTTATGCATACTTAATGCTGCTTCACAAGAAACTTGCTCATGTTTATCAACATCTATAGGTGCATTCCAAAAAGCCATAATACAATCTCCCATATATTTATCGATTGTTCCGTTTTTATTTATGATTTCATTGGTAAGAGGAGTTAAAAATCTGTTTATAAGTTTTGTTAGGCCTTGAGGATCTGATTTAAAAGCTTCTGAAATTGTTGTAAATCCTCTTACATCACAAAAAAGAAATGTCATTTTTTTTGTTTCTCCACCCAAAACTAATTTATCAGGGTCTTCAGCTAATTGCTCTACTAAAGCTGGGGATAGATATTGAGAAAATGCACCCCTAATTTGTTTCTTCTCATTGGCATCTCGTAAGTAGTTTGCAAAGGTGTTACTAAAATAAATAACAAAAGTTGTTACACCTGCAAAGGTTGGATCAAATAAAGTTTTATGTTCAGTAAACAACCTTACACTAATATAAAATGCAGAACTTATTATTGTTACAAGTAATGAAATATTTACAATTGGACCAAACCTTAATGCAGACACTGTGATAAATAATGCAAGCAAAATTGTAAAGAGTGCTTCATAAAATTTCATGTTTGCACCAGATTTCAAAAAAGGTGATCCCGAAATTTTAACTTTGTTTTTTTCAATTATTGCTTCTTCTTCACTTAAACCTTTTTTTAATGCATCTTTATAAACTTTTTCAGAATTTTTTGTAGATGTATAATAAAGAATTGCTGAAATCACTGTATCAATAAGATTTGCATGAATTTCAACACCTGGCATTCTTTCATCGACTGGAGTGGGTCTAATATCCTTTAATCCAGTGGCCGATGTGCCTAATATACCAAGTTTTCCTTGTAATCTGTCCTTGCCAACCCTTCCGTTAATTATATCTACTGCACTTACATAATACCTTGATTTATCTTCTTTAACTTTTCCAGCGTCTGAATCACCATAATAAATCCAAACTCTACCATTCTCATCAGTCGGAATAGCAGCATTACCAATAGCTTTTGTTTGAATTATTATTTCTTTAATTCCCGTCAAACCTGTCCTAGTGGCAATACTATTTCCTTGAAACGCAACCCTTATCATATCAAGCCCAAGAGTTGGTCTGATTTCACCTGCAACATTTGATATTAAAGGTACTCTTCTAATAATTCCATCTGGTTCCTGTGCAACTGAAACTGTGCCAGATCCAGAAGCAGCTTTTTCAAACTCTGTCACATTAGCAAGCAATCCTGGATATGAGATCAACCATTCCTTGGGGTTTTTACCTTTGCCAACAAAAACTTTTACAGATGAATCGTTTATATCATTTCTGTTTGCATCACCTTCAACATCCAAGCCAGAGTGCCCGATCACTACAGGAAAGTCATTCATAGCTTCCGTGGCTAAAAACTCATTAGAAGGAAGCTCACTTAATAATTTGGCAATAGTTGGATTTCGTTTTGCTAAATCTTGAGAAATTAAATCAGGTGAAGTTCTGTCTTTTTCTGCAAAGAGAACGTCAAGACCTAAAACAAGCATACCTGCCTCCTTTGATTTTTTAAAAAGATCAGCAAGAACAGTTCTTGGCCAGGGCCATTGACCAATTTCTCTTAAAGATTTTTCATCAATATCTACTATTACGGAGTAAGTTTGACCATCTGTAGACCTTGGGAATTTTTTTTGAAGAACATCAAAATATTTTAGTCTTAGAACTTCTACTATTTCAGGATCAGCTATACGAATCAAACCAAAAAGAATAGCCATAATTAAAGAGGCAATAGTAACAATTAGTCTAAAACTAAGCTTTAATTTAATCATGGTTCTGCAAAACTATTGCCAAGAGTCCTTATTAGTGGATAAATAAAATACGTAATCAATCTTCTTTGCCCAACTCTAAACTTTCCTGAAACTTTCATTCCTGGCATTAAATTAAATCCTTTAGGAATATCTTTTAACTCATTTTCTGTTATTTGAGCCCTAGCCCTGTAAAAATTTCCAGGTTTTCCGTCGACGTCTTTATCAATTGTGTCAGCAGAAACATAAATAAGCTTTCCTTTTAACTCACCATGTTTTTGTGCTGGAAGGGCATTAAGTTGAATTTTAACAGATGTATCCGGAATTAGTTTGCTAATATCAGAAGGATCAACATCAAAAACAGTTAGTAACTCCACACCTGTTGGTACCAATGTAACAACACTTTTACCTTGTGTTATTACTGCTCCAGGATAGAGAGAATGAAGGTCTAGAATCATTCCGTCAGACGGCGCTCTGACCACAACATCAGTTTGTTGTCTTTCAAGTTTTTTTACATCCTCTTGTAGCGACATTCTTTGATCCTCTAATCCAACAAGCTCGTCGTTTATTCCTCCAAAAAATTGGCTGTTGTATTCTTTTCTATTAGATTTTAATTCGCTTAGTTTATTACTTGTTTTTGTGAATTCTTTTTCTAAAGATAACCTTTTGTTTTTTTCAGCTAAAACTTGTGACTCTGCTACAAGATCAAGTTCAAATAATTTCAACTTTGAATCTTCTAGCTGCTTTTGTATATCAAGTTGTTCCTTGATAAACTTTAAATCGTCTTCTGTGGAACCTATTTGTTGATCTAATGAAGCAATCTTTGCAAAATATTGGTCTTTTTTATCTTTAAAGATTCGGCTTTGCCTTTCGTCATTTGGATTTGCAACCGAAACATTATTCCTTAACAATGACTGCTTTTTTAGTCTATCAATTTTTGAGTTTACAACTGAAAGCTGATAATCAAGTTTCATTTTATCGGCTTTTTGAAGCGTAGCATCAAAAGTTACGAGAGGGTCTCCTTGATTGACACTCTCACCTTTTTTTACAAGTACTTCTTTGACAACAGAATTATAGTTTGATTGTACCTCTACATTTGGAACAACGGTGGTAATTTTTCCAGAAGCAGAAATTGTAGTATCAATTTCGGAAATAGTGCCCCAAGTGATTAAAAATAAAATTAGGAAACCAAATGAATAAACTGACATTTTTACCGAACTTGGTACCTGCTTAGTTTTAATTCTATCAATGTCGTCATCAAATTCATCTAATAATTCACTCATCATTTTTTTTTTTGATCTATTTTCTTTTTCTTCCTCAGTTAAAACTTCTTCTTTATCTTTGTTATTTTCATTTTCATTTCCCGATTCAAAAGCATCCACAGATAATTTTTCGTTTGCATTTCTGGCATAGCTTGCAAGCTGCTGCATCATATTAAAAGCTGTTTGAGGAGAGTTTTTGAGATAACCTAATAAAGCATTTTGATCAATTTCTTTTACAGTTGTCTCCACTGTTGCTCTAGCCATTGCACTTCTTGGTTGTTTGTCAATTAATGCCATTTCTCCAAACAATGCACCTTTTTCAAGTATTGATAAGGTTACGTACTCGTCACCGTTGAATTTGCATACCTCTATTTTTCCTTTTACTATTTGATAGGCGTAATCACCAACTTCACCTTCTCTAAAAAGCACATCACCAGCAGCTAAATTTCTAACAGCAGGTTGAATATTTTTCTTTTCAGCCATTTTTAGTTACCCGGCCTTTTTCAAAGATTTAATTTTGTTCTCAACACCTAAGATTGACATTTGCTTATTATAAGTTTGACTAAAATAGCCTGAAATTTGTCTTAATTCTTCAAAAGAACCTTGTTGAGATATTTTTCCTTTTTCAAGCACAAAGATTTTATTACAAAGTCGAAGGTGCCAAACCCTATTTGACACGATAATTATCGTTCTACCAAGAGCAATATCTGATAGTGCATCGTACAATTTTATTTCACTGTCTACATCAAAACCCGTGAAAGCATCATCAAGTATCATGATACGAGGGTTTCTAATAAGTGCTCTAGCAATTGCTAATTTTTGTCTTAATCCTGTTGCTAGATTTGTAGCATTTTCTTCTAAGAATGTTTCATACCCATCAGGATAAGACTCAATTTCTTCATGTGCAAAAACTTTTTTTGCAGCCCAGGTTATTCTGTCCATCGAGGAATTTGGCATTGCACTCGCGATTGTTTCCCTAATTGTCCCAGGAAAAAAATAACTGTCTGTTCCTACTAATGAAACCTGAGATCTTACATGACTAAGATCCAACAAACGTAGATCTATATTATCCAAAGCCACGATACCAGCCTGGGGTCTATATAGACCCTGAATTAGTTTAGCGATAGTACTTTTCCCACATCCACTTTTACCTGTAATACCAACTATCTGTCTTGGGTTAATTTCAATATCTATATCATTTAATACTTTCGTGTTGTCGTCATACCCAAACTCTACATTTTTAAAGCTTACCTGTCCCATAAGTTGAGGTTTTTGGCCCCTGACAGTTGTTTCGGAGTTTGCATCCACTATTCCTGATATGATCTGAAGAGACTGAACTAATTTTGTTATTTCTGTTTTTAGCGTAACTAGATCAATTATTGGCTTTGAAACTCTGCCAGCAAGCATGTTAAAACCTACCAAAATTCCAGCTGAAAGAGAACCAGAAAATACAAGATGCACCCCAACAAAAATAACCATAGCAGTCATTAGTTGATTGATAGTTGACGAAATGTTGTTTAAAACTGCTGACTTTTTTTGCATTTCTTCATTTGCAATAATATAATTAGCTTCCAAATCTCTCCACTGATCTTTCAAATTAGGTTCAAGAGCAAGTCCTTTTACATTCTCGATTCCGTTTACAGCAACAGAAATAAATTCTTGTCTTTTTGATTCAGCTTTACTCAACCCAGCGAGCGAATCTCTTTGTTTTTTTGAGTAAAACATTGATGCTAAAGCTCCTAAAATACTAAATGAAAAGACAACAATAAATAGTAAAGGACTATAAAAAAATAAAATCGGAACAAAAACAAGTAAACTTATTGAGTCTAAGGCAGTTGAGAAAACTTTTTGAGTCAGAAGACTTTTGATCTGAGATATTTGTCCTGTGAATCTCAAAAAGGTAGCTGATTCTTTATGAAACCTTTGCATAGGTAATGCAATTAATTTTTCAAAAACTTTAACTGAAAGTTTGGCTTCAACTTTTTGTGAGAAGAAATCAAGAAGATATGATTTTAAATATCCAAGTATTCCGTTAAATACATACGCAACAATTACACCTGAAGTTATAACATATAAAGTTGAATAAGCTTCATAGTTTACAACCTTATCCAAAACCAACATCATGAAAACAGCGGGTATAACCGCAAAAATATTTAAAATCAAAGCTACTATTACAACCTGAACCATAACAGATTTGTTTCTAAAGGATTCACCTATTAACCACCCAATTTTTAATTCACTGTCTTCTTCAAATTTTTTAAGTTTGGCTTTAAGAAGTATTACTTCTCCATCCCAGCCTTTTTTTAATTCTTTTAAATTAATTTGTTGAGGTTTGGGACTTGTAACACCAGTATCAAGGCATAAAACTGACTTATCGTCATCTTTTTCACCTTGAATAACTCTTAAAGCTATTATGTATCTTCCATTTTTAAGTCTTAAGATTTGTTGTTTTTTAGATAAGAGTTTTACTAATTCCTTCTCACTAATTTTGGTTGCTTTTGCTTTTAAATCAAAGGATTGAGCTAATTCACACATTTCAGAGGTTCTAAGCTCTCTATCTTCAATTTGAAATCTTTCTGGAATATCGTTTGGACCAATGTGAACACCTAGTTGTCTTGCAACTAGAATAATTGATTTTTGAGAACCTCGCATCGCTTCCATTAGAATATAATATATTAATTTTTGATTTAATCAAAAAAAAAACCCCCTTAGAAACTCTAAGAGGGTTTTTTATTAATAGAAGTATAGGTTTAGACTACCTCACCACCATCATTTGGATCGTCTGGTGGAGGAGGCATATCTGCTGGCATATCGCCTGGCATTGGCCCAGGATCTCCAGGAGGAGGTCCTTCTGGACCTTGATGTGCTCCTGCATCGTCCATGTGAGTATGCATACCATCCATTCCATCTGGAGGAGGCATATCAACTGGTGCCCCAGGTCCGCCATCCATTGGTCCTGGTTCACCCATTGGATCACCTGGAGGCATATCACCTGGTGGCGGTCCACCAGCTGGCCCACCTTCACCAAATAATGGATCTGGTCCGCCTTCGCCTGGAGGAGGTCCGTCTGGTCCCATTGTACCTGGTCCCATATCACCTGGAGGAGGTCCGTCTGGCCCACCTCCCATATCACCTGGAGGTGGCGGAGGCATTCCGTCTCCATCCATATCCATTCCTGGAGGAGGTCCATCTGGCCCACCTGCCATATCACCTGGAGGAGGTCCTTCTGGTCCCA
>CABZMK010000004.1 GCA_902526865.1 uncultured Alphaproteobacteria bacterium
AAAAAAATCTTGGTTAGAGATTTAAGTAATTATGGAATGAAAAACTTTTTTAGAGTTTCGATCGGCTCCACAAGTGATCTAAAAAAATTTTTAAAAGAGCTAAGAAATTCAATCAACACAAAAAATGCATAACGAAATCACAATTATAGGCCCTGGTCTAATTGGAGCTTCACTTGGGCTCGCTTTAAAAAGAAAAAAAATATGTAAAAAAATTATTGGGATTGATACATCGAAACGAAATCTTCGTGATGCTTACTTAATCAAAGCTATTGATGAAAAAAGAGAGGAAATAGATAAAAGGATTAAAAAGAGTTCTGTTATTTTTATTTGCACTCCAGTCAGTTTAATAGACAAAATTATCTATAAATTATCACACTATACAGAAAAGAATCAAATTATCTCAGATGTCGGATCTGTGAAAAATATTTTTGAAAAAAAAACTCTGAAACTTAATGATAAACAATTTTCTTTGGTTCCTAGTCATCCGATAGCTGGAACAGAGCATTCAGGTGCCAAAAATGCTTTGAATGATCTTTTTCAGGACAAGTGGTGTATTTTAACCCCAATAAGTGACAATAAAAAATCAATACAAATTATTAGTGAAATTTGGAAAAGAATAGGAATGAAAGTTGCAACAATGAAAGTAAATGAACATGATAAAATTATGTCCATTACTTCTCATTTACCTCATTTAATAGCATTTACAATTGTGGGAACAGCTTTTAACCTTAACATAAAGAAAAAGAATGAATTAATCAATTTTGCTGCGGGAGGGTTTAAAGATTTCACAAGAATAGGTTCGTCAGATCCGAAAATGTGGACAGATATTTTTCTGAAGAATAAAAAATTTTTAAAAGATACTCTTTCACTTTTTTTAAAAGATATAGAAAAAATAAAAAAACTAATAGAAGACGAAAAATATTCCCAAATATTTAGGTTGCTTAAAAGAACTAAAGAAATAAGAAATAGTATTATAAAAAAAAGAATATGAAATTACTTAGTGATAATAGTAATTTTCAAGTTTTGTCATTACTTGTTTTTTATTATCTTCTTTATTTATAAGCGGGAGGATCTTTACAAGAATTTTACCTTCCTTTTTGTTAAACCTTTTATTAATCCAATACTTACCAGAGTTAAGTTTTATTGGAAGAATTGGTAAATTTGCAAATTTATGAATAGCAAAAACTCCTGAATTTAATTTTATTCTCTCTCCAGGCTTTATTCTTGTTCCCTCTGGAAAGATGACAAAAATACAATTATTTTTTGAGATTAAGTTTTTGACAGATTTTAGCAGAATCTTTAGTGAATCAAATGCTTTATCTCTTTTCACAAATATAAATCCAAGCTTTTTGAAATATTGAGAAAATATTGGAATTTTTTTTAATTCATATTTAAGTATAAAAATTGAACCAGGAAAAAGACAGCCAAGAAAGAAAGTTTCCCATGCTGATTGATGGTTACTTGCTACAACAAAAGAACCAGATTTAGGAATATTTTCGTAACCTTCTATTTCATATTTGATTCCAAGAATTGATTTTGATAATTTTATTACCGATTTTGTCCAAAATGTTGAGAGTATTACAACAAAGTTTCTAGTAAAAAAGCTGACAGGTGAGAAAATTAAGAAAAAAAAAATCGTTCCTGTATAAAAAAAAATATAAAAGATAAAGCTTCTTAAAAATCTCATATTAGGGAAATGATAGTGTAAATGACTTTAAAGTATTCCAGAAATATCAACTTTATGTGGAAAAAAAGATTACTATCTACTTTAATATTATCTTCTGCGGGGGAAAGAAAAATTTTTTTTTTTTCTAGAATATTATTAAATATTATAAAACCTCTCGGAAGGTGGTAATAAGAGCTTACCAAGATCAGATTGTCAATTTCTGGATTCTCAACTAACCAATTTTTTACTTCAAATGCGTTCTCAAATGTGCTCGTAGCATTTTTGTCATAAACCACACAACAGTTATGGTTTAATACTTGTCTTTCAATCTTTTGTTTTATTTCCAACTCGGACTCGTGAAAGACGCCTGAAATAAATAAAAAATTTCCATGATTATTTTTGTACAAATCAATTCCTTTTTGAATCCTTCCTTTTCCACCTGTTAATACAATTATTGCTGAATCATATTTATCTGATACCGAATTGTTAAAATAATATTTCTTAGGGAACGTATTAAAGACTAATATCAACCACCAAATCAATGTAATAATATTGATTGAAACTAAGAAAATTAAAATCTTTCTAAAATTTGTCAAAAAACCTTTTCTCAAAAAAATAAAACAAATACGACATTAAAAAAAATAATAAAACAATTAAAAATGTCACAATAAATAGTATCAGTATAACGAACGTCGTTACATTTATTTCTATAAAAAATGAAGAATTAAAAAAATCAAAATTTACACCGAATATTTTCATTAACAGAGTGCTTAATAAATAAACAAATATTGTACTAAGAATGGCACCTGGAACTATTTTTTTAATAATGCTCTGTGAAATATTTTTTGATAAGTCAAAGCTACTGGCTCCCATTATCTGCAACATTTCTAAAAACTTATAGTTGCTAATTAGAGCAGCTTTGACAATATTCATTACTAAAAAGGCAAACAGAGTAATTATTACAAGAAACATCATAAATATTATAAGTTTAATTCTATTCACAAAAGATGAAATTTCAAAAAGCTGATCTTGATGAGAGTACTTTTCTATTAATCTATTTTCTGAAATACTTATCACAGACGCATATACTTCATCTAAAATAAATTTATCATCTGTAACAATTTGAAAAATGAATGGTAAGCTTAATCCCGACATATCGGAAAGATTTGTCAAGCCCAAACTATCTTTAATAAGGTTACTTTCAATTACATAAAATTCAATCTTCTCTGACTTTGCTGAGAGATAATTTGTAATTTTTTCTGTGACATCAAGGGGTATTTTTTTTTCATCAATCGAATTACTAATTATAAATGTAGTTTTTTTTGATTCTAACTCCAGCCAATTACTGGAAAACTTATAAAAATTAAAATAAACAGCTATATGTATTGTTATTAAACTTATTATAATGAATGATATACCGTGAAAAAATTTTTCTTCTTGTTTAAGAAGAGTCTTTTTTATAATGTCTTGAAAATATATCATAAGTTTTCAATTTAATTCCAAGATTTTATGAGAACTCTTTATATGCAGGTCTATACTTGATGTAATTATAATAGTTGATCCTAATTTACTTAAAGACTCCAACAAGTAGAGAATTTTTCTCTTAGACACCTCATCTAAGAAAGTTTCAGGTTGGTCTGCAATTATAATGTTTGGATTATTAATCAAAGCTCTTGCAATTACTACCTTTTGTTTCTGACTATTTGATAGATTCATAATTTTTTCGTTTTTGATGTTATCTAAGTCTAACCACTCTGAAATCTCATTCATTCTCTGAGCAAAACTTGTTTTTAAGTTTTGAATTTGACTCGCGAGTTCAATGTTCTGATAAACTGTAAAAAAGGGTATTAAATAATCGTTTTGAAGAATCACACCCATTTTTTTTCTATTTTCAATAATCTTTTTTTTTGACTCCTCTGTGATTTTCTTTCCATTTAAAAAAAGAGAACCTTTTGAAGGAAGTAACTTTAAATAAAATAATTTTAGTAATAAAGATTTACCCGTTGAATTCGACCCTTTTATTACAAAAAAGTCTCCACGACAGATCTTGAGGTTAATATTTTCTATTTTCTTTTTTTTAGAAAAAATTGAGATATTATCTAAGAAAAAAATTTCGTTCATTATTAATTGTTTGAAAGAGTAAATTTCTTTTTTTTAATAAATATTTCTTTAGCTGGCTTTCTCAAATTATATTGTGACGCCATACAAGAACTATATGCTCCAGTCGAGCATATTACAACTAAATCGTCTGAGTTTAATCTATGAATTTTCATTTTTTTAATAAAAACATCGCTTGTCTCGCATATGGGTCCCACAATATCGTAACTTTTCAGATTTGTTTGCTTCTTTTTTACTGGAATAATTTTGTGCTCTGCTCCATACAAAGCCGGTCTGATAAGGTTATCCATACCTGCATCTATGATAACAAAATCTTTATTGTCGCCCGATTTTGTTCGAATCACTCTTGACAAGATTATTCCAGAAGAACCCACTAAATATCTACCTGGCTCAATTATTATTTCTAAATCTAAATCTGAAAATAATTCATCAATTACTTGAGCATAAGATTTAATATCTAAAATTTTATTTTTGTCATTGTATTTTATGCCGACACCACCTCCTAGATCTAACGAAGACACTTCAAAACCTTCTCTTCTGAGTTTTAATATTTGCAATTTAATTTTTCTAAATGCTTTAGAAAAAGGCTCTAGTAACACAATTTGAGAACCGATGTGCATGGACAAACCTTTAATTTTAATAAATTTATTACTTTTGAACTTTTTAAAAATCTCTAAGACTTTCTTATCTGATATACCAAATTTATCTTCAGAGCGACCAGTTGATATTTTTTCATGAGTCTTTGCGTCCACATCAGGATTTACTCTTAAGCATATATTTATTGTTCTATTTAATCTTTTGCATATGATTGCAATTTCCTCTAATTCTTCAATACTCTCAACATTGATCTGTTTAATATTTTTTTTTATGGCTATTTCAATTTCTTTATTTGTTTTTCCAACACCGGAAAAAACAATTTTTTGATTATCAACCCCGTTTTTTAGAGATTTTTGCAATTCACCATCAGAAACAACATCTATACCACATCCAAGATTTGATAAAATTTTAATAATGTTACTATTGAAATTTGCCTTTAGAGCATAACAAATTAGCGGTTTAACTTTTTTAAAAGCTTTTTGTAATTCTGTAAAATTGTGTTCAATTTGTGAAACTGAATAACAAAATAATGGTGTGTCAAATTTTTCTCCCAAATTTTCTAAAGGAATATCCTCCAAAAAAAGTTTATTTTTATTGTAGGAAAGAAATTTATTATATTCTGAAACTTTAATCATTATTTGGATAGTTTTTTGGGTAATCACTTCCAGGATACTTTTCTAAATTTGATTTTTTACCACAAGATATAAAGGATATTAAACAGAAAAAAATTATTAATTTAATAAAAGTTTGGTTCTGCATTAGACTTTTTTTTTGGCTCTTTTAATTGCTTTTAAAACTTGCTTAATATTCGTTCCACCATAAGAATTTTTACCAGAAACAGAGTTTTCTAATGACACATAGTTAAATATATCTTTGCTTATTTTGGGCTCTACAAGTTTAAATTCTTGCAAAGTTAACTCACTCAATTCTTTTTTTTTCTTTTCCGCCATCAAAACAATCTTACCTGTTATGTTGTGAGCTTCTCTAAAAGTGTAGTTTGTTTTTTTCACAATCCAATCAGCAAGATCTGTGGCAGTCATGTAACCCTTTTTTGAGAGATCATACATTTTAACCTTATTTATTGTTACCGAATTTATCATTTCATTAACAATATCTAATAGTAAGTCAATAGTTTTGAAGGCGTCAAATAATGGTTCCTTATCTTCTTGAAGATCCTTACTGTAACCACTTGGAAGTCCTTTTTGTATAATAAGTAAATTTAATAGTGATGAATATATTCTCGCACATTTTGATCTAACAAGTTCGGCTGCGTCTGGATTTTTTTTTTGTGGCATAATTGATGACCCTGTGCACAAGTTATCTGGAAATTTTAAAAATTCGAAGGCACTTCCTGACCATATTATAAAGTCTTCTGATATTCTTGAAAAATGCATACTCAAGATCGATAACAAACATAAGAACTCTATCACAAAATCTCTATCGGAAACACTATCTAAAGAATTTTCAGTCGGTTTTTTAAAGCCTAAGTTTTTAGCGAGAGCTTTTCTATCAATTTCATAAAAGTTTGTACCAGCTAATGCTCCAGATCCAAGAGGACACTCATTAATGTTTTCCAAAAGCTGTTTTGCTCTTTTTTTGTCTCTCTCAAACATTTCAAAAAAAGATAATAGATAATGTGCGTATAAAATGGGTTGAGCATTTTGAGAATGTGTAAAACCTGGCATTATGACATTAAGATTGGACTCCGATTTTTTAATAATTGTTTTTTGAATTCTTTTTATCTTATCTATTACATTTTTTATTTTTTCTTTTGTCCATAACTTTACATCTGTGGCAACTTGGTCGTTTCTTGATTTTCCAGTATGAAGCTTTCCAGCCAACCTTCCTACTCTTTTTCTTAATGCCATTTCGATATTCATATGAATATCTTCAAAATCATCGGAAAAATTAAATTTTTTTTTTTTTACTTCTAAGTGTATATCATCCAATGCAACATTTATTTTTTTTAACTCATTCACACTTAGTATCTTTGCTTTAAATAAGGATTTAGCGTAATGTTTATTTAGTTTTATATCCTGATGAGCCAAGTTATAATCAAAACTTATTGAATTATTAATTCTTTTTAAAATATCCGAAGAATCGTACTCGAACCTTCCACCCCAAACTAAATTTGTCGTTTTTTTCATCTATGTTATAATGTGCACATGAAGTATTTTATTTTTATTATATCTTTAGTTATCTCAAACTTATCTTATTCATATGAGAACAATCAACTATTATTACACAATCCAGCTAAAAAAATTAATTTTTTTGATTTAGAAACCCTAGAAGGTAGAAAGGTTGAAGTTGCTGATAAATTAATTAAAAAAAAACTAATTTTAGTCAACTTTTGGGCTACGTGGTGCCCACCATGTATCAAGGAGATCCCGGATCTATTAAATTTAAAAAAAAGATTTGAAAGGGACATTGAAATTATTTTTGTTTCAGTTGATGCAAATCCCACAAAAGTTATACCTAAATTCTTAAAAAAGAACGAGTTAGAAAATTTTCAAACATACATTGATAAAAAGCTTAGTTTAACTAAAGAATTAGAAGTTAAAGTAATGCCAACCACTTTAATTATTACGGAGGGGCCATATGAAATGTCAAGGGTAGAGGGTTACATTGATTGGTTAAACAAAGAGCTTCTCACCGAACTTGAAAAATTATTATAGTTTCTCCTCTAACTTTGGTAGAAGTTCAAAAAGATCACCAACTAGACCATAATCAGAAAAGTTAAAAATTGGAGCTTCCTCATCCTTGTTAATACAAGCTATAAATTTTGAATCTTTTATCCCAGCAATATGTTGAATTGCTCCAGAAATTCCAACAGCGATGTACAAATCTGGCGCCACTATTTTTCCTGTTTGACCAACTTGCCAATCATTAGGAACAAAACCAGCATCGACAGCCGCTCTACTTGCACCCATGGCAGCACCTAGTTTGTCTGCTATACCCTCCAATAGTCTAAAGTTTTCTCCATTTTGCATACCTCTTCCGCCTGAAATCACTATTTTAGCACTTGTTAATTCTGGGCGATCTGATTTAGATTTATCATAACTTACAAAACTAACTGAGTTATTTTTATCAAGATTTACTGTTAAGCTTTCGACGTCAACACTTGAGTTTAAAGCACATGGTTCAAAACATGTTGATCGAACAGTGATGATTTTCATCTGATCACTGGACTTTACTTTTGCGATAGCATTACCTGCATAAATTGGTCTCTCAAAAGTATCGTCGCTAATAATTTTAGTAATATCAGAGATCTGTTGAACATCCATAAGAGCTGACAGCTTTGGAGACATATTTTTTCCAAATGTGCTCGATGGCGAAAGTATGTGTGTGTAATCGGAACCTTCAGCAAACTTTTGAATTGCATTGGATAAATTTTCAGCTAATGGATTTTTAAATAGCTCATTATCTATTTTGTAAATTTTTTTAAGATGGTCAGATTTTTTTAATTCATTTATTACTGAATCCAGACCTTGACCAAGAACTATTGCCTCAACTGAATCACTTATTTCTTTAGCAGCTGTTATAGTTGAGAAACTCGATTGTTTTACAGTTTCATTATCATGTTCAATTATCACTAAAACTTTCATAATACTTTTGCCTCATTTTTAAGTTTATTTACAAGTGCTTCCACGTCATCAACCTTGATACCTGGTTTTCTATCCGGAGGTTCATTTACCTCCAAAACTTGTAATCTATCTTTAATATCTATACCAAAACTTCCAATTTCAAGAACATCAATTTTTTTTTGTTTAGCTTTCATAATATTAGGTAAAGATGCATATCTAGGTTCATTTAAACGTAAATCTGTTGTTACAACACAAGGAATATTGACTTTTACAGTTTCTAGTCCGCCATCAACCTCTCTTGTAACTTCGAGAGTGTTGTCATCATTCTTTTTTAATTCTGAGGCAAACGTTGCTTGGGGAATTTCTAATAATGTGGCTACGATTTGACCTGTTTGATTGCAATCATCGTCTATGGCTTGTTTACCTAATATTATGAGATCTGGCTTCTCTTTGTCAGAAACGGCTTTAATTATTTTTCCTACAGTAAGGGGTTCTAGTTGTTCTTTATCTGTTTTTACTAAAATACCTCTGTCACCACCCATTGCAAGTGCAGATCTAATTGTTTCTTGAGATTTGTCAGTTCCTATTGATAGTATAACTATTTCTTGAATTTGACTTTTCTCCTTCATTCTAACTGCTTCCTCTACTGCGATCTCATCGAATGGATTCATAGACATCTTGACATTATCAGTTTCTACTCCTGATTTATCAGATTTTACTCTTATTCTAACATTATAATCGATAACTCTTTTTACACAAACTAATGCTTTCATAACCTTTTCCTTAATTAATTTTTATTTGGAATCCAAAGTATATCACCATCTTTTTTATTCTCAAACCTAGCAGCTACAAAAAGAAAATCGGAAAGCCTATTTACATATTTAATTATATCGGTACTTACTTTTTCTTTGTCATTTAGTTCTATAATTGATCTTTCTGCTCTTCTGACATTAGATCTTGATAAATGAAGAAATGACGAAAGTTGACTTCCACCAGGGAGAATAAATGACTGCAATTTATCTAATTCCTTATTCATTTGGTCAATTTCATTTTCAAGAAAATTAATTTTATCACTTGATATTGTAACATGTCTTTTTGAATTTTCAGGAAAACACAAGTCTGCCCCAATATCAAAAAGATGATTTTGAATCTCAAGCAATATTTTTTTTAACTTTTTGTTAGATAGGAATACGCATATTCCTAATGATGAGTTTGCCTCGTCTATGTCACCGTATGCTTTAATTCTTATGTTACACTTCTGAACCCTTGAACCATCACCTAGACTTGTTAAACCTTTATCCCCTCCTCGAGTATAAATTTTATCAAGCTTAACCAATTTTTCTCCTAAGATTTTAAGAAAAGGGCGACCGTTAAAATTGTAAGTGTCACAAATTGTATCGCTACTCTGTACCTCATGAATGAGTTGATCTTATTATTTTCTTCGTTGGATCTAGCTGTATGAAACAGTCCAATCAAAAGTACAAGAAATGTTGTGATTAGACATATTACAATTATGAAGTTTAGGAAGGATTCCATTATCTGGCTAAAAGACCTTTTACAACAATTTGAGCCTGAATTTCGGCAGCCCCTTCAAAAATATTAAGAATTCTTGAATCGCATAAGACTCTACTGATTGGATACTCAAGTGCGTAGCCATTTCCACCATGAATTTGAAGAGCACTGTCAGCATTGCTCCAAGCGACTCTCGCAGCAAGTAATTTTGCCATGCCTGCCTCAATATCGCATCTAATGTCGTTGTCTTTTTCTCTGGCTGAAAATAAAGTTATTTGTCGAGCAACAGTTGTCTCCATAGCCATCCAAGCTAACTTATTGAATATTCTTGGAAATTTAAGTATTTGTTTGCCGAATTGACTTCTATCTTTAGCGTATTGCAAAGCCAACTCAAGAGCGTTTTGCGCAACGCCCACAGCTCTTGCGGCTGTCTGAATTCTTGCAGATTCAAAGGTTTCCATGAGTTGTTTAAACCCATTACCTTCTTGTTCACCTAAAAGATTTTTCTTGCTTACTTTTATATCTTCAAGCGCTATCTCGTATTCTTTCATTCCTCTGTAACCTAAGACTTCGATTTCACTGCCTGACATTCCTTCCATGGGGAAAGGTTTTTCGCAATTCCCTCTCGGTTTTTCTACTAAAAACATGCTTAGACCTTTATAACCTTTCTGATTCATGTCTGTTCTAGCAAGGACAGTCATTAAATCTGACCTAGCACCGTGGGTTATCCAGGTTTTGTTTCCATTTATAATGTAATCGTCACCATGAGACTGAGCTCTGGTTGAAAGACTACCTAAATCTGATCCGGTGTTTGGTTCAGTAAAAACTGCAGTTGTCAAAATATTACCTGAAGCGATCTCGGGTAGATATTTTTTTTTCTGCTCTTCTGTACCACCGAGTCTTATTAATTCACCTGCAATTTCTGCTCGAGTACCTAAAGATCCAGCGGCTAAAAAACCTCTGGAAAGCTCTTCGGTTACAACGCACATTGCGACTTTTCCCATTCCTAATCCACCGTAATTTTCAGGTATTGCAATGCTAAACACTCCTAACTCTGCCATTTTTTTAAGAACATCATCTGGAATCAAAGCATCTTTTAAGTGCCATTCATTGGCATGGGGTAAAATTTCTTCCTCTGTAAATTTTTTAAACTGATCTTGGATCATATCAAGAGTCTCATCGTTGAGTCCCAGACTAGGATGTATATCTTTATCAAGTGAATCAACAATTATCGTTTTGATTTTATCGGAAAGGCCAATGTCTATTAAGTCTTTCACCGATTCATCGTTCATAAATTCAAAATCGGTTTCATCTAGATGAAGATCAGACGGCCTAACCATTTCTGATTGACTCATCATTATACCATTCCTCATTTGAGTTAAATATTCAGCAAAGGCGAACAGTGTTATAGCAGCATCTATTTCTGAAGATTTGTCGTTGTCATTAAGGCGAACAAACCAATTAAGTGTTTCTCTTAGTCCTATTCTATATGTGTCGAACCATGCAAAACCATGTGTTTTAGATTGGTTTAATTCTAATAGTTGGTTATCAATCCTATTATCTTTAGTTAAGGTGGATTTAAATGCTTCTCTTGATTTACTGGAAATTATTTCAAGTTTGTTGAGAATATCCTTTAATACAATAGTGTTAGACAGAAGATATTTTTTAAAACTAATAATTTCTGAATTTATGTTAACGGAACTATCCATAATTTTTATCTAATAATTATTATTTCTTATTCAAGGTTAATTATAATTCATTAAAGCTTTTCATTCCAGTCTTTTTTGCTTGAACTAAAGCCGCCATATTACCAGGAAGATGTTTATTGTTCATCATCTTCGTATGAGCCACCGGTATTTCGCTCCATTTGAAACACTCAGACATTAGGGGTTTTATTAATTTGTTAATCATCATATCATTTGCTTGTTTAGCTTGAAACAAGTTTGCAAAATGACTTCCTTGAATTCTTTTTTGTCTCATCCAAACATAACGCGCATCCATTGTTAAGTTATACCCTGACGTTCCAGCACAAATCACTACCATTCCACCAGTCTTTACTAAATAACAGGAAACTGGAAAGGTTGATTCTCCTGGATGTTCAAAAACTATATCTACATCTTTTTTTCCAGTGATTTCCCAAATGTCTTTTCCTAAAACTCTGCAATTTTTTATGAAATTAGAATATTCAGATTGATCTTTGACATCTGGAAGTTGTCCAAAACAATTATAATTTTTTCTGTTCAGCACTCCAACTGCACCAAGTTCTTTGACAAATGGGATTTTTTCGTCATCTGAAATGATACCTATTGCATTTGCACCGACCGCCTTACATATCTGGACGGCCATGCTTCCAATTCCCCCTGATGCTCCCCAAACCAAAACATTCATACCAGGTTTTAAAGCATGAGGTGGGTGGCCAAAAAGCATTCTGAAAGAGGTTGCTAATGTTAAGGTGTAACAACCGCTTTCTTCCCATGACAGATGCTCAGGTTTTTTTAGTAGTTGTCTTGATTGAACTGTTGTAAACTGTGCAAAAGAGCCATCATTAGTTTCGTACCCCCAAATCCTTTGAGATTTTGAATACATTGGTTCTCCTCCATTACATTCTTCGTCGTCCCCATCGTCTCTATTACAATGAATAATAACCTCATCACCAACTTTCCATCTTTTCACATTTTCCCCGACTGCCCAAACAATACCAGATGCGTCTGAACCTCCGATATGGTATCCTGTATCTTTTCCAATAACTGATATTGGAATACCTTGGGATGCCCAAACATTGTTGTAATTTATTCCAACTGCCATAACCATCACAAGAACTTCGTCTTTACCAGGTTTTTGAACTGGCATCTTCTCAATTTGCATGGCGTCCTCTGGAAAACCTAATCTATCCTCTCTTATAACCCATGCGTACATTTCTTCAGGCACTTCGCCCAGACTTGGAATTTCACCAATCTCATAAATTTTCTTTGCAGTCATAACGGTTCCTATGATACTTTAAAATGATTTATACCACTAAAAATTAAAAAATAAATGAAATTTCTTGTTAGCTATTAAAAATAATATTATTTAAGTTAAAAATGAATAAAGTTAAAGATAAGCCATGGATGATAAGAACTTATGCTGGTCACTCATCAGCAGAAGCCTCTAACAGACTTTACAGAACAAATCTAAAAAAAGGTCAAACAGGTTTATCAGTTGCTTTCGACTTACCCACACAAACCGGATATGATTCAGATCATATTCTTTCAAAAGGTGAGGTTGGTAAAGTAGGAGTCCCAATCAGCCACATTGGAAATATGCAAACTCTTTTTAACAAAATTCCCTTGGAAAAAATGAACACTTCAATGACTATTAATGCTCCAGCTCCTTGGTTACTAGCCTTATATATTGCTACAGCTGAGAAACAAGGGGTTGACAAGAAGCTTCTTTCTGGCACCACACAAAATGATATTACAAAAGAATATCTTTCAAGAGGTACTTACATTTTTCCTCCTGAACCTAGTCTAAAGTTAACCACTGATATTATTAAATACACAACCAGTGAAGTACCTAAATGGAACCCCATCAATATTTGTTCGTATCACCTTCAGGAAGCAGGAGCAACACCCGAGCAAGAACTCACCTTTGCTCTGGCTACAGCAATTGGAGTTTTAGAATATTTACATAATTCTGAAAAAATTAAGAAACCTCTTTTTGAAAAGATTGTGGGAAGAATAAGTTTTTTTGTTAACTCAGGAATGCGATTCGTTACTGAAACTGCAAAAATGGCATCTTTCACTGAACTTTGGGATGAAATATGTTCCAAAAGGTTTAAGATTTCAGATCCAAAATACAGAAGATTTAGGTATGGTATGCAAGTTAACTCTCTTGGGTTAACTGAATTACAACCTGAGAATAATGTTTATAGAATTTTAATCCAAATGCTTCCAGTTGTAATTGCTAAAAATTCTAGAGCAAGAGCCGTTCAACTTCCAGCGTGGAATGAAGCTCTTGGTCTTCCTAGACCATGGGATCAACAATGGAGTCTTCGACTACAGCAAATTATGGCATATGAAACAGACTTATTAGAATTTTCAGATATTTTTGAAGGTTCAAAAGTATTAAAAGAAAAAATAAAACATTTGAAAAAATCTGCTCACGATCAATTATCAAAAATAGATAAAATTGGAGGATTGATTCCAGCAATTGAAAATGGTTATTTGAAAAGTCAACTTGTTGAATCGCAAACAAATAGACAGAAGAATATAGAGCAAGGCGAACAAAAAGTTGTCGGTGTGAACTGTTTTGCAGAAGGAGAAATTTCACCTTTAGTAAATGAAAAAGATGGTGGATTTATGAAGGTCAATGATGAAGCTGAGAAAACTCAAATCAATAATGTAAAAAATTGGAAAGAAAAAAGAAATAATAACAAAGTCGTTTTGTGTCTTAAAAAGTTGAAGGAAATTGCCACTGAGGGGGGAAATATTATGAAAGTTTCTATCGATTGTGCTCATCAAGGCGTAACAACCGGAGAATGGTCTAATGTTATGAGAGAAGTGTTTGGAGAATATAGAGCTCCAACAGGAATAGTTTCGTCTCATATCTCGAAAGCCAGATCGGACGACTCCGATATACATCAAATTCAAAAAGAAATTAACAAAATAACTTCCAAACTTAAAAGACGTCCTAAGATGCTGGTAGGCAAACCTGGTTTAGACGGGCACTCTAATGGTGCTGAACAAATAGCAGTTAGAGCAAGAGATATTGGCTTGGAAGTAGTTTACGATGGAATAAGATCAACACCCGAGCAACTCGTAGTTGCTGCAATAGAAGAAGGAGTTCACATAATTGGTTTATCAATACTCTCTGGATCACATGTTCATCTAGTAAAAGTTATCATGAATCTTTTAAAAAAGAATAACTTTTCAAGAATACCTGTAATTGTAGGAGGAATTATCCCTCCCTCCGATGAAAGAAAATTAAAGTCTTTTGGCATAAAAGAGGTTTTTACACCAAAGGATTTTAAAATTGAAGAAATAATGAAACGAATAGCTCAAATCATTAAAGAGGCACATTAATGAGTAAAAAAAAACTTTAGATTTAGCAATTCATATACTCAGACAGATTAACGATTATGATCTTTCAGAATATCTTCCGATAAAGTTTAATGACAAAAAAATCGGATGGACACACATCTCAACTTTAAGTAGCATTCCAGATATTAAAACTCCATGCAAACACGTGGACATTGGCAAAATTATTGATTTTACAAATCAGTCTGTCTCAAGAAAGAGGGAACTTGAATATTGCCCAATTTTTGATTTTGAATCGTTAAAACCAAAGCTAAAATTCGATCACAAAAAAAAATTTTGTAACGGAAGAAAATTCATAATAGAAAGAAAATTTCTCTCAAAATTTGGACTCCCTGCATATGGAGTACACTGCAATGTTTGGAGTAAATTCAAAAACTCAACAATTATTCATCTCGCCAAAAGATCATGTAAACTCACAAAGTTCCCAGGTCTTTTTGATAATTTAATTGCTGGTGGTCAACCAATAGATTTATCAATAAAAGACAATTTTTATAAAGAAGCGTTTGAAGAAGCTGGGTTAAGTCAAGAACAATCTTCCCATGCAAAAAAAAGTAATACTGTCCATTATCAACACATTGAAAACACAAATTTCAATTCAGCAATTATATTTAACTATCATTTAGAAAAATCTGACGATATGAAATTTTCCAATCAAGACGGAGAGGTAGAAAGTTTTTTATCGATTGAAATTGAAAAACTTTACACGATTTTAGAAAAAAATTTGTTAAAACCAAATTGTGTAATTCCATTAATTGATTTTTTTATGTTAAAAGAAGGTGATTTTGTTCCAAAAAACGTTATCGTTGAAATTAAAAGATTATTTAATACAAATGAATGAAAACTTTAATGGACAAATTTTGCTGCCAGAAGAAAAAAAAGTCAAAAATGCAATTGTATTTCTGCATGGTTATGGCGCAAATTCAGAAGATCTTATTAATATTGGTTTAGAATGGAAAAAAGATCTGCCATCCACAGCTTTTATTTCTCCCAATGCTCCATTTAAATGTGAATGGGGAGACAAAGCTTATCAATGGTTTGACCTCACATCTATTTCCCCTGAAAAAATAGGTGAAGGTTTAAAAAAGGCAGGGCCGCATCTTATAAATATGATAGAGGATGTTAAAAAAAAATTTTCTTTGATTGAATCTCAAATCGCTTTTTTCGGATTTTCTCAAGGAGCAATGATGGGCTTATATCATTTGTGTAAAAGGAAGCAAAGTTGTGCAGGATTGTTAGCTTACTCAGGGCTTCTTTTTGAGGATAAAGAGTTTGAAAATGAAGTTTCATCTAAATTCCCAATAAGAATTTTTCACGGTAAAGACGATGAAGTAATACATTATGAGAATTCATTAAACTCTTATAATAAACTAAGAAAAATGGGCTTCTCTGTTGATCATCATATCCAAGACAACCTTGGCCATGGTATTGACAAATTTGGCTTAAAATTCGGAAACGATTTCATGAAAAAAATTTTTAAAGTTTAAAATTCGTTGTTTATTCACAATATAATAATAAAGTAAGCTTATGAATTTAGTAACCAATAAATGTCCTGCACTTGTTCTTAATGCTGATTATCAGCCATTAAGTTACTTTCCTTTATCTACATGGTCATGGAAAAGTGCCCTCAAGGCAGTTTTTTTAGAGAGAGTGAATGTAGTTTCAGAATACAATCAAGTCGTTAGGTCTCCATCTACAACATTGAAACTCCCAAGTGTTGTTTCTCTTAAAGACTATATTCCATTACCAGAAAAAGCAGCATTTACGAGATTCAACGTTTTTTTGAGAGATAAATTTTTATGTCAATATTGCTCAAAAAGTTTTAAAGTTGAAGAACTTACCTTTGATCATGTCATACCAAAATCTAAAGGAGGAAAAACTACTTGGGACAATGTTGTTACATCTTGTAGGGTTTGTAATACCCTTAAGGGAAACAAATCTTTAAAAAAAATTGGAGTTAAACTTAAATCTAATCCATACACTCCAAATAACTTTGAACTAAAAGAAATTGGAAGATTGTTTCCTCCTAATTTTCTTCACCAAAGTTGGAATGATTTTCTGTATTGGGATTCCGAGCTTGAACCTTAAATTTTTTTTGAGAGCCTAATAGCTAATCTGGTCAAATTTTTTGTTAAGCTTTTAAAGAGATTCACACTTTTATCGTTGAGATTAGATTGTTCAGCAAACGACCTGTGTTCATCTTCGTCAGCACAAAATTTTTTAATTTTTTTTAGCATATCCTTTTCCACACCAAGACTTTCCAAATATTTTATTTGTGTGTTGTAATGATCGACTATTACTTCTTCTACTGCTTCTGTGCAAGCGTGCACATATTTTTCTCCCAGCACTGATGTTACTGCCCCTAAAAAATATCCTCCGTAATGCCAAATTGGACTTAGAGCCGTTGGTCTAGTTCTTTTCTTTAACATTGTCTTGTCAAAATAATCGAAATGTTCAAATTCTTCGGCAATCATTATTTCGAGCTTTTTCTTCAACTCTTTTTTTTTGCAAAATTTTATTTGCCCTGAATAGATTCGCTGAGCTCCATACTCACCTGCGTGATTGACTCTTATAATCTCATCAATTTTTTTTTGAAGTTTAGTTTTCATTTTTTCTAAGGTTATAATAGCTCAGCATAATTAGTAAAGTCGAAATTTTAAAATTTAAATTTACAAAAGACAAGCAAAAGTCTGACCAGGTAAACAATTGGAATCCAAATAAATCCTATGATTAATATATTTCACTTAAATCGAATAGAATTAAAAAAAGTTATTTCTTTATTACAAATAAGTTATTATCCTTTAAATTGTTTCTTGAGGATAATTCAACAAAAAAATAATTGAATTTTTTCTTTTCAAAGAATTTTATAAATCTTTCTTTATCCTTATAAAAAATATCCTCTATAATATAAAATCCATTTGGTCCAAGAAAATTTATTGAGTTTAAGAAAAAGTTTATTGTTCCATCAAATTGATGACATCCGTCATCGATAATCAAATCAAAATTTCTAATTTTAATCTTCTTCCACATTTCTTTTATACTTTTTGAATCAAATTGATCCACTTTAAAAGTTTTAATTCTATCTTCTTTAAATAATGTATTAGTATCTATATCTGCTCCAAATATTTTTGCTTTAGAAAAAAAATTCTTCCATACCCTAAGTGAGGCTCCAGGCAATGATTTTCTTTTCAATGCGTCATTGAAGACTTTATTGGTTCCAATCCCAAGTTCAAAAACTTTTTTTATATGAAAGCGCTGGTTAGAAAATAGGAAATAGTAAAGATCAGTATAGCTATGAGGTTTCCATGAAAAAAATTTATGAGAACCTTCAAAAGAACCTTTATCACAACCAAATTTTTTACACAGTTTATTGAGTTCGTTGGTATGGATTTGATAATTAAATGTAAAGGAATCTAAAGAGAGTGATTTTTGTTTATTGAAAAATTTGAACATATTAAAGTAAAATCATTAATCTTATTGATTAAATTTTTAAAATTAAGCAAAACTTTTGGTTTTCTACCATATTATTTTAAAGTTACAAATTATTAAGCAATATTTTCTCTTTGATGAAAACATCATTTTTTAGCTGTAAATTGCTATCTAAATTAAGTAAAATTTTATTAAATTATGATTTTTAATAAAATTCTTTATATTTCTAAATCCCCCTTTGTTTATGTCTAGTTTGAAATTAATTCCTATCTTTAAAAAAACCTTAACAATTCCATTTCTTTTGATAGTTAGTTTTGTATATGTAATGATTTTTGGTATTTCGATATTACCTGATTCGAACACTTATATTGAAGGTCATGAATTTAGAACTGTTGGTTATCCAATTATTATTCATGTATTTAAAAAGATATTTAGAGAGAATGCATTGTTTTGTTTAGTGTTTTTACAACTTTTTTTGTGGCTACTTAGCTCACTTTTTTTTGTAAAAGAAATATCCAGAGTTTTTAATCTCCCAAAGTACGTAACATTTTTTCTATTGATTATAATGTGTCTTCCTTTAAACCCTTATGATAAATTTGGAAATGCTGTTTTAACCGAATCATTCTCATTTATTGGAATAATTTGGTTTTTGATTTTCATTTTTCGAACTTTTGAAAAAAATAATCTTAAAGAATTTTTGATTTTGACTCTAATTTTAGTATTCTCACAACTTATAAGACCTCAAATGCAGTTCCTGTCCTTTTTCTTAATAATTATTTCCTTTCCACTTTTTTTCATAAAAAAAAAGCAGGGATTCTTTTTTATAATTTGCGGGATTTTAGGTTTTTTTATTTCTTCTAATATTGATAAAACTTACCATTATTTTAAACATGATAGATTTGGGACGATTCCTTTTACTGGAATCCAAATTATAAATCTTCCGCTTTTTACAATCTCTAAAAAAAATATAGAGAAAATTAGAAACCCTTCTCATAAAATAGATATTCTTTTAATGAAGGAAAAATTAATAAAAAATGATCCTTACAACAATCAAGAAATTTTTGAGGCATCTAGACCAATTAATAATTTTGCAGCTTCCTACAACACAATTATATCAAAAGCAATATACCCAACATTACGAGAAAGATATCCAGAATATAAACATAACGAAATTGATAAAAAACTAATTGAACTTACAAAAGAAATAGTCTTTGTGTGCCTACTAAATCAACCAGTTTCTTTAATATCAGCATATATAGATAATATTGTTCACTTGGGTTTCGCAGGATGGATTTGGTTTCTACTTACTTTTTCTATCCTAATTCTTAGTCTCTTCTATTTTATAAAATTTAAAACTCAAAGATTGTTCATTCTATTAAGTATATGCATTGCTCATTTTTGTAATATAATATTAGTATCTGTTCTAGAGCCAGTAATTTGGAGATATAGTTTTTATACAGAATTACCATTAACTGTAATAATTATCACGTTATTGATTCATTCATTTTTGTATAATTTTAAAAAAAATATTTGAGAAAAAAATGAAAGTTAACGATTTAATTATAGCGTTTTTTCTAAGTTTCACTATAGTATTTTTTCTCGGAGTGAATCTTAACCCCGATAGTATCTCTTATATCAATGATGATAAAATTAGGCCACCAACCTATCCATTAATTATTAATTTTTATGATTATATTTTTAAAAGTTATAGTTTAAATATTCTGGCATTCTTTCAAGTTTTTTTTTGGATTTGTGCATCAATTTATTTTTCAATTTTTTTGTGCGAAATTCTAAATATTTGGGGTCACTATAAATATCTTTTTCTCTTTTTTTTAATAATACCCATAAATCCAATTCATCAATATGGAAATGCTATACTTACTGAATCTCTCAGTTATGTATGTTGTATTGGGATTTTCATTAATATGTATAAAGTTTTTTTATATGAAAATAAAAAATATGCTCTTTATTTATTTTTGATTCTTTTAATTGCATTGACGCTCCGGCATCAGATGGTGTTTCTAAATTTATCAATTTTTATTTTCGCCATAATCCTATTAATTATAAACAACCAGAAAAAATCTCTAATACTATTAACTGTAAGTATATTAAGTTTTTTTTCTGCAACTCTTATTAACAAATCATATTCTTTTTTTAAGTATGGCCAATTTGAAGAAAACAAGAGAATTGGTCTTCAAATATTGATTCTTCCATTGTTTAATATTTCTCAAGAATCAATATTAAGAATTGAAAATGATGAACAACGTAAAATTGTTTCTGATATGAAAGAAGAGTTTAATAATATTGATCCCTTCACTAAGAAAAATAAATCAAACAACATAAAGCCATTAAGGAATATTAATCATTATGCATCTTCCTATAATATACTAATAAGTTATTCGGTTTTACCAGTAATAAAAAATTTTTATCCAGGTTTAACTCAAAATCAAATTGACAAAGAATTAATTAAACTGACAAAAACAATTCTTAAAACTGTCATAAAATATGAAACTATTAAAACTATAAAAAGTTATTCAAATAATATTATTAGATTAGGTTTCTCAAATTTTTTTTGGTTTTTTTTATGTTGCTTTATACTTTTTTTTTCCTTGTTCAAATTTTTGAAAACTAAATCTCCTTCAATATTTTTTATACTTTTCTTGTCAACAACTCACTTTGTAAATATTGTTTTAGTATCAATTGTTGAACCTGTTCTATTTAGATATTCGTTTTACACAAATCTTGCAATGTGTGCTTTAGTTTTAGGATTATGTTTAAAAACAATTAAAATTAAAAACTAAGCTTTTCTTTACTAAAAAAGTATTTTTTTTTTTAAATCTTCGATTCAAAACTCAACATTAACATTTTTAAATAATTAATGAATTAAGATTTTTTATTTCGTGATCTATATAATTTTCGAATAAAATATATATTGAATAATACAAGCGACAGAGAAACTATCGTATTAATATTTGCTAAGGAAAATCCCATCACACTAAAGAGTATTTCATCGCACTTTGTAAGTGAAACAGAATCTAGATGCATCCTTAAATCCTCAATGCTTTCAAAATCACCTACCGAGGAAGTACACCCAGAACTATATTCTATAACTCCTCTTTCTACCAAACTATGAAAAAAGGCAATCAAAAAGCTTGTAAAAAAAAGAAAAAAAATTGAATAGAAATGAATATTATTATATTTCACAAAAAAGGAAATGATGCATATAAAAAGTATTAAGAAATAAGGAACTCTCTGGTAAATACATAATTCACAAGGAGGGAAATTGTAAAAAAATTCTAGTATGTATGCTCCAGATATTACCGCCAACGATACTGTAAAAACCAGAAGGAAATAATATTTTTTTATATTTTCAACCATATAATTTTAAAAAAGTATTTAAAACAAAGTGAGTGTTTTTAATATAATATGTTATTTAAATTTAATGATTAAACATTTCAAAGAAAAATTCATCAAAAAAACCTTGATCTATAAATTTTATAGATATTTTAAATATAAAATTAATTTTTTTCCTTCTTATGGCGCAACTGGAGAAGATATTTTGTTAAATAAAATATTTAAAAAAAAAATTGGTTTTTATGTAGATGTAGGCGCACTTCATCCAATTAATGGATCAAATACTTATCATCTTTATAAAAAAGGGTGGAAAGGAATTAACTTTGATCTAATGGAAGACAACATAAAGCTATTCAAAATTTTTCGTCCAAGAGACATATCTCTAAGTATAGCTATTTCGTCAAAATCTGGTTTGATTAATTCCTACATATTTGATAGCGGATCAGGTCTCAATACTTTAGAAAGAAATTGGGCTGAAAAATGGTCTAAAGTACTAAATAAAAATTTTAAAACTGTTAAAGTAAAAAAAGAAAAACTTACAAATCTGTTAGATAAGTTCAATTGTCCCAAAAATTTTGATCTTTTAAATATAGATGTTGAGAATCATGAAGTAGATGTTTTAAGAGGATTAGACTTTAAAATTTACAAACCTAAGATTATAACGATTGAAATACATGTAACAAAAACAAAAGATATATTCAAATCGCCAACTTATAAGTATTTGGAAAAGGAAAATTATGAGTTGATATCACAATATTATCAAACATCTTTTTTTAAAATAAAGAATTTTAGGGTTTAGAGTAATTTAAACACATAAAGGATAAAAATAATTATTAAAGTTATACTTATAAAGTTAATATATTTTCCGATAATATTTTTAGTTGCATCACCATATTTAAAAACTAAATATGAAACCAAAAAAAATCTCAAAAATCGTGACAATAAGGAGAAAGTTATAAACTGGAATATATTTATTCCTATTATTCCAGAACCTAAACAAGTAATTTTATAAGGGAATGGTGAAAAGCCACCTATAATAATCAAAATTATTCCTACTTCGTAAAATTGCTCATTAAAGTGGTTCAATTTAGATATAAAAATTGGAAAAATTTCTGTTAGAAATGGAGAAATTTTGTTCCAAATTAAAAATCCGATGTAGTAAGCAAAAAGTCCACCAAGAACGGAAAAAAAAGTAACATAAATTGCGATCTTCAAGTATTCTCTCTTTTTAGCCAAAACATAAGGTACTAAAAAAACATCTGTTGGAATTGGAAAAAAAATGGATTCAATGAATGAAATTAAGTATATATAAATTTTTGAATTTTTTTGTGAAAAAAAAATTATGCTTCTATTAAATATTTTTTCATATAAATTTTTCATTTTTTTTTACTTTTTGTGTTTGCTTGTAATTAAGCAGAATAATTTTTAAATGAATAAAAGTAATGATTAAATTATTAGTTTGCTTCAATTAGTCTAAGTTAAATTCCTTTTTATAATTTCTTAATAAATTTTTATTCTGTTGATTTTTATCGAGAACACAATTTTCAATAACTAACACATCTAAATTTGTACCCATAAAACACTTAAATGCATCTTGAGGTGAACAAACAATTGGTTCACCACGAATGTTAAACGACGTATTAATTAAAATTGGTGTTTTTGTTAATTTATAAAATTCGTTTATCAATTCATAAAAAATTGGATTACTATTTTTACTTACTGTCTGTATTCTTGCACTATTGTCGATATGAGTAATACTCGGAACAACAGATCTTATCTGATTGATAGTAGAAAGTGTATTTAAATTTGATTTAACTTTAACAAGTTTATTTTTTTTTACGTCAGATACAACTAGCATATAGGGACTTTTACAATCTAGGTTAAACCAATTCTTCGATTGTTCTTCTAAAATTGATGGTGCAAATGGTCTAAAACTTTCTCTAAATTTTATCTTAAGATTCAATTGTTTCTGCATCAATTTGTTTCGAGGATCAGCTAATATTGATCTAGATCCCAATGCTCTTGGTCCAAATTCCATCTTTCCTTGAAACCAACCAATTGCCTTTCCTTGTGAAATCATTTTGGCAACTGTTCGGAGCATTTTTCTTTTCTCGAAAATTTTAAAATGAGCTCCAATTTTTTCTAATTCACCCTTAATCGAATTTAAATCATAAGAAGGACCCAAATAAGAGCCATTCATCTTATCGTTTTTAGTTAAAACTCTTCTTTTTTTTAAGTGCATATACCAAAGGGCAAGCGCTGATCCAATTGATCCTCCCGCATCACCAGCTGCAGGCTGAATCCAAATATTTTTAAAAATTTTCTCTCTTTGAATTAATCCGTTGGCTACACAATTGAGTGCGACACCCCCTGCTAAACATAAATTATCCAAATTAAATTCTTGTTTTAATGACTTTAAAATTTTCAAAATTATTTTTTCAGTTACTTTTTGGATAGATGCAGCTATGTCCATATGAAATTTTTGAATTTTTGTTTCTGGCTTTCTTGCCTCTTTTTTAAATAATTTACTGAATTTTTCATTTGTCATTTTAAAGCCAGTTGAATAATCAAAATAACTTTGATCTAATCTGAATGAGCCGTCTTCTTTTATATCGATAAGTTTTTTTTCAATTAAATCTGAGTAAATTGGTTTGCCATAAGGTGCTAAACCCATTAATTTATATTCTCCACTATTAACTTTAAAACCAATGTAATAGGTAAAAGCAGAATACAATAAGCCTAGTGAATTTGGGTAGTTAATTTCTTTTTTTATCTTAATACTATTCTTTTCTCCAACTGCTACAGATGTAGTTGCCCACTCTCCAACACCATCAGCAGTGAAAATTAATGCTTTTTTAAATGGAGACGGAAAAAAAGCACTTGCTGCGTGACTCAAATGATGTTCGGAGAAAAAAAAAAATTTTTCATTAAAGTTGGGAGAAATTTTTTTTAAATTTTCTATGATCTCCCTTTTCATAAATAATTTTTCTTTAAGCCAAATAGGCATTGAAAATAAAAATTGTTTTAACCCCTTTGGAGCAAAATCTAAATATGTTTCAACTAATCTTTCAAATTTTAAAAATGGCTTTTCAAAAAAAACTACATAATCAACATCCATTAAATCTAACTTACAAGTTTCTAAAAGATTTTTTAGGGCTTTATTTGGGAAATTTGAATCATGCTTAATTCTTGAAAAACGCTCTTCTTGTGATGCGTAAATTATTTCACCATTTTCAATTAAAGCTACAGCACTATCATGGAAATATGCTGATATCCCAATTATTCTTATTTTCTTCATTTTAAAAAATAGTGTAGATAAATGGCGCTACTGCCGTTCCTTGAGTCAGAACAATCAAGGTACTAAATATAAGTAAGACAAATATGATCGGGAATAACCAAAATTTTTTCCGTTTGATCATAAACTTTAAAAACTCTTTAAAAAAACTTATCATTAAAACTGATTCCTGAAATCAATTTTTTCATCCAATCTCTCAATCCAATAAGATTTGGTTTTACTATTAATTCTTCTTTTCAATAAATCTATTGTTAAAATTCTTAAAATTAGATTTATAGGTAAAATTGTAACTATATAAACTAGAACCAAGACTATTGGAGAAAATATTTTGCCTAATAAAATCCCGAATTTCTCCCAGTAAAAAGCAAGTAGTTTTAAATAAGTAGGCAAATAATAAGTTAATAGAAAAAAAAATGTAGAAATAGAAAAAAAGTAAAAGAATAGAATGTTGTTTTGAAAAAAAAAATATAAAGTCATTAACACAAATATTACACTAAATGTATAACCAAAATTTTTACATTTTTTAAGGGGGAATTCTTGAATCTTTTTTAGTTCAAACATTTAAAAATCATTTAATTTAATCAATTACTAATATCATCAAAAAAAGAAATTCTTAAATGTTTTTTTTAGTTTTTTTAGTTTACTGATTAGAGTATAAAATAATTTTTCAATAAATAAAATTTTAGTTTCAAATGCAAAATTCTAAAAACTCAAAATATTCTGGTGTTAAAGAAAAATTTAATATGGAAGTAATGACAAATTATAACAATCATATTTTTGAAGTCGCTTTAAATTATTTTAAAAATGTAAAAAAATGTGTTGATTTTGGGGCTGGAATTGGAACACTTGCTCTAATATTTAGAAAAAAATTTAACATAAATCCAGTATGTATTGAAATCGACGAAGACAATATTAGTTACTTAAAAAAGAGAAAATTTAAATTCTTCAAAAATCTTAATAGCGCACCCACCGAGAATGACTTAATATTTTCTTCAAATGTCTTAGAACACATTGAAGATGATCAAAATACTTTAAATTTGATGAAAAAGAAATTAAAGAAAAATGGAATTTTATATCTTTTTCTTCCTGCTAAAATGTTTCTCTGGAGTGGAATGGATGAAGCTGTTGGTCACTATAGACGTTATGAATTTAAAGAAATTAAAATAAAATGTGAAAGAGCAGGCTTTAAAATTAAGAAAATTCAATACGTTGATAGTATCGGTTTTTTTGCATCTTTAGCTATAAAATTTTTTGGTTATGAGATAAATGATGGTTTAGGGTCTAAAAAGTCTATTAAATTTTATGATAAATATATTTTTCCAATTTCAAAAATTTTTGACATGATTGGCTTTAAATATTTATTTGGAAAAAACTTGTTAATAATTGCAAAAAAATCATAATTTAAAATAATGACATGAAAATAAATCATAAAGATTCTTACTTTGACTTTGGAAACCAATTTAAGGTAGACAATAAAATCGATGGATACCATGGAAGCAAAGAAATGCTCGAAGACATTGTATACCCATTTAAACTAAATAAAGTTAAGAATAAGCTAATAATGGAAGTTGGATCTGGTAGCGGAAGAATCTTAAAAAATTTGGTAAAATATAATCCAAAAAAAATTTTTGGAGTTGAACCATCAAAAGCTATTAAAGTTGCAAGAGAAAATAATATTAAAAATTCAAATAAGATAGAATTTAAAAATATAAAAGGTGAAGATATTTCCGAAAACAAAAAATTTGATTTTGTTTTTTCATTAGGAGTTATTCACCACACACCAAATTATCAAAAGGTTTGTAAAAATATTTTTAATTCTTTGAAAAAAAATGGTCAATTTGTATGTTGGGTTTATGGCTATGAAGGAAATGAAATTTATGTTTTTATTTTTGATAATTTAAGAAGAATAACAATCTTGTTACCAGACTTTATTCTTAGATTGATTTGTAATGTTTTAAACTTAATTTTATATCCATATATTTTTTTATGCAGATTTTTTTCCTTACCAATGAAAGGTTACTTATTAAATGTTTTTTCTAAATGCTCATACGAAAAAAGAAACTATATTATATTTGATCAACTGAACCCTTCGTTTTCAAAGTATTTTAAGAAAGAAGAAATATCTAGAGTAATGAAAGAATCCGGTTTTAAGAACATTAAAGTTTATAGAAGGCATAATTATTCTTGGACAGTTATTTCGCAAAAATGATAAAAAAATATTCTAAGTTAATTTTAATTAATCTATTAATATTTTTATCCTTTTTTATAATAGGTCTTACAGTTTTAGAATTTGTTAGTTCAATAAATAAATCTAAAATGCAAAATCCAGGACTTGTTTTTGATGACTTTTTAGGGTGGGAAACAAATTCACCAATACTTCCAATAAATGTAAGTGAAGAAAAAGCTAAGAAAATTGCTTTTATTGGAGATTCTTTTACTCATGGGAAACCTTGGACAAGTCTTACGGTAAAATCTCTTAATAATAACTTGAAAACCGAAGGTTATTCTTTAGGTGTAAGCGGTTACAGCACCCTGCAAAGTTTTTTAAAATTAAAAAAGTATTTTGAAGAAATTAATCCTGATCTTGTTATTTTATTATTTTATTCTTGGAATGATATGAGAGATAATTACAACATGCCAGGAATTAGTTATTCTCCAAATACTGAGCTTAGGCCATACCTAGATGAAACCAACCAAGTTGTAGACAATTTTTTTATACCAAAAAAAAATTGGTTTAGAGATCTTGAAATTTATAGAAAATATATGGTTTTATTTAAACTTAAAATTACTAAGCTAATTACAAAATTTTTTGGGATAGATCAGATATCAGCAAAAGGTCTTAAAATAAATTTAAATTATACAAATGAAGAGTCCTGGATTCCTTTTTACCTAGAAGAAAAAGAAAACTCTCATTATGTTAAATCGTCTTGGAAGGCTACAGAATCTATAATTAAAGACTTAAATAATTTTGTGAAAGGAAATGGAAAAGAATTAATTATTATTGGAATAGACAATGCGTTTACAGTTGACGATGACGTTAAAGAGGCTTGGGTTGACGGAATTGAAAACTTTGATATCTATAAAAACATAGTTAAACTAAAAAAAATTTGTAAAAAAAATAAAATTCACTTTATTGATGGTTTATCAAAACTAAAAGAAAAAAAAAAAACTATGGATAAAAAAATTTATAATTATCCAGTTGGAAACATATCTGGACATTTAGAAATAGAAGGACATCAAGCAATTTCTAGAGCAGTCGTAGAATTTATAAATGAAAAAAAACTTCTTCAATAAGCTTATTGCCAATATTTTTTTAACTCATTTATTAATAATTCATTAAATATTTTTGTTGCTTCAAAATCTAAATGAGAAGAATCTGTAAAGTTATTTGCATTATTTGTAAAATCTTTAAAGTTCTTTGTATTCATATTCAAATACGGAATACCTAACTTATCAGATAATTCTATTATTTTAGAATTAAAGTTTGGAACATACTGATTTTCAATTTGCATAAGACTTTTATGTATTGGAAGTCGAATCAAAATAATTTTACTTTTTAGAACCTTTAAATCATTTAGTTTTTCCTCAATTTCATGAAAAGTACTCTCATCAAAATTTGATAAATGTTGAGGGTAAAATTTTTGGTGCTCTTTAAAAATATTTTCAATTTTTAATTTCTCTTTATTATGAATTAATTTCATACCCTGGAAACCATTATCCTTAGAAACTAATTTTCTGGAAAATTTAACGCCCCTATTAATAATCCACAAATTATAATTATCAGAAATAAAATCATTATTATTTTTTCCTATTAAAAAGTCTTTGCTTGAATATAATAAAAATGCAAACCAATTATGTAATTGTCTTCTAGTTTGTGGCTGACAGCTAAAACACCATGAATATATTAAGTTTTTTCCAAATTTTTTTAATCTTTTTAGCATTTGCCTATTGTAAAAATTCAATTTATCAAAAAAAGTTTGTTCTTTTGATATTAGTGAGAAAACATTAATAACGTCTTCTCTATTTTTTAGTTTCATAAAGACGAAGGGTTCAACAGCTATAAGAAAGCTTTTTTCTTTATCTATCTCTGCTTTTTTTAATTTAGCTAATATCGGAACTAATTGGTTTTCATATAAGGTACAAGAATGACATGCAAAATTGTAAGCTTTTGAAAAATCCGTGAAATTTTCTGAAATTAAACTTGGTCTAATTGATTCAGCGGCTCTAGATGAACCAAGAATAATTAAGTCTGTTTCAGAAATTATAAATTCTTTTTGGGAAGGGTCATTAGCAATAATCATATTATTACCTGGATTTTCCATTATTTTGTTTTCAAAAAAAATAAAGATAGATAGAAAAGAAAAGAAAAAAAATAATGAATGGAATAAACTTTTTTTAGAACTGAAAATAAATAAAAGCATTATTACTATTCCAAGAAGTTAATATAAAAAAAAGCATTATCGCCGAAGCTAAACTGTAAATAAAGCCTGACAACTTTTTAAGTTTAAAAAAATATTTGTTTATATGAAACAATAAATTAAATAATGCAAAAAAAAAGATATAAGCTAATAATGATTTATTTGTAATAAAATTAATATTCCATTCAGCAAAATGAACATATGAAGCAACAAAAGTTTTAGCTTGTAAGTAATTCTGTGATCTAAAAAAAATCCACGCAAACGAAACAATGTAAAATGTTAGGAGGACTTTTAAGGTATCAAATATAAAATTTGAGTGTATTTTTATTTTGTAAAACTTGATAACTTTTATAAAAATCTTTTCTGCAACTAGAATAAATCCATGAATAGCTCCCCAGAAAATAAACATCCAGCTAGCACCATGCCATAACCCAAATAAGCTCATTACGAACACTAAATTTATGTAATGTCTAATTTCTCCCTTTCTATTACCACCCAGGGGAATGTAAACATAATCTCTAATCCATGTTGAAAGGGAAATATGCCACCTTTTCCAAAATTCTGTTAGACTTTTGGCCAAATAAGGAAAATTGAAATTTTTTCTAATTCTAAAACCCATCCAAAGCGCCAAACCAATTGCAATATCAGAATAACCAGAAAAATCACAGTAAATCTGAATTGAAAAACCTAATATTGCTAATACATGATCAATACTAGAGAATATTTCTGGGTTCTTAAAAATATTATTAATCATTGGGGCAATAGAATCTGCTATAACAATTTTTTTAAATAATCCTGAAATAATTAGAAAAGCTCCAAGGTTTAATCTTTTTAATGTTAAAAAAGTTCTTTTAAATAATTGAGGTAAAAAGTCTTTAGCTCTAATTATTGGACCTGCAACGAGTTGTGGGAAAAAAGACACAAATAAAGCAAAATCAAGAAAATTTGTTGGTTGAGTCTTTCCTCTATAAACATCAATAGTGTAACTTAGTGTTTGAAAAGTATAAAATGATATACCAACAGGTAAAATAAAATCTGGTAATATAAAATTATGTGTGAGGTTAAAAATTGATAGTATATTATTTAAATTTTCTAAAAAAAACTTTCCGTATTTAAAAAAAAATAATACTCCTAAATTAGCAATTAAGCTTAAAATTAACCATTGAGTTTTATTGTTATTTGAATAGAAAATTTTTTTAGCACAAAAATAATCAACTACAGTAGAAAAAATTAGTAAAATTAAATAGCTTGGATTAAAACTTGAATAAAAAAAATAACTTAATAAACAAATAAAAATTTTGTTTTGCTTCCAAGGTAGTATAAGAAAGAAAATAAAAAAAAAAATAATAAATGGAAGAAATTCTATACTATTAAAAATCATTTTCTAAAGTTTTTATATGAATATTATTTTCGGTAGGCTAGTTTAATATATACAATGGAACTAGTTGAAAAAATATTTAATTTTTATTTATCTTTTGAAGATTTTATAAATACTAACTTTTAT
Source organism: uncultured Alphaproteobacteria bacterium (assembly GCA_902526865.1). Classification (GTDB taxonomy): domain Bacteria; phylum Pseudomonadota; class Alphaproteobacteria; order Methylaequorales; family Methylaequoraceae; genus Methylaequor. The sequence continues at coordinate 30,550 of CABZMK010000004.1, forward strand.
CTGTTTACAATAATTTTCATAATAATCTCAATTCTCTGGATATCTTTAGTTGGAATTGTCACTCCAGTTCTATTAATTTCAGCAATAGCTTTTGGTTACTTTGGAATTCCGATATCACTATTATCACTTGTTTTGGGCTCGATAATTAACTTTTTCATGGCAACAAAAACAAAAAAGATAATAAATAAACTAAAGAATAGAAAACCAATTTTTTCTAATAATCCTTTTTTAATTTACATAATTTTTCGATTAATACCTGGTATTCCATATTTGGCAAAAAACTTTTCGGTTATTTTTTTTAAACTTAATCTGAGAAATTTCTTTATCGCGGTTCTTATTTCAGATACACCCCAAATACTAATTTTTACTTTTTTTTTCAAAAGACTTGTAGACTCATCTAACAATTTTTTTATAAATCAGGATTATGAGTTTATTCTTAAACAGATGTATCTACCAATCCTCTGTCTAATTATATTTATGTGTTTTATTTTTTTCCTAAAAAAAAAGGCCGACTTAAATTTTATAAAAAAAAATAATTCAAAATAAAATATTAATTAATTTCTTTTTTTTAATTTATATTTATCTTGTTAGTTATGTGCGGAATTGCCGGAAGTTTAAGATGGGAAAAGTCTAATAGTAATGAATTTAATAATTTAAAAAAAATTATTTCATTTTTAAATCATCGAGGCCCTAATTTTTCCGAAGTAAAAAAAATAGATAATGTAGTTTTTGGACATACAAGATTGGCAATTATAGATCTAGATAAAAGTGCTAATCAACCAATGTCAGATGTTAGTGGAAGATATTTCATTGTTTATAATGGTGAAATTTATAATTTTAAAGAAATAAAAAAGAAACTTTTAAGTCATGGAGTGGTTTTTAAAACTAATTCAGACACGGAAGTTATTTTAGAATCATACAAAATATGGGATAAAAAATGTCTTGATTTTTTTGAAGGAATGTTTGCTTTTGCTATTTGGGACAAAAAATTAAAAAAACTATTTTTAGCAAGGGACAGATTAGGTGAAAAACCTCTGTTTTACTACCCATATAACGGAAAGAATTTCAATGAAGGTATAATTTTCTCTTCAGAGTTAAGAGCTCTATTAAAACATCCTAATGTACAATTCAAAATTTCTGATCAAGGAATTTGGGAATACCTATCATTAAATTATATTCTTGGTAATTCCTGCATAATAAAAGGAGTAAAAAAATTGGAGCCAGCTCATTTTATGATCATTGAAAAAAATAAATTCTCTTTAAAAAAATATTGGCATCTTAAAAAATATTTTATAAACAAAAAAAATTATACTTCAAAAAGCGAAGCTTTGGATGAATTTAAGAGTTTATTAGATAATACTGTAAAAAAACAACAAATTTCAGATGTTAAATTAGGTGCTTTTTTGAGTGGTGGTATTGATTCTTCAACAATTTTAGCTTCAATGTGTAATACCCAACAAAAAAAAAAGGTAAGCGCGTTTTGTATAGGATTCCATGAAGAGGACTATAGTGAAATTGAGCAAAGTAAATACTTGTCAAAATTTTTTAATATTAAAAACTTTTCTTTAAATATTGGTTCAGAAATTCAAAAAGATTTTTTAAAAATCTTGGATTATACAAATGATGAACCTATAGGAGATACATCAATTTTACCAATGTACTATCTTACCAAATTTACAAAAAATCATGTAACAGTTTCCCTTTCAGGAGATGGTGCCGATGAACTATTTATTGGGTATGAGACGTATTTAGCAAACAAACTTAAACAAGTTACTTCCTTTTTACCTAATTTTTTTTTAGAAAATCTGTCATCAACTGTTAATCGTTTTTTTCCAGTTAGTCATAAAAAAATTAGCTTTGATTATAAGTTAAAACAGTTTCTAAGTGGTTGTTCATTAAGTAATTTTGAAGCTCATTTTTGGTGGAGAAATATCTTTTCGGATAATTTAAAAAAAGAGATGTTTAAAAAATATAATGATAAACTTATCTCACCGTTTTCTAGATATAAGAAATTTTTTGATGATGTAGGTGAATGTGATTTTATTGACCAAGCTTCATATGTTGATATAAATACATGGTTAGTCGATAATGTGTTGGTAAAATTGGATAGAACAAGTATGACAAACTCACTTGAATGTAGATCTCCATTTCTCAGTCATAAGATCGTAGAATTTGCTGCTTCTTTAAAACCAGGTTGGAAGATGAATGGTTTTAAAAAAAAAGATTTCTTAAAAAAATCACAATCCAATATTCTTCCTAAAAAAATTCTTTTTGCCAAAAAAAAGGGGTTTAATTCTCCAATATCTATTTGGTTTAATAATTCATTAAACAAAATTGCAAAAGAAGTAACACTTGATTCGGAGATTACTGATTTTATAAAAAAAAATTCTATTGAAAAATTATGGAAAGAACATGAAAGTAATAAGATTGACCACAGCTTCAGGTTATTTGGATTAACCTGTTTATCAAGATGGATATCAACCCAAAAAAGGAATTAATTATGGTTAGTTTACTAATACCTGCCTACAACGAGGAGCAATCAATAGTAAATACGATTGAAAATGCTAAATTATTATTTAAAAATTTAAAAATTAAAGATTTTGAAATAATTGTAATTAACGACGGATCAACTGACAAAACCAAAGAATACGCAATTAAAACAGGAGCTAAAATAATTACGCATCCGCAAAATTTAGGTTATGGATTTTCACTAAAAAATGGTATTAAAAATGCGAAATTTCAAACAATTATAATAACTGATGCTGATCAAACATACCCTTTAGATGAAGTTCCTAAATTATATGCCGAATATAAAAAGGGGTTTGACATGGTTGTTGGAAAAAGAATTGGATACAAGGAGTCTATTTTCAAAATTATACTGAGAAGAATTCTTAAATTTGTTGTGGAATTTGCCGCTGGAAGAAGAATTCCAGATATTAATTCAGGATTAAGAATATTTAAAAAAGATACTATTAAAGAATATTTACCTCACTTATGTGAAACTTTTAGTTTCACAACTTCAGCTACCTTGGCTTATATGATGAATGGCAAATTTGTATCTTATGTTCCAATAAATTATGGAAAAAGAAAAGGAAAATCAAAAGTTAATCTTATAAGAGATTCCTTTAAAACGATATTTTACATAATGCAAACAGTGACGTACTACAATCCATTAAAAATTTTTATGCTTTTTTCACTCGTTTGTGTTCTTTTCTCTTTAGTTGGATTTCTAGGATCAATTTTCTTTAACTTAAATAGTGGATTTTTATTGGGAATTGGAGGATTGCTTGTCGCATTAATTACTATTTCAATCGGATTACTTGCAGATCTGTTGAAACAAATATTGAGTAAATAAAAATTTTGCTAAGATTTAAGAAATGTTTAAAATTCAGAAAGTTGTTGACGTAATTTCTCATTTATCAGCCCCTATGATGGAATTGGTAGAGGAAAAGGACTCAAAATAAGTTGAACTTGTGATCTTGTATGTTCGAGTCTGACTAACAGGACCATTTAAAAAAAAGAAAAATTTGATATGATAAATCTTTGCTTAGTTTAATAATTAATTTTAAAAATTAGTTTTTAGAGAAAATTTTAGAAAATATCAGATGAAAAAAATTTATCCAATAATTCTTTCAGGTGGTTCAGGAAAAAGATTATGGCCTTCTTCAAGAAAGATGTTTCCAAAACAATTCCTTCCATTTGATAACAATCATTCATTATTTACTAAAACTTTAAAGAGGTTTAACGGAAGAAATTTTCACAAAGCTACAATTATATCAAATTATATTCACAGATTTTTAGTAAAAGATTCCTTAGAAAAGTCAAAAATACAAACTGGTTCAATACTTTTAGAACCGATGATGAAGAATACATCAGCTGCTGTAACATTAAGTACACTATTTATTTTAAAAAAAGATCCAAATGCTGTTATTTTAATTTCACCTTCTGACCATCTAGTTGAAGAAAAGAAATTTAAATCCTTTTTTTTAAAAAATTTTGAAAAGTTTGACAAAAAGTTTTTGTATATATTTGGTATTAAGCCAACAGAACCAAATCCATCATATGGATATATCCTCAAAGGAAACAAAATTAAAAGTAACTTTTTTTACGTGAAAAAGTTTTTTGAAAAACCAAAAATCACGGAAGCAAAACGATTTTTAAAAACTGAGTCTTTCTATTGGAACTCAGGAATTTTCTTATTCTCAGCAACTACCTTCGTTAATGAGATGAAAATCCATTCACCTAAGATATTAAAGACTTGTGAACAACTAATTGATGAAGCAAAGAAACAATACGAATTTATAACTTTTCCTGAGAAAAAATTTACAACATTAGAAAAAAAACCAATTGATAAAGATTTATTCGAAAAAACAAAAAAAGCAGTCGTGGTCCCTTTTAGCTTTAATTGGAGTGATGTAGGTTCATGGGAAAGTATTTGGAAAATAAAAAAAAAAAAGAATCAAAATGTAATAGATGGAAATATTATAACAGAAAATGTAAAAAGGTCCTTTATCAAAACACATGATAAATCAATTGCAGTTGTAGTTGGAGTAAACGATTTAGTAATAATTAAAGACAAAGATGCTCTTTTAGTTACAAAAAAAAATTATGACAAAAATATTAAAGATATCCTATCTCAGATTAATAAGAGTGATAAAGAGAAGTTTGAGTTTGGAACTATAGTTCATAGGCCTTGGGGAAGTTTTGAAAATATCAGATCTGGTGATGGTTTTTTAGTAAAAATTCTAAAAATAAATCCGAAAAGTAAAATTTCCTTACAATATCATAAAAAACGATCGGAACATTGGGTAGTAACAAAAGGTACAGCAACAATAACACTAAATGAAAAAAAAATTAAATTAAAAGAGAAAGAATCAATTTTTGTTAAGTTAGGGCAAAAACACAGAATAGAAAATAAAACTAAGGACCTTCTTGAAATTGTTGAAGTTCAAATAGGAAAAGTGTTAGATGAAAGTGATATAGTCAGAATTGACGATATTTATGGAAGAAAATAAAAAATTTTTTATAGAAAATAAAAAAGTCTGGGTAGCTGGAAGCAATGGTATGGTTGGAAAATCAATTATCAAATTACTCAAGCGAAAGAAATGTAAATTAATTTTCTCTGATAGAAAGGATTTAGATTTAACTGATCAGCGAAAAGTTAAGTATTGGATGTCTAAAAATAAACCTGATGTAATTTTTTTAGCTGCAGCAAAGGTTGGGGGTATTCTTGCCAATAAAAGCTTTCCAGTTAATTTCTTAGAAGAAAATTTATTTATTAATCTTAATATCATAAAGAACGCATTTATAAACGGAACCGAAAAACTTATATACCTCGGATCCTCTTGTATCTATCCTAAAAATATTGTGCACTCGATTAGAGAAGAAAAAATTTTAAGTGGTCCTCTAGAAGAAACTAACCAATGGTATTCTCTTGCAAAGATTTCTGGAATAAAATTATGTCAAGCATACAGAAGACAGTTCGATTGTGACTTTATAAGTGTTATGCCTTGCAATCTTTATGGACCAGGAGATAATTTCAATCCTTTAAATAGTCATGTTCCAGCTGCACTAGTAGACAGATTTCATGAAGCAAAAATTAATAATTTTGAAAAAGTAAAGGTTTGGGGTTCAGGAAAACCACTAAGAGAATTTTTATATGTCGAGGATCTAGCTAATGCTTGTATTTTTTTAGCTGAAAACTACAGTTCTGAAGAACCAATAAACGTTGGAACTGGTAAGGAGATCTCAATCAAAGATTTTGCTCTACTAATAAAAAAAATTGTAGGTTTTAGGGGTAAAATTATTTTTGATAAAACTAAACCTGACGGTGTGTATAAGAAAGTACTGAATACAGAAAAGGTTAATAATTTAGGTTGGAAACCAGAAACATCTCTGGAATCTGGCTTAAGAAAATATTATAAATGGTATTTAGAGAATATTAAGGATATAAGAAGATAAATTGATGGGAAAAGTAGCTTTAATTACAGGTGTTACAGGTCAGGATGGTGCTTATCTTGCCGATTTTTTATTAAAAAAAGGTTATCAGGTTCATGGTGTAAAAAGAAGGTCGTCATCCTTTAATACTGCACGTGTAGATCATATTTATGAAGATCCTTTAGTGAGGAAAACTAATTTTTTTCTTCACTATGGTGACATGACAGATGCAACAAATCTGATAAGACTAATTCAAAAAATTAAACCTGACGAAATTTACAATCTAGCTGCACAAAGTCACGTTTTAGTAAGCTTTGAAACACCTGAATATACAGCTAATGCTGATGCACTCGGTACATTGAGAATTTTAGAAGCAATAAGAATCTTAGGGCTTGAGAAAAAGGTCAAATTTTATCAAGCGTCAACCTCTGAATTATATGGCAATACAAAAGAAAAGTATCAAAACGAAAAGACACCATTTTCACCAAGAAGTCCCTACGCTGTTGCGAAGCTTTATGCTCATTGGATAACTATCAATTATCGTGAGGCTTACAATATATTCGCCTGTAATGGAATATTATTTAATCATGAAAGTCCTGTAAGAGGAGAAACATTTGTAACTAAAAAGATTGTTAAAGGAGCTGTTAAAATTTCTAAAGGATTACAAGATTGTTTATACTTAGGAAATCTCAACGCATCAAGAGATTGGGGGCATGCAAGAGATTATGTTGAAGGAATGTGGATGATACTTCAACAAAAAAAACCGGAAGATTTTGTTTTTGCAACTGGAAAAAACTACACAGTAAGATATTTCGTCGAAAAAGCCTTTTCTCAATTAGATATAAAAATTTTATGGAAAGGGAAAAATTTAAAAGAATGCGGAATTGATCAAGAGTCTGGGAGGGTCATTGTTAAAATTGATCCTAAATACTTTAGACCAACTGAAGTTGATTTTTTAAAAGGAGATGCATCCAAGGCGAAGCAAAAATTAGGATGGCGTCCAAAAACATCTTTCAGAAGTCTAGTTAAAGAAATGATCGAATATGAACTTAAATTACTTAAATAAGTTATTACTTTAATAAATCTTTATTAACATACTTTATAATAAAGTAGTTGAACAAATGTATTCCAATTTTAGTGATTGTTGTTTTCATAATAAAAAAAATGGTTATAAATTTTTTGAAAAATAACAAATAATTTCTGAATTAATTTACTATTCATGTGATACTAAATTTGTAATACTTATCTTTTCAGCCCCTATGGCGGAATTGGTAGACGCGACGGATTCAAAATCCGTTGAACTTCGGTTCATGTCCGTTCGAGTCGGACTAGGGGTACCACATTTCTAATTACCATATGGATCATTTCCAATTTAGATTTTTTTTTTTATAATATTGAACTATATTGAAATATCAAATATTCTTATACTTAATAGTATAAATCAATTACGTCTTTTTTCATAAAATATAACAAACACTATGATTGAAAAAGAAAATCTGATAATTCTTGTAAAAAGAATATTTGAACAAAATAAAAATATTACCTCTGAGTTAAAAAAACTTTTAAAACTCAATAAAAATACACCAGAAATTATTGAACTAGCCTATGATATGCAAGCTGGAGATCATATAAAGTTGGCTAACGGGAAAAATAAATATTTATATGAAAATAGAGTTAGTGAAATGAAAGAAATTTTTTCACCCTATCTGCATGAATGTAAAACACTTTTAGATATAGGAATTGGTGAATCAGCAACTTTTTCTAGGTTTTTAAAAAAAATTGAAAATTATAATATCTCAACTTACGGATGTGATATAAGTTGGTCCAGACTATTTGCAGGACTGAAAGAAATGAAAAAAAATAAACAACTAAAAAGACTTCCAAAATTATTTGTTTCTGATTTTTCAAAAATACCTTTTGCTGATAACAGTATTGATATTACCACAAGCTTTCAAGCTTTAGAACCCAATGGAAAAAATCTTAACAATATTATTCCTGAAATATTTAGATGTACAAACAAGTACTGTATATTTATTGAACCAGACAATAGTCTAGCAGATAATAGATCAAAAAAAAGAATGAAAACGATGGGGTATATTCATAATTTAGATAAATATATTTTAAGGTGGGGGGGGGGAAATAATTGAAAAAAAAAAATTTCCATTTGTTGGAAATATTTTGAATCCTATCTCTACAACAATCGTAAGTTTGAAGAAAAAAAAAAAAAAATGTTATAAAATTTACCTATCCTGGTACTAATTATAATTTAATTGAGAAAAAAAATTATTATTTTTGTCCTGATCTTGGAGTTTCATTTCCAATTTTAGAAAATATTCCTATCTTATTAAAAGACAAATCAATTTTAAGTACCTCTTTAAATAAAACTTTTTAACATGAATAAAATATTTAATTTCTTGAACTTAGATTCAAGTCCGTTTCCGTCGAATTAGGAGCACCACTCCAATTCTATCATACCTTATATATAAATTAAGTCAGAAATGACTTAATTTAATTCCTAAAGATATCTTAAAAAAATTGTGAAAGTGAGTGTGTGAGAGTAAATTGAAATCCATTGTCAGAGTGTCTTTTAGAAAAATATTACGGATTCAAAATCCGTTGAACTTCGGTTCATGTCCGTTCGAGTCGGACTAGGGGTACCATTTTAAATGAATATAAGTATTAATTTGATTATTTTTATTTGAAATATATCCGTTTAAAAAAACTAAATTAAATTCGCTTTTAGCGGTCTAAAATATTATTAATTTTAGAATTACAATCTTTTAAACGCTTAATTAAAAGTAAAGCCAAATTTTTTAAAAGTGTTTCTAAAATTTTTTTTCGAGATTGTTGAATGGAATCTAAAATTTTTAGTGGCAAATAAAAGCAAGTGCACTCAGTTAAGGTTGTAACATTTGCAGATCTTTTAGATTTTGGTTCAATCAATGCAAATTCTCCAAAACAAGTTCCAGCATTAAGTGTTGTTAGAGATTTTTGGACATTAATTGCAATATCGACTTTTCCTGACTGCAAGAAATATATGCCATCAGCCTCATCACCCTTTGATATAATTTTTACATTTTTTTTAAATTTTTTTTCAATCATTCTTTCTTTTAAAAAATCCAAATCGCTATTACTAAGAGCCTTAAAAAGAAATTGTTCTTTCAAATCTTCATTTTTATTTGCTTTTTCATCAGCGCTGTACTTTTGAATCAAAAAATCTTCTACCCATCTAATTGCTTCATTATTATTTTCAAATAACCTTGTTTTATTATCGTCCATATTGCCAAGGCTCCCAATTATCTTATTCCAAGTTTGTGAATTAATTTCTATGTCACTAAAAATAATTTTTGTACTCAAACTATTTAAAGTCTGAATAAATGCATCCAGCAATTTATCTGCTCCTGAACTTAATTGACTAACCTTCCTCATAGATAAAATTATGAACTCCTTTTTATCAAGTTCTTGTAACCTGCGAACTATATAATCTACTGCCATAAAATTAATTGATCCAGCTAGCTCGTATACATGCGCTTTGGCACCGAACTTTTCCAAAATTTTAATATTCTTCTCTTTACGTTCTGTTGAGGACCTAATGTTTTGCAAGTTGTAGCTAGCAACTATAGAGTCTTTTATGTTTCCTTCAATTTCTAGTATATGTAAATTATAGTACGAAGAAATTCTTTTACACACCTCTATGCCTCTAACACTATTACCTTGTCTATCAAGTGGGGGTGAGAAAGTACCCAATCCGAATTGAGATGGTAGAGCAGCAATGATGCCTCCACCTACTCCACTTTTTGCGGGAAATCCAACTCTATATACCCATTCTCCTGAGTAATCGTACATCCCAGAACTCACCATGATGGACATAGTTTTCAAAGCATTTTCAACACTAATTACCCTTTTTTTTGTTATCGGATTAATTCCATTGCAAGCGAGGGTTGCCCCCATTGTCGCAAGATCCCTTGCAGAAACAAGTAAAGAACATTGTTTAAAATAAGTTACAAGCGATTGTTCTACATTTGTTTTGATTATTTTGTTATTTTTTAAGAGCCATGCAATTGCTCTGTTTCGATCACCAGTAGCATTCTCTGATTTAAATACTTTTTCATCAAGACTAAGATTTCGACCAGCAAAATCACTCATTATTTTTTGAATTTTTTTGAAGGCTTTAGACTTTTCAACTGAGCAAATTAGTGCAGTACAAGCAATAGCTCCAGCATTAATCATTGGATTGAAGGGTCTATTGTCATTTTGAAATCTAATGGAATTAAAAGCCTCTCCAGAAGGTTCAACACCTATTATTTTATTAACCTCTTTTTCACCTACTAATTCAAGTGCCAAAGAATATGCAAACGCTTTTGAGATAGATTGAATTGTAAATTCCTGTAATGAATCTCCAATTTCATGAATGTATCCATCACTACTAGCTAAAGCGACTCCAAATTGATCGGGATTGGCGCGTGATAGTTCAGGTATGTAGTCAGCTGTTTTTCCTGACTTATTAAGTAAAACATTACTATAAATATTTTTTAAAAAACTATCTAATGGTAATGGAATTAAAGAATTGCGTTTCATTAAATAAAATTGTTTGTTTAAAAGCAGCTTAACTAATTTATATATCTTAATATAAATTTACAAAAAAATAATTTTTAATTTATTACAATTCGATTAACTCTCCTTAAAGATACAACCCACCACCATGCTTTTTAAGATGATTATTTCACCATTTATGGAGATATTCTTGGAGATTTTGAAAAAAACATTGATACAAGACATTGATACAAACAATGAAAGTCAATGGCATTAAGGGTTTGAGACCCAATGCAACTGATCCAAAATCCGTTGAACTTCGGTTCATGTCCGTTCGAGTCGGACTCGGGGTACCATTATTCAAAAGTTTCTGAGCCTTTTTGGATTTAGCATTAAAATACTTGACAAAATCATGCAAGAAATAGCCAAAAAAATTGAGCTCTTGTAGTTATTTTCTAAATCAATGAGCATACCGGAAACATATGGCCCAAGTATTTGACCAATACTAAAAGCTGTAGTCATAATAGCGACAGAAATATTAACATTTCCAATGAATCTTTTTTTTCCTTCAACTAAAATTAATGCAACGGATCCAGGAACGCCTAAACCATAAAGTAAACAAGCAAGAAAAAAGTAACTAACATGGTTAAAAAATAAAAATGCAACACCTAGAGTAACTGTCGAACAAGAAAAAAATAATAATAAATCTGTGCTAATTTTTCTAGATAACCAATCCCAAACTAAAACCGACGGAATCGCAAATAATCCTACTATTATCCATGACATATACTGATAAAAAGAAATTTCAAATGAATTTATAGCTATTGCACTTATAAAAGTTCCGAAAATTATGTAACCAATGCCAAAGAAAAAATATCCCAATGAAATTATGATAAAGTTTATTTGCAGTTTACTTTTAACTGAATTTCTATCTTTGTTTTTATAATTTAATTTTTTAGGGATAAAAATAATAATGCCGGCACATAGTAATGTTCCAATCAAACCCACAAAAATCCATTGGTGAGTCCATAGAAGATCTACGGTTGAAATTATCCATACAATTGTAGTTCCAATTACTATTCCCAAACCAATTCCAGAAAAGTGATAAAGTTGTAAGGTTTTGTTTAAAGATTCTTTAAAGAAATTAAACATCAATGATATTGTGTAAACAAAACCTAGAGCACTCGAAATCCCACATATAAATCTTAACGTACAAAATATCCTTAAATCTTTGGTACATCCCATTAAACAAATTGTAACCACAGAAATAATTGAAGAAAAAATAATCATTTTTCTGAAATTATTATATTTCCAAATAATTGGGATAATTGATCCTATAAGATAACCAAAATAGTTAAATGAGGATATCATCCCCATATTTGTTGAATTTAGATATAATTCATTTTGCATGTTGGGCAATATAGGTGTGTATACAAATCTTCCAAAACCAATAGCTATTAAGGTCGAAAAAATACCTGCAATAATAATTTTAAAATTTGCCTTTGAAAATTTCATCTGAGTATTTAATTTATATATATATGAGTATAGCTAAATATTATTGGTTTTTTAGTTTTTCTATAAAATTATTTTTAGTATTTACTATGATATATCTAGCCTTTCCATTTCCTATTAAAGCTCATCACAAAATAGATAATCCAACAATAAAATTTTCTGAATCCCCAGAAATAAGTAATTTTTTTTTTGAATGGAGGGGGCATATAAATCTTGATAGAAAAAAAGAAAATCATGAAACGTATCACCAAGTATTAGAATTCGTTAAAGGATGGAATAAACGCTATGAAACAGATTTTGAATTACATATTGCTGATTTAAAAAATAGTTCATTAGCAATCCCAAAAGTAAAATTTCAGAACAAATATAATTTTATTAATAACGAAAATTTTCTATTCTCAACTTTTTTTTCATTTAATTTAGCCACTGAGAAAAATAGTTCAGATCAAATAGAATATAAATTTCTATTTCAAAATAAATTTAAGTATTTTGTTTTTAATAATGGTTTTGGTTTTTATAAAAATATCAATGGAAAAAATTCAAAAAACACGGTTCTAAAATATTTTCCATTAATTTATTTTAAAAAACCTATTATATCCGATATTCATTTGGCAATTGCAGGAAGTAGTGATTTTGGGAAAATTTCAAAGTTTAGTACTTACACTAATCAAAAACATCAATACGGACTTGGGATTAAAAAAACTTTTCAAAAAAATACCCCACGCGAAATTGATTTAACAATTGCATATTTAAAGGGTCTGAATTCAAAGTCTTTTGATCAATCACTTATTTGGTATGTAAATAAATCATTTTGATTATTATGAGCTCAATTATTAATAACAGAGTTTGTGTCCATCTAAGTAGGATATTTAGACTGCATATCAATCAATTTCGTACTAGTGGTATTAGAGATTGATTAAAACAATATAAACGCTTTAAAGTTTTTTCTTTCCTACAATTCATCCTAGCAAAATGCCTACTTCTTTAATATTTAAAAAAGTAATTCATGAACATAAACTTTATAAATCCTTAATAATTATTTTTGGTGTATTCGCAGTTAAAAGTTGATAAGAAAATTTTGAATAAATTGAAGTAGGGAACGACTGAGGGTATTTGGACTGCTGCAACACAATACCACAAACAATTTTAAATTTTTAATTTCACAATAATATTTTCAAACTTCTTGTAAAATATTTTTTTAAAGTAATACTTATATAATGAACTTTATCTTTCTAATTATCATTCTGTTGTTTTCTTTTAATTTAAATGCATCATGCAAGTTTAAAAATTCAACTTCAAATGATGAAGTTAAATACACTATTCAGAAATCTATAAATGTTGATGACATTGAAGGTCATGTGATAAGAATTTTCAAAACAGAAACCAATCATAAAAAATCAAAAAAAAATTGTGAAGGTCTTAAGATAGTTAAAACAGATTTTTATGGTATTAGTGATTACATTAACAAAAATGGAAGAGTAACCGGCTATTCAATTGGGATTTACGATGATGGTAGTAAAATTTTCTCTCGAGTTGATGGTGTTGCTCAAACTCCAGAGGACGTTAGTAAAAATGGCCTTGTTAATACTACAATTACAATAACGGGAGGAACTGGGATCTACAAAGGAGTAATTGGTTATGGTAAAGGACAAGTAGAATTTAACCCCGAAACAGGCTTCTCAGCTGGAAATACAGAAACATTTTACACAATTTCAGCAAAATAAAATGGCATGGCTGAGAGGATTTGAACTCCAGACATCCGGGACTGCAAACTAGCGTTCTAACCAACTGAGCTTCAGTCAACATTTTGAATAGATGCTTCTACATTCATAGAGAAATTTTTACAGATTTTGAAAAAAAAACATTTATACAAACAATGAAAGTCAATGTAATCAGGGGCTTTAGACCCAACACAACTGATTGAAAATCCCTTGAACTTCGGTTCATGTCCGTTCGAGTCGGACTAGAGGTACCATTTTTTTAAAAACAGAGATTATTTTAATTTATAAATGATTGTAGATTTTTTTTGGCATATAACATTTTAGGATAATAATGTTGTTCAAGATCTTCTAAAAGCCAATCAACATTAATTGAATCCATTTTAGTAAATAATAAGTTAGGAATCCCATGTAACTTTAAGTCAGATTTATGAGGAATGTATTTGGGTAAACCGCCACTTGGATCTAAAATAAACATTTCTAAGCCATATTTTCTCATAAGAACTCTCATAGTATTTAAAGAATCATTTAATCTAGCCAAACAATGAGGAGCATATTCAACAATCCAATATCGAACAATATCCTTTTTAAGAAGAGATTGGGATCCACGAAGAATTTGTCCCTCAAAACCTTCAACATCAATTTTCACAACTTTTATTTTTTTATCGTTAATTTCTTCATCTAATGTGGACGTTTTTAAACTCTCCCAATCTAAATTTTCATTATCAGGTTTCTTAACACCATAAGATGTTCCTGAGTCATGCGAAGAAAAGTGAAAAAAAACTTCATCACCACTGTTCTCTCCAAGAATAATTTTTTTTAGTTTTATATTTCTAAAATTATTAAGTTTTATATTTGCTCTCAATTCATCAGAGCTCTCTTTTCCAGGTTCAAAAGCAATGACTTTACCCTCAGATCCTACTAGTGAACTCATTAATAATGAATGCATTCCAATATTGGCGCCAATGTCAACACATGTGTCTTTTGGACTTATAACACGTGTTAAGAAAAGACCTATATCGTTTTCATAAAAATGTCCGTTCTTTATCCACGAATAAATAGTTTTATGATTATTTTTTTCTGGATAAAAATTATATTTAAACTCTTTTTGATGCAATTTTTTCATCAAAATTTTTCTTTCGTTCAAATAATAGCTATTGTAACTAAATCTGAGAAGTTTTTGTTCTTTAAACATAATTAAAATTAGCAATATTTATACCAATGGAATTAAAATAAAAAGTTCAATCACATTTATAAATTTTTGAGGAAATGTAAGGGATAGAGCAATTATTTTTCCAATTATAAAGTGACAATTCTAAAAAGTGTAATAAAAAAATTTATGTATTTAAATCAATAACTTACAATCAAATGGAACTAATTCAAAATCCATTGAACTTCAGTTCATGTACGTTCGAGTCGGACTAGGGGGTACTATTAAATTTATGTCTGTGTCATTAAAACAAAAGTATCAATGTCAAACACCCAGCAATACATATTGAAATAAGATCTATTCCACCTTCTTGTTCTCTTTTTATTTCTTGACCTTTAAGGTTGAAAGCAAAAATCTGCAACAGCGCAAAATATTAAATAAATTGCACCATAAATTATGATACACCAAAATCAATGCATATAGACTAAAAAAGTATAATAAGTTTCATTAAACTACTAAAATAATTGTTGTTTTTTATTTTAGTGTTGGCAAAAATTCGTAATAAAAGTGTGTTAATCTGTGTTAAAAATATAAGCTATGGTGTTACCTAATTTTTTAATTGCAGGTGCTGCTGCCTCTGGAACAAGTTTTTTAAGTTCAATATTAATGCAGCATACAGATATATATCTACCGAAAGAAATGCGTCCAGAGCCTCATTTTTTCTATTACTCAGATAAATATGCTCACGGTGTTGAGTGGTATAAAAAAAAATGGTTTTCTGATGTAAAAAAACAATCAGCTGTTGGTGAAAGATCCTCATCTTACCTCTATCACAAAGAAAGCGCAAAAAGAATTAGCCAAAACTTACCAAATATTAGACTAATATTTGTTCTAAGAAATCCGATAGAAAGGACTTGGGCTAACTATAGATATACCGTTTTAAGTGGATTAGAGGATTTATCATTCACAGACGCATTAGAAACAGAATCTCATAGAGTTAAAAATGCATCTGGAATATGGAAAGAAGTACAACCGCACGATTATACAGGAAGAGGCTTATATGGAGAACAACTTGAATTTTATCTTAATTTCTTTTCATGGAGTCAAATATTAATTATTAATTCAGAGAAATTGTCGTCCGAAACTCAAATTCAGCTTGATCGTATTACTAATTTTTTAGGTGTCAAAAATTTAGAACAGTTTGAATACCCACCTGCTTTTACATCCCTAAGTATTTTAAATAAAGATGTTCAAATAAAATGCAGAAAATTATTAGGTGCCAACAAATTTAATTGTATTGTGGAGGCGGTTCGGCGAAAAGAATTCAATGTTGATGACTTCTCTGAAGACAATAAAGAAAAAAAAGTTATCAAAAGTCTTTCGAACAATATGGTAAATGAAAAGTACAAAATACCTGAAAAAAATTATGAATGGTTAGCAGATTTTTTTAGAAAAGATCAAGATAAATTTTTTAATATTTCCAAAAACTACATAGATTTTAAAAGATGGTTTTAGTTTGGATTACAGGTTTGTCAGGTTCCGGGAAAACAACTTTAGCAAAGGCATTAAAAAAAAATATGTCAGGCGAAGGATATAATCCTATTTTGATGGATGGAGATGTATTGCGTGAAATTCTAGACTTTACCGAAAAAGGATACGCTCTTCAAGATAGAAAACAACTTGCTTTTTGCTATGCAAGGTTAGCTAATCTTTTTGTTAAACAAGGGTTTTTAGTAATAGTTGCAACAGTTTCAATGTTTGAGGATGTGAGAAAATGGAATCGAGAAAATAATCACAAATACTGCGAAGTTTATTTAAAGGTTGATAGGCAAACACGCGTATCAAGAGACCCTAAAAAACTATACGAATCAAATACTGATCTGGTTGAATTTGAAAATGGCTTTGATGAGCCGAGAAAACCAGACATAATTTTTGATCATTTTTACGATTTGGATCAAATGGTTAACAAGCTTAAAATATATTTAATGGAGAAATTTAATGCATAGCACAGAAATAAAAACGGTTGAGCATGGTAATTTTTCAGGACTAGCAAAGGACTATTCAACGTACAGGCCCACATATTCTAAGTCAGTTCTTAAGTCGTTGATAGCACTACTAAAAAACTCTGTTCATGAGTGTGATTTTGCGGATATAGGTGCAGGAACCGGTATTTGGACTAGGCTGGTCGAATCATATAATCCTAAGTCTATAATAGCAATAGAGCCAAATGAAGATATGCGGAGTATAGGAATACGTGATTCATCTAAAACAAAAATTAAATGGCAGAAGGGTTCTGGAGAAAAGACTGGCTTGGAAAGTAAATCAATGGATATGGTCTCAATGGCAAGCTCCTTCCATTGGGTTGATTTTGAAAAGGGATGCAAAGAATTTCATAGGGTTCTTAAAAAGAATGGGCGTTTTGTAGCTTTATGGAACCCAAGACAGTTGCAAGAAAACCCTTTTCTTGAAAAGTTAGAGGGATATATAAATCTTTTAAAACCTGGCTATAAACGTATATCTTCTGGTAATAGCGGGAGAGCTGAAAATTTAACTGAAAAATTTTTTAACAGTGGTTTGTTTACAGATGTTGTTTATATAGAGGGAAGGCATGTTGTGTCGATTTCTCCTGAAAAATATATCGGTGCTTGGCACTCGGTCAATGATGTACAACATCAACTTGGTCCAGATAAGTTTTTGGATTTCATTAATCATCTCAAACAAGAATTAAAAGGGATAGATACAGTGAATGTAACGTATCAAACACGAGCTTGGTCAGCATTAAAAAAATAGGAATATGGTATGTCAAAAGCATCTATTTTAATAAAACTAAAAAAAAACATAAGAAAAGCTAAAATCTTAGATCTTTTCTCATTTCAATGCCATGAATTTGTTAAAAACTCTGAAGATGTAATTAGAGAAGTTTCTCGGCATCTAGGTGCATCAAAACATTTTATTGTACGTAGCAGTTCATCAAAAGAAGATCAAATAAATTCTTCTTCGGCAGGTAAATATAAATCCTTTTTGAACGTTAAAAAAGACAATCTAAAGGATGCTATCAAAAAAGTGATTGAATCATATGGGAAAGAATGTAAGCCAGAAGATGAAGTTTTAATCCAACCTATGTTAAAAAATGTAAATATGAGTGGGGTTTTGTTTACACACTGTCCTAAATCTGCAGCTCCCTATTACATTATTAATTATAATGATTCAGGTGATACAACTGCTGTCACTTCTGGTAAAGGAGATTGTAAAACGCAGTATATTTATCACAATTTGAAAAAACATGATTCTCCAAAATTTCGAAAACTTATTTCTTTATCGAAAGAATTGACTGAAAAACTTAACAATCCTTCTCTTGATATTGAGTTTGCTTTTAATAATAATGAAGAATTGTTTTTACTACAGGTTAGACCAATTGTATATCAAAAACAGTTAGCTCGTGGGCTAAATTTAGATGATTCAATAAAAGGAATTAAGAAAAAATTTCATTCTCTATCTTTAAAACATCCTTATTTGTACGGTGATAAAACAATTCTAGGAATTATGCCGGATTGGAATCCCGCAGAAATAATTGGAGTTAAGCCAAAGCCTCTTGCATTGAGTCTTTATAAAGAACTAATCACCGACGGTATATGGGCCTATCAAAGAGATAATTATGGATATCGGAACTTAAGAAGTTTCCCACTTCTTATTGATTTGGGTGGTCTGCCTTACATAGACACGCGTGTGAGTTTTAACTCTTTTTTACCCAAAGGTCTTTCAGAAGAATTAGCAAAAAAACTTACTAACTATTATTTAGAGCAGTTAGAAAAGAAACCTCAATTACACGATAAAATTGAGTTCGATATTACTTTTTCTTGCTATACATTTGATCTTAAAGAAAAGTTAAAAACACTCAAGAAGTATCTTTTTACAGACTCTGAAATCATTACAATTCATGAGGCATTAAAAAATTTAACTGATAATATAATCCATGAAAGAAAAGGACTGTGGCTAAAAGATATTCAAAAAATTTCTGAATTAGAAAATCGTCACAAAACAATATTTTTTAATCCTGATTTTGATGATTTAACTAAGATCTATTGGTTGATTGAGGATTGTAAAAGATATGGAACGCTTCCATTTGCTGGTCTCGCAAGAGCAGGCTTTATAGCCGTTCAACTTCTTGATTCAATAATGAAGATAGGAGTTATTTCCGAGGAAGATAAGCTTCTCTTTATGAATAGTCTTGATTCAATTAGTACAAATTTAGAAAAGGATTTTAAAACTCTAGATAAAGAGAATTTTATCGGAAAATATGGGCACTTGCGTCCTGGCACCTACAACATATTATCAAAACGATATGATGAAACCCCAGATATTTACTTTAATTGGAGTGATTCTAAACTAAGCAACCCAATTAAAAAAAATAAATTCAAGTTAAGCTTACAACAGATGCAGATAATCGAAGAACTTCTCAAAAAACATAATTTAAGCTATGATGTCGTGGGCCTATTCTCTTTTATAAAGTCCGCTATTGAAGGTAGAGAATATTCTAAATTTACATTTACCAAGACCCTAAGTGATATTTTATCACTGCTTAAAAAATATGGAGCAATAAATAATATCCCTGTTGAAGATCTTGCATTTTTAGATATTAAAGATCTAATAAAAAATTTCTCCTCTTCATCTAATACTTTAGAAGATTTAGAATTAAGTATTGAGCGAGGCAAGAAAAAATATGCCCTTTCTGAGAAAATTATCCTTCCTCCGATCATTGCAAACATTGATCAAATAGAAAATTTTGGACTATTTGAAGAGCACCCTAATTTTATAACGAAAAAAAAAATAACGTCCCATGTAATTAAATATATCCAAGGAGAAACTAATTTAAAAAATGCAATAGTTTTTATTGATAGTGCAGACCCAGGTTATGACTGGCTTTTTACTAGGGGCATAGCTGGATTTGTAACAGCATATGGAGGTGTTAATTCCCATATGAGTATCAGGGCTGCAGAATTGGATTTTCCTGCAATTATTGGAGCTGGTGAAGTTTTGTATGACAAGTGGAGTAGGGCTAAGAGAATTCACATTGATTGCGAAAATCAACATGTTGAGGTTATCGCTTGATGAAGTATGTTGGTCTTACAATGCGAATTGAAGATTTATCTAAAAATGATGAAAGAAGGGATTGTATTGATCAACGTTGGTACAATTTTTTAAATGCATGTAATTTGCGGCCTATCTTAATTCCAAATTTAGAATATTTTGTATCAGAAAAATATTTAAATAAGTTATCAGGCATTATTTTAACTGGAGGTAATTCATTATCACATTTAGGAGGTAACGCTCCAGAGCGTGAAGTTGTTGAAAAAAAACTTATTAAGTATGCAATAGGAAAGAAACTACCTCTGATGGGAGTTTGTCGTGGAATGCAAGTTTTACAAAACTACTATAAAGTTCCTATCGAAAAGGTTGATGGTCATGTAGGAACACGACACAACTTGCTTTTTAAGAACGAAAAGATAAATGTAAATAGTTTTCATAAGTACGGGACAAAGGGAACTACTGATTGCTTAGAAATTCTTGCTAATTGTTCAGATGGGGTAGTGGAAGCAGTAAAACATAAAGAGCTCCCATTTATAGGTATTATGTGGCATCCAGAAAGGGAGAATTTATTTTCTAATTTTGATATTCAATTAATTGGGGAACACTTTCTGTCATGAAAGAAAATTTGCAAAATATATTTAATCAAAGTGACTCAGATACCACTGTCTACTTTAAAGGTATTAAATTTACTTTGGAAGATGATGTCTCAACTCTTACTAAAGTAGATTGTGTATCATACGTCTTATTAACAAGCATATTAAAAAGAACTAAAAACATCTCCATACTATCAGAAAAGAATATTATGAACCTAGAGATTTTTTGGAAGGGTACCCCTTAATGAGAGCAATTATTTTAGCTGCAGGTCGTGGTAGTCGAATGGGTAACTTAACAGATGAAAAACCAAAGTGTCTTTTGGAAGTCTATGGAAAACCTCTTATCGAGCATCAAATTGAGGCTCTTACAACAGGGGGTATAGAAGAGATTGCTATTGTTACTGGATACAAAAGTGAACTTTTGTATTGTTATGGGAACCATCATTTTCATAATGAAGAATGGGCCGAGACAAACATGGTTCACTCTTTACTATGTGCTAAAGAATGGTTTAACATGGATGATTGTATTGTAAGCTATGCTGATATTTATTACACTTTTGAAGTTATCAAAGACTTGGTGAATTGCCCTGATGATATCGCGATTTCTTATGACCCAAATTGGCTAGAATTATGGTCCAAAAGGTTTGAGAACCCTTTAGATGATGCAGAAACCTTTAAAATCAATGAAGGTGGATACTTGCTCGAAATTGGACAAAAACCAAAAACTATAAAAGAAATTCAAGGGCAATATATGGGTTTATTAAAGTTTAGTTCGTCATTTTTCTTAAAGGTCCAGAAAAGTAAATTTACAAGAAAAATAAGTATGACCGATTTTTTATCAACTATTATAAAAAATGGAACAACTATTAAGTGTATCAAAAATAATACCATTTGGAATGAATTTGACAGCGCTTCAGACTTTCAGATAGGTGTATGAATATTCTTATATATTAGGGAAAACATTTAAAATGTTAGTAAATTTAATTAAATCAACAATCTAAAAACTTAAGTGAAATCTTGAACTCATTTACTTTCGTACCAA
Organism: uncultured Alphaproteobacteria bacterium; assembly: GCA_902526865.1. Lineage (GTDB taxonomy): Bacteria > Pseudomonadota > Alphaproteobacteria > Methylaequorales > Methylaequoraceae > Methylaequor. The sequence goes on from CABZMK010000004.1 coordinate 52,123, forward strand.
GACAGAAAAAAATGAATTTAAATCTTTTAATGGACACTGTTTTTAATGTGTTATAAAAATGAAATTTATATACCTAACAGAATGAAGAATATTAAACTAGGGTCGAATGAGTATAGTTTTGTCAACCAAGTTTTTGAAATGGGATCAATACTTACCTAAGTAATTTCAAGCAGTGCCGGCTCTACAATGAACAAAAAGTATTAATGCAGGGTGTGTTTTTGGATATAAGTTGTTGGTACTGAAAGCTTTTGGTAAAGTTCACTCAAGATATGATTAAAAATAAAAAAATTTGCTCTAGATGTATTTATGATGAGCATATTCCAAATATTTCTTTTTCAGATGATGGGATTTGTAATTATTGTGATCAAATTGATTTTTTAAAAAAGGAATTTGGTACTGGTAAAAAAAAAGGACACAAACTATTAAAAAATTTAATCAATAAAATTAAAAAAGAAGGTCAATCAAAAAAATATGATTGTGTTATTGGTGTAAGTGGTGGGACAGATTCATCATATTTACTGATGAAAGCCAAGGAATGGGGGTTAAAGCCACTTGCAGTTCATTATGACAATACATGGAATACAGCAACGGCTAGTATGAATATAGCTAAAGTTACAAAGTATCTTGATATCGACTTATTTACTTATGTAATTGATAATAAAGAAGTAAATGATATGAAACTTTCTTTTTTACGTTCTGGTGTTCCAGAATTTGATGCTGATACTGACATAGCATTCGTTCAAATATTAAGACAGGTAGCTGCTAATAAAAAAATAAAATATATTTTAGAAGGACATTCTTTTATAACTGAAGGAATCTCACCTGTGGGAAGCAACTATTTTGACGGAGGCTACGTAGCTGATATTCATAAGAAATTTGGTAAGCTAAAAATGAAATCTTATCCAAATATGACCTTTTTTCAATTTATGAAATGGATACTTCTTTATAGACAAAAATTTATTCGTCCTTTGTGGTATATTGATTATTCTAAAGAAGAAGCACAAAAAATATTAATTGAAAAGACGGGGTGGCAATACTATGATGGTCACCATTTAGAGAATAGAGCATCATGGTTCACACACACACTTTGGCTTCCTAGATATGGAACTGATTTTAGATATTTATCTTTAGCAGCAAAGGTAAGAAATAATAAAATTAAACGTCTTACGGCTCTTAAAGAAATGAAAAAACCAATTATAGAGAGCACAATGTTAATTAATTATGTTAAAAAAAGATTGGATTTGAATCATAACGAGTATAAAAGTATCATGAATGGGACAAAGAGGACTTGGAGAGGATTCAAGACATATAAAAAAAGATTCGAGATTCTCAAACCAATTTTTTATATTCTTATGAAACTAAATCTAGTACCAGTAACTTTTTATCAAAAATATTGTAATAAAATAGACTAGAATGATTACTATTTTAAATTATGGTTTAGGAAATCTTGGATCGATACAAAATATGCTTCATTTTTTAGAAGTGGACTCTAAAATAGCGTCTGACATCCGGAATATTAAAAAAGCATCAAAAATTATTTTGCCTGGTGTGGGTGCTTTTGACACAGCAATAAAAAAATTAAACAGTGTAAAAGGTTTATTTGATATTTTAAATGAAAAGGCTTTGATCGAAAAAGTTCCTATTTTGGGTATATGTCTTGGCATGCAAATTTTAACTAAAGAAAGTGAAGAAGGTGTTTTAAAAGGTTTAAATTGGATACCAGCTAAAGTTCATAAGTTTCCGCATAATAAAAAAATCAAAGTTCCTCATATGGGCTGGAACTCTGTAAACCAAATAAAAAAAAATAGTCTAGGTAAAAACTTAGATGAAAATAGTAAATTTTATTTTGTTCATTCTTATTATGTAAAAGCTGAAAATAGAGATAATGTAATATTTACCACTAACCACATTGTTAACTTTGATTCTGCCATACAATTTGAAAATATTTATGGTGTTCAGTTTCATCCTGAAAAAAGTCATAAATTCGGTATAAATATTTTTAAAAATTTTTTGAAGATTTAATTTGTTACGACTTAGAGTAATACCGATTTTATTATTAAAGGATGATCGTTTAGTAAAAACGGTCAACTTTAAAAAACCAAATTATATTGGAGATCCTTGTAATACAATTAGAATATTTAATGAACTACAAGTTGATGAATTATTTTTGTTTGACATATTTGCTTCGAAAAATAAAAGCGATCCAAATTACAAAATTATCTCAAATATCGTTGATGAATGTTTTATGCCTTTAAGTTATGGCGGAGGAATAAATTCCTTAGACCAAGCAAAAAAAATCTTTGATTTTGGGGTCGAAAAAATATCCTTAAACTCAGCCATCTTAAATAATCCAAAACTTATTTATGATTTGGCAAAAATTTATGGTAGTCAAGCTATTATCTGTTCCATTGATTATAAAAAAAACATATTTGGAGCTTATACTGTATGGACGAATAGAGGAACTATAGACACAAAAAAATGTCCAATTGAATGGGCAAAAGAATTAGAGAAAAGAGGAGCAGGAGAAATATGTTTGACTTCTATTGATAGAGAAGGATCTTGGTTAGGTCCTGATTTGGAAATATCAAAAAAAGTATCAGACTTATTGTCAATTCCTCTAGTTACACACGGAGGTGTTGGTGAAATAAAACACATAAAAATACTTCAAAAAAATACAAATATTTCGGGCGTAGGCGTTGGAAGTATGTTTGTATATCAAAAAAAAGGTAATGGTGTTTTGATAAATTATCCATTTGAAGAATTAGTGTAAGCATAGGAAGCTTTCAAAATGAAAAAAATCAAAATAGACGAATTCAAAATCCTTTGAACTTCGGTTCATATCCGTTTGGGTCGGACCAGGGATACCATTGTAAAAAAAAAATAATTATGTAATGTTCTAATTTTTAAAAATATTTAACACATATTCGCCTATTTGAATAGATGAAGTTAAACCGGGTGATTCAATTCCAAATAAATTAATTATGAAAGAATCGTTCTCAAGTTTTTTAATAAAAAATGAAAAGTCATGGTTTGTATGTTTTGGTCTAATTCCACAATAGTCATAGTTTAAATTTCTATTTTTAACTTCAGGCCAATACTTGGATATCGATTTTAAAAATTTTTCTTTTATATTTTTAGTTACGTGAAAATCTATTTCTTCCACTTCAACTGTATCAGGACCAAAAATCGTAACACCATCAAGATTTAAAGTTGAATGGATACCTAAACCGTTCTTTTCTGGTAGAGGATAAATTAATTTTTTGAAAGGTGATTTCCCTGATAAAGACAAATAATTTCCTTTTATATATCTAATTACAGGTATGTCATCAGCATTAATACCATCAATTTTTGTGGCTATAAGATGACTGTGCAACCCTGTAGAGTTAATTATAGATTTTGTTTTTACTTCCTGCTTTTCATCTTTTTTTAAGAAAAAAGAAATATGATTAGTTTTATTAACACTATGTGAAAACTCCGAATTAAAACTTATTATTCCACCATTGTTTTCAATATCGATTATAAAGTTCAGCATTAAATCATGAATGTCAATTACACCCGTTGTTCTTGAGAGCAAACCTGCTTTGCCAACTAATTCAGGTTCAAGCTCTTTCATATGACTTTGTGAGAGTTTTTCTAAAATTAAGCCATTTCTTTCAGCATTTAAAATTATTTGATTAAGTTTTTTTTCTTCCTTTTTGCTTGTTGCAACAACTATTTTGCCACAATTTGAAAATCCAATACCTCTTTCTTTTGCATATGAGTACAAGCTTACATTTCCAGCTGAACAAAACTTATTTTTTAAACTATATTGGGGATAATAAATTCCAGCGTGAATTACACCGCTATTTCTAGAACTATTTTCTTGACCAAAAGAGCTATTCTTTTCAATTACAAGAACTTTTTTACCTGAAAAAGAAAGTTCTCTTGCAATTGATAAACCAACTACTCCACCACCAATGACTGTAACTTCAAAATCAACCACGTTAAAAATTTTACATATAATTATTAAGATTCAAAGATAAATTATAATTATGAGTGAGGATTATAAATTTTATAAGTATCTAATAGGAGAAACGGTGGATTAAATAATTCAAAATCGGTTGAACCTTTGTTCATATCGGTTTGAGGCTTACAAGTATCACTTCAAAAAATTTTTCTCTTTTGTAAATTATATTTTTTTAATAGATTTAAACTTGAAATGATAAAAAATATTGCTGTTATAGGCGCTGGATTAGCAGGAACAACCGTTGCCTCTTTGATGAAAGGAAATTTTGATGTAAAGATTTTTGAAAAATCTAAAAACGCAGGTGGAAGAATGTCAACTAGAAAAGAGATTCCATTTAATTTTGATCACGGAGCCCAATTTTTTAAAATTAGTACAATTGATTTTAAAAATTTTCTTTTAGATTTATTTACTCAGAAAGTAATTGAACCGTGGAAATTTAGACTTGCATATTTTGAAGGGCAATATTTAAAAAAAATTAAGATGATCGAAGATGAGGATGGATTTTTTGTCGGAGTACCAAATATGGACTCTATAATTAAATATCTGTCTAAAAACTGCAACCTAATTTTAAATACAAAAATTGAACGGATAGTTAGAAAGAATGATAAATGGAGTCTTTATGATCAGAATAAAAAATCTTATGGCTTATTTGATTGGGTAATATTGAGTCTTCCAGCTCAACAATCACTGGAGTTAATTTCAAATAATATTTCTTTTTATTCTTTAATTGAAAAGATTAAAATGAAAGGATGTTTTTCTTTAATGGTAGGAATGAAAAAATCGCTAAATTTAGACTTTGATGCAGCACTTATCGAAAACGAAGATATAGCTTGGTTTGCTATAAATAATTCTAAACCCGGTAGAATGAATAAAAATTGTTTAATAATTAACTCTTCTTATGAATATGCTTCTAAAAATTTGAATACTTCTAAAGCAAAAGTTTTAAAACATCTATTATCTAAGTCTAGTAAGTTTCTAAATTATGATTTATTGAAATCAAATATAATCAAAATTCATCAATGGAAATATGTTGAAGCTGAATGTTCTCCTATAGAAAATTTCTTTATTGATCATAAAGAGAAAATCGCAGTTTGTGGTGATTGGTTTATTAATAGTAGAGTTGAGGGTGCATTTTTAAGTGCTAATGAGCTTTCTAAAGAAATTATTAAATAATTTCTCTACTTTAAGTATTTAGAAGAGAAGTAACAAAACATTTAGCACCACCCCCTTTATTATAAAAAATGAGTCTTCTTTAATCTACAATAACTTAATTTAATTTGTTTTAAGATATAATCTTTCGACTTGATTTTCCAGGTGATAAGTTTAGCATTTAAAAATTATTCATGGAGACTAAAAAAAATTAATTTAAAAAGTTTCCTATTAATTTGATCTGAGTTGAAAATTTATGAATGAATTTGATTTAATAAAAAAAGTATTTTGGTCTCTGCTAATTTTAATTTGTTTCCTTTTTATTCTGGTAAATATTATTTTTGTTTTTTAAAGACCTTAGTTATTTCATATCCAACAATATTTTTCTTTCTATTCATTTCTTAATAATGAATAAATATTTAAATTAAAGTACTTTCGGTTTGATATTAATAAGGTAAATACTAATACTATCAAAGATAATCCAGATATTAAAAAAGGAATTTTAAAAGAAAAATACCACTCAATATTGAAAAAATCTGTAACTAAAATATAGGAGAGTACGAAAGCAAAAAACAATGAAAAACAAATAATGGGCACAAAAATTATTAGAGACTCAAATAGTAGTAATTTGATAATACCAATTCGTTCGTAACCTAAGATTCTAAAAACCAGATTTTGATAAACTTTTAAATTCCCCATTACACTCATTGCATTCGAAACTACAACAAGGCCGATCGCAACAACAAAACCTGACATAAAAATACTAATAAAAAACATCTTATCTAAAAAATTTTTGGTTTTATTTATATAATCGGATAATTTTATATAAGTAATATTTGGTAATTTATTTAATAGTTCATTAAGATTAACTAGTTCTTCATTTTCAAACTTAATAGTAGACATGAATTCGTGGGGAATATTAGATGCATATTTAGGGTTAAATAGAATTGCAAAATTAATATTTAAATCCTTATAATTTACTTTTCTAAAGTTCGTTATAACTCCAGAAACTGAATTTCCATAAATATTAAATCTAATTGAATCACCAATTTTTAAATTCAAGTCTTTTGCAACCTTAGAATCTAAGGAAAGTTTCAATTCTTTTTTTTCGTCAAAATTCCACCATTTACCCTCTATAATTTGATTATTAGAGGGAGGAACTTTAAACCACGATATTCTTCTTTCACCATCAACAAACCAAAAACTTTCATTATTTTTATTAACAAATTCTTTTGGAGGTCTATTATTTATCGCTTCAATCCTTGCAGCTATAATTGGAACCATTTGTTGCTTTGCTTGATTATCAATCTCGTAAATTTGTTTTGAGAATAAATTTTTCTCATCTTTTTGTATTCCTAAAAAAAAATAGTCGGGAGCGTCTTTAGGTATAGAACTATAAATTTCTTTGTTAATATTTGATGATAAAATCCCTAAAAATAATAAAGTAGTTACACCTACTCCCATAGTCATAATGATCATTGAATTTAGACTTTGGTAATTGTTTAAATTTTTAATTCCCATTTTAACAGAAATATTTTGTATCCTTTTTATTTTATTCAAAATTAAAATGTAAAATTTGGACAGATAGTAATAAAAACAGCTTATAATAAAAAAGAAAAAAAAGAAAAAGGCCGTTTGAAAGGGTTTTACATTTATAATACAAAATGTAGAAATAAATATTAGTAAAAATATAACCATTTCCGATAGTGATTTTCTGTTATAATTAAAGCTCAAGTTTGAATTACTATTTCTAAATAAATTTATAACTTTTATTTGGTCAATAGTGTCCAAAGCCGGTTTCGCAAAAATGAGAAAAATAACTGCACTAAAGAATTGAATAACTAAAAGTTCGTATATTTTGAATTCAACTTTAAGTTTAATTTTTAATAAATTTGAAAGAATATTATCAAAAAAAGAAATTAAAAATAACCCGAAAATATAGGTAATAAAAGAACAAAAAAAAAGAATCGTTAGCATTTGAAGATAATATAAAACCTTTACATTTTTAGAACTCAACCCTAATGATTTGTAAATTGCAATCTTCATCTGATTATTACTAAGAAATGAAAAAAGTGAGTTCTTTAAGCCAATACCAGAGATCAGAATTGCTGCTGCTGAAACAATGGTTAAAAAATATATAAAATTCTCTATGGTCTTTTTTAAATTCTGACTTATATCATTCGGAAGTTTAATAGAAATATCTTTATCATTGGTTATATACTGAGGTATCTCTATTTTGGAATTTTTATTCAACATTTTGTATTTATAATTTATAAAACTTCCGAGAGTATTTACTTTAAAATTTTCAAATCCAGATTTATTTATCAAAGCTTGATCTCCAAAAAGAAAATAACTTCCTATCTCTGGAATGCTATCTATTACGCCAATGACTTCGTGTTCAAAATTTTGTATTCTAATTTTATCACCAAGTTTAAGATCAAGACTATTTTTTGTTGTTTTATCAATTAGAATGCCATCCGACCGATTTTTTAAAATTTGCAGTGAATTAGGGGGATCAACTTTGACCTCTCCAATAAGTGGATAGAAATTATCAATCACTTTAATTCTTGTGGCCTTACTTTCTTTTTTATTAGTTTTTATAATAGATGTGAATTCAATAACTTCTGTTATTAAAAAACTTTTTTTTAGATTTTCCAATAAGTCTAAATTTAAAACTTTATTTTTTGTTGATAATTCTAAATCACCACCAAGAAGAATCTTTGAATTATTTTTTATTTCATTTTCAATACTATTTTTGAAAATTGTAACTGTTGAAAAAATTAATAAACTTATACAAATTGTGAAAAAAACCCTAGTAATTTTAGATTTATTTTTAGTTAACTCTTTAATAAAAATTGAAAAATATTTTTTGTAGGTCATTTTTAAAGCTTTATCCGGCCATCTACCAACCTCATTATTCTGTCACACTTTCGTGCTAGATCCATGTTATGAGTTACTAGAATTAAGCAAATCTTTTTTTTTTTCGAATATTCTAAAAGTAAATTAGAAACCAGTTCAGTATTCTTACTATCTAAATTTCCTGTAGGTTCGTCGGCCAATACAATTTCAGGATCAAATGAAATTGCTCTCGCAATTGCCACTCTCTGTTGTTCACCTCCAGATAGTTCTGAGGGAAGGTTGTTTTTAAGTTTTACCAAACCGAAATCGTCAAGAATTGAGATAGCTTTTTCTTTTTCATTATTAATTTTATTAATTTGCATTGGAAACATAACATTCTCGAGAGCAGTATAATTTGGTATTAGAAAAAATTGTTGAAATATCAATCCAATTTTTTTTTTTCTGATTTCAGTCCTTCTTGTTTCATTAATTTTAGATAAATCTTCTTTATCAAAAATAATTGAACCATTTGTTGGACTTTCTAAGCCAGACATTAGCATTAAAAGACTAGTTTTTCCTGATCCACTCTCACCAATAACAGCTACTCTTTCGTTTTTTTTAATTTCAAAATTTATATTTTTTAAAATTTTGATATTATCTCCATTTAACAAATAATTAAGATTTATGTTTTTAAGTTTATACAGAGCATTCATATTAAGTTTTTTTTTCTATCTAATTATTGGTGTAAACTTTATATCAACGAAAGCTTATTGTAACCTAAAAGTTGCATTATTTGGAGATAGCCTAATGTCTGGATATGGGCTGGATGAAGAATTTCACTTGTCTAACGTTTTAGAGAATAACCTAAAAAGAAAAGGATTCGATGTTACAATTATTAATGCTAGTGTTTCTGGAGATACGACATCTGGCGGACTTAATAGATTGAATTGGTTACTTGAAAACAAAAAAATTGATATTGTGATTTTATGTTTAGGAGCAAACGATATGTTAAGAGGAATAAATACAGATTCAATAAAACAAAATTTAAATAACATTCTAAAAATTTTGCGCGAAAAAAACATCAAGATTCTCCTTGCTGGCATGCTTTCTCAAGAAACCTATGGAAATAAATATAAAAATAATTTTGATGAAATTTATCCTGAACTTGCAAGTAAATATAAAGTTGCTTTTCTTCCCTTTTTATTAGAGGGAGTGGCACTTAATCCAAATCTAAATTTAGACGATGGCAAACATCCGAATCCCAAGGGAGTAAAATTAATAAGTAAAAACTTAGAGAAAAAATTAATTAATCTTCTTACAAATTAATTTTTTCATTATTGTTATACAAAACTTTACAATTAATCAAAAAATTCTGAGTTTGAAAAAATATACAAGCCTGTATATACTCTAATTGGAGTGTTACATTGGAAATTAAGAAATTTAAATTAAACGACGGTACATATTTCAGATATAAAAAGATTGGTAAAGGTAAGCCAATCCTTCTTCTCCACACTTTCAGAAATAGATTAGAATACTCTGATAAACTTGGAGAATTACTTAAAAGTAAGAATACCGTATACTCAATTGATCTTCCTGGTTTTGGAGATTCACCCATAAACTCTAAAACAATTTATGATCTTAATTTTTTTACAAATTCTATTATTGAATTTATAAAAAATTTAAAAATTAATAATCTTAGCATTGCTGGAGAGTCTATCGGTGCAGTTTTATCTGCAAGCGTTTCTGTAAGACTTCCAAAACAAGTAAAAAAAATTTTCATGTTTAACCCATATGACTATGATTCGTATTTTGGGGAAGGAATTGGAAGAGGCAATTTTTTTGCAAAATTTATTTTATTTAACATAAGTTTGCCAATTATTGGTGAAATATTTTCAAGTCTCGAAAATAAGTTTATTCTTAGAAATGTGATGGGAGGCGGTTTCATTAATCCAGGTAATCTCTCAGATGAATACTTAAATTTATTATGTACTTCCATTAAAAAAAAAGGTTACGCTTATCATTTTCGAAATGTTCTACAAAAATTTAAAGAAAATAATGAAATTAAAGAAATTTATAAAAAAACCAAAGTACCAATCAAACTTGTCTACGGAATTGATGATTGGGCAAATGAATCTGAAAGACTTCAAACCCAGAAGCTATTAAAGCTTGATAAATACCTTGTAATTGATAATTGTAAGCACTTCTCATTTTTAGAAAATTCAAAAGAAGTCTTTAGTATTTTGAATTAGTGAATATAGTATTAGTAGTTTATGATATAAGTGAGCAAATAAATAACTAAAGGAGTGAATTATGGAAAAAGTAGCCTTTATATCTGGTGCTAACAGAGGAATAGGATTTGAAACTGCAAAAAGGCTTGCGGAGAAAGGAATAAAAGTTATTCTAGGATCAAGAGACTTAAATAAAGGAAAAGAAGCCTTAGAAAAATTATCTTCTCAAGGATTAAATGTCGATTTAGTTCAATATGATGCATTTGATTCTGAATCTCCACAAAGGGTTTTCGATCACATTCAGAAAAATTACCAAAAACTTGATATATTAATAAATAATGCAGGTGTTCTCTTAACAGGAAACTTATTTATGACTAATAGTTCTACTATTAGTGAAAAAGATCTTAGAGATACTTTTCAAACTAATTTTTTTGCAGTTGTGACACTTACGCAAAAATTACTTCCATTAATTAAGAAATCAGATGCAGGTAGAATTGTAAATGTTTCGACAATTTTAAGTTCTTTGACTTTACATTCTGCAAAAGATTCGCCAATTTCTCCGGCTAAAGAATTTGCATACAATTCTTCAAAAACAGCTTTGAATGCTTTTACCATTCATCTGGCACTCGAACTGAAAGATACGAATATAAAAGTTAATTCTGGGCATCCTGGATGGGTAAAAACTGAACTAGGTGGCCCAAACGCTCCAATTGAAGTAGAAGACAGTTACAAAACATCATTAAATCTAGCGATTTTAAATGACGATGGACCAAGTGGAGGGCTATTTCATGAAGAAGACACCATTCCATGGTGAGAGTATCAATCTTATAAAAAATATTAATGGTAAATACTAAATTCATTCTCTTAACCATTCTTTTTTTTTCGTTATATCTAGTTGATGTGCAAGCCAAAAATTATGATTCTATGCAATTCACCTGTGCAGACGAAATCGGTCCTTTACTGGAATTTAAAATACCTGATCTACAAGTTGACAAATCAAAGACTTTAAAAATTAAAACTTTTGATAAAGTTAAAAGAGAATCCTCAACTGTTATTGAAGGGGTTATAAAAAAGGTTTCCAGTCCGATAGATAATTCTTATTTTTTTTATAAAGCCAACACAATCCTGAAAGAAAAAGACTTTTTTGAGATTAGTTTTGAATTTTATCCACCTTCACATCTCTTAATTAAATATCTAAATTCTCAATACTCTGATTTAGTATGCTGGGATAATTAATAAACCTAAATATATTTTAAGTTTTATTTCTTCACGACTTTTTTAAATTTTTGATATTATTTGTATCAATAATTATAAATGTAAACTTAGTCAGGTATTTAACTATTAAATTTTTTGAGAGCTTCGATTAATTCGTCAATTTTTTTTTCTTTTATATATATACGAAATTCTGATTTTTTTGTTGCAATCTCACTAACAGAACCATCTAGTAAAACATCAAATATTTTCCATGTATTATTTTTTAAAGATAGTAAATAATCTATGCTTATTTTTTCTTGTTTAATAATAAGATTACTTCTAACTAAAAAAAATTCTGATGAAATTTTTTCTTTTTTTTCATTACTAAAACTTACATCATTAATTTTTGAAAATCGCTTTAAATAATTTTTTGAAATATATTTTTCAAAGACCATGATTAACTCTTTTTTTTTCTCATTTTCTTGATTTTTCCAATCTGCTCCAATTATCATTTCAAGCATTTTTTCAGCATTGTAAGTTCGGTTGATTACTTTAAATACATGTTCTAAATCAGAATTATCATTTGAACTAATTTTTTTAAGTCCTTCATGTAAAAAATTCACAGTCATCAATGGATCCTCAAAAACTTTTAATGAATCAGTTTTTTTTTGGCTTAAATTTAGTGATAATTTGTTTTTTTCTTTATTAACTTCGCTTTTTTCAATATTGTCATTTTTTTTAGTATTCTTTCTCGAAACATCTTTCTCATTCGAATTTTGTGCTTCTAAATCCTTATTCGAAAAAACTAAATCTTCTTTTTTTTTATACTCAAAAGATTCTTTTTCTTCACGCAGATCATTCTTCGTTTGTAATTGAGACGTAGAGCTCGATTTTTCATAGTTGTTTTCGGAATCACTAAAAAAATTCAAGCTCGATTTTAATAATATTACTACAATAACAGGTAACAATATTAATCCTAAAATATTGAAAACTTTATTCTTCGAATTTATTTTTTTTTTGAAGTTCATATCTTTATAATTTATAAGATAAAATTGATAATTTATATCACAATACTTTTTTTTAAATGATTGAAAAGCACTTTGAAGAAGCTAAATTATGGCAAATTAAATATAGTCAAAAAGACTATAACCCAAAATTAATTTTTAATGATTCAAAATCTAAAAAAGATATTCTTTTTTCACTTAGTTTTTTTTTGGTAATGATGGCAATAGAGATTTTATTTAATCAACCTTACAAAAAAAAAATAAAGCTATTACATAACAACATTTATAAAAAAATTTTTTCAAAAAGATTTGAAAAATTAGAAAGAATTGAAGTTAATTCTTTCGCTTTTAGTTTTTTTTTAATTCTTCAAAAATTATTTGAAGAAGAAGAAAGATTTAAATCCTACTCTCATGATCTCATCAAAAATTCTATTAATCACTGGTCATGTATTGAAAAAGTTGAGAGAAATTTCTTAACCCGGTATCAATTAGTAAATAAACTATGGAATAAAAATAACAAATTGGTTTTGTCACGAAGCTATGATTCTAGAATCGACTTAATTTTTCTGTTATATAAAAGTTTTGAATTAGGGATAAGTAATAAAACTATAATTAAAAAAAATCTTTCGGTATTAATTTTTTCAGTTAGTAAAGCCCAGAAAGATTTTAGATATGATGTTTTACAGGAAATAAAAAAAAAAAAAATTTTCTGAATTTATTTTCATTTATCTATACTTGCACAAATGAAAAGCATTTTTTATTAATATTCTAATTTTTAATTTAACTTTTGTACTAAAGAAAAAATTTAATGAGAATTTTTATAAAAAATAACCCTTCTTTTTTTGATAAACTAGTACTATATTCTTTATAGGAGAATAGTATGAATAACAAAAATGAATGCGGATGTGGAAGATCACCCACAGGCTTTTGCATAGGTTGGCACAACCTTTCAGAAACTGATTATAAAGCCAAACTTGCGATATACGAAGAACGCCAAAAAAATAAAAAACAATAGTTATATTAAAACCTAAATTTTTTTAAATGCTTCCATAGCCTTTTCAAACCTGTAGGAGCATTGGTTTTCCTTCGGTTAGGCCACTTTCTAGTTGGATCAAATATGGTTTGATCCAAACCAATATCTTCGACGGCGTATTTTTCTAAAATTACTGTGTAGTAACCAAGCTTCTTGTATGTAACACCGATATCCAGCTCATTCTTATATTTTTCATATCCTCCAATTAATTTGTAGTCTTTCATTCTTTTAACTCCAGGTCTAAATGAGAAGTATCCCCATTCCCAGCCCTCCTTACAATATACTTCTCTAAATTCAACTCCCTTATGTTTTTTTAGAGGTCCGTAACTAAAAATATCAAGCCTACTTGCACTTTTTAGACTTTCAAGCCACACTTGGATTATCTTGGGGTCATAGTCTAAAACCTTTAGTGAATCTTGAATAAAATTTTTTCTTTTATAAACCCAATCATCCTCACAATGGAAAATATACGGTGTCTTAATTAACTTATAAGCGTCAACAATTGATTTTATCTGACCTTTTTTCTTTTGATTGAAAAGAATGTTAAGCTTTTTACCCCATTTTTTGTTAATTTGCTTGTATACATCTTGATCTGCAGAATCTTCAGTTAAATAAAGTTCTTCTAATGGAAAGTTATTAAATTTGAAAAAACTCTCTAGACTTCTATCTAATAGATTTAGCCTTCCACAACTTGTAAGTAAAAAAGACATTTTGTCATTGATAGTCATCTGAGCTTAAGAGGTTTTATTTTTTAAGTTAAAATAAACATTTTAGCATTTTCAAAAGGGAAGTTTTGTAGATCCCATCAAAAATTTGTCAACATTATGAGCTACTTGTCTTCCTTCTTTTATTGCCCAAACAACCAAAGATTGCCCTCTTCTCATGTCTCCAGAAACAAAAACCTTTTTTATATTTGTTTTATAATCAATATCATTTGCTTCAACATTGCCTCTCTTATCAAGTTTAATTCCTGAATCTTTTATTAATTTGTCTTTAATAGGATGAACAAAACCCATAGCTAGTAAAACTAAATCAGCTTTCAACTCAACTTCAGATTCTTTCGCTTGACTGTCAGTAATAACAATTTGTCCTTCCTCATTTTTTTCCCATTCAACTTTTTTCAAGGTTAAACTCTCTACTTTTTTATGACCATTGAAAAGCTTTGTTGAAACACTCCAATTCCTATTTGCGCCTTCTTCATGTGATGATGAAGTTCTTAACTTTAGAGGCCAGTTTGGCCAGGTTAACATCTTGTTTTCTTTAGCTGGAGGTTTTTCTAAAATCTCAAGTTGGGTTACTGATTTTGCACCTTGACGATTTGATGTTCCAATGCAGTCCGAGCCGGTGTCACCTCCACCTATAACAATAACGTCTTTGTTCTTAGCTGAGAACTCTGGTTCTGTTTTAATTTTGTCTCCTTCACAAATTTTATTTTGACGAATGAGAAAGTCCATTGCAAAGTGGATTCCTTTTAGATCTCTTCCAGGAATTTTCAAGTCTCTTGGTTGTTCAGAACCACAAGCCAAAACTATAGCATCAAAATCTTTGAGTAATCTATTCATAGATATATCCTCTCCTATTTTGACATTACATTCGAATGAAACTCCTTCAAGCTTCATCTGCTCAATTCTTTTATCGATAAGATGTTTTTCCATTTTAAAATTAGGAATTCCATATCTTAGTAACCCACCTATTCTATCATTTTTTTCAAATAATTTTACGTCATGTCCAGCCCTTGCAAGCTGTTGTGAACAAGCAAGACCAGCTGGGCCAGAACCAATAACTGCAATTTTTTTATTAGTTTTTTTATTATTAATCACTGGAAGTAACCATCCATTTTCGTAAGCTTTATCAATGATGGATCTTTCAATACTTTTAATTGTTACAGGACTGTCATCTATGTTGAGTGTGCATGCTGCCTCACAAGGGGCAGGACATATTCTACTTGTAAATTCTGGAAAATTGTTAGTTGAATGAAGAACTTCTAGGGCTATTCTCCAATCCTTTTCATAAACAAGATTATTCCATTCTGGAATAATGTTGTTTATTGGACAAGAGTCATGGCAGTAAGGAATTCCGCAATCCATACAACGAGACGCTTGCTCATTTAATGTTTTTTCTGGAAATGGAAGTACAAATTCATCGAAATTTCTCAAGCGAGATTTTGGAGCTATTGATTTACTTTCAGCTCTATCGTGTTCTAGAAATCCTGTTACTTTTGCCATAAATTTATAACCTTGGAATCCGTTTCTTTACTAATTCTCTCTAATAAAACATTCTCAAAATCTATAGGAAGGATCTTTACGAAATTCTGGAGTTCGTTTTCAAAATTATCTAGTATTGCTTCTGCAACCGATGAGCCAGTATAATTAAGATGTTTTTTTAGCATTTCTTTTATCCTCAATTCATCATTAAATAGAAAATTATACTTGTCAAAAAGTTTTTCAGGTAAAATGTGTTTGCTTTTCTTGACGCCTAAAACGTTTACCATAGACATGTTACATTTATTTTTAAAATCTTTCTCTTTTTGATAAATATAGGCGATGCCACCGCTCATACCAGCACCAAAGTTTACACCTGTATTTCCAAGAACCATAATTACACCACCTGTCATGTATTCACAGCAATGATCACCGGTCCCCTCAACAACGGCTATAGCTCCAGAATTTCGAACTGCAAACCTTTCACCAGCCATTCCTGAAAAATAACATTCTCCTGAAATTGCTCCGTACAAAACTGTATTACCAACTATAATGTTCTTTTCTGGTTTATAGATTGAGTCTTTGAATGGTCTGATGATTATTTTGCCGCCAGAAAGACCTTTGCCAACGTAATCGTTTCCTTCACCAGATAAGGAAATCGTAATACCTGAAGATAAAAACGTTCCTAAACTTTGTCCTGCAGTTCCTTCAAGATTAATAACTATTGAATCTTCCCTGAGTCCTTTGTGACCGAATTTTTTAGCAATAACACCAGAGAGCATGGCACCAAGACTTCTGTCGGTATTCTTCACAAACTTATTTATGGTAAGAGTTGAAACCTTTTTTTCAATTACTGGACTACTTTCTTTTATAATTTTTACGTCTAACACTTCATCTAGATTGTGATTCTGCTCTGATGAATTAAACACTTCATCTCTACTCTCGAATTCTGGTTTGTATAAAATTTTGGATAGATCAATATTCTTAGCTTTCCAATGCTCAATAGCTTTATTTTTAGTCATTAGCTCTGACCTACCAATAAGATCCTCGAATTTTTCAATTCCTAGTTCAGACATAATTTCTCTTACCTCTTCTGCAACGAGGAAAAAATAGTTTATGACATGCTCTGGTGTACCTTGAAATTTCTTCCTTAATAATTCGTTTTGAGTTGCTATGCCTACAGGACATGTATTCAAGTGACATTTCCGCATCATTATACATCCTACTGAAACTAGAGGAGCAGTAGAAAATCCAAACTCGTCAGCGCCAAGCAATGCACCAACAACAACATCCCTACCTGTTTTCAAACCGCCATCAACTTGAAGAGAAATTCTGTTTCTTAATTTATTCATTACCAAGGTCTGATGCGTTTCTGCCAAACCAAGTTCCCATGGGGTACCGGCGTTTTTAATTGATGTGAGAGGAGACGCGCCAGTTCCTCCGTCATATCCAGCGATTGTTATGTGGTCAGCTTTACACTTAGTAACTCCAGCAGCAACAACTCCAACTCCAAATTCAGACACTAACTTTACGCTAATTCTAGCTTGTTGATTAACATTTTTAAGGTCGTAAATTAACTGTGCTAAGTCCTCTATGGAATATATGTCATGGTGGGGTGGTGGGGAGATCAAACCAACGCCAGGTGTTGAGTGCCTCACGCTTGCTATCTTCTCATCTACTTTATGACCTGGAAGTTGTCCGCCTTCACCTGGCTTTGCTCCCTGGCTAATTTTTATCTGGATATCTTTAGCATTTACTAAATATTCAGTCGTAACTCCAAATCTTCCTGAAGCTACCTGCTTGATAGCACTTTTCATTGAATCACCATTTTTTAGTGTTACAAATCGTTCTGGTTCCTCGCCACCCTCACCAGTATTAGATTTACCACCAATTCTATTCATTGCTAATGCCAGGGTAGTATGGGCTTCTCGTGAAATTGATCCATATGACATTGCGCCTGTAGAAAATCTTTTAACAATCTCGGACGCTGGTTCAACATTTTTTAATGGGATTGGACGGCTTTTTTCAAACTCAAACAGGCTTCTGATTGTAAACATAGATTTATTGTGATCATTAATTTTTTCAGAGAACTCTTTGAATGATTCTTTAGAATTTATTCTTACTGCTTTTTGAAGATTAGTAATAGTTTTTGGTGACCAAGCATGTTTTTCTCCTCTTATTCTAAAAGCATATTCGCCTCCTACATCTAAGTTAGTAGTTTCTTTATTTATTAGAGATGATTTTGAGTATCTGCTTATTGTTTCTTCTTTTATTTGTCGAAGAGTCAAACCTCCAATTAAAGTGGAAGTACCTGGAAAATATTTATCAATCACGTCCTCTGAAATTCCAACAGCGTCGAAAATTTGAGCACCACAATATGACTTAAGAGTGGATATTCCCATTTTTGACATTATTTTTTGAATCGCTTTACCAGAAGCTTTTATAAAATTGTTCTCAGAAACAGTGTAGTTTTTATCCCCTACCAAGTTGTGTATCGTATCAAAAACTAAGTAAGGGTTAATGGCCTCAGCTCCGTATCCAAATAAAACGGCGAAGTGATGAAGTTCTCTAGCTTCTCCGGTTTCAATTACCAAACTTGTCTTCATTCGCAACCCTTCTTTTATTAAGTAATGATGAATTGCAGAAACGGCTAATAAAGAAGGAACTGGAGCATTGACCTTGGAAACATTTCTATCGGAAAGAATTAAAATATTTGACCCATCTAGAATTTGTGATTTGGCTTCAAAACAGATTCTCTCAAGTGCATCTCTCAATTCAATTTCTTTGGTTGAGTTTTTAAAAAGAATTTCAATGACGGAAGCTTTAAGTTTTCCTTTAGTGTTATTTTCGATATTCTTGATTTTAGAAATTTCTTTGTTGGTTAAAATGGGTTGGTCTAACTCTAGTCTTGCATTTGTATTCTGCTCTGGTGAATCAAAAATATTTGGTTTTTCTCCAAGTGTCATATCAAGAGACATAACAAGTTCTTCTCTAATAGGGTCGATTGGTGGGTTAGTGACTTGTGCAAAACATTGTTTAAAGTAAGAAAAGAGAAGCTTTGGTTTGTCTGAAAGAAGTGATATTGGCGTATCTGTACCCATCGAACCTATTGGTTCAATACCGAGTTTTAGGATAGGCTCTATAAAGAAATTGATGTCCTCCTTGGTATAACCAAAGCAAACTTGCATCTTTTTTAAGGCATCTTCTTCTAATAATGTGGTTTCATCTACAGTTTCCAGATCATCTAGAAAAATCTGTGATTTATCCAGTGACTTTCTGTAGTCATGTTTAGCTGATAATCTAGATTTTATCTCTTCGTTATCAATAACTCTTTTTTCAATTAAGTCTATTAAAAAGATCTTTCCAGGTTCAAGTCTCCACCTTTTTACAACTTTTTTAGGGTCAATATCTAATACACCCATTTCAGAAGAAAGAAGAATCATACCATCATCAGTTTGAACGTATCTTGACGGTCTTAAACCGTTTCTATCAAGAATAGCCCCAATTTTTTTCCCATTGGTAAAACACATAGCTGCCGGTCCGTCCCACGGCTCTATATAATTAGAATAATATTCGTAATAGTCTTTCATAGAAGAATTCTGAATATTTTTTTCCCAGGCTTCTGGTATTAACAACATCATTGCGTGTTCGATGCTATAGCCTCCCATCATTAAAAATTCAAGTGCGTTATCGAAGGCAGCAGAATCTGACAAACCATCAAAAATTAATGGGTTCAAATTTTGAAACTCCTTTAAAAAAAAATCAGAATTTGAAACTGTAGCTCTTGCGTTCATCCAATTTGCATTACCTCTCAATGTGTTAATTTCACCATTATGACACAAGAATCTGAAAGGTTGAGCTAATTCCCAGCTTGGGAATGTATTAGTTGAAAACCTTTGATGAACAATAGCAAGTGAGGAGATAAACATTTCGTCTTTTAAGTCAAGATAGTAGTCCTTGAGACTGTCAGACATAATCATTCCTTTGTAGACAATAACTCTGCTTGATAACGAAGAAATATAGAAATCAAATGATTTCAATTCAATCTCTATTCTTCTCCTTGCAATAAAGAGCCTTTGTTCAAATTCATTTATTTTGCTAGCTTGAAAACTTTGCTTTATAAAAATCTGAATGACTGATGGCTCATTACCTTTAATTGACTCACCAAGAACCCCGTTATTTCTCGGAACTTCTCTAATAAAAAGATTTTCAAGCTTCAGTTTTGTAAGATACTTATCGATTACATTTATACAGTGTTGTTTTTCTTCTTGATCTCGTGGTAAAAAAAACATGCCAATTGCATAATCATCTGGTCTAGGAAGAATTATATTTTTCTTTAATAGTTCGCCTTGAAAAAATTGGTGAGGTATCTGAACCAAAATCCCTACACCATCTCCGGCTTTTGGGTCTGCACTGACTGCACCGCGATGAGTCAGATTACCCAAAACCTTCAAAGCATTTTCTACTATATTTCTAGAGGGGATGTCATAAATGTTCGCAACGAAGCCAATTCCACACGAATCTTTTTCATTTTTTGGGTCATAAAGACCTTTTTTGGATCTTTTAAACATATTCATTGTAATTAATCATGTAAACTAACGATATTATTATATAGTCATTCAATCGTTTATTAACATATTTTTTTCGTAAAAGATTTTACCCATTGTTTCTGAATCGGATTTTTCTTCCCTGATGTACTTTACAAGACCGTAATCTTTAGCAAACCAAGAAGTAGAAAAAACTTCAATATTTATGACATCCAGTGGAGGCCCGGGATTGTAACTCGTATTACCGTAACCCGAAATCTTTATACAATTCTTAATTTTTTTTCCGTCAATTGAAACTGTCTCATTAATGCTTTCAATTTTGTTTGTTAATTTAAAAGGCAGATTTGTATCGTAAATCCGGTCATAACCTAATTTCATCTGCAGACTTGTTTTATCATTTGTTTCCCATTGAGTGTTCTTAAGAATTGGAAAGGCTATAAGGAGCTGTTTTTCCTCATTCTCATTTGTAGTAAAAAAATCAGTAGTGTTTTTTTTAAAAATGCCCTCATCCTCAAAAACATAGAAAGTTATATCTCCATCATTTTTCAGAACTGGTATTGCATTATTTACTCTAGGCAGAAAATAAAAACTCTGTCTGTAAGATTTTTTTTTTTTTTCTTTGTCTTCAAAAAAAACATCGTAGAAAATTTTTTTACCCTCATTGTGTGGAAAATAATTAGAGTCTAAATTACATGAAGTTATGAGTAAGACAAAAATAAGTTTTTCTAAAATTTTTAAGGACATTTTTATTAAAATTTTTCTTCATTAACAAGTGGTGAAAGACCTAACTGGAACTCCAAAGCGTTGCATAACATTTGCCCTATCAATATGTGTGCTTCTTGTATCCTTGAGGTATTTTTCGCTGGAATAGATATAATTTCGTCTGTTATTTTTTCAATCTTTTTTATATTTCTTCCCGTAAACGCTACTGATTTCATTTTATTCTCTTTGGCATATTGAAGACCTTCCAAAACATTCTGACTTTTGCCAGAAGTTGTTATTCCAATAGCTACATCTCCAGCTTGTCCTATTGCTTCAAGTTGTCTTGAAAAAATATATTTAAACCCATAATCATTGCCGATGGCAGATATTGCGGATGTATCTGTTACTAAAGATATGGCTGGGATTGACTTTCTATTTGCACAAAATCTAACCGTAAGTTCTGTAGACAAATGTTGAGCGTCGGAGGCACTACCTCCATTTCCGAAAAAAATAATTTTTTTCTCATTTTTTAAGGACTTAACACAAATATCTACAAGATTTAGGAAATTTCTCTCAACACTTAACTTTGTTTTTTCTATGACCAACTTGTGTTCATTAATCTGTGATAGAAAAAAATTTTTGATTTCATGCTTCATTTTTTTTATTTGGTGATCTTATCTGGACTCGAACCAGAAATTAATCCTTAGGAGGGATTTGTTATATCCAGTTTAACTATAAGACCACTTTTACCTTCCCATAGGAATTTGATATTTTAAAACTAAAGTCTCTGAGCCTGGATTCTTTTTACCACTGTCAGCATTTGAAATATGAAAAATACCAACCCCTATTCTCGCATTATTTTTAAATCTGTAGAACATATCGATTCCGATATAAAACTCTAGAGGATTTCCAGCCTTTATTTCTTTTCCATCTTTGTAATACCCACAAGCTAAACTGGGAGTTACAACAAAATTCTTTTTTTTCCCATAATAACCATCTATACCAAATCCTCCATATGCGTAATATGCATTTTCATTGGTTCCCAAAAATCCAGCAAAAGGCTTGATTAAATTAAACATTTTTCTTCCACTATGAAGTTCTAGATTTATCATGCCAGATTGGTCATTATGGGGCGGAGAACCATCTTCCATGTAATTAAAAATACCAATACCAACTGATAGTCTGTTATTATTATCTTTAGCTTGAACTTGATTAAAAGTGATTAAGAAAATTAAAAAGGTAAGAAATTTCAACATAATTATTCGCACTCCAAGTCGTTCAAGTATAACAAAGTTAAATTTCATAACAAGCAAGTAAAGATAAACCTTTTTAAAATGGGATTTGATATTTTAACATCAAAATCTCAACACCAGGGTTTCTTGTTCCATGAGAAGAATGATCGCCAAGTGCAGCATTTGAAATATGGTAAAGCCCTGCTCCAATTCTGACATCATTTCTAAACCTATACATTAAATCTAATCCACTTTTAAATTCAAGAGGATGCCCTAACTGTATGTCATTTTGATCTCCGGTCATATAACCAATAGCAAGGCTTGGGTGAAGAATAAATTTATAATTTTTCCCAACAAATATATCCATTCCTAATCCAAAATACGAATAAAACGATTCTTGATGAGTTCCAATAAATCCAAATTGAGGTTGAATCAAGCCAAATAATTTATATTTGGGTTTAGGAAAAAATTCCAAATTATATGCTATTGAATCTCTAGAATTAGCTGATTGAAAAACACCACCTGGAACCCCGTATCTTTCTTCTAAATATCCATTTTTTAAAAAATTGTAATAACCTACACCATATGATATTCGAGATTTATTACTTTTTGCTTTTAAATTACAAGAAAAAAGAATAAATAAAATAACTAGAAAAAAGCTTATATTTTTCTCGATGAATTTCATTGATTATATAGCAATTAATTATGAACAAATTCAAAATTATATACTATTTTAATTCAAAAAAAATTTTTTTTGGAATTTTTTCTTTAGTCTTAATAAATTTTTTTGTATTAGGGTGTCAAAAAAATCCTGCAACTGGAAATAGCGAGTTTAATCTCTTATCAGAAAGTGAAGAAGAAGCAATTGGAAGAAGTGAACATCAAAAAATTATTAAACAATTTGGCGGAGAGTATCAGAATCCAAAATTAAAAAATTATGTTGAAAGCTTAGGAAATTTTTTAGTCAGCACATCGGAACTTTCCAATAAACAGTTTACATTCACAATCTTAAATACTCCTTTAATAAACGCATTTGCACTCCCTGGTGGGTTCGTTTATTTGACAAGAGGGTTGATATATCTATGTCAAAATGAAGCTCAACTAGCCGGAGTTATTGCACATGAAATTGGACACATAACTGCCAGACATTCAGCAAGAAGATATACGAAAAATATTGGAACCGGTGTCCTGTTACAAATTCTGAATGTTTTTTCACAGAATAATTTTGTTAACAATCTTTTAGGTCAATCAGCCAAATTATATCTTTTATCGTACTCAAGGTCACAAGAATATCAAGCTGATCAGTTAGCTGTAAGATATATGATAAGAGCAGGATTTGATGCAAAAGAAATGGCGAACTTTTTGAGAATAATGGAGAAATATGCAGAAGTTCAAAGAGAAATACTTAAAATTAAGAATAAGGTTTCTGAGCTCTTAAAAACTCACCCTAATTCATCAAAGAGGGTTCAGGAGGTAATTGAAAATTACAAAGGGCAGACTCAATTAAATCCAATAATAGGAGAAGAAATTTTCTTAAAAAAGATTGATGGTATCATTTATGGAGATAGACCAGAGCAGGGATTTTTCTATCGAGATAGTTTTGTACACAAACCGTTGGGATTTAGATTTTCATTTGATAAGGATTTCTATTTTATCAATAATCCAAATTCGTTAATTGGAATCACTAAAAAAAAAACAAAAATAATTTTTGATCTTCACCAAGATTCAGAAAAAAATAACACTGATTATATAAGTAAATGGTTGAAAATTGATAAAAAAAAGATTTTAGATTATGAATCAAGATCTCATAATAATTTTGATATAAATATGGGAAGGTTTGAGAGAAATAAAAAAACTTTTGTTTTTGCAACTCTTCAAGAGAGTCAGGAACTAATTTATCGGTTTCTATTAATTAGCACAAAGGAGGAATTAAAAAATTACAATGAAAAATTTAAGAAAATGGTTTTTAGTTTTTCAAAATTATCTGAAACTCAAAAAAAATCACTTAAACCACCAACTATTAAAGTGATAACAGCTCCGTCTAATTCAGAATTAATAGGAAATGTAATAAATAAAATGAATCTTCAAAGCATGTATTCTCAAAAAATTTTCTCAAACCTTAATGATTTTAAAGATGGTACATTTAAGCCAAATCAAAAAATTAAAACTATTTATTGATTTAGTAACTCTTCAAGTTTATTTTTTGCCATTTTTTTTTCAAGATTTTGGACAGCAGCGTATTCGTTGCTTAATCTATTTAAAGCTGTAAGGTAAATTTGCCTTTCAGAATAAGATTGTTGTTCCAAAGAATCTTCTTTTTTATGAAGATCTCTGACAACTTCAGCAATAAGTACTGGATCTCCACTATTTATGTTTTTCTCATATTCTTTTGCTCTTTTGATCCACATGTCTTTTTTTATAGATGGTTTTTCAGCTAAGACATCTAATGCTCTTGAAAGTCTATTTTTATTACTTAGTTTTCTTAATCCAGAACTGGACGCTTTTTCTTTAGGAATCCTTAACTTCATTTTATCTTGTTTAAAATTTATTAAAATAAAATCTTGCTTTGATCCGTCTATATCATAGGAATCAAAGTTTTCTATCTCACCTACACCATAAGTTGGATAAACTACTAGATCACCAATATCTAGTTCTAGAACTTTTTTTTTCAATTAAGACTCCGTTTAAATTAAGGGTGAATTATATTATAAATTAAATAAAAACTAAAGATAAACTTATGAACCTTTACCTGGGTTAGGGCTAAAATGATTTTCGAATTTACCTTTCACATCCTTCCACTCGTCACTGTCAGAAGGAGGGGTTCCCATCTTATTTATATTTGGCCATTTTTCTGCATATTCCCTATTAATATCTAGCCATTTTTGTGCATCATCGCATGTATCGTCACTTATTGCCTCTACCGGACACTCTGGTTCGCAAACTCCGCAATCAATGCACTCATCTGGATGAATGACAAGGAAATTTTCACCTTCGTAGAAACAGTCGACAGGACAAACCTCAACACAATCCATATATTTACATTTTATACAAGCGTCTTTTACTATATATGGCATGATTTATTATATAGAACAGAAAAAATACTAATTCAAGCTAATAACAAGACATTTTAAAAATCATAAGTTTTTTTTGGGCTTTTAAAAAAAAATTTTTCAAACTTGTTATTTGGAAAAAATGAAAATTTTTGTTTTTTGAAAAAATAAACTTTCCTTGATAGAGATTCAAAATATTGATGATCGACTAAGAAGTGTTCATTATCAATTTTAATTTTGTAAAACCCTAATTTTTTGTAAAAGTCAATAGTAGTTTTTACACTATTTTTTAAATTTAGACAAAAAATCGGCTCGTCTATAAATTTTTTCATTTCATACTTAAAAAAAATATTTATGAGCATTTGTTTTAAATGACTAAGTTTATTACTATTAAAATAAAAAAATTTTATTCCAACTCTAAAACCAAACTTCCTATAGTCTTTTAATTCTTCTGACGTTAGTTGTTTTAAAAAATCGTCGATATTTTTTCTCTCACAATGCCCTAGATTTTCTAGAACGCTAAAGTTAATTGCTCTGCAGGCACCGTTTTTTTTTATATCTTGAAGTTGATTTATAAATGGAAGTTCTTTTCTAATTAAGAAATTTAAAAAATTCAAAATTTTCAATTTAATAACTTTTTCAAAATTTAGAAAATATTTATCAAGAAAAACCTCAAGTCTCGGCTTTGTCAAAGATTTGTCTTTCAAAAAACAACCTATTACATCATTTCTCCAAAGAATAGTCCCATCAATTTTAAATTCAAAAGAAAGAAAGCTAGAACTTAAAAAATCATTTTTAATTTTCAATGAAAAATCTGTTAAGCTTTTCTTTAGTATGTTATTATTAAAGATACTTTTACTTTTTTTAAAATTTTGATTTATATCAAATTTTAATCCGTTTCTGCAGCCAATAATTTCTTTTCCAAAATAAATTTTTTTTTTCTCAAATCTGATGACATGGTTTGTTTGTACAAGATTAGTTGAATTTTCTAATTCAAAGTTTTTATACTCCCCAATAAATTCTGTCATAAGCTCTTTATGTAATTTTAATGCAAACTGACGTTCAAGTTTTTTCACCTTTTTTTGAAATTCTTCACCATCTTTTATCCATTCTCTTTTAAAAGAAATAAACGACCAAGTTCTAAGTTGCGACAACTTATAATTGAGCTCTGGTATTTTTTTTGTAAAACGATTTATTTCGTTTAAGTTTTGTTTTACCCATCCATCCGGAATACATTTATTTTGACTTACAAGGTAAAAAAATATTTTCTTTAAAAATCTTGTATGATATTCGTCTAAATTTTTAGAGTAATCAGGTACACTGCATATTTCCCAAAGTTGTTTCAAATGTATTGGGTTTATTAAATTTTTTTTGAACTCATTCTCTTCAAGAAATATTTTGACATATCTATGGTCATTCCCATCATTTTTAAGTCTTAAATATTTTTTATTGGGTCTTACTGATAATGATTTTAGTAAATTTGATGGTGAACTAAAATTTAATTTATTATTTCTCCAGTAAATTTTTTTAATTTCTGTAAATTCGTAATTTTCTACAAAATTTATAATATCATTTCTTAGACTCTTTAAATCACATGTTGTCCCAAAGTATCCGTCATTAAAGTGTCTTCCTGCTCTACCAGCGATTTGCGCAATTTCATCATATGTTAAATATCTACCATTAAACCCATCAAATTTTTTTATACCGGAAAAAAAAATATTTTTTATGTTTAGGTTTAAGCCCATCCCAATAGCATCAGTTGCTACAATATAGTCAACTTTGCCATCTTCGAATAATTTTACTTGTGCATTTCTTACCTCTGGAGACAATGCACCCAACACGACTGAGACCCCGCCATGTGATTGTTTAATCTTATTTGCTATTTCATATACATCAATTTGAGAGAATGCAATCACAGCGGATCTTTTTGGAAGTCTAGTGAGATTTTTGTAGCCGATATAAGATAGTTTTGACATTCGTGGTTTTTTATTAATTTGAATATCTGGATATATTTTTAATAAAATATTTTCTATACTTCTTGAGCCTAAAAACAATGTTTCCTTGAGACCTCTATTATTTAAGATTCGTTTGGTGAAAATATATCCTCTCTCATAATCTGAAGCCAATTGCACTTCATCGATAGCAACAAAATCAAATTGAAAGTTTTCTGGAATTGATTCTACGGTACAAAAAAAGTACTTTGCATTTTTTGGAATTATTTTTTCTTCGCCGGTTATTAATGCTATCTTACTTTCTGGTAAAAATTTCTTTGCAAGCTCAAAATTTTCTCTTGCTAAAAGTCTTAGTGGAAATCCTATTACACCAGTTTTATATTTTAACAAACTTTGAATTGCAGCATAAGTTTTGCCAGTATTGGTTGGACCTAAAAAAGCTGAAATTTTTTTTTTCATCTTTAAGTTTGAATCTACGTTTAAATTTTGTTTAACACATATGGAAGAATTCCGTTACTTTCAAAATATTTAATTTCTTTTTTTGTATCGATTCTCGAAATAACATCCAAATAGAATTTTTCCCCATTATGCTTTTTCACCTCTAACTTTTTTTCTATGTTAGGTTTCTGGAGATAGTCTCTGAGTTTTCCAATGTTAAAGATTTCCTTACCGTGAAATTGAATTTTTTTTAGACGAGTACCATTGATTTGAAGTGGTAAAACTCCCATACCTACGAGGTTTGATCTGTGAATTCTTTCAAAACTCTCTGCGATCACAACTTTTACACCAAGTAACTTTGTTCCTTTGGCAGCCCAATCTCTAGATGAGCCTGTGCCATATTCTTTTCCAGCTAAAACGACTAAAGGGATATCTTCTTCATGATATTTTTTTGCCACTTCATATATTTCATTTTCTTTGTCGTTTTTATAATGCTTTGTGTACCCTCCAAATTTAGAAACCATTTTATTTTTTATTCTAATATTAGCAAATGTTCCTCTGGTCATAACCTCGTGATTTCCCCTTCTGGCACCATAAGAATTAAAATCATCAACCTTTATTTGTCTATCTCTCAAATATTTCCCTGCCGAACTATCCTCTTTAATAACGCCTGCTGGAGATATATGGTCTGTGGTAATTGAATCCCCAAGAATTAATAATGGTCGAGCTTTGATGTCCTTCAAAAGATCATTTTTCTCAAAATCTAAAAATGGTGGTTTTTTTATGTATGTTGAAGTCAAAGACCAATCGTAAGTAGAAGATTTTTTAACATTTAATTTTTCCCACTGTTTGTCTCCCTGAAAAATATTAGAATAATTCTTTCTATAAAAGTTTCTTTTGACATGTTTTTTGAGAATTATGTCAGCTTCAGCCTTTGAGGGCCAAAGGTCCTTGAAAAAAATTTTCTTTCCTTTAGATACACAAATTGGATCTTTATTAATGTCAATATCAATCCTTCCTGCAAGAGCATAAATCACAACAAGTGGGGGAGAAGCAAGAAAGTTTGATTTAATATGAGGGTTTATTCTTCCTTCAAAATTTCTGTTACCAGATATTATACTGCATACATTTAAATCGTTCTTAATAATCTCTTTTCTTACTTTTTCATCTAATGGTCCTGAATTTCCAATGCAGGTAGTACAACCATATCCAATAATGTTAAATCCAATTTTATCTAAATATTTCATCAAATCTGATTCCGAAAGGTATTTATCTACTACTTTGCTTCCTGGTGCAAAAGAAGTTTTAACCCACCAAGGGGTTTTGAGTCCAAGTTGAACAGCTTTCTTTGCAATTAGGCCAGCCATCACCAAGACAGATGGATTTGAAGTATTTGTACAACTAGTTATAGCTGCAATACAAATTTTCCCATGAGTTAATTTACCAAAATCCTGAGTGTAACCCTTTTTGTCATTTTCTAAATGTTCTGAAAATTTTTTTGGAACATTTAATAAATTGATTTTGTCTTGTGGTCTTTTTGGACCTGATATGCATGGTTGGATGGCGTTCATATTTATTTCTATATTTTCATCATAATCAATCTTTTCTGATCCATAATGCCAAATTTTTTGAGCTTTAGAATATTCCTCTACAATTTTGATTTGTTGCGAAGTTCTTCCTGTAATATGCAAATAATTAAGAGTCTCTTTGTCAACAGGAAAAATTCCGCAAGTCGCGCCATATTCAGGTGCCATATTCGAAATTGTAGACCTTTCCGACAAACTTAAAGATCTTAAACCTTTACCGTAAAATTCAACAAACTTTCCAACAACATTATGATTTCTTAATTTTTCAGTAATATTTAAAACTAAATCTGTAGCAGTTAAGCCATCCTTTAATTTACCTTCAAGTCTCACTCCTACAACTTTTGGAAGTTGCATAGAAATTGGTTGACCCAACATAACAGCCTCTGCTTCAATCCCCCCTACGCCCCAACCTAAAACTGATAAAGCATTGACCATGGTAGTATGACTGTCAGTTCCGACAACAGAGTCCAAAAATAAAAAATTTCTTTTCTTTTGAACAATCTGAGCTAGATACTCTATATTAATTTGATGACAAATACCTGATCCAGGTGGAAACAACAAAAAGTTTTTCAAAGAGCCTTGAGCCCATTTTAGTAATTTATATCTTTCAGTATTCCTCTCGTATTCTTTTCTAACATTAAAATTTAAAGAATCTTTTCTTGAATAACTATCTACATTTATTGAATGATCTATAACTAGACTAACAGGTATGACTGGATTTATTTTATCAGGATCTTTTCCCAAACTTTTCACTTTATCCCTCATCGCAGCTAAATCGGCAATTGCTGGAACACCAGTATAATCCTGCATTAACACCCTGGTAGGAGAAAATAAAATTTCCTTACCTGCTTTCCTTTTGATAAGGTTTTCTAGATCTGCTATTTTAACTCCTGTGTTATCAATGTTTCTAATCAAATTTTCCAAAAGAATTTTGTAAGAAAATGGCAAGTTTTCTAAAATAAAATTGAGTTTTTTTTCAGCCTTTTTTAAACTTACAAAATTATAAAAATTTTTTTCAACTTTTAGGTTGTCTGTAAAATTTGTTGTTGTTATTTTCATAAATCTTCTAAGTTTTTTAATTAAGGTTTGTAGTCATGGTTTTAGAAATTATATCGGTTCATTTTCACAGAAATAAAAGATTAATTTTTCATAACTTTAATTTAAAATTAGCAAAATCACAAATAATCATTTTGATTGGAGAAAATGGGGTCGGGAAAAGCAGCCTTTTTGATCTATCTGTAGGAATACTTAAGCCTGAAAAAGGTGTTATCAAAATTAATGAAATTCCGATAAATGAAATAGACCAAAAAAAAAAAGATTTGTTTACATATCTCCCTCACAAAGATTCGCTGAAAGATTATCTTACTGTAGAAGAAAACTTGTATAATTGGCTGGAACTTATCGAAATTAAAATCGGGGAGGAGAAGCTTTTAAATTCTTTAAAATTTTTTAAATTGAACAATTTAAAAAATAATTTAATTGGGAATTTGTCTCAGGGACAAAGAAAAAAAGTATCATTAACCAAGCTTCTTCTTTCTAAATGCAACTTATGGATCTTAGATGAACCTTTTAATGGCCTAGATATAGATTCTATTAGTAAAACAAAAAAAATCATTTGTAATCACAAAGCAAATGGAGGATCAGTTATACTAGCGAGTCACATTAATTTGAATATCGAAGGATCAAAGAGAATATTTATAAAAAGTCCAAAATTAAAGATAAGCAACAAACTAGCCAATTTTGATGCATGGGAAAATATAAAGTGAAACTTGATTTTTTTAAGTTAGTAAAAAGAGAAATTAGAATTATGCTAAAAAATTTTTCTATTATTTACTCTTTTTCAACGTTTTTTGTAATAGCATCCTTAATATTCGTCTTTTCAGTAAATGATATTTCTTATGTAAAAATTTTTTATAAATCTATTGTCTGGATTGTTTTAATTTTTTCAATCATGCTTGTCTCAGAAAACTTTCTGAATGAGGATTTTAACGACGGAAGTTTAAAAGAACTTCAATTTCTTGGTTTTAGTGAAGAGAGCATTATGGTTTCTAAAAGTATAGCAATGTTGGTTATGATCATGATTCCAATGCTTTTTTTAGTGCCATTAGTCTTTGTATTTTTTCAAATCACATTATATGAATTAATAAGTCTCGTAATAAACTTATTTCTTGCAACACCTAGTTTAACTTTAATTTCAATACTATCCTCGTTGTTTTCAGTTCAACTCAAAAGGAATAAGATTATTCAATTTGTAATTATTCTACCATTTTTCATACCTATGATTATATTTACCACCTCTACTGGAACTTCATTTGAAGGCTATAATTTAAAAGAAAATCAATTTTTAATTTTAATTGGGATTTTTTTTATTACATTACCAGTATGCCTAATGGCTGGAAGATTAATTATGAGGGAGATAAATAAGTGATTTTCAATTTAGCGAACCCATTGAGATTTCAAAGATTAATTGAAAAAATTGAACCAATAACATTCAACATTGCAATCACTTTGCTTTTGGTTGGCTTATTTTTTTGCTTTTTTGGGAGTCCTCCAGATTATCTTCAAGGAGAGACTGTTAGAATCATGTATATACATGTTCCGTGTGCTTGGTTTTCATTAATGATATATTCAATTATAGCTTTATGCAGCATTTTTTCGATTGTGTTTAAGCATACACTTGCAGATTTAATCTCAAGATCATGTGCACCCATTGGAGCTTGCTTTACTCTGGCTACACTTTTGTCAGGTTCAATTTGGGGAAAACCAACTTGGGGGACATGGTGGGTTTGGGATGCAAGGCTTACGTCTGAATTAGTTTTACTTGTTATCTATTTAGGACTTATAATCATAAATAATGCTTACGAGGATAAATCCAAGGCTGACAGATACTCGTCAATCTTAGCAATAATAGGTATTATAAATCTTCCAATTATTAAGTGGTCTGTAGATTGGTGGAGCACTCTTCATCAACCAGCCAGCATCTCCAAGTTTTCTTCCCCCTCAATAGATCCATCAATGTTATTACCATTATTTATAATGACTTTTTCCTTTTTCTTTTTCTTTATTTCAATTTTATTAGTAAGAGTCAGAGGTGAAATAATACAACGAAAAATTGAAGTTATAAGATTTAATAGGATGGTGTAATGAATTATTTTGTAAATTTTATAAATTCAGGTGATCATTTTTCATATGTACTTTCATCATATTTGATTGTTTTTTTTATTATTTTCCTGATATTCATTTTAAGCAATTCAAAAACAAAAAAACTAGAGAAAGAGTTTGTAAATTTGATTAAAAATGAAGAAAAAAAATAAAAGACTCATTACTATTTTACTTTTTATGGCGCTCTTTGCTTTTGGATGTGCGATTTTGCTTTTCAATTTAAGAGAAAACTTAATTTTTTTTTACTCACCAACCGAAGTTTTTGAAAAACAAATTGAAATAACACAAATGATCAGAGTAGGTGGCATGGTGAAAGACGAAAGTTTAGTTAAAAAAATTAAAACAATTGAAGGAAGACAACTTGAAGAAATATCTTTTGTCATAACAGATTTTGAAAAAGAATTAGTCATTTCGTATATTGGAATTCTCCCTGATTTGTTTAAAGAAGGACAAGGTGTTGTTGTTGAAGGCTTTTTGAAAAATGTTGGTAAGTTTGAAGCAAAAACAGTTTTGGCAAAACACGATGAAAATTATATGCCACCTGAAATAAAAGATATCAAATCGATAAAGGATAAAAAGATATGATCTCTGAAATTGGCTTTGTGTTTTTGACCTTAACTCTTGTTATTTCAAGCTTTAGCTTCGCTCAACTAATTTATTCACATCTAAATTTAAAAAATTTCGCTTTCAACCATTTAAAGGTAACTAACTTAATTTTTTTCTTTACTTTAAGTTCATTCATTTCTTTAACCTATTCTTTTTTAATTTCTGATTTTTCTTTAAATGTTATTGCTCAGAACTCTAACAGCCAACTTCCAACAATTTATAAATTTACTGGTGTCTGGGGTAATCACGAAGGATCAATCCTTTTATGGTTGTTAGTTATGACTTTTTTTGGTTTTTTATTTTCTAAAAATAGCTCTGCCACTGAAGAATTTAAAAATAATGTTCTCAAAATTCAAAATAGTTTATGCTTTTTAGTGGTATCTTTTGTAATTTTCACATCTAATCCATTTGAAAAATCTTTTCCGTATCCAATTGAAGGAGGTGACTTGAATCCACTTTTACAAGATCCAGGACTAGCTATACATCCACCTTTCCTTTATCTTGGTTATGTTGGTTTTTCAATAATTTACTCCATATCAGTCGCTGCTTTGTCTGGCGGAGTAAAAAAATACTTTATAAAAATTCTTAAGCCGTGGGTTTTTATATCCTGGATCTTCTTGACATGCGGAATAGGTCTTGGGAGTTGGTGGGCATATTACGAATTAGGATGGGGTGGATTTTGGTTCTGGGATCCTGTCGAGAATGCTTCTTTGCTGCCCTGGCTGACTGCCTCCGCACTTCTTCATACAATTGTAGTTGCCGATAAAAAGAAAATCTTTATAAATTGGACTATTATCCTTTCAATTCTTACGTTTATACTGAGTCTGCTCGGGACGTTTTTAGTCCGATCTGGAGTTCTGGTTTCTGTCCATGCATTTGCCAATGATCCAACAAGGGGAGTTTACATTCTTCTTCTTTTAACTTCCATCAGCTTTTTTGGTATCTTTAAATATATTAATAAAAATATACAAATGGGGCGCACAGATATCTCCTTGATTTCAAGAGAAGGAATGATTTCTCTTAATAATATTTTCATGCTTTCGTTAACTTTTACAATTTTAGTAGGAACAATTTATCCATTATTTGCCAGCGTTTTATTTAACTCAAAAATTTCAGTTGGAGCCCCTTTTTTTAACTCGATACTAATGCCTGTCATGTTTCCTTTTATTGCAGGTATGATTATTGGTCCATATACTAAATGGGGAAAAGATGATCTAATTTTATTACTAAATAGAATAAAAATTCTTATATTGTGTTTTTTTATAATTTCACTACTGGTGTGGTATCTAAATTATAAAACTCCTATTTTATCTATTATATTTATAGCATTAGGATGTTGGATAATTTTCAGTTCTTTATTTGAAATCTTTCAGTTCATAAATAAAAAATTAAGAATTCCAAAAAAAACCTTTGCTCAAGTTACAGCACATATTGGAATTGGTTTATTAATTATTGGAGCTACAGGAAGTAGTATTCTTAAGCAAGAAAAAATTCAATTCCAAGAAGTAGGCCAATCATTAAAAATTAAAAACTTTGATGTAGAATTTCTTGGTGTTAAAAAAATAGAAGGACCAAACTACATTAGTCAGATGGGTGTTTTTTCAATTAAAAAACAAGGTAAAAAAATTAAGATTCTTAGACCAGAGAAAAGGTTCTATAATGCAGGTAAACAAGTTACAACTGAAGCAGCTATTCATTCAAGCATTTTTGGAGATCTGTATATCGCAATAGGAGATGTTCACGAGGACAAAACTAAATGGACTACAAGGATTTGGTTCAATCCATTTACTATTTGGATATGGATTGGTGTTTTTTTTCTTGCTACGGGTGGTTCAATTTCATTTCTAAATAGTTTATCAAGGCAACAATGAAGTATTTTTTTTTTGTTTTCTTTTTTTTCTGTATCTTTATTTTATATGAAGGACTCCAAAAAGATCCAAATTTGGTTCCTTCAAATCTGATTTCGAAAAAGATTCCAGAATTTTCAATTAAATCTCTTCAAGGAAAAAATTTCACCAATGTTGATCTAGAAAATAAAGAAGTTGTTATCTTGAATTTTTTTGCATCATGGTGTCCCCCTTGTAAAGTTGAACATCCTCAACTTTTAAAATTAAGTAACATCATTCCTGTATTTGGGATTGCAAAAAAGAATAAAAAAAATGATCTACTTCCATGGTTGGAAGAACTTGGTAGTCCATATGAAGTAATTGGAATGGATCATAATGGTCTTCAGAGTGTAAACTGGGGAGTTTATGGATTACCTGAGACTTTTATAATACAAAATGGATTAGTAAAGTACAGACACGTAGGTCCAATTATGAAGAGAGATCTTGAAATTTTTAAAAATTTAACAAAAAAAAAATAATGATTATTTTTATTTTTTTTATGAATATCATTCTATCGGAAGCCGTGGCAATCGAACCTAATGAAATTTTAAAAAACAAAGAATTAGAAGCCCAAGCAAGAGCAATTGGCAAAGAACTAAGATGCTTGGTTTGTCAAAACGAAGATATTCAGAATTCAAATGCTGATATAGCTAAAGATTTAAGAAAAATTGTACGAATTAAACTCGAAAAAGGTGAATCTAAAGAAGAAATAATGGATTTTATTCATTCAAAATATGGTGATTTCGTCCTTTTCTCTCCTCCATTAAGATTTGACACGGCTGGCTTATGGTTGCTACCGATCTCATTTTTTATTTTATTAACATTTTACTTTTTTAGAAAAAGATAATGTTTCTTAGTTTGGTTATTTTTTTGGTAATAATAACACTGAGTGTTTTATACCTTAACAAATTCCAGAGAAAAACTCTTGGATTTTTCCTTGTCTTTTTACTTATAACTATTCCCACAACAATAATTTATCTTTCTAAAGGAAATCTTGAAACTTTCTTCTTTGAGGAAAAAATAAATAAGATCGTACAAGAGGGAATAAACGATCCTGAAAATTTTAAGAGAATAAGTCCCCAGGTGTTAATCATTTTTCTTGAAAAAAAATTAAAAAAAAAACCTAACGATCTTCAAGGTTGGTTAATTCTTTCACGAACATGTGTATTGAGTGGACACTATCAAAAAGCAGACAAATATTATAAAAACGCATTAGAACTTTTTCCAAAAAATGAAAATATTTTACTTGAAATTGCTTTGCTAAAAAAGAAAACCAATCAAACAGAGAGTGCAGAAAAGTACCTTAACAGATTAAAAAATCTTTATCCTTCAAATATAAAAGCAAGAGAGTTGCTTATAGAAATTTATACTAACAACTATATGCAAATGAAGGCGATTAATGAATATAAAGAACTTACTATTATTAAAAAAGGAGAAAAAAAATATTTAGAAAGTATAAAAAAAAAATACAATCTAAACTAGTTCTAAATTTTTAGATCTTTTACTTTTTTTAAAGAAAAAATTGATCATTTCTTTGGTTGCATCAGTTATTTTGAATTTTTTATTATTTAGATGTGTAACTGGCAACACTTTAATTACTGAATTTGTAACAAACATCTCATCGAATGTTGAAATAGTTTTTCTTTTAATTTCAATTTCGCAAACTTCTTTAAAAAATAATTTAGCATTATCAATAACCACCTGTCTCATTATCCCATTAATACCGCTCTTTTTAATTATTGGAGTATAAAGAACATTATTCTTCGAGAAAAATAAGTTGGTCATTGTACCGTCAATAATACTTTCTGAATTGTCTAACATGACCCCATCAAAGAATTCCTCTTCCTCCCATTCTGATCTAGCCATAACTGAGTCAATTCTATTTAAATGTTTCAATCCAGCAAGCATTGAATTTTCAAATATTGGAAATTCACAAAACCTTAATTTCACGCCTGTATTTAGAGTTTTTTTATTCATATCTTTTGATGGAAAACTTAAAAAGATGACCGTGGGGACAATCTCTTTTTCAAATTTATATCCCCTTCCACCAATTCCTCTTGTAATTACAATTTTCAGAACACCATTCTTAATTCCTTTTCTCAAGCATTCATTAAGAATCTTTTCTTTGTAATCTATTAAAATTTCTGTTGGCGGTAATTTTATTTTTGTGATTAGGCAACCTTGTTTTATTCTCTCGATGTGTCTATCCCAGAATTCTACACCTAAAACTTTTTCATCATCTAAATAAGACCAAGACATTGTTTCAAACAAACCGTCACCGTATGAAAGACCTCTATCCATGACAGAAATATGCTTTGAAAATTCTCCGTTTATCAAGGATATAAAATCACTCATCTTTAAATGACCCAACTGCTTTCAGCATTCCATTGGCTTTTGCTTCTGTTTCAAGTGTTTCGTTTTGTGGAATTGAATCAGCAACAATACCTCCTCCAGCTCTAAAAAAGAGATCATTACTTTCTTTCAAAATTGTTCTTATCAGAATGTTTATATCCATGTTTCCACTGTGAGTGACGTATCCAAATGATCCTGTGTAGGGACCTCTTCCTTCCTTTTCTAATTCTGCAAGTATTTCCATACATCTTACTTTTGGAC
>CABZMK010000005.1 GCA_902526865.1 uncultured Alphaproteobacteria bacterium
TGAATGCTTTGAAATAAGTGAGAAGTCAAATAAATCAAAATGTATCAATCTGTTAAAAGAAGTTGGTATTGAAAATCCAGAACAAAGACTTTCTCATTATCCACATCAGTTATCTGGAGGACAAAAACAAAGAGTTATGATTGCAATGGCAATAGCTAATAACCCTGACCTATTAATTGCTGATGAACCAACAACTGCGCTTGACGTTACCATACAAAAACAAATTTTGGATTTATTGGATAAATTAAGAAAGAAATATAACATGTCACTTTTGCTAATCACTCATGACTTAGGAATTGTTAAAGATATCTCTGACAGGGTTTGCGTTATGAGACAAGGAGAAATTGTTGAACAAAACAACACTAATAAATTATTTAATCAACCTAATCATAGCTATACAAAAAAACTAATTAACTCAAAACCAAGAGAGAAAAAATTTCAAAAAAAGAAAAGTGGGGTTATTTTATCTGTAAAAAATCTTAATGTTTTCTACAAAAATAAAAATAGTTTTCTTTTCAAAAATAAAGATGATTATTTTCAAGCTGTAAAAAATTTAAGTTTTGAAATCATTAAAGGAGAAACTTTAGGAATTGTGGGTGAAAGTGGATCAGGAAAAAGTTCTATTGCCCAAGCTTTGATAAAATTAGTATCTTCAGAAGGAAGTGTTTTCTTTAAAAATAAAAATATTTCAGATTTAAGTGAAAAAAAATTTAGACCTTTTCGAAAAGATATTCAGATAATTTTTCAGGATCCATTTGCTTCTTTAAGTCCCAGATTAACAATTCAAGATATAGTTAGCGAGGGTTTGGAAGTTCATTATAAAGAAAAATCAAAAAAAGAAATCATAGATTTAACAAAACAAATGATTATTGATGTTGGACTTGATTCTTCCATGCTTTCACGATACCCACATGAGTTTTCTGGAGGACAAAGGCAAAGAATTGCGATTGCGAGGGCTCTTATTCTCAATCCAGAATTAATAATTCTTGACGAACCTACTAGTGCTCTAGATATGACTGTTCAATCGCAAATTGTGGATTTACTTTTGAATCTTCAAGAAAAGAAAAAGTTAACCTACATATTCATTAGTCACGACTTAAAAATTATTAAAGCATTGTCTGATAAAATCATGGTAATGAAATCTGGAAATATTGTAGAATTTGAGGAGAAAAAGAAAATTTTTTCTAGACCTAAAGATCAATATACTAGGCGTCTACTAAATTCTGCATATTTTTAAAACTTTTTGAAAAAATCTAAAAGTGCTCTTATACCCATAGCTTCACCACCTTCATATGAACTATATTTATTGGCTCTTGTCCAAGCCATAAGATCAATATGAATCCAAGGAGTGTTCTTAACAAATTTTTGTAAAAATAAAGCTGCTGTGATCGCTCCTCCAAACACACTATTTCCAATGTTCTTAAAATCTGCATGTTCCGAATTTAATTGATTAAGATAATTATCCCATAAAGGAAGTTGCCAAAGAGGATCTCCTGTTTTCTCAGAAGAATCAATTAATTTCATAGCTATATCGTCATCATTACAAAAAAAACTCGGTACCTCTAATCCCATAGCAACTCTCGATGCACCAGTCAATGTTGCCATATCAACTATCAAATCAGGCTTACTTTCAGATGCATAAGTAATGGCATCAGCAAGTATTAGTCTTCCTTCCGCATCCGTATCACCAATTTCGACAAAACTTCCTTCTCTACTTTTTACAATATCAGACGGTCTCATCGATTTTTTTGATATTGAATTTTCAACTAAGCATAACAACAAATGTAAATCTATTTTAATTTCAAAATCACTTAACAGCTTGGCAAGACCAATACAATTAGCTGCACCTCCCATATCCTTTTTCATCAAAGACATACCAGTACCTGTTTTGATATTTAAACCACCCGTATCAAAGGAGACTCCTTTTCCAATAAGAAAAATTTTTTTCTTATATTTTGTTTTTGATTTGAATTCGCAAAAAATTGGTTGTCTATTGGCGCTTGCTCCAATACCAACAGCTGAAATCAGTGGAAAATTATTTTCTAAACTCTTACCAAATTTCAAATTAACCACATCAAATTTTTTTAGATACTTTTTAGCTGAATTATAAATTTCCCTAGGACCTAAGATATTTGCTGGTGTATTTATTAAATCTCGTACATAAGAATATGATTCACTAATTGATTTAATTTCTGACGATGATTCAAAATAAATCTTTGCATTATTTTTTTTAGTTTTCTTTTTAGACTTAAATTTATCGAAAGAATATTCAGCTAAGTGCCATCCGATAAAAAAATTTTTTATATCTGTTTTCTTACTACCAAAATACTCAATAAAAAAGTTTCCAGATTTTACAGATTTTCTAATCGCCAATCCAACTAACAACAATCTATGATTTTTTTGAAGTGTGTTAAGATTTGATATTTTTGTCAAATTGATTAATACCCTCTCTTCAGTCTTTGAAACCGAATAAGAATAAAATTCTTCAAAACATGTGTCCTTAAATTTTTTGGGAACCTGATCATTAGAAAAAAAAATAGAAATTGGGGTTTTTGCAAATTGTTTTCTTTTACTTGTCATTATTTTCTTTGGAATATATATTTGTTTTTTTTAAGCAATGAAAAAGGGGATACATGAACATTTCACTTAAACTTAACATTTTTTTATTAACATTTCTTTCATTTAATTTTCTTCCTGAGCTTAGTTTGGCAGCAAGTGCATCTGAAGGACCAACCTCACTAAACATGATTTTTAGTCCGATTGGTATTTTTAGTATACTAATTTTTATCATTGCTTATGGATTTGTAATGGCGGAAGAATTTACTCACTTTCGAAAATCCAAACCAGTAATTATAGCTGCCACTTTCATTTGGGTTCTAATTGCATACGTGGCTTCCCAAGATCCGTCTATTTCTCCAAAATGGGCTGAAACGCAGTTTAGACACGTGGTTCTAGAATTTGCAGAACTATTCTTTTTCCTTTTCGTTGCAATGGCTTATGTAAATTCCTTAACTGAAAGAAGAATGTTTGATGCACTATGTTCGTGGTTATCAAATAATAATTTTAGCTATAAAAAGATCTTTTTAATTTCAGGGGTCATTGCTTTTTTTCTATCTCCTATTGCTGATAATTTAACCACTGCACTAATTCTTGGAACAGTTGTAATGGTTGCTGGAAGAGGTAATAAAGCCTTTATAGTTCCTGGGCTTATAAACATTGTTGTTGCTGCAAATGCAGGTGGAGCTTTTTCACCCTTTGGTGATATTACAACCTTGATGGTATGGCAACGTGGATTTGTCTCATTCTTTGATTTCTTTAATATTTTCGTTCCATCAGTTGTTAATTATGTTGTTCCAGCTGCTATAATGTATTTTGCAATACCTAATGAAATTCCAAAGGGTGATGGAAAAAAAGTACAAATCCTTCCAGGAGGCAATGTTATAGCCTTCTTGGGGATTTTAACAATCACGCTAACTGTTACCGGTCATAATGTTCTTCATATGCCGCCAATCCTTGGCATGATGTTTGGATTAGGAATGTTAGGAACATACGGTTATTTTCTTAAAATTAAAAATCCTGATAAAAATAAATTTGATATTTTTGTTATAACAGGAAGAGCTGAGTGGGATACCCTTTTATTCTTTTATGGAATATTGGTTGCAGTTGGTGGTCTCGCGTCTCTTGGGTATTTACAATTAATCTCTGGACCCATGTATGAAACGCTCGGTGCTACTAATGCAAATATTTTGGTAGGTATTCTTTCAGCTATAATCGATAATATCCCTATCGTTTATGCTGTATTAACTGCTCATCCTGAAATGGATATGGGGCAATGGTTGTTAATTACTTTAACTGCAGGAACTGGTGGGTCTTTATTGTCGATTGGTTCTGCAGCAGGAGTTGCTTTAATGGGCCAAGCCAGAGGTGTGTACACTTTCTTTGCACATTTAAAATGGGCATGGGCTATCTTACTTGGATATGCTGCTTGTATCATTGTTCATCTTTTGATCAATCAACATCTATTTGATTTGATACCGCTAGAAAGATAATTGTAATTAATAAAGGTAAGAAGATTTTTTAATTTTTGTTTCTAAAAAGTAAAAGAGTGACTGATGTCAAATTTGTAATTTGAGGTCGGAACCTTTTCAAAGTTAAATCTAATGTGTGTTGTGAATAAAATTGTAATGATTAGCTATCTATATAAACCAATTTATTCTTTTTCAATTCCAATTTCATAAAGTTCGAAATTAGCTTCTTCGATTTTTCCAGTAACTGCATCAACATCAACTTTTATTTCGTAACCAGTGTTAGTTTGAATATCAAATTCGTAGGTAAGTGTTCCGTCCATACCAATTTCTCTTTCTTCAGCAACAACTCTTCCGGGATGAATTTTTAATGCATAATCTTTGGCTTGTTGCAGTGTAACCTTGGCTCCACTTTTGAAAATAGGATTATTCTCGTCAACTTCCCTTTCAACTTCTATGATGAATCCCTCTTCTGCATTACATTCGACGTTATAAGTTGAACCATCTTTAGAAGATTCAATATCAAACTCATAAATAGGGTCGTCTCCTTCGATTTTAAATTCTAATTTTCTGGCATGACCTGGAACTGTGTCGTAGGCTTGATCAAGACATTGTTCGACTTTAACGATATCATATAACTTAATATCATCGAGATCAAAATTATCATTAGCTTTTACAGCACTGTCAATTGCTAGAAACGGGATAAGTGCTAAAGTGCAAAGAAATTTTTTGATTATCATAAGTCTCATATAGTCAAAATTTAATCTATAACAACATATTAATTCTACCATGTAAATTTCATACCGCCAAAGACTGTGAGTGGTTGACCTGGCGTAACAAAAGTTCCACTGCCTCCTGTTCCGTCAACCTCATTTTCAGCTAAAATTCCACCACTCTCAAAATTTGTATCTAGAAGATTTCTTCCTTCAAAAAATACTGAAGTACTGAATCCGCCTGCATCAGCATTCGCTCTTGGAACTGTGTATTCCAAAGAAGCGTTTAGAAGAAAATAGCCAGGAACTTGTTTTCCTTCCGCGTTATTTTCGTCTCCTCTATAGAACTGTCTTGAATTATATTCTGCATCTACAAATAATCCTAAACCATCAAAAGGAATAAAACCAATGCCGACCCTACCAATGTGGGGAGATACTCCAGGTATAGCGTCACCTGGTCCAACTTGAATTTGATATGATTCTCTGGCTTCACAGGAATTTTTATCAGCTGTAGCTGCAGCATCACCACCAGCACCATATGCTTCGGGACCTGAACATGGATGAGGGTTTTCTGAGTGTCCGGCACTTGCAATCTTTTGATGAGTTTCAAATGAAGCCCTAACATATGAATAATTACCATACCAAGTAATGTTTTTTCCTAGTTTACCATTTATGGCTAACTCAGTCCCCATTCTTTGAGTATTACCAACATTTCTAAAATAACCTGTCCCAACTCTGTTTCCACCAATAAAAATGATGTCGTTGTAGTTTCGTCCAGCAAAAGCTGTTGCATTCCAATTAACACTGTGATCTGAACCAAATAAATTAAGACCTTCTTTTAAGCCCCTTGCTCCAAACTCAAAGCTTCTATTTTTTACTTCATCTAAAGGAGGGTCAGCTTGAAATGAGTTTGGAAGTCTGCACGGTTGAGCGGGGTCAGCACAACCAAGCTCTGCAACTGAAGGGTTGCGACTCGACTCTTTGTATGTTACATATACTGTGGTATTGCCAAACGCGAACATGTCGCCTAACTTTCTGGTTATTCCAACTCCAGGATTAAATTCATTGAAAAAATGGTGACCTTCAAGTGCCGAGGAGAATTGGTCTTCCATTTTAAGAGAAGCCCAATTCCATCTTCCAGACAAATTCAAAGAAGTAACATCATCCAAATCAATTGTGTTACTTCCATATAAAGCTAAGTTATGTGTTGTTGCTTCGAGATTAGTTATAAAAATATTTTCACCCTCGGAATCTTGACTGAGAAGAACACCAGTACCTTGAACGCCTCTGTCAGACTGAATTATGCCAAGTTCTGTTGAAGAAGCAAAACTATTATGCGAGAATTCATAAGCAAGGCCTGTAATGAGTGTGTTATTTTTATCATATAAATTATGATCAAGTGTTGACTGAAAGTTTAAACCCATTTGATTTTGCTTCGTGTTAGATCTATTAATTGCACCAATACTTTCAACTTCGTTTTCATCACTTTCAAGCTCCAAGCCGAGGTTAACGTAATTAATTGCAGCTCCTGATACATCAAGATATTGTTCGGTGGATCCTCCAGTAATTTCCAACTCTGAGCAAAGAATGCCATCAGCTGCTCCTTTGGTAAAATTGTATCCTTTTCCACAATCACCTGCTTCAAACTCATCGCCATTATAATTTCTTCTTTCCATATGACGGTAGAAGATATTGCCCTGAACTGACAACTTATCATTGACAAAATGATTCCCACCAAAATTAGCATAATAATTTTTATTATGCGTGTTGTCAGGATAAGTATAGACAGCGTCTCT
The DNA here is from genome assembly GCA_902526865.1 of uncultured Alphaproteobacteria bacterium. Lineage (GTDB taxonomy): Bacteria > Pseudomonadota > Alphaproteobacteria > Methylaequorales > Methylaequoraceae > Methylaequor. The sequence goes on from CABZMK010000005.1 coordinate 6,535, forward strand.
TCCCTCTAAATCCATTAATGTTAAAGGTACGGCACCGTTACCTCTTAAATCTGTATAAGCTTGGCCAAAATTTACAAAAAGTTCTGTGTCTTCATTTGGTCTGTACCTTACATCTCCATAAACAGTGTTTAAATATGATTCAGAATGTTCTCTATACCCATTGTCGTAATTGAAATTTGCTCCTAAATATACACCAAGGTTTCCAAATTCTTGTCCATATTCAAGAATCTCATTTGTTCTTCCATGACTACCTCCAGAGGTGGTTACGCTTGCATCTTGAAAATTAAAACCGTTCTTCATTTCCATTGTGATCGCTCCTCCAAGTGCATTTTGACCAAAAATCGGATCTCCGCCTGTAAAAATTTGCATGCTGTGAGTTGCAAAATCAGGAACTAAGTCCCATTGAACAACTTCTCCAAAAGATTCGTTTATTCTCATACCATTCTGATAAACAGCTATAGATTGGGCTGTGCCTAAAAGAGGACCACCAACGTAACCTCTAAAATTAATGTCATTCTGCATAGGGGAACTGTTTAAATTAAACAATGAAATCCCTGTTGTTTCTCTGTTTAATGTTTCTGTAATTGATAAATTCTTTTTTTTGCCAAGTTGGGCTCTGTTAATTGTCTGAATTTTACCTGGAACCCTGTCGATGTCTAAGCCCGAACCTTGAACTGGTGTTACCGATATTATGTTTACATCAGGCGCAACGTAAGTTCTGTCTTGGGCCATTGAAATAGTCGAGGTTGACAATAAAATTATAATTAATGAGCAACCTTTTTTCATACTTCCAACAAAACTTTAGATCTATGTTGATCTATGCTATAAATATATTTGACCTTGTCAATATTGTTTTAAAACTTATGTTAATAACATGTTCGCTATATTTGAAAAACTAAAAAAAGAAAATATTAAAACTCAAGAACTCTCATCCATTGACAAAGCTATTTTAATATCGACCCTTTTAGTTGAATGTGCTAGAAGCGATGATAATTTTACTGATACAGAAAAAGTGCAAATAAAAAAAATTTTAAAGAATAAGTTACATCTCGATGATTCTGAGGTTGAAAAATGTTTTGAAACAGCTAACGAAAGCTCTGAAAAAAGCATTGAAATTTATTCTTTAACCAAAGAAATCAGAGATAATTTTGATAAAGACGAAATACTCTTCATTTTTGAGTTGCTCTGGAAAATAATTTTATCAGACGGTATCATCGATGATTTTGAGTCTTCAATGATGACAAAACTCACTGGATTATTTCATTTAACAGGAAAAGAAAACGCAGATGCAAAAAAAAATGCGCAAATTGCACTTAATCTTTAAAATAATCAGATTTACGCATTTTTATTTTTTTTCTAGAGACTTCAAACCTTTTTCTGTTCTTGATAGATTTAGAATGGACCCTCTCTCTCCATAATCTAAAGCTTTTTGTTTTTAAAGTCCTTCGCATTATTTTAATTACATCAGATTCAGATTTTCCAGTTTTTTCAAATATTTCCTCAAATGTAATTCTATCAGCCCATGCGGCCCAAATTATCCAATCTGGGTCTGAAATATTAGGTTCTTTATTCTTAACTTTTGTTTCTGGTCTATTTGATTTTTTCACAACTTAGAATAGTTCGCCTTCTAAAATATCCAATTGTGCTTCAAAATTCTTTCCAAAAGCGACAAATCCAATACTTTTTATATCTGACGAGTTAAAGAGTGATGGTTGATAAAAATTAGATTTTTTAAAATCCTTAAATAAAATTTCATGATCTTTCCAAGCTTCTGTAACGACAAATTTTCCGGAATAATATTGCCATGGCAACAAGAGAAAAGATGTCCTAATGTGAATAAAATATTCACTTGGCAAACCTCTTGCCTTTATTCTAATTCCATTTAAGTTTTCTTCATCAATTTCAAAGTTACACCTTATTTGAATAAAACCCCCATTATTTTCAGTACTAACAACACCACTAAGTCTTAAAAAATTATTTTTTTTATCTTTTAATATTTCAAATTTACCCTCAGATATTCCTCCCATTACTTTATCTGAAACAAATTCCCATTTTTTTGAAGAATTTTCTGATTCAATGTTTTGAAGTAAATCCATTGCATTTATTTTGTTAACTAATATAAAAAAAAATATTAAAAAGAAATGAAATTTCATTTTATAATCGTATCATTAGAGACAATTAAAATCTAACCAATGATTAAAAAATTATATTTAAAATTTATTAAAAAAGTGAGGTTTAGAATGTTTATTAAATATGTGAATTGGAATGATTAAAAAAGAAATGGTAAATTTAGTTACTCAAATGCAAAAAAGATGGGCAAACATTGTTATTGAAATTGGACAAGAACATAAAAAAAAAAATAATCTAGATAATTTAACATCAGAATTGATGCAAAAAATATATGCTTTTGATTATTGTGATGTTTTGTTCAAACCTACTATGGCCAAGCTAGATCAATTTAGATCATCAAAGGAAGAATTTTTGTCATATTTTTTAGCCCAAAATGATGCATGCAAAGAAGACAGTGGATTTGCAGTTAAAAACTGGAAATCGATAGAATTTAAGAACTATAAGATAACAGAGTACAATAATTACATACTTTCCATGGGAAATTATTTTTTTAAAGATCAGGAAAATAAAATACTTAAAGTTGAATATACTTTTGGATTTATAAAGATAAATAATAATGAGTTAAGAATCAACCTTCATCACTCATCTATACCTTACGCAGGATGACCTACTTAATAAAAAATTCAACAAATTTTAAATTTTACTAGAACACAATTAATTTTTAAAAATGAATAAAGGACTTGTTACAAATATCACTACGCTGTTAATAACTATATATGGAACAGTATCTCCATTCTATTCTGCAGAAATTTTTATGGCGGGTTTATTCGGATTATCAGGTGGATTGACAAACTGGCTTGCTGTTCATATGCTTTTTGAGAAAGTTCCACTTCTTATTGGTTCTGGTGTTATTCCGTTAAGGTTTAAAGAGTTCAAAGAAGGAATAAAAAACTTAATTATGCATGAGTTTTTTTCTTCCAAAGCTTTAGAAAATTTTTCATCAACAAAGAGTCTTCCTGTAGATGAAATTTTAAATAAAATTAACTATGACGAGATCTATATTAAGCTGATTGAAGCAATAAAAGAATCATCATTAGGATCTATGCTTCAAATGGTTGGAGGTGAAAAAGCTTTAGAACCTCTAAAGGAACCATTAAAAACAAAAATTAAAGAAACAATCGATGAATTAAAAAATAAAAATTTTAACAATGGTTCGCTTTCTGATGATTTTAAAAATGAAGTTGAGTTAATTATTGACTCAAGATTGAATGAATTGAGTCCAGAACAGGTAAAGTTTATAATAAAAGATATTATTCACAAACATCTTGGATGGCTAGTTGTATGGGGAGGTGTTTTTGGGTTTTTAATTGGTCTTTTATTAGGTTTTCTTGGAGGTTTAAGTTGAAAAAGACATTTTTTAATTTTAATAATACATATCATAAATTACCAAAAACTTTTTATCAAGAAATCAAACCAAAACCAGTATCGAATCCAAAACTAATAGAATACAATTTTGAACTTTCAAAATTTTTGAACGTTAATAATTGCGTTGCAGACCAAGATCAAGGCAAATTAATTTTCTCTGGAAATAATTTACCCGAGGGAGCTAAACCAATCGCTATGGTCTACGCTGGACATCAGTTTGGAAATTTTGTGCCACAACTTGGTGATGGGAGAGCAATTTTAATTGGGGAACAGATTGCAAAAAATGGAGAAAGATTTGATATACAACTTAAAGGATCAGGAAGGACTGCTTTTTCTAGACAAGGAGATGGAAGATCTCCACTTGGGCCTGTTATAAGAGAGTATATTCTTAGTGAGTCATTGCATTATCTTGGAATAAAGAGTACACGCTCATTAGCAATGGTAAGCACTGGTGAAACGGTTCTAAGAGAAGTGCCTCTTCAAGGCGGAATTTTAACCAGAGTTGCTTCCAGTCACATAAGAATTGGAACATTTGAATTTTTCTTTTTTAAAGAGGATTTTTCTTCACTTAAAAGATTAGCTGATTATTCAATCACAAGACACTTTGCAAATAAAAATAAAAATAAGCCTTACGAATATCTTTTACAAAGTGTTATTAAGTTACAAGCCGAATTAGTTGCAAAATGGATGAGTGTTGGCTTTATTCATGGAGTAATGAATACAGATAATACTTCTATAAGTGGAGAAACCATAGACTTTGGCCCATGCGCCTTCATGGATGAATACCATCCAAATAGAGTCTTCAGTTATATTGATCAAGGTGGAAGATATTCTTACATTAATCAAGGTAAAATAATGTTGTGGAACCTATCTAAGTTTGCAGAATGCCTTATACCTCTTTTAGACAATAACTTTGAAACTGCGAAAAAAAAAGCTATTAACTGTTTATCAATCTATCCAAAATATTTTGAAGAGATTTGGTTAGATGAAATGAGAAAAAAATTAGGATTAAAAAAAAAAATGAAAGATGATCATATTTTAATAAACGATTTTTTTAAAATAATGCAAACAAATAATATGGATTTTACATTATCTTTCAGAAATCTCTCAAAAATCACATCCTCCAAAACAAACAGTTTTTTTGAAAAAGAATTGAAGGCATCAAATGAAGCAAAAAATTGGTTTGAAAAATGGAATAAAAGGCTTGAGACTGAAAATTCATCACGGTTAATTATTTCAAAGAATATGTTAAATATTAATCCCATTTATATTCCAAGAAATCACTTGGTAGATTCCGCAATACATCAAGCTATTCAAGAAAATGATTTTTCAAAGATGAAAGAACTTTTGGAATTAGTTCGAGAACCATTCAAAGAAAAAAAATCAAAAAAATCTTACGGCCTTCCTCCAAAACCAGATGAGGTAATTACAAATACTTTCTGTGGAACTTAAATTACTGAGAATCCAAATTTTTTGCTTTGAATTAAAATTTGGTCTTCTGCTTCAAGCCAAAGTGGAATAGCTTCATCTAAAGTTTTAAACCCTTTTTCAGTTAATTTCATTACTTTTTTTCTTGAGTCCTTTGATTTTATTTGTTTAATAAATCCATCTTTAAGCAGAATATTTAACCCTCTAGTTAGAGTTGTTCTATCCATAAATAGTTCCTCTGAAAGTGAAATCAAAGTCTTATTTTCACTTGTTGCTATAAATGATAGTATAGTGAACTGAGTTATTCTAATGCCTACAGATTTTAATTTTTTATCGTAAAACTGAGTAGTTAATCGTGAAGCCTTTCTCATTTTAAAGCATTTACAACTAGTTAGTTGTCTATATTTAAATGATTTAGTTCTTTCCATATATTCTTTTAAATTTTAGTTATAAATAATTCATAATGTAGCATTCATTATCTAATGAGAATCTAAATCTTTTTTGATATCCTCATGGTCCCCAATTACAATATGATTTTTACTTTTTGTTACAAATCTCTCAAGAAGTGGAATAAAGGCAAGAGGGATTAAACCGCCAATAACAATTCCTAAAATCATGCTTCTAATATGCGGATCAAGATAACTAGCAATTACATCAGCAATTATATGAGATAGTGCAGCTCCAAATATGCCAGCAACATAACCGTTAGAAATAATTTTTAGAAACCTATTTATACTGAAAGCTGAATAATATCCAACCAACATAATACTTACATGCACAAATCCAAATACTAGACCCCTAAGGTTTGCATTAGTTTCTCTGAGTAAATTTTCTACCAAATGTTCCATTAACTCTATTTTGTAATACCAAATTAATAAGTGTATTTAACTAGTTTTACTTTTTTAAGTAAATATATTAATAATTAAATAATAAATAAAATTTTTAGTGGTAATGATTAGGGGTAAAAAGTCAATTTTAAGCTCGCAGTAGCACAGAAATTAAAAGGTTATAGTTTATGGCGGAGAGAGAGGGATTCGAACCCTCGAAACAGTTACCTGTTTACACGCTTTCCAAGCGTGCGCCTTCAGCCACTCGGCCACCTCTCCGTTAATTATTTGAAGTTTTGAGAACATTTATAAAAGCTGATTGAGGAATTTCTACTTTACCAAATTGCCTCATTCTTTTTTTTCCTTTTTTCTGCTTGTCCAATAATTTATTTTTTCTTGTAACATCACCCCCATACAACTTTGCTGTTACGTCTTTTCTATAACTATTGATTGTTTCTCTAGCTATTATTTTACCACCTATTGCAGCTTGAAGCGGTATTTTGAATTGTTGTTTAGGAATCAATTTGCATAATTTTTCGCAATACACTTTTCCTCTTGAAACTGACTTTGATCTGTGACAAATAAAAGAAAGAGCATCAACTGATTCAGAATTTACAAGAATTTGAACTCTGACCAAGTCACTTTCAACATATTCCTTGAACTCATAATCAAAACTTGCATACCCACTGGTGATAGATTTTAGTCTATCATAAAAATCAAAAACTACTTCTGAAAGGGGTAATAGGTACTCTATCAAAGCTCTTTTTCCAACGTAACTAAGGTTTTTCTGTATTCCTCTTCTTTCTGTACAAAGTTGTATCACTGATCCAAGATATTCATCAGGAAGCAAAATCGTTGCTTTAATTATCGGTTCAGATATTTTTTTTATTTTCATTATGTCAGGTAGTTCAGAAGGATTATGAATATCAAAAGTTTTTCCATCCGTTAGTTCGATCTTATATACTACTGAAGGAGACGTTGTAATTAAGTTCAAATCAAACTCTCTACTCAGTCTTTCCTGAATTATTTCTAAATGCAACAAACCCAAGAATCCGCATCTGAAACCAAGACCAAGTGCAGCAGATGTTTCTGGTTCAAATGAAAAACTAGCGTCATTCAAACCAAGTTTTAAAAGACTATCTCTTAATAGATCGTAGTCGTCAGCATCAATAGGATACAAACCACAAAAGACAACTGGTCTACTAGGTTTAAATCCTGAAAGGGGTTGATTCGTAGGTTTTAATGAGTCTGTAATTGTATCTCCAACTTTGCAGTCGCTCACATGTTTAATGCCTGCTGTAATAAACCCTATTTCTCCTTTCTCTAGAACTTCAGAATATTTTATTTTAGGAGTAAAAAATCCGCATCTCTCAACAATGTATGAGGCTTCGGTCCCCATCATTTTAAGTTTCATTCCTTTTTTAAGTTGTCCAGCATGAACTCTCACTAAAATAATTACCCCTAGATAAGGATCATACCAACTGTCAATTAACATTGCTAAAAGCGAAGTATCTTCCACTGTTTTAGGGCAAGGAAGCCTCTCAACTATTGCTTCTAGTAGTTCATCTATACCATTACCTGTTTTTGCAGAAACAAGAATAGCGTTTGATGCATCCAAGCCTATTACATCTTCTATTTGTTTTTTTATTCTCTCTGGTTCAGAAGAAGGTAAATCTATTTTGTTCAAAACAGGAATTATTTCATGATTATTTTCTATAGCCTGATAAACATTTGCTAAAGTTTGAGCTTCAACGCCTTGAGAAGAATCAACAACCAGAAGTGAGCCTTCACAAGATGCCAAAGATCTACTCACCTCATAAGAAAAGTCAACGTGACCAGGCGTATCCATTAAGTTAAAGTTATAAATTTCTTTATTTTTTGCTTTATATTTGAGATAAACAGTTTGGGCTTTTATCGTAATTCCTCTCTCTCGCTCTATTTCCATTGAATCCAAAACTTGTTCTTTCATTTCTCTCTCAGGCAATCCTCCACACCTTTGAATTATTCTGTCAGCAAGGGTCGACTTTCCATGATCTATGTGTGCGATAATTGAAAAATTTCTAATTCTTTCAATTAACATTATCTTAACTTCGCATTAAATTGTGTCTTAGCTTGAGAAATTATTTTAGTGGATAACTCGTTAATTTCATTTTCGCTTAGAGTTTTTGAGTCCGATTGGATAATCACTTCCAAAGCAATTGCTCGCAAATTTTCGTTCTCATAATTATCAAAAACTTTTACCTCGGAGATGATGTCTCTATCAATGTTTTTAATATAATTAACAAGATCAATTGACTTAAGCTTTTTATCCACTTCAAAAGAAAAGTCCCTTACTGAGTGTTGAAAATTAGATTCAAAAAATTTATTTTTTGTTTGAATACTTTTTTTTATATTTTCTAATATCTCTGAAATATATACCTCAAGAACAATAACCGTATTTTTAATCTTAAAACTTTTTGACACATTAGGATGAATCTCACCAAAACTAGCAATTTTTAATTCAGAAAAATATATATAACAACTTTTTCCTGGATGAAAAAAATTATTATTTTCGTTTTTAATTTTGATCTTATCTAATGGAATTTTCAATAATCTAAGCAGACTCACTAAATCGGATTTTATATCGAAAACATCGTAATTTCTGTTATCGTCAGTCCAATTTTTGTCTATTGCTTTCCCCGACCTAATTATTGTTAGACGGTCTTTTTGCTCGCCTGGGTAAATACCAGTGAAAACTGGTCCTATTTCAAATATTGATATATTTTGGCGATCTTTATTATTATTTTTTTTTACAATATTTAATAGTCCGCCTAATAGAGTCTGTCGTAAACATGATAGTTCTTCACTGATAGGATTTTGAATTTCTATATTATCTGAATCTCCTGTTATATTTTCCTCCCATTTTTTATTTGAAAAAGACCAAGAAATAGTTTCCATGATATTGCGACTCACAAGAAGTTCTTTTATTTGTCTTTTTATTTTTTGAGTTTCAGAAGTAACACTCGCTTCATTATTTTTTTTTAAATCGAAAGGTTTGTTTGGTATCTTTTCGTAACCTAAAAGTCTACCAACCTCTTCTACCAAGTCCTCTTTAATTTTTAAATCTTGTCTCCAAGATGGCGGGATTATTAAAAATTTATCTTTTAAGTCTGTTATTTGACAACCTAAGTTAGCTAATTTTTCACAAATTAAATCTTCTTCTATTTCGCGACCCAATATCTTTTCGAAAAACTTTTTCTCAACGCTTATTTTAGAAAAAGATTTAGTTAGGTTAGAATCAGAAACGATTGAACCAACTTTTCCCCCACAAAGTTTAAGTATCATCTCTGTAGAAAGTTCAATTCCATCAAATGTAGATTCTGGGTCGATACCTCTTTCAAATCTATATCTTGCATCGCTGACAATATTTAATTTACGACCTGTTGATGCAACATTTTCTGGCATAAAATATGCTGACTCAATTAGAATATTTTTAGTATTTTCATCACAAGACGAATTTAATCCACCCATAACACCAGCTAAACTTATTATTTTTTTTTCATCGCAGATTACTATCATATCCTTGTCCAACGTATATTCTTTTTCGTCTAATCCAATAAATTTTTCACCTCTTTCTGAATTTCTTATAGTTATATTTCCTTCAATTTTATCTAAGTCAAATACGTGTAATGGTCTGCAATAATCAACAGTTAAATAATTCGTTACATCTACCAATGCGGATATAACTTTTAATCCTGACCCTTCAAATCGCTTGATAATCTTCTCTGGAGACTTACGATTCTTTACGCCCATCATTTGTCGAAGTGAAAACTGAGGGCATGAATTAGATTTAAGTGTATTATTAATTTTTATTGAGCTTTTGAAATCATTTTCAATTTTTTTTATTTTTTTTTGTTTTAACTTCCCAAACCCAGAAGCACTCAGATCTCTTGCAATACCAAAAACACTTGCACAATCAACTCTATTCGGGGTAATAGCAATCTCAATTTCTATAATTTCATCATCTATATATTTGTTGAAGTCTTCCCCAACTTTGGCGTTTTCATTTAATTCAATAATACCCTCTGATTCCTCAGATAAATTTAATTCTTCTTCAGAACACAACATCCCTTGAGACTCAACACCCCTAATCTTACTTTTTTTGATTTTAAATTGATCTTCCTTATTAGGTTTAACTATGCATCCAACACTCGCTAGAACTGTTTTCATATTCTTTTTTACATTTGAAGCGCCGCAAACAATTTTTAAAATTTCTTTTCCATTATTTACGTCACAAATTTTCAATTTGTCTGCATTTGGATGTGAATTGACTTCAATTACTTCTGAAACCAAAAATTCATTAAGATCATTTGTTGGATTTTTTACTTCTTCAACTTCAAGACCAATAGAAGTTAATTTTTGGCATAATAAATCTATAGATGAATCAAACTCAAGGTATTCTTTTAACCATGCTAACGTGAATCTCACCTTACCTCCAACTCAAGTCAGTTTTCTCAAAAAAACTAAATCCATAATGCTCTAACCACTTCAAATCACTATCAAAAAAATCTCGAAGATCAGGCATTCCATATTTTAGCATAGCAAGCCTTTCAATGCCCATCCCAAATGCAAAACCAGTTACATCTTGTTTAACTTCTGACATCCTAAAAACTTCAGGGTGAACAAGACCACAACCTAAGATTTCCATCCACTTGTCACCTTCCCCAATAATGATTTGTCCAGACTCTTTCTTAAAATTTATATCGACCTCAGCTGATGGTTCGGTGAACGGAAAATATGAAGGTCTAAATCTGAGTTTAAGGTCATTTTTTTCAAAAAAAGTTTTACAAAAAGATTCTACAAACCATTTTAAATTTGCAAATGTTATATCCTTGTCTACCACCAAACCCTCAACTTGATGAAACATAGGCGTGTGTGTCATATCTGAATCACATCGATATGTTCTTCCGGGTGCAAAAATTTTCAATGGAAGTTTATTTTTTTTTAGAGAACGAATTTGCACTGGCGATGTATGAGTTCTTAAAACGAATTTTTCATGAGTTTTACATTTAATGTAGAATGTATCATGCATTTGTCTTGCTGGGTGATTTTCCGGAATATTCAGCGCCGAAAAATTATGAAAATCATCTTCTATATCTGGTCCCTCTTCATAGGATAAACCCATGTCACCTAAAATATTGACTATTTCGTTGGTAGTGTGACTTATTGGATGAACTTTTGCTTCAATAAAATTAACTTCACGAGCTGGTAATGATAAATCTATAAAATCATTTTCTAATTTTTTATTTATTTCTAAATTTTCAATCTGGTTTTTCTTTCTAGAAAAGCTAGAAAAGAAAAGATTTTTAAAACCATTTAACTTCTCACCCACGCTTTTTTTCTCTTCAATAGACAATGTTGATAAAGATTTAAGTGCATTAGTAAAAGTACCATTTTTACCAAAATATTTAATTCTTACTTGTTCAAGCTTTTCACTTGCGTTGGAATCTTCAACCTCTTTCAAGGCTGATTGAATTATTTCATCGTAATTCATTCTAGGATTGCTTTAGGCAGCTTTTACTTTTGCCACTATTTCTTTAAACGAATCTGGTTCGAGCGCAGCAATGTCAGCTAGGACTTTTCTGTTAAAATTAAGATTAACTTTTTTCAATCCATTCATAAAAGTTGAGTATCTTATTCCATTTAATCTACACCCTGCGTTTATCCTCTGAATCCAAAGTCTTCTAAACTCTCTTTTTTTTACTTTTCTATCTCTGTAAGCGTACTGCCCTGCTTTTTCAACAGCCTGGTTGGCCACTTTAAAAGTATTTTTTCTTCTTCCAAAATAACCTTTAGCTCTCTTTAAAATTTTTTTGTGTCTTGACCTTGTTACACTGCCTGCTTTGACTCGTGACATTTAGATTACCTTAGTTTCGCATTAATATATTTTTTTACAATTTTTGTATCTTGTTTGGACATCACAGTTGGACCTCTTGACGACCTTTTCATGGTTTTAGTTCTTTTTGATAGATTATGTCTTTTTCCGCTTGCAAACATCAACACTTTACCAGTTGCTGTTACTTTGAATCTTTTTTTTGTTCCACTTTTTGTTTTTATTTTAGGCATAATAAAATTATTTATAGCGTTTTTTTTTGTCAAAGCAAGGTTGTTTTTTTAAAGCTATCTCGGTGCTACAACCATAATCATATGTTTGCCTTCGAGTGTTGGTACCTGCTCAATTTTTGCCAAAGGTTCTATCTGACTTTCTAATTTTTTAAGAACATCCATGCCTCTTTGATGATGCGCCATTTCTCTTCCTTTAAATCTTAATGTAATCTTGACTTTATCACCTCCATTTAAAAAACGTTGAATAGACTTTAGCTTTACAACATAGTCATGGTCTTCGATGCCAGGTCTAAGTTTCACTTCTTTCACCTCAAAGGTTTTTTGTTTTTTTTTAGCTTCAGCCTGCTTTTTTTGTATTTGATACTTATATTTTCCATAATCTATGATTTTACAGACAGGAGGTGACGCATTGGGTGAAACTTCAACAAGATCCAAGCCCTGTTCGAATGCAAGTTTTACTGCGTCCTGAACGTCATAAACTCCTAACATTTCGCCTTTTTCTGAGATTACTCTAACAGATGTAGATTTGATTCTTTCGTTAATAGCTGGACCTTTCAGCTTTGGTGAGTGAAATCGACCTTTATTCATATTTAACTAATTGCATATTTTAAAAAAATTCCTTTCATCTTGCAATTTACATTATTCCTTCAAATATTCACACTTTAAGCAATTCTGCAAGAAATTTTTATTTTTTTTATGAAGTCTTCAACACTTAACAAATCCTGATTTTTAGTTCCCAAAGTTCTAAGAACGACTTGCTTATTCTTAACTTCCTTGTCTCCGATGATACCAATAAAGTTTATTTTTTGGTTTGAGAGCTCTCTTATTTTATAATTCAATTTCTCGTTTCTAATGTCTGTGATACACTTTATATTTATTTTTTTTAAATCATTTGCTAATTCTTCTGCGTAATTTATACAATCTGAATTAATTGTTGCTAGGGCAACTTGAATTGGACTTAACCATGCTGGGAGTCTTCCTGAGTAATTTTCAATCAAAATACCAATAAATCTCTCAAATGAACCAAGGATTGCTCTATGTAACATCACAGGCCTATATTTTTTTCCATCTTCACCAATGTAAGAGGCATCCAATCTTTCTGGTAAGACAAAATCAACCTGAAGAGTTCCACACTGCCAATCTCTTCCAATTGCATCTCTCAAAACAAACTCGAGTTTTGGACCATAAAAAGCCCCTTCCCCTGGATTGAGTTCATAGTTATAGCCAGCCATTTTAACTGCATTTGTTAGGGATGTCTCAGCTCGATCCCAAACTTTATCGCTGCCTGCTCTATTAACCGGACGATCAGAAAACTTTATAACTACATCTTTAAAACCAAAATCTTCATACACTTCCATTAGTAGCTTACAAAATTCTGACGTCTCGGAAATTATTTGTTCCTCAGTACAGAAAATATGAGCATCATCTTGAACAAATGATCTTAATCTCATTAAACCATGTAATGCACCTGACGGTTCGTTTCTATGACAACAACCAAATTCAGACATTCTTAAAGGTAGCTGCTTATAACTTTTAATACCTTGTCTGAATATTTGAACATGACAAGGACAGTTCATTGGCTTGATTGCTAAAGTCTTATCTTCAGATTCAGACGTGAACATTTGTTCTCTAAATTTGTCCCAATGGCCTGAGTCTTTCCATAAAGAACTTTCAACAAGCTGTGGGGTATTCACTTCTTTATATCCTGCTTTTTCAAGTTTTTTTCTAATATAAATCATTATATTTTGGTATATTGTCCAACCTTTAGGATGCCAAAAAACTGATCCCGCTGCTTGCTCTTGAAAATGAAATAAGCCTAGCTCTTTTCCAAGTTTTCTGTGGTCTCTTTTTTCAGCTTCCTCTATTTGGTTTAAATAATTTGCGAGATCTTTTTCATTTGTCCATGCAGTACCATAAATTCTTTGAAGCATTTCGTTTTTCGAGTCTCCTTTCCAGTAAGCACCAGAGAGCTTTGTCAGTTTAAACGGACCAATAAACTTTAAACTTGGAAGATGTGGTCCTCTGCACAAATCAAAAAAATTCGAATCTTTCTGTTCATAAATTTGGAAATCTTTTTCTTGCTCTGACTCATTAATAATTTTTACCTTATAAATTTCTTGTTTCGAGTCAAAAAGCTCTTTTACTTGCTTTTTGTCTTTATAGGATTTTTCAATTTGACTACCTGTTTTTAAGATATTATTCATTTCTTTTTCAATTGCAGGAAAATCGTCAATAGAAATTGGTTTTTCAAATAAAACATCGTAATAAAACCCATTTTCAATTGTTGGACCAATTGCTAATTTGGCTTTTGGGTATATTGTTTTAATTGCTTTAGCAAGAACTTGTGCAGTCAAAGTATGCCTCATAATCTCAAGACCTTCATCTGAATCTTTAGTAATGATATTTATTTCGGCATCCTCAGTTATAATATCGCATAAATCTTTTTGTTTTCCGTTAACAGAAATTGCTACTGCTTTCTTTAGTAAAGATTTGGAAATGCTCTCTGCTATAACAAATCCATTGATTTCTTTTTCAAAACTCTGCGTTCTTCCGTCTGGAAATAAAATTTTTGGCATATACTATTCTTATTTTGTTTAATTTTAATTTTTGATCATAAACGTAAATTACTTTTTATATTGAAAATAATTTTTTTATAAAATTTATCATCATCATTTAAATAAATAAAGGTTGAGACATTTTTTCCAACAGGTTTGCAAAGTTGTGGATCGGAAAATTCTGTGAACAATACCATGGTTTTTTTACCTCCCCTTGATATCAAGTGCATTGGGCCTGTGTCATTTCCAATAGATAGTGATGATTTTAAAGATAATTTTCCGATATCAAAAAAATCGGTTTTGTTACAATAATTTATTACATTGGGATAAGAAGATTCAATAAAGTTACACACTTTAAAATCGTCTGCAGACCCAACTATCAAAACTTTAAAACCAGATTTTAATAAAAAGTCTGTAATTTTCAAAAAGATTTCTTTTGGTATTCTTTTGTTTATTCTTTTTTTTGAGCCACCAGGAACAATAATTACAAATTTAGCTTTTGGAACTGTAAATTTTGATTTGAATAACCATTGGGTATCAATTTTTGATTGATAGTCCACTTCACTCATCTCAATCTGACTTTTTTGTCTTTCTAAAGTATGCATTTTATTTCTGTTCTTATCTAAATGAGGAATTTTTGCGTATTTTCCAATACCATTTGTGATAGCATTAGTTTTATAAAAAATCTTTAAATATGATGATGATCTTTTTGAGGTTTGAAGGTCATACACAAAATCAAACTCATTAGGATCAATTACATTTTTTATTTTTAATAAATCTAAGAAATAAAAAAAACTTCTTTTAATTGTGAAAATTTTTTCAAACCAATTCGAACTTACAAGCAACTTGTTGTAAGGTTCTTCTGTTAAAAGAATCAATTTGCTCTTATTATGATGATTAAATATTGAATAGATTGCGTTTAACGAAAGGATAACATCGCCAAGTCCACCAAACTTAATGATTAAAATTTTTTTTTGTAGAGAGCAAATCTTCATAAACTGCTAAAGTTTTTTTTAACATATCATTCAAACTAAATTTTTCTTTAACTCTTCTTCTTGCAGAAAGTCCAATCGAATCTTTTTTCGCTTGCGAAAGATTAAGAACGTCCAAAATTTTCTCGGCAAGTTGTTCTGGGTTTGATGGTTCCACCAACCAACCAGTTATACTATTTTCAATAATTTCTCTAGACCCTCCGTGATTTGATGAAATAATAGGTTTAGTCATAGAAGAAGCTTCAGCGCTTATCCTCCCGAAGGCCTCTGGTTCTGTAGAAGTAGATAATACAATATCAGCAATTGAATAAACAGCAGGCATATCACCTAAATTTCCACAAAAAATAAATTTGTTTTCTAAATCATTTTTTTGTATTTTTTTTTTCAAAATTTTTGAAAATTTCTTTTTGCCATCTTCACTTCCTACAAATAAAATTACAAAGTTTAACTCTGGTTCTCTCTGTTTTATAAATTTAGCAGCATCTAAGGCAACTAAGTGACCTTTCCAAGAAGTAATTCTTGCAGGAAGTAAAATTACATGAACATTTTCTGATAAAGTAAGTTTTGATAGTAAATTTTCTTTTCTTAGTTCAGTCACAGCATTTAAGTCAAAATATTGTGTATCGATACCCCTATTGATTTGAATAAGTTTCGATTTAGTCGATGGAAAGTTGAACCTAACATGATCATCTATAAATTTTGATATTGTTATTACTTTATCTCCTTCTGTCATAACACTATTATATTTTTTTTTTGGATAAAAATTAGTTCCGGAATATGTTCCATGATATGTTGTAACGAGAGGAATTCTATGTTGCTTAACAATTTTATTAAAACAAAATGCGGGCCAACGGCTTCTGATATGAACAATATCAGGTTTAACTTCGTTTAATATTTTTCTCATTTTATTTTTTAATATGAAGTAACTAAATACTCCTTTTTTTTTAATATTAAGTTTGTGATGTTCTACTCCTCTATATTTATACTTTTCGGCCATTTCTCCACCAGAAGAGAGCAAAGACGATTGAAACCCAACTTTTATTAATTCTTTTGCAATGTCAAGTGTTCCTCTTTCAACTCCCCCATTTATTTGGTCAAGAGAGGGGATTATTTGCAGTATTTTTGCCATTTATGATATTTAAAATTTGTTTTAAACCTAACTTATAGTTTTCAAATTTGGGTGTCCAACCTAATATTTTTTTTATTTTCTTATTGGATACTCTTTTGTTGTCTCTATAAAAATCTTTTGTAATTTTATTAATTCTAGGTGAGTTAATGTCTATGAAGGTCAAGTTTTTAATTTTTAGTAATTTTGCAGCATAAATTGTTACTTCCTCAGACGAGCAAGGATTATTATCTGTAACATTAAAAATTTCTCCTGGTGTCGGATTTTTCATACTTTTAATTATTGCAGAGGAAATATCTTCTACATAAATTCTTGAGAAAAATTGATTGGGTTTTTTTATTACGAAATTTTTGCCATTTATTAGTTTTTCAATTATAGATCTCCCAGGTCCATATATTCCTGGTAATCTAAAAATATGGATTGGAATATTTCTTTCTCTAAATAATTTAAAGTAAGAATCTTCTACGTTTTTTCTTATTATTCCTCTCATAGTTTTTGGGTTCACTTTTGTGTATTCATCCACCCATTTGCCTAGATGATCTCCATATACACTTGTTGAAGACAAATATCCCAGCCACTTTAATTCTTTAAAATTTGTATTTTTTGTTTTTTTAAATAAATCGAATACCATGTCTCTCTCTTTAATAGGTGGAATAGAATTCAACAAATGAGTCACTCCAGAAAAAAGAGAATTATGGTTTTTAGAGAATTCTGAAAAAGTCATTCTTTTTATTTTTAATTTTTTATCAAAAGGTTGAGAAGTTAATTCTAAATTATGTGTGCAAATTATTTCATCAAAGCCTTCCAGACTCTCTAGAATGAACTTTGAACAAAAACCTGCCCCAAAAAAAATTAATTTCATTTTAAATTGTTAGAATCTGACTCTTTATCCAATCGAAAGTTGGATGATTTGTAAGTTCTTTGTGCCAAACCATTTTTGTCTTTCTTTTTTCAAGATCAATAGGGAGTTCAGTAATAACGAAATCATAATTTTTCGCCATTCTTTGAGCTGTTCTTGATGGGAGAGTTAAAATCAAATCTGTCTTCTTAATTATAACAGGTGCAAGTGTTATAAGATCTATTCTCACAGATATCTCTCTTTCAAAATTTAGTTGACTCAATTCTCTATCTATGGGGTGAGTTGGAGCATCCATTGGAGCAACTCTGAGATGCTTTGAAGAAAGATACTGATCTATGGATAACTTTTTCTCTAGTGCCAAAGGATGAGACTTTCTTAAAATACAAACGTATTGTTCCGTAAATAGATCTGAAGAACCAAATCTATTACTTATTGTTTCAAAACGACCTACTGCAAAATCAATTTCATTATTGTCCAGAAGCTTAAGGGCCTCGTTTCCTTGTTCTGATCTAACACACAAAGATGAAGAGGGAGAGTTTTTTTCAATAAAATTTACCAAATTAGGAAGTATAATTGGAGCAACGTCGTCAGACATGGAAATTCGAAAAAGTTTTTTAGTTGTCTTTGGATTAAAGTTTATTGATGATAAGGAAATCTCTAGGTTATTTAATGCAGTTTGTATTGGAAGAGAAAGGTCATTAGCTCTCGGAGTGGGTCTCATTCCTCTTGGTCCTCTTATAAAAAGATCATCTTTCACAAGATATCTTAATCTATTTAATGCGTTACTCATAGCAGGCTGAGTTATTCCCATTTTTTTACTAGCTCTAGTAACGTTTTTCTCTTCAAAAAGTGTTTTAAAAACTAAAAGTAAGTTAAGGTCAAAATTTTTTATATTCATAACGTGAATTTTTATTTATTAATATATTTTTATAATAAATCATTTTAATTTTATATTATAGTATTATTATTTATTTAAGAGGTGTAAAAGTTTGCTTGCTCTTGTCTTATTTTGTCTGATTCAGGGATTTACAGAATTTCTTCCAATTAGTTCTCAAGGACATTTGATAATTTTTAATTCAATTTATCCTATCGATAATTACGCAGGCATTACTATTCACGAAGCCACAATAATTGCACATTTTGGTTCACTTTTAGCCATTATAACTTTTTATCGAAGAGCTCTCCTAGGTTTTTTGTTTTCAATTAAAATGATTGATAGACCAGATATTGATAAAAACTCTTTTATTTTAATAAATCTAGTCATTTCAACGATTCCAATTATAGTGGCTGGGTATGTAATTTTTAAAATATTGGATTATGACTGGGACGGACTTTTACTCATAATTGCAATATCAAGTATTTTTTTTGGAATAATGTTGTTCTTAGCAGACAAATTTTGTTTGAGAATTAAAAATCAAAATTCACTTAATTATTTGATGTCATTTCTTATTGGCGTCTTTCAGTGTCTTGCGCTTATACCAGGGGTTAGTAGATCTGGTGCAATTTTAACCGTAATGAGATTCTTTGGGTTCCAAAGGCAATTTTCGGTAGAATACTCAAATCTTTTAAGTATTCCTGTAATTATAGGAGCAATGATCTTTATGATTGTTAATTCCTCACTCGATAGCTCTTTTAGTTCATTGATAAATTATTACACTTCAATAATTTTTTTTCTAAGTTTTTTCTTTTCAATAATATTTGTATATTTTTTAGTAATGTGGGTAAAAAGATTCTCTCTATTTATTTTTGTTGTATATAGAGTAAGTTTTGGCTTGTGGATTTTACTGGCCTTAAATTGAATTTTTACAAATAAGTTTCTGCTATTGTCTTCAATGAAGAAGGGTTCTTAACAAATTGCTTTAAATTTTCGAATCCTTTTGAAGAAACGTTATCATACTCTAACAACCTTACTTGATCGCGCGTAAGTAAAGGTTTTGGCATTATTTCCGTAAACAAAGCCAAGATTCTTGCCAAAAAAAAAGGAACAGGCAAATAAATTCTTTTTCTTTTTTTACAATGAAGAATTATATCAAAAATTTCATCAAAAGATTGGACTGTTGGACCTGAAAGGTCAAAAATTTTTTTCTTCAACAGGCAGGTATTAATCATAAAAGAAACGAGATCCCCAACATAAATAGGTTGAAATCTTACTTTTTTTGTAAAGTTCAATATGGGAATTAAACCTTTTTTTTTTATTTCGGGTGTACCAATAATAGGCAAGAAAGGACTAAAATTAGACATGCTTAAAAAGAAATTTGTGAAACTGTCTCTCTTTCCAAAAACCACGCTTGGTCTATGTATAACACAATTTGGAAATTTTTCTTTAACAACCTCCTCACCTAAAAGTTTTGAATTTGAATACAAAGATGAAATTGATTTTTCAATATTCAAAGCAGAAAGATGAATGAAATTTCTTACACCATTTCTTTTGGCAGCACTAGCTATCTGTCTAGGAATATTGACATGCACTTCAGAAAAAGTTTTTTTCTTTTTTTCATAGAGAATTCCTATTAAGTTAAAAACTAAATCAGCATTTTTGACTAAATAATCTAGTTGATTCTCAGAAAATTTATCTATTTTTTTTACACTTACTTGCCCGGGTTCACTGCCTAAAAAAAAATCAAGTTTTTTATTGTCACTTCTAGTTACAATATCAACTTGACATGAATTCTTGCATAAAAGATTTACCAAATGAGAGCCGATGAATCCTCTTCCGCCGAAGACAACTACTTTTTTTCCACTTATTTTTTCATTCATATTTTTTTTTACTGTTTATCTTATAACTTTGGTATTAATATCATAATTAAAAAATATCAAAAAATGAAAACTTTTAAATTCGGCGAATCAAAAATTTTCTTGCACCAGGACGACCTTCCAGCAAAAATCAAAACTCCAAAGATTGTAGCAATTGATACCGAAACAACAGGCTTAAGTTTAATAAGAGACAGACTTTGCCTTATACAGTTTGCTTTCTCCAAAGAAGAATGTCATTTAGTACAATTTAGCAAAAAAAATTCAAAATTTAGTAATAAAAACTTAACAGTGCTTAAAATATTAAATGACAATAAGATTCAAAAAATATTTCACTACGCAAGGTTTGACGTTGCAATTTTAAGAAAAACCTTTGAAGCTAACATTGAAAATATATTCTGCACAAAATTAGCGTCAAAACTCGTAAGAACCTACACAGACAAACATGGACTAAAAGAATTATGCAAAGAACTTTTGGCTGTCGATTTAAATAAATCCCAGCAATCATCAGACTGGTCCTCAGAAAACTTATCTGAAAATCAAATAAGATATGCTTCTTATGATGTAATTCATCTATTTGAATTAAAAGAAAGACTTGAGAAAATGCTTGAAAGAGAAAAAAGGCTAGATATTGCAAAATCATTATTTTCTTTCCTGCCAACAAGAATAAAACTTGATCTATTAGATTTCACTGATACGGACATTTTTTCACACTGAAAGAAAGAAATGGAAATTAAAACAGGAAGACAAGTTATAGATATTGAAATTAAAGCACTAAATTTGCTCAAAAATTACATTTCAAAGGATTTTGTAAAAGTTGTAAATTTACTATTAAAAAATAAAGGAAAAATAATTGTCTCAGGTATTGGAAAAAGTGGTCATATTGCTTCAAAAATTGCATCTACACTCTCTTCAGTGGGCTCACCTTCTTTTTATATACATCCATCAGAAGCAAATCACGGAGATCTAGGTATGCTAGAAAAGAAAGATGTAGTAATTTTAATTTCAAACTCAGGAGAAACCTCAGAATTAATTAATTTGATTTTATACTGCAAGAAATTAGGTATTTCAATAATATCAATAACAAGTGAGCCAAACAGCACTCTTTCAAGAGAGTCAAACCTCAATCTTTTAATACCCAAAAATATTGAGGCTTGTCCACTTGAATTGGCACCAACTAGTTCTACAACATGTACCCTAGCCTTAGGCGATGCCCTTGCTGTAACATTATTGAAAAAAAAAAAATTCACAGAAAGTGATTTCAGGGAACTCCATCCAGGAGGAAAGTTGGGACAAATGTTATCTGAAGTAAAGGATGTAATGAAAATTAATCTTGATATCCCATTGATAGTTGAATCAAAAAAAATGAGTTATGCTATCTTAGAAATGACTTCAAAAGGTGAGGGTTGCGTAGGAGTTGTATCAAAAAAAAATGAATTGATCGGAATCATAACTGACGGAGATATTAGGAGAAATATGAATCCCGAGTTACTTGATAAGAATGTTAAAGAAATAATGACGACAAAACCTAAGACTTTATCACCCAATACTCTTATTTCAAAGGCATTAAAAATTATGAACGAAGAATCAATTACAAATATTTTTATTACTAAACAAAAAAAACCTATTGGTATTATTCATATGCATGACATATTAAAATAACTAAATTAATGAATTATTCCGTTTTTATAAAAAGCCTTAAATATATTCTTCTCTTTTTCTCAATTTCGATTTTAATTCTTGTAGTTTATAACAACAATCCTGTTGAAAAAGCATCAGTCTATAATGATTTTTCATACGATGAAAGCGATTTTAAGTCATTTAAGCAAGTTTTACACAAACCTACATTCATGGGGATAGATAAAAGAAATCAACCTTTCAAAGTAATGGCTAATAGGGCAATAAGATTAAAGCAGGAACCAAATATCTTTGATCTTGAAAAACCAACTGGAGAGATTAATTCAGGAAAAGAGAAGTTCTTCTTGAGTGGTGATAAAGGAATATTTTATAAAAATGTTGATCAACTTAAAGTAGAAGGCAATGTAAAATTTAACGACGGAGAAAACATGGTTTTTACAACATCTGAAATGTATTTTGATTTTAAAAAAGAAGTTCTCTCAGGAAATAAAAGAGTAAATGGGAAAAAAAATAATTCAGTTATTGTTTCTGAGGGATTTAAAATTTTTAATAATGGAAAACAAATATTCTTTACAGGAAAAACAAAGTTAAAATTAATCAATGAAAAAAATTAGTAAAAGTTTTTATTTTGCAGTCATTTTAATCTTCTTAAACTTGAAGCATTCTGAGTCACAACAGCTCACTAATTTAGATAACAATAATCAACCTATTGAAATTTTCGCTGACAATGGAATTGAATGGCACAAGAATAAAAATAAATACGTCGCATTGGGAAATGCTAAAGCTTTGAGCGGTACATTATCTTTAGAATCTGACAGAATAGAAGCTTTTTACCAAGAAAACGACTCATCCAGTATGAATATTACTGAAGTGAGAGCAAAAAGAAATGTTGTTGTCCAAGATAAAAAAATGAAAATTACTGGTGGAGAGTACGCAGAGTATAAAATTCTTAAAGATTATTTTCTTATTAATGGAAGGAATATAATTCTTACATCAGAAAAGAATACTCTAAAATCAAATAAAAAGTTAGAATACTGGAGAACTAAAAATATCGCTATTGCAACAGGCAAGGCAGAAGCAAAAAAAGACAATGAATTTGTAGTTTTGGCGGATAAGTTGGTCTGGTATCTTCAAGAAAAGAATCAAAAAACTACAGTAAAAAAACTTCTAGGATTTAAAAATGTTTCGATTAAAACTAATAATGAAGTAGCATTTAGTGATAAAGCTATTTATAATAATGAAACTGAGATTTGTAAATTATATGGGAATGTAAAACTTCAAAGAGGAGAAAGTTTTTTGATAGGCGAATACGCTGAGGTTGACCTACGAAGTGGGATAAGTAAGTTACTACCAGCCCCAGGAAATAAATTAAATGAAAACAAAGTGAAAGCTCTTATTAATAAAGGAGGAATTGATCCTGATGAGTCAAATTGATATTCCCTTTATTGCAGTAAACAATAAAGGGTTAGAAGTTAAAAATGTTACAAAATCATACGAAAATAAAAGAATTTTGGATAATGTTTCACTCGACCTTAATAGGGGAGAGTCTGTAGCTTTACTGGGTCCAAACGGAGCTGGCAAGACATCATTATTTTACATTACTATGGGTCTAATTAAAGCTGATAGTGGATCTATAAATCTTGATAAGAGAGAAATATCAGAATTCCCAATGTATAGGCGTTCAAAATTAGGATTAGGTTATCTCCCTCAAGAATCTTCAATTTTCAGGGGAATGAATGTAGAAGAAAATATTCTTTCAATATTAGAGAAGACTGAGCAGTCAGCTGAAGCAAAACAAAGAAAACTTGAAGACTTATTAGCAGAATTTGGAATCGAACATCTCAGATATGCCCCATCTTTATCTTTATCTGGAGGTGAAAGAAGACGACTTGAAATAGCTAGATGTTTAGCGTCTAACCCTAACTTTATCCTACTGGACGAACCGTTAGCTGGGATTGATCCAATAGCCATACAAGATGTAAAAAAACTAATTCAAAATCTGAAAAATAGAAACATTGGTGTTTTGATGACTGACCACAATGTAAAAAGCACCCTAGAAATTGTGGATAGGGCCTACATTATTTTTGAAGGCAAAGTTCTTTTTAAAGGGAGACCTGATGAAATAATAAAAAATAAAAATGTAAGAACGTTCTATCTGGGTAACGATTTTTGATCGATTCAAACAATATATCTGTTTCAGGAAAACAAACAAAAGTAGGTAAGTCTCTAACCCATTATGTGAAAAATTCTTTGGTACAAACCCTAAAAAAATATTTTGATAATTTTATAAGTGGAAATATTCTTTTTTCTAAGGACACATTCAACTTTAGATGTGAAATTAATATTCACATTGATAGTGCGATATTTATTCAAAGTAACGCTGGTAGTAATGACGCATATGGCGCATTCAATGTTGCAAACGAGAAAATAAAAAAAAGACTTAGAAGATATCATAGGAAACTGACTGATCACAGATTTAAGAATAGAAAACCACTAAAATATCTCAAAGCAAACCAATATATTATTGAAAACCCTGAACTAAAAAATATGAAAGAAAATCTCTATGATCCTGTTATAATTGCCGAATCAGACGATGTTATCAAAACAGTCTCTGTTAGTGAGGCAATAATGCTTATGAATTTAAAAGATCAAAATGCTATTTTCTTTAAAAATGTTCAGTCAAAAAGGCTTAATATTCTTTATAGAAGACCTGATGGTAATATAGGCTGGGTGGATCCAAAAAAATGAAATTAGTTGAATTTATTGCTCTTGATTCAATACTCGTTGATGTTGAAGTAGATAGTAAAAAAAATCTTTTCAAGTTTGTATCAAATTTCTTCGCCAAAAATGATTTAGAAGAAAGTTCAAAGATTATTGAAAAATTAAATGAAAGAGAGCGATTAGGCTCAACTGGTGTAGGTAATGGAATAGCTATTCCTCATTCAAAAATAAGTCTTATAGATAAGACAAGGGTATTATTTCTTAAATTAAAATCTGCTGTTGATTTTTCTGCACCAGACAAAAAGTATGTAGACTTGGTTTTTGTCATTCTGGCACCAAACAATTGTCAATCTGAACATCTGCTTGTCTTGTCATCGATAGCTAGTTTCATTAAAAACAAGAACCTTGTTGAGAAATTAAGAAAATTAAAGAACTCAAAAGAAATTTATAACTTTTTTGGACAAACCTAATGGAGATTAATGTGTTCAAGGCCTGATTGTAGAATTGCAGCTATTGCAGATTCTTTACTATCGAAGGCTGCGAGAAGGGTTCCATCAGCGCAGTAAACAGAAAAAACGTCGGTAGTAAAATTTTCTTCTTTATGAATTTCTTTCTTTACAAAAGCGTGGGAAGCATTTCCGTATTCAAGGAAATCGAAGCTATTTGTGCTATTGAATTTAGTCATTTTTGTTTTCTCTTCCAAAGCTAATTAACTTATCATTTATTTTATTATTTTTATCTTTAATTTCAATCTTTTTTGACTCTTCACTACTAATTGGTTGAGACAAATCAATAAATAACAATCCATTATCCATTGAAGCTTCTTCAACTTCTATGCCATCAGCTAAAATAAAATTTCTTTGGAACTGTCTAGTTGCAATTCCTCTATGTATGTATATTTTCTCAGAATCATTATCTTCTTTACTTCCCCTTATTTGAAGTTGATTTCCTTCTAAACTTATGTCCAGGTCTTTTTTGTTGAAGCCAGCAACAGCTATAGTTATCCTAATACTGTTAGGTGATGTTTGTTCAATATTATAGGGTGGGTACGAGTCGCTTGAAAGTTTTGAAATTCTATCAACAGTTCTTTCAAATTGGTCGAATCCCAACAAAAAAGGGCTGTTAAATACTGACATTCTACTCATAAATCCTCTACTCGAGCGATAAACACGAACCTTAAAAAAGCGCTCAATTAATTGTTACAATAAATTATCATATAAATCAATTTAATATTCTTTGATATTGAAAATAAAAAATAGATTTTTGGTGGAGCTGGACGGGATCGAACCGACGACCTTCTGAATGCCATCCAGACGCTCTCCCAACTGAGCTACAGCCCCAAAAATATTTCCATTTTTAAAACTTCTTTCAATGAAAAATAAACCAAATGACTAAGAATCAGTTTCTCTCTCAATTTCCACGATATCATCGACATTGGATTCCTCAGAATCTACTGCTTCGGGGTTTGGTGTATCTTCTACTTCAATTTCTTGAACTTCCATATCTTTTGTTTCTTGATTATCTTCAGGTTTTAAAATCTTTGGTGGTCTTCCTCGCCTAGAAACATTTGTTAGAAGAGAATTTACATCAGCTCCACAATTCGGACAAACAATTGGATACTTTCCAAAATCAAAAAAAAGGGTACTACATTTAGTGCATTTTCTCTTAGCACCTTTGTCAAAATTTTCCATAATCAACTTTCATTAATAAAGTAAATAAATTATATATCATAAATAGGAATGAAAAAAATTATTACTCTTAAATCTTCTAAAAGTAAATCATTAAATGGAATAATAACCGTTCCTTCAGATAAATCCATTTCCATAAGATCACTAATCATATCATCAACCTGCCTTGGAAACACTAAAATTTTCAAGCTTTTAGAGTCCGAGGATGTTCTGAACACCTTGAAAGTTCTCAAAAATTTAAAGATTAAAATAATTAAAAATAATGATTACTATGAAATTTTTGGCCAAGGAGGGTTTTTCTCTGATCCTCAAAAAATTTTACATTTTGGCAACTCTGGAACAGGAGTAAGGTTAATGGCTGGTTTGCTGAGCACTAGTGCAATCAATGCAACATTAACAGGTGACAAATCATTGTCATCCAGACCAATGAAAAGAATAATTGATCCTCTCCACGAAATGAATGTATCCATCACACACAATAACGGTTTACTTCCAATTAAAGTCTTTAATCGAAATAATCAACACATTCCCATTAACCATACTTTAAATGTTGGTTCCGCCCAAGTAAAAAGTTGCATATTACTTGCAGCTTTAAATACGAAAGGTACAACTAAAATTGTGGAAAAAATCCCATCTAGAGATCATACGGAGATAATGCTTAAATTTTTAGGAGCAAACTTAATTAAGGAAAAAAATGTAATTAAATTAACATCACCAAACTTTCTTAAACCGAAGGAATTAAAAATTCCTGGAGATTTTAGTTCTGCTGCATTTGTTATTATCGCAGTTCTTCTCTCTAAGAAAAGCAAAGTAACATTAAAAGATGTAGGTCTAAATTATTACAGGACTGGTCTTTTAGACGTTTTAAAAAAAATGAATGCTAATATAACCGTTAAAAATAAAAGAAAATTTAATGGCGAAATTGTTGGTGACATTGAAGTCGTGAGTTCAAATTTAGTAGCAACAGTTGTGAATAAGAGTATAGTTCCAAGACTTATTGATGAGTATCCAATATTATTCGTTGCAGCTTCTTTTGCATCAGGAACTTCTGAATTTTATGGTTTAAAAGAATTAAAAGTAAAAGAAAGTAATAGACTAAGTTCTATGTCTAATGCACTTTCAAAGAATGGAGTGAAATTAGAGTTGGGTAATGATTCTATCAAAATCTACGGTGAAGAAACTCAAGAAGGAGGAAGTCATGTTGAAACAGAAAATGATCATAGAGTAGCAATGTCGATGTTGATTTTTGGTTTTTTTTCAAACAAATCAATAGTTATTGATGAGATGGAAATGATAAAGACATCTTTTCCCAGTTTCAGAGAACTCTTCCAGAAATTAGGCGCTAAAATTGAATATTTTCAAAAATTCTAAACCAGTAATTGCAATTGACGGAACAGCAGGATCAGGAAAAGGTACACTTGCAAAAAATTTATCTAGAAAACTTAATTTTGATCACTTGGATACTGGACTTCTATATAGAATATATGCGTTTGAAAGTATTAAAAAGAGTGGAAAGCAACTACCTGCAAAGATCAATTTTAACAAATGGTTTACAAATACTAGTAAACTAGATGGTTTAAGGTCAGAGAAAATTTCAAAGCTTGCATCTCAAATTTCGCAATCAACTGAAGTTAGGAAATCACTTGTTAATTTTCAAAGAAACTTTGCGAACAATCCTCCCAAAGGAAAAGGTTCCATTATTGATGGTAGAGACATTGGAACAATAATTATTCCTAATGCTGAAGTAAAATTTTTTATAGATGCAAATGTTGAAATCAGAGCGTCTAGACGAAATAAACAATTAAAACTAAGTTCGTTGGATCTTTCCAATACCATTGCAAATATGAAAAAAAGAGATATCCAAGATTCTGAAAGGGATGTTTCACCTCTTAAACCAGCTGTTGATAGCTTCAGGATTGATACATCAGAGATAAATGAAATACAAGTCCTTGACCTAGCATTAAGATATATAAGAAAAAGAATTGATTTTATTTAATAATTGCATATCACTTGAAAATTTTGTAATTGTATTCAATAAATTATATAGGAAATTAATTGGTAGAAAATTTTAGTGAATTATTAGAAGAAAGCCTATCAGAATTTAAATACAAAGAAGGTCAAATAATTAAAGGCACAGTACTTTCAATCGTTAACGATACAGTTGTAGTTGATGTAGGGCTTAAAGCTGAAGGAAGAATCCCCATAAAAGAGTTCCATTCACCAGGAGAAGAACATAGCGTTAAAGTAGGAGATAAATACGATGTGTATCTTGAAAAACTAGAAAATAAAGAGGGTGAGGCTCTTTTGAGTCGAGAAAGAGCGAGAAAAGAAGAATCCTGGTCGAATCTTGAAAAGCAACAAAATCAAAAGGAACAAGTAACGGGGGTAATCACAGGGAGAGTTAAAGGTGGATTTGCAGTCGACATTAATGGAGCAGTAGCTTTTCTTCCCGGAAGTCAAGTAGACCTTAAACCAATCAAAGATATTTCTCCTCTTCTAAATAAACCTCAACCAATGATAATTCTTAAAATGGATAAATTAAGAGGTAATATTGTTGTCTCTAGAAGAGTTCTGTTAGAGGAATCTAGAAAAGCTGACAGAAGTAAACTTTTATCAGATATAAATGAAGGGGATAAACTTAAAGGTGTAGTCAAAAATATTACAGATTACGGAGTTTTCGTCGACTTGGGAGGAATGGATGGATTAATTCACGTCACAGACATTTCGTGGGAAAGAGTAAATCATCCATCTGAAATGTTTAAGATTGGCGAAGAGATCGAAGTGATTGTGATAAAATATGACAAAGAAAATAATCGCATTAGTTTAGGTCTTAAACAATTAACGGACGATCCTTGGAAAAACGTTGAGAATATATACAAGGTTGGCGCTAAAATAAAATCACAAATATCAAGTATAGCAGATTACGGAGCGTTTATTGAGTTAGAAAAGGGAGTTGAAGGTCTTATCCACACTTCTGAGATGAGCTGGGTAAACAAAAATATTAACCCAAATTCAATCCTCAAGGTTGGCGAAGAAGTGGAAGTAACGATTTTAGAAATTGATAATGCTAAAAGAAGAATAAGTTTGGGACTTAAACAATGCACCGAGAACCCATGGAAAATCTTTGCTTCGACAAAAAAAGTAGGTGATATTGCTGAAGGCGAAATAAAAAATATCACAGATTTTGGAATCTTCGTTGGTTTAACAAAAGAACTTGACGGATTAATTCATGCTTCAGATGTTTCTTGGCAAGATAGCAGTTCGACAGCGATTGAAAAATATAAGATAGGTGAAAAAGTTAAATTTAAAATTTTGGATATTGATGTCGAAAAAGAAAGAGTGTCTCTGGGTATTAAACAACTTACAAAAAGTTCAATTAAAGAAGATAAATTTGTGAATAAAACAATGACATGTATTATTGAAAAAATTGAAGAGGATAAAGTTTTTGTTAGTTTTGAAAAAGCTTCAAAGGGATTTGTAAAAAAATCTAACTTAGCAAAAGTTAAAACAGAACAAAATACATCCAGATTTGCTGTCGGTGAAAAAATTGATGCAAAGGTTTTAAAGAAAATTGCTAAAGATGATAACTATGAGTTGTCAATTAAAGACCTAGAAATTCAGGAAGAAAAAGAAGCTCTTAAAGAATATGGTTCATCCTCTTCAGGAGCAAGTATAGGTGATATTATAGGTGCTGCATTAGAAGAAGATAAAAAGAAGTCAAAAGATGAAACCAAATGACTTTTTAGAACAATTTTATACAAAAAGACAATCAATAATAAAACGTTTACTAATCATTGTAATTGCGATTCTGTTAGTAGTTACTACCTCACTTCAATTTCAACAAAAAGAAAATTTTATAGCAAAAATAACTGTCGAAGGAATCATAAAAGATAGAAACGATATACTTGAACAATTGAAGGACTTAGACAACGATCAAAACGTGAAAGGACTTATAACTATTATTAATAGTCCTGGAGGTACATATGTGGGAAGTAAAGAAATTCATGAATCAATTAAAAAATTAGGCAAAAAAATACCTACGGTTGCTTATATGAGAGAAATGGCTACGTCAGGTGGCTATCTTGTATCTTTAAGTTCTGACAGAATTTTTGGGAATGAGGGTACTATTACAGGGTCAATAGGTGTAATACTTCAAACGGCAGATATCAGTCAACTTCTTAATAAATTAGGCATTAATCCAGTAATCATTAAAAGTGGTGATTTCAAAGCGGTACCTAATCCTGCTGAAAAAATCGATGAAAAAAAATTAAATTACTTAAAAGATATTATAAAAAAAATGCAAACAGAATTTTTGAATTTAGTTAAGAAAAGTAGAGATATATCAAATTCCACAATAGATTTGGTTTCAGATGGAAGAATTGTAACAGGAAAACAAGCTAAAGATTTGAAGCTAATAGATGCTGTTGGAACTGAAAATGACGCATTATCGTGGTTAAAAAAGGAAGCTGGGTTGGATGATGATGTAAGAGTGAAAGATTTGTCAATTCAAAGTGAAATTACAGAATTGTTGAATTTTAGTTTTTTGAAAAAAAAGATTAATTATTTAAATCAAAACATTTATAATGGATTTATTGCTATTTGGACACCTGGAATATGAAAAAGTCAGATATTTTGAAAGAACTTGAAAATAGATTCGATTATTTACCTAGAAGGGAAGTTGAAAGAACACTTGAAAAGATTCTGCAATTTCTTTCTTCAAATTTAGCCAAGGGTGCTAGAATTGAAATTAGAGATTTTGGGACTTTTTCAACAAAATCTCGAGAAAACAGAATAGGACGCAACCCTTCATCAGGAGAAAAGATAGAAATTAAAAAGAAGAATTTCGTACATTTTATACCTGGAAAAAAATTAAGAAAGGGAATTAATGTCATCAAAGATTAAAAAAATGATTGGATTCATTTTCTTTTTTTTTTTTTAACTTTTTTTTCCCTTTTTTCTTTAGGAAATAAATATCTGGTTAAGATAAATCTATTTCCATTTCCTTTTTTTTTTGAACTACCTTTATATATTCTTGTCTTAATACTTATATTTGCAGGATTCTTATTAGGTTTAATTTTTTCATTTTTAAAAAAACTATTTGGTTAGAAATATGAATTTTAAAGATTTTATTTTTTGTGCAATTGACTTTACAGATATAGAACAATCAAAAAGGTTTATATCAAAAATACAAAAACATGTTGGTGGAATCAAAATTGGTCTAGAGTTTTTTTCCAGGAATGGGCCTTCAGGATTTCTTGAAATTAAAAAACTTGGAATACCAGTCTTCCTAGATTTAAAGCTAAAAGATATACCCAACACGGTTAAAAAATCTGCTCAAAATCTAATTAATTTGAAGCCTGACTATTTGTCTATTCACCTTTCTGGTGGCTTCAAAATGGTTGAGGACGTGGTTTCAATTAAAAATAATACAAAAATTTTAGGCATTTCAATGCTCACAAGCTTAGATAACTTAGATTTAAAAAGTTTTGGTTATAATTTAAGTAATTTAGATTATGTAGAGAATTTAGCGAAAATTGGAGTAAAAGCTGGCATCGATGGTTTAGTTTCTTCAGCTGAAGAGGTTCCTCACTTAAAAAGACATTTAAATAACACCAATATGCTATTCGTTACACCTGGTATAAGACTTTATAAAAATAAGATGAATGATCAAAAAAGGATAAATTCGCCTGGTCAGGCTATTAAAAATGGCTCAAGAATGTTAATTATTGGAAGATCAATTACACAATCTGGCAATCCAATTAATTCAATTAAGTGCATTTTAAAGGATATAGAAAAACACTATGAACATAAAAATTAAATTGTGCGGACTTCGTGATAAAGAATCAATTTTAGCAAGTTCAGGTGCAAACTATATAGGTTTTGTTTTCTATCAAAAATCTCCTAGATTTATAAATGCTTTAGAAGCAAAAAAACTTAGACATTATATAAATGATAATCAAAAACTTGTTGGACTTTTTGTAGACGCTGATTTGCATTTGATTAATCATATTTCAGAAACTCTTTGTTTAGACGTCATTCAACTCCATGGAAGTGAGGATTTGAATTATATAAGTGAAATTAAGAAATTAAAAAAACCCATAATAAAAGCAATACCAATTAAAGAAGTTTCAGATATTAAAAGAGCACGTGAATATGAAAAATTATGCGATATGATATTGTTTGATACAAAAAGCGAATCTGATGTTAGTGGAGGAACAGGAATTTCATTTGATTGGAAACTCCT
This sequence comes from uncultured Alphaproteobacteria bacterium, assembly GCA_902526865.1. Taxonomy (GTDB): domain Bacteria; phylum Pseudomonadota; class Alphaproteobacteria; order Methylaequorales; family Methylaequoraceae; genus Methylaequor. The sequence goes on from CABZMK010000005.1 coordinate 38,964, forward strand.
TAAAGGATATTATTCACAAAAAGAATGGATTCTAGCAGGCGGGTTAAACGAAGAAAATATTGAAGAGGCTTTAAAAATTACAAAGGCTAAATTTATTGATGTTTCGTCAGGAGTAGAAATGTCCAGAGGAGAAAAATGTCAAAAAAAAATCAAAAGCTTTATTAAGCATGTCAAAAATTATGAAAAAAACAAATAAAATTAACTATTATAAGTTTCCTGATAAACATGGAAGATTTGGAAAATTTGGAGGAAGATTTGTGGCAGAGACGCTGATGCCTTTGTTACTTGATGTTGAAAAAAAATACAAAGAAGTAAGAAGATCAAAGAAGTTTAAAAATGAACTCAACTATTATTTTGAAAATTACGTCGGAAGACCAAGCCCACTCTATTATGCTAAAAGAATTTCTAAAGAGATTGGGGATGTAAAAGTCTATTTCAAAAGAGACGAACTAAATCATACCGGCGCTCACAAGATTAATAATTGTGTGGGGCAAGTACTTTTAGCAAAAAAGATGGGTAAAAAAAGAATTGTTGCAGAAACAGGAGCTGGGCAACATGGACTTGCAACAGCAACTGTCTGTGCACTTTTCAACCTAAAATGTGTTGTGTACATGGGTGCTTTAGATATTAAAAGACAAGCCCCAAATGTATTCAAAATGAAATTGCTTGGAGCTGAGATTATCCCAGTACAATCTGGGACATCCACATTAAAAGATGCCATGAATGAAGCATTAAGAGATTGGGTATCCAATGTTAAAGATACCTTTTATGTAATAGGAACCGTCGCTGGACCGCATCCTTATCCAATGATGGTAAGAGATTTTCAATCAATAATTGGGATAGAAGCAAAGAAGCAAATCCTTAAAGTTGAAAAAAGACTTCCTGATTATTTGGTTGCTTGTATAGGTGGAGGGTCAAACGCACTTGGTCTTTTTTATCCATTTCTTAACAACGAAGATGTAAACATTATTGGAATTGAAGCAGGAGGAAAAGGTATAAACTCTAAAATGCATGCAGCTTCTTTATCAAAAGGAAAACCAGGTTTTTTACATGGTAATTATACTTATTTACTACAAAACGAAGAAGGACAAATTACTGATGCACATTCAATTTCTGCAGGTTTAGATTATCCTGGCATCGGGCCTGAACATTCATGGCTTAAGGAGACGGGAAGAGTGAATTATTTTAGTGCTACTGATAAAGAGGCACTAAGCGCATTCAAAATTTGTTCAAAACTGGAAGGTATTATTCCTGCTCTTGAACCATCCCATGCTTTATCATATCTTCTAAAAAACTCTAAAAAATTCAAAAAAAATCAAATCATAATAATGAATATGTGTGGTAGAGGGGACAAGGATATTTTTTCTATCTCTGACAACTTAGGTATAAAAATTTAGGATTTGAATGCAAAACAGGATCGACAAAAAGTTTTCTGAATTAAATGAAGTTAATAAAAAAGCCTTAGTTGCTTTTGTTACATCAGGGGATCCAAATCAAAAGATTTCAACAAATATATTAAAAGTCCTTAGAGACCAAAAAATTGATCTTATTGAAATAGGCTTTCCTTTCTCCGATCCTATGGCTGATGGGCCAACTATTCAAAAGTCAAGTCAAAGAGCAATTAAAGCTGGAGCGAATATTGATAGTACTTTGCAATTAGTTAAAAATTTTAGAAAAAATGATAAAAATATCCCTATAGTTTTGATGGGATATTTCAATCCAATTTTTCAATATGGTCTTAGGGATTTTTTTTTAAATTGTAGTTCTGTTGGTGTAGATGGTCTTATAATTGTCGATTTACCCCCTGAAGAAGACCATTATATAAACCTATACACAAAAAAATATAATGTTCACAATATCAGATTACTTACACCAACTACACATAAAGAGAGATTAAAAAAAATTCTCAAGCACACAAGTGGGTTTTTATATTATGTCTCAGTTATGGGCATTACAGGAACAAAAAAAACCATCTATTAATGAAGTTAGAAAATCTTTAACAAAAATCAGAAAAATTTCCAACCTTCCTATTTGTGTTGGATTTGGTATTAAAAATAAAAATCAAATAGAGAGTTTAAATAAATTTTCAGATGGATGTGTAGTTGGATCAGCCATTGTAAGCTTTATTGAAGAGTTTGACAAAGGCAAGTATTCGGAAAATCAGATGTTAAAGAACATATCCGATTTCTTGGCAAATTTAAAAAAATAATGGTAAATTATTCATATGAACTGGATAACTAATTTTGTAAGACCAAAACTTCAAGCCATTGTTGGAAAAAAAGAAGTTCCTGATAATTTGTGGGAAACTTGTCCAAAATGCTCTCAAATGTTACTGAGAAAAGAACTAGTATCAAATCAATATGTTTGTAAACATTGTGATTATCATTTTAGAATTAGTTCAAAAGAAAGATTAGAATTATTTTTGGGGAAAAGTTTCATGATAATGGATACACCTAAAATTAAACCAGATCCACTTAACTTCAAAGATAGTAAAAAATATATAGATAGATTAAAAATTGCTCAAAAGAAAAATCAAACCAATGATTCCGTTATTGTAGCATCAGGAACTATAAATGGGAAAAAGATTGTTACAGCAATTTTCGATTTTAATTTTATGGGAGGTTCGATGGGCATGGCTGCTGGTGAGGCAATAATTTCTGCATGCGATTTTGCAAAAAAAAATCACCTTCCATTAATTATATTTAGCTCGTCAGGGGGCGCACGGATGCAGGAAGGAATCTTATCTTTAATGCAAATGCCGCGCACCGTTATTGCGATAAATGCATTCGGAAAGTTAAACTTGCCTTTTATTTCTGTTCTCACTGATCCGACAACTGGTGGCGTTTCAGCTTCATTTGCAATGCTAGGTGATATAATAATCGCTGAAAAAAATGCTACTATTGGTTTTGCAGGAAGTAGAGTTATTGAGGATACTATTAAAGAAAAATTACCTCAAAATTTCCAAAAATCAGAGTATCTAATGGAGAGAGGGATGATCGATCTTGTTGTTCATAGAAAAGACTTAAAAAAAAAAATTGAAGATTTACTTGATTTCCTTATAGCTTGATTTGAAAGTGAACAAATCTACAAAAATTTTAAAAAGGCTCGAACTTTTACATCCAAAAAAGATTGACTTATCTCTTAAACGTTTAAAACGGTTGCTTAATAATTTAGATAATCCTCATCTTAAATTGTCTCCAGTAATTCATGTGGCGGGAACAAATGGGAAAGGTTCTGTAACTTCCTTTCTAAGATCCATATTCGAATTTTCAAATTACAAAGTGCACACTTACACATCTCCCCATTTAATAAATTTCAACGAAAGAATAAGGATTAATTCTAAACTAATAAGTAACAACCATCTAAATACACTTTTAGAAGAATGCGAATATTTCAATAAAGCAGAGGAAATTACTTTCTTTGAAATTACAACAGCTGCTGCATTTTTGGCATTTAGCAGGATTGAATCTGATATTATTCTTTTAGAAACAGGTCTTGGTGGTAGATTTGATGCTACAAATGTCGTTGAGAATAAATTATGCAGTGTTATTACACCAATTTCAATGGATCATATGAACTTTCTTGGGTCAACAATAGAAAAAATTGCTAAAGAAAAATTAGGAATTTTAAACAATTCAAAAAAGATAGTTCTATCAAAGCAACATTCAATTGTAAGGAAGTTAGCAAGAGTTGAAGCAAAAAGATTGAAGATTGCGCTATTCGAAGAAGGATCGAATTGGAAAATTAGAGAAAAAGATTTTATAAAAAAAACCTTTAGTATGTTTTTTTGAGAAGGCAAATTATAATTTTAACTTTCCTGAACTTTTTGGTGAACATCAGATAGATAACGCTTCGACAGCTGTAGCAACTGTATTATCACTCGAAAGAAAAGACATTTTAAATAAAAATATTGATAAAGGTATTTTATCAGCAAAATGGCCAGCTAGAATGCAAAATCTTAACAACGGAAATTTATCCTCGTACATGGGTAAAAATTTTGAGATTTGGTTAGATGGAGGTCATAACTTAGAAGCGTCGAACGTAATAAAAAACGTCATTGAAAAATGGAAAAAAGAAAATGTTTTTTTAGTTATGGGTATGATGATTGGGAAAGATCCGTATTCATTCATAAAAAAACTAATAAAAAACCTTTCAGCTATTTTTCTTTTGCCAATACCAGATCATCAGTATATAAGACCATATGAGATAAAAAATAGTATTAAAAGAAATATTAGCTCGAAAATAAGCATTGAATGTTTATTAGATATCAAAGAGGTTTTAAAAATTATAAAGGAAAACTATCCAAGCGGAAAATTAGTAATTTGCGGTTCATTATATCTGGCTGGGGAGGTTTTAAAACATGATGGCTTCAAGATCAACTAAATCTTTGATTTAAACCAAGTTACTATTTCGCTTTTTGGCAAAAGACCAATTTTCGTGTCGATTAAATTTCCTTCTTTGAATAATAACAATGTGGGTATACTCCTGATAGAGTATTTCATAGCTAAGTCTTGATTTTCATCAAGATTAACTTTTACTACGTTAATTTCATCTTTCATTTCATTTGAGAGTTCCTCCAAAATTGGCGTTAGCATCTTACATGGTCCACACCATTCAGCCCAGAAATCGACTATTACTGGAAGACTAGATTTAAGAACTTCGTTCTCGAAATCATTTTCATTACAATTTTTTATAGCAGTCATTTTAGCACCCCATTAATTTGCAAAAAGTTTATTTGATAAATTCTTATCGAATTGAATTGGATTTGCATTGGAATTATTATAGTAATCATTTAAAAAGTTAATGTAAATATTATACTGATCTATTTGTTCTTTTAAATCATTTCCTAAATCATTTTCCTCTATTTTTAAGGATAATGAGTCAGCCTCCTCCATAGCTGCCGGAATTGTTATAAATCTTTTTTTCTCTAAAGAACAAATCCTCTCCGAAATTTTTTTATGCAGCAATTTAAAAATTTTTCTAGGCAGTTCCTCTGGATAATTTCTATAAATATGACGCGCAGCAAAAAATCTTAGCCTCTGATCTTTAAATTTTTCAGCAAAACGCCACTTGTTGTCCCATTCCTCATTATGAAATCTATTCATGATTCTTGAATCGTTGTAATTGAGTTTTTGAGAATAAATTGTTTCCTCTTCTAATTTTATTTCCTGAGACTGATTTTCACTGTAATCCAATGATTCTTTTTCCAGTATTTTATTGAGTTTTATCAGAAATTCTTTTTTCTGAAGTTGTTCACATTTTAAATTTATTTCATGGTCCGTTAATTCACTATAAGGACTAAGATTTCTTGCATAAGATTTGTCCAAAATGGATGGCTGTTTATTTAATTTTATTTTCCTAAAAAATGATTTTGATCTGTATATTTCTTCCAATTCATCTATGCCATAATTAACAATTTCTGAGGTATCATATTTAAGATCAAATCCAATCATTTGGTTTTTATAAACTGGATGTTTCAAAAGATTTTTAACAAGATAAACTCTATGCTTGCTGAAAATGTAGTGGTGCATTGTGAAAATATTTTGTTCAATAATTTTATTTTCTAATTTAACAGGATACGAATTATTGATGAATATTTTAAAGAGGTCATAATTATTTTTTAAAAGCATTTCCAGAAGTTTCATTGTGGTTTCAACGTCTGCAATTGCTTCATGAGCGTTATCAGACTCAAAACAATTTGCTTTTGCCAAACTTTCCAACCTGAATGTTATTTTTCCTTCATCATTTACCTCAACATTTAAGGCATTTTTTCTGAAAGCATGAACTAATGTTACAAAATTAAGTACATCAAGTCTCGCGTTTCCTTTTGTATTTGTTAAGTAAGGAAAAGTAAAATGCTCCCAGAGTGTTTGTCTAAAAAATTCTTCATCAAAATTTATGGAGTTAAAACCAACAAAAAAGGAGTCTTGGAATTTTGATAAAAAACTATACATTTGCATTGTCATTTCATAGCAACTCATCTTTTCTGAAAGAATATCTGAGATCTTTAATTTATTGACTCTTAACGCATTGATTGACGGAACAATATCTGGATTAATACGTGACTTTAAATTTAATTTTTTTAAAGCTTTAAGGTTTTGATCATAAATTATAATTCCCGCTTGAAGAATTTGGTCAAATCGTGAACTTCTTCCAGATGTTTCAAAATCATAAACTATAAAATTATTCACAATAATTTTCCTTAAATTTTTTAAGATCCTCTGCCGTTCCTATGTGAAACCATTGATTTTCGTCTATATAGCCAAATAACTTATTTTTTTCTAGAGATTTTAGTATCTGTTCTTTTAATGAAAAACAATTTTTCTTAACATCCTTTATAATATTCTGCTTGATGATTTGCAGCCCTGTATAGGCATACAAAGGATTTGTTTTTATTTCTAATTTTGATGACGAGAATTTGTCACTTTGAAGATCAAAATCTCCATCACCATTGTAACCAAAAAAATCTTCCTTTCTTTTTAAACATAACAACATATCCATTTTACGTGGGTTCCATAGGCTAATGATTTTATCAATTGACTTATATTTCTTGTCATACCAAAAAATATCCCCGTTTAAAAGCACAACGGGAATGTTTTCTGTAAAGCATTTTTCGTTAATTGCATTTAATAAGCCACCTCCTGTCTCAAGTCTTTCAGATTCAACAATAACTTTTACCGATTCGAACATTTTTGTTTCGTTAATAATTTTTTCTGAATGATGATAAGCATTTACGACAATATTTTTGAATCTAGATTCAATCAATTTTTCAATATTATTTTTCAGGAGACTCTTTTTATTAATTTTTATAAGCGGCTTGGGTATGTTCTCTGTTAGTGGTAACATCCTTTTTCCAAGTCCAGCTGAAAATATCATTGCCTGCGAAATCATTACAAACCCAATGGTTTTTCTAAAATCTTAAATAAAGGGCTAAATTTATTTTTTTTTAAATTAGATTCAAGCAAACCTAAAACTCTTGGGATATGTTTGATATAATTTTTTTTATTATCTCGCATTTCAAGTCTCCTAAAAATTCCCAAAACTTTAAGGTGTCTTTGAATTGCTATAACAGTGTACGAAAATAAAAATAGATCTTTATCAATGGATTTACAATTTTCTAAATAATAATTAATCAAGAAATTCTCTGTTCTCTTTTCTACGTCTATTCTAGCATCTTGTGCAAGTGACACAACATCGTATACACATGGACCTACTAAAGCGTCCTGATAATCAATCCAGCCACATTTGAAATGCTTGTCTTTTTCCTTAAGATAAAATAAGTTATCGATATGATAATCTCTATGAATAAAGACGCTCGGTAATAAATAGACTTTATCTAAAAAGCCTGAAAAGATTGAGTTAAATTCATTTTTTAATAATTCGACTCTTCTTTTTGACAAATCTAAATACCAATCGAAAAATAAATTTGATTCATCAAAAAAGATTTTTTTACTGTAGTGAACAAGTTTTTTATCGATTTTTTTTTTATGAATGTACAGTAATGCATCCAAAGCAACTTTGTACAATTTTATTTTGTTAGATTTTTTTAATACTTCACTAAATTTGTTATTTCTAAAGTTTTCTATAATTAAAATATCATATTCTTTTAGATCTGTAATGATTTGAGGAATACTTACATGTTTTTTTAAAAGATAAGAAATTTTTATAAATCTTTCTAAACTTCTTGAATCGTTATCAAACATCAATACATTTGTATTACTTTCTTGTTTAATCAAAAAATATTTTCTGTCTGAAGCATCTCCAGCTAAAAATCGTAAATTATCGAATTTTATTTTTTTATAATCTAATTTTTTGATTATTTCGTCTATCATTTCTCGGGATTATATTCACGAATTTTATTTTTATTTATCTTCCTTACAGTCGCATATCTTAATAAAGATTCATCTTCATCAAGATGTATTTCAATCCTTTTATGAGGTAAATACTCCGTTATAATTTCTGGCCATTCAACTATTACACAGTCTAAGAGGGCTAATTCAAAATCCAATTCAAAAATTTCTGTTTTATTTTTGAGCCTGAAAAGATCATAGTGCCAAACTTTTATGTTTTTCAAATCATAAATATTAACAAGTGAAAAGGTGGGGCTTAAGACTCTTATTTTTTTTTTGGATAGATTGTTAATTATTAAACTAGCCAAAGTAGTTTTTCCGACCCCCAGTTTTCCTCTCAAAGATATAAAACTTTTCGGTTTTATTCTTTTGGCAATTTTTTGCGCTAATTTCCCAGTTTCTCGAAGGTTATCCAAATTAATTTTAAATTCATCTTTCATTTTTATTAATTATTCTAATATAAATATGTAATTAATGTTTAAAAAACAAAAAAAGATAATTATGAATAAAACTTTAACAGATGTATTAGTTATAGGAGCTGGTCCTATAGGACTGTTCTCAGTTTTTGAGCTTGGACAACTGGGGATTAAATCATGTGTTGTTGATTCACTTGATATTATTGGTGGACAATGTTCATCTTTGTATCCGGAAAAACCAATATATGATATTCCTGCATACCCTGAAATATCTGGTAAAAAACTTATTGATAACCTTTTCAGTCAGATCAAACCATTTTCACCAAAATTTATATTGGGCGAAAGAGTTGAAAAAATTACTAAACAAAACGATGAATTTCTAGTTTTCACCTCAAATAACAAATCAATTGAATGTAAATGTATTTTAATAGCAGCCGGCAACGGAGCTTTTGGACCAAATAAACCACCTCTGAAAGACATTGAAGAATACGAAAATAAATCAATTTTTTATCATATAACTAACAAATCTATTTTTAAAAATAAAAAAATAGCAATTGCTGGTGGCGGTGACTCAGCCGTAGATTGGGCTATTGAACTCTCTTCAGTTGCAGAGAAAGTATTTTTTATTCATAGAAGAAGAAAATTAAGAGCTGCACCTCATAGTGTTGAAAAACTTTTTTCACTTGAAAAGGAAGAAAAAATTAAAACAATAATACCTTTTCAAGTTCACTCTCTTCAAGGCTCTAAAGGAGAAATCAACACATTGACTGTTAGCAACCTTGATGAAGAAAAAATAGATCTTAAGGTAGATTATTTTCTTCCTTTTTTTGGCCTTTCCTCTGAATTAGGTCCTATTAAAGATTGGGAATTGGAAATTGAAAAAAATCTATTGAGCGTTGACCAATCAAGTCTTCAAACCTCCGCCAAAGGCATATTTGCAATTGGAGACATATGTGATTACCCCGGCAAGCTTAAACTAATTCTAACTGGCTTTTCAGAAGCTGCAATGGCTGCTCATAGTTGTTACAAAAAGATTTTTCCTGACAAAGTTCTTCATTTTGAATACTCAACTACATCGGGTATTAAAAAACTATAGTTTTGTTAATATCTATATTCTTCACTTTTATAAGGCCCACCTACAGGAACATTTATATAATCTCCTTGATTTTTCGATAATTTGGTTAACTTAGCACCAATTTTATCAAGGTGTATCCTAGCTACTTTTTCATCTAGTTTTTTCGGAAGAACATAAACTTTATTTTTATATTTACTATAATTTTTCCATAGCTCTATTTGAGCCAAAACCTGATTTGAAAAAGAAGCTGACATAACAAAGCTTGGATGACCGGTTGCGCATCCTAAATTTACTAAACGACCCTCTGCAAGAACTATTATTTTCTTTCCATCAGGAAATTCAATTTCGTCAACTTGTGGTTTTATGTTATCCCACTTATAGTTTTTAAGAGCTTCAATCTGAATTTCGGAATCGAAGTGTCCTATGTTACATACAATACTCCTGTCTTTCATTTTTCTCATATGATCTATAGTTATTACGTCAACATTTCCGGTGGCTGTCACAAAAATATCTGCTTTATCCGCAACATCATCCATAGTGTTGACTTCAAACCCATCCATAGCAGCTTGAAGAGCACAAATAGGGTCTATTTCAGTTACAACAACCCGACATCCTGCATTTCTTAGGCTTTCTGCTGAACCTTTGCCAACATCACCATATCCTGCAACAAGTGCGACTTTTCCAGCCATCATAACATCGGTTGCCCTTCTTATTCCATCAACTAAGCTTTCTCTACAACCGTATTTATTATCAAACTTAGATTTTGTGACTGAATCGTTAACATTTATAGCAGGTACTAAAAGTTGATTACTTTTTTCCATTTCTAAAAGCCTTAAAACACCTGTTGTTGTTTCTTCTGACAAACCTCTAACTCCATCGAGAAGATGGGGATATTTTTCATGCATAATTTTTGTAAGATCTCCTCCATCATCTAGTATAAGATTGGGTTTCCAGTCATTAGGCCCTGTAATTGTTTTTTCTATACACCACCAAAATTCTTCTTCAGTTTCACCTTTCCAAGCAAAAACAGGAATTCTACTTTTGGCAACAGCCGCAGCTGCTTGATCTTGAGTAGAATAAATATTGCAAGAACTCCACCTAACAGAAGCTCCTAAATCTATGAGCGTCTCAATTAAAACTGCAGTTTGTATCGTCATATGTAAGCATCCAACAATTCTTGCACCAGCAAGAGGTTTTTCATCTTTAAACTCTGATCTTAACTGCATAAGCCCAGGCATTTCCGTTTCAGCAATTTTAATCTCTTTTCTTCCCCAATTAGCTAAATCTATGTCTTTAATTTTAAAATCATCCATATTTTTTTTCTCTTATCCTTTTATTAATTTCTTGATTGTAGTTGTACAAAATATTTTTTACCACCACATTATCATCCTGTTTAAAAATATCATCTGAAATTTTTTTTACTTCATTTGAATTTACTTGACTTAAATATTGCTTTATTTTCAATATTCGAGATGTACTCATTGACAGTGTTCTTATACCCATTCCAATAAGAATTGAAGTAAATAATGTATCTCCGGCCATCTCTCCGCAAATACTTACAGGAATTTTATTTCTGTTTGCCGAACTTGCAGTCATGTGGATTAGTTTTAAAACAGACAAGTGTCCAGGATCGTATATTTTAGCAACTTCCTCATCACCCCTATCTATGGCTAAAGTGTACATTGTTAAATCATTCGTACCAATCGCAAAAAAATCACAATTTTTAGCTAACTCCTCAGAAATCAATGCCGCAGCCGGTGTTTCAATTAATACTCCAATCTTAGGAGCAGTAATCTTTAACCTTTTATTTTTTTTTAATAAATCCTTTTTAACTTCTGTTATTATTTTTTTTGTCTCAATTAACTCTGATACATTTGAAACCATTGGTAACATTATCCTTATATTCCCATACGAGCTTGCCCTTAAGATAGCCGTAATTTGTCTTTTAAAAATTTTTGGAAAAGCTAATGTCAGCCTTATAGCTCTTAACCCCAAAGCAGGATTAGGTGATTTTGTTAAATATTTTTCTATAGATGGCACTTTTTTATCATTACCAACGTCTAATGTTCTAATTGTTAGTGGCTTTCCTTTCAAATGCATAAGAGTTTTTTTAATTGAGTTAAATTGATCTTGTTCAGAAGGTATGGTTTTTTTATTCATAAAAAGATACTCAGTTCTGTATAAACCAATACCATCTATTCCTTTTTTCATTGATATTTTAACTTCATCAGAATCATCAACATTTGCCTCAATTCTTACTCTTTTTTTATCGTTAGTAACTGGAATGGTCTTAATAAATGAATTTAACTTTTGATCCTCATTTTTTTTTTCTTCGATTTTTTTTTTATATATTAATATTGTCTTTTTTGAAGGATTCTTGATCAACAATCCTTTATCACCGTCTATTATAATTTTTTCACCGTTTTTGAGATATTTAATAGCGTTTTTTACGCCAACTACAGTTGGAATCGACAAAGACCGAGCTACTATTGCAAAATGACCCTCAGGGCCTCCAAACATACTTGCTAGGCCCAAAAATTTAATTTTGGCATTAGCCAATAGATCAGATGGACTCAACTCCGACGAAAATAAAATCTGATTGTTTTTAACACTGGTCTGGACTTTTTTTTTTTGAAGGTTTTCAATTATTCTTGTACAAACATCTCTCACATCATCAAATCTGTCTTTTAAGTAATTGTCCTTTATGCGTTTAAAAATTTTTGAATGCTTATTAAGGACTTCATCAACTGCATATTCTGCATTTATGAGATCTTCTCTTATTCTTTGTTTTGCGTCCTTCATAAGTGATGATGACCTAATAATTGAAATATTAGCCTCTAACATAAATTTCATCTCTTTATAGATATCATTTTTATGGTGAGTTATTTTCTTGATAATCTTTTTGATGTCTAAAATAGAGACTTTAACTGCTTTTTCCAATCGTATTATTTCTTTTTGTACTGATGATATGGAAATGTTGTATCTCACGTTAGAAAGATTAGTTTTTTGTTTTACTAAGCAGTTTCCTATCGCATATCCACTTGAAACCCCAATTCCTTTTAAAACCAATTCTTTATCTGTATTTTCTGATAAAGGTTTTTCTTCACCAAAATTATTTTTTATTAAACTAATTAGTTTATTTAAATCCTTTTCTGAATTACTTCCAATACATTGAACTTTTATTTCCGTTCCTTTAGAGGCAGCCAAAGTCATTAAACCCAGAAGAGAGGAACCGTTTACAACCTTTGAACCTTTTTTGACAATAAACTTTGAGTCACATTTAGAAGTTACTTCCACAAATTTTGCTGCAGCCCTTGCATGAATTCCTAGCTTATTAGTTATTAATATTTTTCTTTCTACTTTTTTTTGTTCCAATCTTTTTTTTCCTCAAAAAATGCTGAAGCGACATTAATATATTTTCGGCCTGATTCTTGTGAAATCGCTATTATCTCTTTAATTGACTTTTTATCCCTAATCGACATCATTTTGATCAACATTGGTAAATTTACACCAGCTACAACTTCAATTTTCTCGCTATCCATAACGGAAATTGCAAGATTTGAAGGAGTTCCACCAAACATATCTGTTAAAACAATTACACCTTTGCCTGCATCAACTTTTTTTACTGAGTCAAGAATTTGTAATCTTTTTTTCTCCATATCATCCTCAGGGAAGATAGATATTGCTATCAGGTTTTCTTGAGGACCAACAATGTGTTGAATGACACTTAGCATCTCTTTTGCAATATTTTCATGACTTACTAAAACTATACCAATCATTTTGCTATATCTCTATGTTCTATAAAAATTCTCAATTTTCTATTATTATTAATTAAATTAAGGAAATGGTCACTGGATACAACAGATCTATGGACCCCGCCTGTACAACCAAATGCTATAGTGATATGTTCTTTTCCCTCTTTTTTATATCCCTCAAGAATATTATTAAACAGTAGCAAAAGACTATCAAAAAAAAAATCAAAATACTTCTGTTTTTTAACAAAATTTATAACTTTCAAGTTTTTACCATCAAATTTTTTTAGGTTTTTTTCATAAAATGGGTTCCTCAAAAACCTCATATCGAAAACAAGATCTGCTTCTCTTGGTAATCCAAATTTATATCCAAAAGAAATAATTCTTAAATTAATTTTTGAGTCGGAGTGTTTTTTAAACAAAATTTGCATCTCATTTTTTAGAAGGTTTAAAGTAAATTTTGATGTATCAATGTAGTAGTCATTAATATTTAATAAAGGTTTAAGCCAATTCCTCTCTGCTTCAATTTTTTCTACGATTGGTAAATCTAATTTTAAAGGGTGGACTCTTCTACTTTCTTTAAACCTATTCAATAAAGTTGTGTTGTCGCAATCAAAAAAAATGACTGAAAGAGTTAAATTCTTTTTTTTTTTGGAAATCTCTTTAGCTACTTTTTTTGGATCAAAGTCTCTTGTTCTAACATCAATTCCGACGGCAAGATTTCTTTTTATCTTCGTGTTTATTATATTGCTCAAAAGGTAGGTTGGTAAATTATCGATTGCCTCAAAACCCATATCTTCAAAAATTTTTAATGCTGATGACCTACCAGCTCCTGACAATCCAGTAACTATGAAAACTTTATATTGTTTCTCTAATCTCATTTAATTTTACTTTAATCTTTGCAACTGCCGATGAATTTTTTCCTTCAATATTGATGATAGGAATGTTAATTCCCAGTATTCTATAAGAACTATCCTTTGGAAACCTTTCATTATTATTACTTTTCAAATTAACAACTAATCGTAATTTTATTCTCTCGACGAAAGGAACTGTAATTATTCCAATCTCTCTTACTTCAAGCAAACCCTTAATTTCTGGAGGACAATAAAGGTAAATATTATTTGAATTTTTTCTACAAATCGAAATATCATCTGAAATTAAAGTTGCGCCATTGTCGATCAATCTCAATGCTAAATCTGATTTTCCAGAACCAGAATCACCTAAAATTAACACTCCGTTATCATCTATTACTACAGACGTGCTGTGAATTGTCTTTAAATTCATTTTACTCGATAAAGTTCTCTTTCAATTTTTCATTTAAAACCATAACAGGAACTTTCTTTTTACTTCCATCATTTAATGAAAACTCAACCTTAAAAGAAGATCCATCATCAAGTTTTTTTTTTAAACCCATTAACATTAAATGAGTTCCGCCAGGTTGAAAAAAAACTTGCTGTTTAGATTTTATTAAAAAATTTTCTTTCTTTTTCATTTTTATGATTTCGTTTTCGGTCTCAATTTCATGAATTTCAGCTTTTGAAGCCACTTTAGTAGATATTGATTCAATTAAGAAATCCTTATTTGTATTATTGAAAATAGAAACATATACAGCACACGCTCTTTGACCATCAAAAGTCTCAAATGTGTAAGCTCCGTGAAAGACTATAGAATCTTGATTTGAATTTACTGAATTTGATAATATTAAGAGAAATATAAATTGTATGTATTTGAAATTTTTCATTTAAATTAAACCTTGAAGTTATTATACATAATATATTAAGAGAAAAGAATGAAAATTAATTACGCCACAAGACAATTAATAAGGTCCTCTTCAAGAGGATATTTATCAACTAGTTTTGATCCAAGAAGCTTTGGAACTAAAAAAATTAACGTTAAGCAAATCTTTCCTTATTCAACTTTCACCCTTACGGCGTTTGATTACGACTTAAGTCCTATTGTTCTACTTTCGAAGTTATCTGAACACACCACCAACATTTCTAAAGATAATTTGGTTTCACTGATGCTTTGTGAAGAACAAAAGCTGTATCCCTATTTTCCTAAATTCAGGAAAAACCCTTTTAATTATGAAGATCCAATGTCAAGACCAAGGGTAACACTAATAGGCAAATTAAAAATAACGAAAAACTTAAATCACAAAACTAGATTTTTAAATAGACATCCTTCATCCAATTTATACGCCAACTTTTCCGACATGAATTTTTATAGATTAGATATAATAGGAGCACATCTAATAGGCGGGTTTGCTAGTGTAAAGTGGTTTTCAAAAAAGGGCCTCATATGCAATGACTTCAAAAATTTTCAAGAATCTGAAAATAGTATCATATCACATATGAACGACCATCATAAAGAATCAATTGATTTGTATGTTAAAAAGTTTATCAAAGGAATTTCTTTAAGCCTGAAAAAAAATTGGCAGCTTATCGGAGTTGATCCAGACGGATTTGATCTAAGAAAAAAAGACAAGGTAATAAGATATTGTTTTGAAAAGTCGATTGACAACGCGTCAAAATTAAGAGGCGTTTTTGTAAAGCTGCATAAGCAGGCATCAATTTCTCAATGAGCATCATCCCAACTATTTCCAACACCTATATCAACTTTGATTGGCACTTTTAGAGAGATAAAATTTTTATGTGAACTTGTCATTATTTCAGGAATCTTGTTTTTGATTATATCTATTTCACTTTGAGGAGATTCGAATAATAATTCATCATGAACCTGTAGTAAGATCTTTGTCTGTAATTTCTCATCTACTAAAAATTTCTGAATCTTTGGCATAGCTAATTTTATCATATCTGCAGCTCCACCCTGAATAGGAGCATTAATAGCAGATCTTTCAGCAAAATTTTTTCTTGTAACAACTTTATCATTTATAAATGGAATAAATATCCTTCTCCCGAATGGTGTTTTGACATAACCATTCGATCTACATTCTTGAATCGTGTTTCTCATATAATCTTTAATACCGGGATATTTTTTAAAATATTGATCCATGTACATTTTTGCTTCACTATTTGGGATTTCTAGTTGTAAAGCTAAACCATAGGCAGAAATTCCATATATAATTCCAAAATTAATTATCTTTGCCTTTCGTCTAAATTCATAAGTAACTTTGTCTTTTGAAATTTGAAAGACTTCCATAGCTGTAACAGTATGAATATCACTATCATTTTCAAAAGCATTTATTAAAGTTTTTATGTTTGCAACATGCGCTAAAATTCTTAATTCAATTTGAGAGTAATCAATTGAGATGATTCGATTTTTTTCATCGCATATAAATACTTTTCTAATTTCCCTTCCTTCCTCTGTTTTAATTGGGATATTTTGTAAATTAGGATCATTTGATGAAAGTCTGCCAGTTAAAGTACTCGCCATACCAAACGATGTGTGAATTCTATTTGTTTTAACATTTTCTCTTGACAACAAACCCTCACAATATGTACCCCGCAACTTTGAATATTGTCTCCAATCCAAAACTAAGGATGCAATATTAAAATTTTCAGATTTTAATTTTTCGAGAACTTTAACATCGGTTTGGTAGTTGCCACTTTTACCTTTTTTACCATAAGGAAGTTTAAGCTTATCAAATAAAACTTCTCCCAATTGCTTTGGTGATCCTATGTTAAAATCTTCTTTGCTCAACTTAAAAATTTCCCTTTCTATCATTGACATCTTTTCTGAAAATTCTCCAGAAAGTTTGGTTAATTTGGGATTATCAACTTTACATCCGGCAATCTCCATTTCTGCAATCACTTCTATCAATGGTTTTTCAACATAAAAATAAAAGTCATAAAGCCCTTCCTTGATTAATAAAATTTTAAGGATTTCCCACAATCTATAGGTAACATCTGCATCTTCAGCAGCATAATTTTTTGCTTTATCCGCAGAAACTTCTGAAAACAAAATTTTTTTTTTTTCAACTACGGTTACATCTGAATATTTAATAGTCTCATGAAATAAAAAATCAGATGACAGTTCGTCTAATCCGTGTCCTCTTTGACCAGTTCTCAAAACATATGACATAAGCATAGTATCGTCCATATTATTTATTCTGACTCCTAATCCCTTGAGAATTATGAAATCATACTTAATGTTTTGTCCGATTTTCAGTATTGAGTTGTCCTCTAAAATTATTTTAATTTTTTCAATAAAGACATTTAAATCTATTTGATTTTTCAATCCTTTATGACTTAAGGGAATATAACATGCTTGACTATTCTCCATAGACATTGAAAAACCAACAATTTCTGCCTCAGTAGCATTCAGAGAAGTTGTTTCACAATCTATCGCTACAACTCCACTTTCAATAATTTTTTGAATCCACTTTGTTAAATCTTTTTCATTTAAAATTAATTCGTATATTCCGCGATTTACTTTTTCTCTTAAAGGAGTGAAATATTCATTATCTTTCTGTTGATTATTTTGTTCTCCCGTTTCAGAATGTGGCTGATTTTTTGAACCAAATTTATTGGTTACTAAAGATTTAATTCTATTGAACTCCATTTGATCTAAAAATTTAATAAGTTTTTGAACCTCTAATGGCTTAAAATTCAATTTTTCAATTGAAACAGGGAGGTCTACATCATCTTTCAAAGTTACTAGCTTCTTCGATATAATTAGAAGATCTTTGTTTTCTGAAATAGCCTCTTTTCTTTTTTCTTGTTTTATATTTTTGACATTCGCAATAAGATTTTCAATATTTCCATATTCATTTATTAATTGTGAAGCTGTTTTTGGACCAATTCCTGGGACACCTGGAACATTATCTGAGGTATCTCCAGCCAATGCCTGAACTTCAATAACTTTTTCAGGACCAACGCCAAACTTTTCAATTACATTTTCTGAAGTTATTTCCTTTTTTTTTAATGGATCTATCATCGAAACATTTTTACCTAAAAGTTGCATTAGATCTTTATCAGAAGAAATAATCGTAATTTTTTTTCCTTCTGCTTTTGCTTTTTTTGAATAGGATGCGATTAAATCGTCAGCTTCGAAACCTAATGAATCAATTGATTGAAGGTTGAAGGCATCAGGAACTTTTTTTATTATATCAAATTGAGGTTTCAAGTCTTCAGGAGGATCAGATCTATTTGCTTTATAGTTTGGGTAAATGTCATTTCTAAATGTCTTTCGTGCAGCATCAAATATCACTGCGATTGCGACATTTCCCCCTTTCTCACTCTGAATTTCATCAATTAATTTAAGGAGCATATTGGTAAAACCAAAAACTGCGTTTACTGGTAGTCCGTCGGATCTAAACATTGGAGGAAGAGCATAGTAAGCTCTAAATATATAGCCAGAACCATCTACTAAAACTAATTCGTTTCCAACCAAATTCATATCTTCTTTTTGAATTTTGCACTACAATATGGGCATGTTGCAATTTTTCCAGATGATAGGTCAAGGTAGATTAACGGATGGGATTCTTTGAACCCATCTCCACTACAACTTACTGTTTCGCTATCAATATATTTTATTTCTGTTTGAAAATTTGAGTCCATAACACTAAAGTTCAAAAAATATCATATTTTTAAAACGTCGAATACATATATAATATAAATAATCATGAAAAGAAAAATAATTAGTGTTAAAAAATTAGCAAAAAAATATCTTACTACTTCTCAATACGCCCTCAATCACATTGATTTATCAATTAATGAAGGCTCTATTTTTGGTTTGTTAGGCCCAAATGGAGCTGGAAAAAGTACTTTTATAAATATTTTAGCTGGATTAGTCAATAAATCTAGTGGAGAAGTATTTGTGTGTGGGGTAAATCTAGATACTGATCCAAAAACTGTCAGAGGCAATCTAGGTGTTGTTCCACAAGAAATTATGATAGATCCATTTTTCACACCAATGGAAATTATGAACATACAGGCTGGGATGTATGCTGTAGAAAAAAAAAACATAAGGAATCAGGAAATTTTAAATACCCTTGGACTAGGAGAAAAAGCAGATGCATATGCCAGGAGTCTATCAGGAGGAATGAAAAGAAGATTGATGGTAGCTAAAGCGATGGTACATAACCCTCCAGTTCTAATTCTTGACGAACCGACTGCTGGAGTAGATGTTGAACTTCGAGCAAAATTATGGAAGTCAATAAAAGAACTTAATAAAAAAGGTACCACGATTATTTTGACTACACACTATCTTAAGGAAGCTGAATTGTTGTGTGACGAGATTGCAGTTATTAATAAAGGTAAAGTTATAGCAAATGATACCAAAACAAATTTGCTAAAAATTCTTGAAGAAAAAGAAGTTAAAGTCGAGTTTTCAAAAAAAGTAAAAAACCTTCCCAAAAAAATTAAAGACTTTTGTATTTTGAAAGACGATCAATCAGCTACTCTTAAGTTTAATAAGAACGAAATTAATACTGCTGAATTGATAAAAGAATTTATTGACAGTAAGATAGACTTAAAAGATATAACAACTAAGGAATCAGATTTAGAGGATATATTTATAAAATTACTCAAAAATTAGTTATTGCTTCTATTATTTTGTTAACATCATCATGTACTTCTACTTTGATCAAACATATAGATACCAATTCTTTTTCATATATGAGCATAAAACCAGATTCTGAATTTTCAAATGTCATACTGGCTATTCATGGATATAATGACTATTCTAATTCTTTTAAAATTCCTGGAGAATACTTATCAAAAAATGACATAGCTTTGACCTCGTTTGATCTCAATGGCTTTGGTAAAAATAAGAATAAAGGTGAATGGTTTGATTTAAATCAACATATCAATGACATAGACTTTAACTTAAAAAAAATAAAAAATGAAAATCCCAATAAGAAAATCTTTTTGTTAGGAGAGAGTATGGGTGGCGCAATCACTTTAAGTTTTATTAATCGGTTCAGAAATCTTCCAATCGAAGGTGTAATATTAATTGCGCCTGCTATTTGGAATTTTACCGAAACAAATTTTTGGAAAAGTATTCCTTTAAAATTTCTTGCAAAAATCCTTCCCTCTTTCAAGGTCAGTGGTAAAGGGATAGTAAAGGTCCAAGCAAGTGACAATTTAAAAATGCTAAAAGAATTATCTATGGATGATTTATTTATTCATAAACCAACATTGCAAAGCCTTCAAGGTGTTGTAGATCTTATGGATGAAGCATACAAAGATACAGAAGAATATTTTAAAAATCCATCATATAAAACACTAATAATGATTCCACTAAAAGATGAAATAGTTCCTAGAAAACCATTAATAAAATTATTGAAGGATGAAAGGATTAAAAACAATTTTTCTGATAAAATAAAAATCTTAGCTTATATGGAAAGCTATCATATGATTCTTAGAGATTTGAATGGAGATCAAATTACGGAAGATTTAAAAAATTGGGTAATTGAGCAGAAATATGATTTAAGCAACTCATCTTTCAGTGATATTTTAAAACAAATTGAAAATACAGAATTTTACCATAGACTTGACTTATGAAAAAAGAAATTATTTTAGCTGTGGGATCTAGCTCTTGGTGGAAAAACATTAAAATTAGAAGAGAAAGTGCTTTTAAATTAAAGGTCATAAGAAAAAAATGGAAATTACGTCGAAAAGTATTTTTAACATCAAAAAAAAATTCAATTGATTCTAAAATTTATAAAAAATACTATTTGTATAAATGATAAATATTTTAATTTTTCTTTCCATATTTTTTTTTCAAAATACTTTGTTTTCTGATGAAATCATTAGAGACGGAAATGGTAACTATATACTCATAAAAAAAGATGGTACGTTTAAAAAACTTCCTCCACCAAAGCCTGGAAATAAGTATGTTATAAAAAAAAGGGTTATTCAAAAGAAAAGTAAAAATAAAATTTTTCAAAGGCAGATAAAGAAATCTAGAGTGAGAACAAATCAAGGAATAAGATAAATGAATGAAGCTAATAAGAAAATTGTTTGGAGATTCATTCAAAAGCACGGAGATTTTTTAAAAGATAGGCTTAAACCACACCCAAACCATCCAAACGGAAGAAACCCTTATGCTCATATTTGTTTCTTAGTTAATCAAAAATTTAGTTGTTCATACAAAGATGTTTGTGATGGCGAGGTAGAGCAATTAAAAAAATTTATTTTGAGTATTAATAAATGAGATTAAATTGAATTGGGAAGATCTTTTAATTTTAAGGGAGGAAATATTATATTTTGGATCTTCCCACAATTCAAATTTCTGACACTTGTCAGATATAATATAAATAAGCAATGTTCATGCCAAAATAAAAATGGAAAATTTAAAAACTAATATATTATCAAGTCATCCAAGCGGACTAACAACTCTTTTTCTTACTGAGTTGTGGGAGAGATTTAGTTATTACGGAATGCGTGCTATACTGGTTTTGTATTTAGTTTCTGAAACAAACTCGACAAATCCTGGGTTAGGTTGGTCTAATTATGATGCCATAAAGTTGTATGGCTGGTATACAGCCTTCGTTTATCTAGCTTGTATTCCAGGAGGAATTATAGCTGACAAACTCATCACAAGTGAAAAGGCTGTTTTCTGGGGAGGAGCTTTATTATGTTTAGGTCATTTAGCACTTGCAATCGACAACATAAATTTTTTCTATATTGGTTTAATATTAATTGTGCTTGGAGTTGGCCTTTTAAAACCAAGCATTTCAACTCTTGTGGGATCTTTATATACACAAAAAGACATAAGAAGAGATCAAGGCTTTACATTATTTTACATTGGAATCAATATTGGGGCCTTCCTTGCGAGTTTAATTGTAGGATATGTTGGCGAGACTTATGGCTGGCATTACGGTTTTTCTTTAGCAGGTTTAGGAATGATAATTGGACAGGTAACTTTCTTTTGCGGGAGAAAAAATTTTAAAAATGTTAAAAAAGAAAAAAAGGTATTTAAATACAAAAAGGTCAATAGATTTGAATTCGATAGAATAAAATTAATTGTTTTAGCCAGTTTTATACTTATTATTTTCTGGGCATCTTTTGAGCAAGCTGGAGGACTTATGAATATCTTTGCATATCAAAAAACAGATAGATTTATTGGATTCTTAAATTTTGAGGTACCAGCAAGTTGGTTTCAGTCAATCAATCCTTTGATGATAATTTTCCTAGGTTTTTCTGTAGCACAGTTTTGGTTTTTTATTGAGAAAAAAAAAATTATAATTTCTTCTATTTTTAAAATTTCTACAGGTTTAATAATTATGGGATTAGGATTTGTATTTATGTTTTTTGCTGCTCTTGAGTATGAAGTTTTGGGAAAATCCTCAATGTATTGGCTTGTATTAGCATACTTATTTCATACAGTTGGAGAGTTATGCGCATCTCCTGTTATATTGTCCTATATTACTAAGTTGTCGCCACAAAGACTCGTTTCGTCAATTATGGGTATTTATTTTGCTGCTATTGGAATAGGAAATAAATTAGCAGGGACCATTGGTCAAAATTCGGAGAAATTCGGAGAAAAATTTATTTTTATAAGTATCACTTTGGTATGTATTATAGTTGGATTCACTGTAATTTTATTTAGTAGAAAACTTTCTAAATTATCCCACGGTCTAGATAATTGATTTATGCGCCCGTAGCTCAACTGGATAGAGCATTTGATTTCGGCTCAAAAGGTTAAGGGTTCGAATCCTTTCGGGCGCGCCACTTTATTTTTGATTTGAAACTAATGTTCAATTTTATTAATTATTGAATATGGAAATTTTAATAAAAAGTAATGACCAGATTTATATAAGTTGGATAAAAAGTATTTTAAAAGCTCACAATATTGAATACTTTACTTTTGATGAAGAGATGTCAATAACAGAGGGAAACATAACAGCGATACCAATAAGAATACTTGTCAACGAGAACCAACTTTCCAGAGCATTGCAAATAATTAAGAATGAAGAAAAACTTAATTCAGCTGAACAAAATAAAAGATGATCCATTATCTTTTAACCATCTTTTGTTTTTACAATAATTAGGATCTTTTTTTTTGACTAGCTCCCAAAATTCCCTTGAGTGGTTTGGAACATTAACATGAGCAAGTTCATGAATTAAAACGTAATCAATAACACTCTCAGGTAACATAATTAATTTCCAATTTAAAAAAATATCCCCTTTAATATTACAACTCCCCCATCTAGCAGTGTATGATTTTATTATCAATGAGTTGAATTTAATACTAATACGTTTAGATAAAAATGACAATCTTGCTCTTAAAAAATTATTAGCATGTAATTTTAGCCACTCAATAATTAATTTCTTACTTTTTGATTCGTCTAAATAAAATATTTTTAATTCATTGTCCTCGACGGCAATTCCTTCAAAGTTAGATTTCTCGTAAACAAGCTTTAGGACAAGGCCCTTAAAGGTGATGAACCCATTTGAAATCTGATCAATTTTTTTGTGATTTTTCCTAGACCGATCAATATTTTTATTAATCCATTCCTTTTTTCTTTCAATCAAATTCTTAAGAAAGATTTCGGAGGTATTGTACGGACAGGAAACTTCTAGCTCTCCATTTCTTATTTTCAAGGAAATTGATTTGGATCTTCTTGAAGTCCTTATGATTTTTATGCCCTGGATTATTTGTATTTTTTTTTTAACTGCTTTTAGTTTTTGACTAAAAATATTCGTATAATTTAATGAAAACAAATTATTTCCCAATTATTTTTGTTATTATTAATTCATTTTTTAACTCTATAAGAGATAGTGAACCATGCTTGATCAATTCCCAATAATTTTTAACCATTTTATCAAAAGGTTCTTTAGTTAATAAAGATAACATTCCATTAATTGAACCTGCATGACAAACAATTAAAGCATCTTCATTGAATTTAAATATATCTTCTAAGAAACTTTTCAGTCTTTTCAAAAACTCACTATTACTTTCACCATTAGGAATTTTAAAAGATAAAAGATTATTTTCCCAATCTAGTTTCTCTTTCTTTGAAATAGAACTCATTTTTTTCATTTCCCAATCACCCAAATTCATTTCCTTAATCCTTTCGTCAACTATGTAGTTTTTTGTCAACTTATTTGTCAATTTTATACATCTTTTCAATGGGCTGCTATAAACCTTTATGGAGTTAGTATCAATATTAAAATTCTTTATTTTCTTTTGAATTAATTTAACTTCTTCCTCAAACCTATCTGAAACATCTAGATCGGTCTGACCATAGAAAACATCGATTTCTACATTTAATGACGTA
>CABZMK010000006.1 GCA_902526865.1 uncultured Alphaproteobacteria bacterium
TCAAGTTTAAATTAATTTTTAAAGCAAAGCATATTTTTAGGAGTTTCTGAATTCCGGATCCAAAGCGTAATTAACAAATTCTCCAGCAGCATCAAAGGCCTCCATTGGATCTCCATTGGGGTTTTTCTTAATAAATGATTTGTAACCGTTTATTGCCGCGTCAGCTAATAAATCACAAATATCCAGAGGACAACCAGAATCCATCATGACATTTTTTGCTGCATCAATTGCTTTAGAAAATGCTTGGGTCTGTTTTGAACCCCTATCAAGTTCAACTCTGTAAACTTCCAATGCAACCTCGCCAGCATGTTCTGCCAAATCTTCTATAGACTTGGAAATATCCTCCCCAATTGGTTGTATATTTTCAACCATGTAGAATCCTTATGATGGTATTGATAAATACTTATGTTTGCTATTTAATGTCAATTCTAACTGTAAAATTTAGTATTACAAATTGTTTTAATAAATTAGGATTTTATACTCTAGGAATCTAATGTAATTTGCATAAATTCAATAATCTATATATATTCTGATAATGGATGGACTAAATAAATCTATGTATGATATTGGAAGTGATAGCGCGTTTGCTATACTTGCAAGAAGTCAAGAGTTAGAAAAAAAAGGAAATTATGTTATTAATCTTGGCATTGGTCAACCAGATTTTCCAACGCCACAAAATGTTGTAGAAGCAGCTATTAAGGCCCTTAAAGACGGGCATCATGGTTATACAGCATCCAACGGAATTAAAGAATTAAGAAGAGCAGTAGCAAATGATTTTTATATGAGAAATAATGTAGAAATCGATCCGGACAATATACTAATAACACCAGGAGGTAAATCTATTATTTTTTATACCCTCTTAATGTTTGGTGAACCAGGGGCAGAAATAATTACCCCAGACCCTGGGTTTATAGCGTACAAATCTATGATAGATTACACTGGAGCTAAAGCTATTTCACTTCCACACAGAATGGAAAACGATTTTTCATTTGATGCAGACGAACTTATTTCATTAATAAACGATAAAACAAAACTTATTATTTTAAATTCACCCGCAAACCCAACTGGTGGTGTTGTTTCTGAAATTGAACTAAAAAAATTAGCAGAGGGTTTATTAAGATTCCCAAAAGTTTTTATACTTTCAGATGAAATTTACAGTAGAATTTTATTTGACAATCATAAACATCTTTCACCTCTTAAATATAAAGAAATTAGAGATAGAATTATCGTACTCGATGGCTGGTCAAAAACTTATTCAATGACAGGTTGGAGACTTGGTTTTGGAATTTACCCAAAAAAAATATTTGGTTTTGCAGAAAAATTAGCAATAAATTCTCATTCTTGTGTAAATTCGGCAGCACAGTTTGCTGGTATCGAGGCGTTAACTGGGGATCAAAAACCAGTTTATGATATGATAACAGAATTTCAAATTAGGAGAAATTTTTTAGTTGGTGAACTAAACAAAATTGAAAATATTGAATGTAAAATTCCCGGTGGTGCTTTCTACGTGTTTCCAAAGATAAAAAAAGAAAATATGAATTCAGTTGAAATTTCAAAATATTTGCTTGAAAAAAAATTCATAGCAACTGTTCCAGGTTCCTCATTTGGAAAAAATGGAGAGGGTTTTTTGAGAGTGTCTTACGCTAGTAATTTAGAAAACTTAGAAAAATTTATTATTAGCCTTAAAGATTTTATGAATGAGTAGAAATTAACCTTTTTTATGATTAACATTTAAGCATTATGAATCAATCATACTTTAAACACTTTGTATAAAGCGGGTGTTGAAAGTTGGCACGTTTTTTGCTTCGTATATCAAATGAAAAAAATTGAAGCTGTAATCAAACCTTTTAAGTTAGATGAAGTTAAAGATGAACTAAATAAAATAGGAGTATTAGGCCTAACTGTTTCAGAGGTTAAGGGCTACGGAAGACAGAAAGGACATACTGAACTTTATCGAGGAGCCGAATATGCAATAGATTTTTTACCTAAAATTAAAATTGAAATTGTTATCACTGAAAAACTTGTAGATAATGTCATTGACGTAATCAAAGAAAAGGCTCAAACTGGAAGGATTGGAGATGGTAAGATTTTTATTTCAACTATAGAAGAAACAGTTAGAATAAGAACCGGCGAAACTGGTGAGAAAGCTATATAAAGAAACTTTATTTAACAACCATTGGAGAAAATATGAGCGAAATAACAAAAGTAATGAAAATGATTAAAGACAAAGAGGTCAAATTTGTTGATCTTAGATTTACTGATACGAAAGGCAAGTGGCAGCACACAGCCCAAACGGTAGAAACTATTGATGAAAGTACATTTAAAGATGGGATTATGTTCGATGGTTCGTCTATTGCCGGTTGGAAAAGTATTGATAAGGCTGATATGATTTTGATGCCAGACCCATCAACGGCTGTGATGGATCCTTTTACAGCTCAACCGCAACTTGTTCTTTTTTGTGATGTAATAGAACCAGACGATGGAAAGCCCTATGAACTAGACCCAAGAAGTACTGGAAAAAAGGCAGAAGAATACTTGAAAGAATCTGGTATTGGTGATACTGCTTTTTTTGGTCCTGAAGCTGAATTTTTTATCTTTGATGATGTCAAATGGGCAACTAATCAGGAATATACGTTTTATAGTATTGATTCTGAAGAAGGTGCATATAACACTGGAACCGAAATGGAAGGTGGTAATATGGGACACAGACCAAAAGATAAAGGGGGATATTTCCCTGTTCCTCCTGTTGACTCTGCCACAGATATCAGGGCAGAAATGGTGTCCACAATGTCAGAAATGGGCTTAGAGATGGAAAAACATCATCACGAAGTAGCACCTTCTCAACACGAATTAGGAATGAAATTCGGGCCATTGATCAAAAGCGCTGACGCTCTTCAAAAATATAAATATTGTGTTCATATGGTTGCGCAAGCTTATGGAAAAACTGCCACTTTCATGCCTAAGCCAGTTTATAATGATAATGGTTCAGGTATGCATGTCCACCAATCCGTTTGGAAAGGAGATCAATCTGTCTTTGCGGGTAACGGATATAATGGATTATCTGACGAGTGTTTATACTATATCGGTGGAATAATAAAACATGCCAAAGCTATTAATGCATTTTCCAATGCAACAACCAACAGTTACAAAAGACTGATACCAGGTTTTGAAGCGCCGGTTTTGTTAGCTTATTCATTCAGAAATAGATCTGCTGCATGCAGAGTTCCTTACGTGAGCAGTCCAAAAGCAGCAAGATTTGAAGTAAGATTTGGCGATGCATCTGGTAACCCTTATTTTACATTTGCATCAATGTTAATGGCCGGTATAGACGGAATCAAAAATAAAATTCACCCTGGTGAAGCAATGGACAAGGACTTATATGCTTTATCAGAAGATGAGCTTAAAGGAGTTCCTACTGTGTGTGGAAGTCTTCGAGAAGCTCTTGATTCTTTAGATAAAGATCGTGATTTCTTAAAAGCCGGAAACGTTTTTACAGACAATTTAATTGATTCATACATTGCTTTAAAAATGGACGAGGTTTTGCAATTTGAACATACTCCTCATCCCGTTGAATTTAAAATGTATTATTCAGTGTAGTTCACTTTATTAGACTTGATAAATTTTTGAAATGCTTGTTTTTTGAATCTCGAAGAAGTTCAAATAACATCATTTCAAAAGTGACAACTTGAATACCATAGTTAACCATACGATTTATGGCTAATTCCTTATCGTAATTTTTTCTAGACCCAACAGCATCAAAAATTACAAAAACCTCGTATCCTGCACCTTTTAAATCCATAGCAGTTTGTAAAACACATATATGTGTTTCAATCCCAATCAATATGACTTGTTTAGATTTTAAAAGTTGACCTGCATGAAGGCTAGTCATAGAAGTTGGAAAACATGAAAAAGAGGTTTTTTCGAATTTATGAGCTTTGCAAGATAATAATTTTTTAAGGACATTATCAATTGTTAAACCAAGTCCGTTTGGATACTGTTCAGAGAAAAATATAGGAATATCAAGTGTGTGAAAAACTTCTAAACAGTTTAAAATAGCATTTTCTAAGTTTTTTGGTTCGTAAATTTTAGGAAAAAGTTTGTCTTGAACGTCAATAAGTAGTAATGATGAGTTAGTAGAGTCAATTAGCATTAGTCATATAGTGCAGTCTCTATTTGATTGACTAAGCCTTCTGATGTTGGACTGGTCATTGATGAAAACCAATTAATTATTTTACCATCTCTACCAATCAGGTATTTATGGAAATTCCATCTAGGCTGACCTATAACTGAGACATTAGATTTAATCCATTTATAAATTGGATGTGCATTTTCTCCACGAATTGGTTGAATTGAAGACATTGGAAATTCAACTCCAAACCTTATTTCACAAAACTCTTTAACATCGCTATCTTTAGATAACTCTTGGTTGAAATCATTTGTTGGAATACCTAAAACTATAAGACCATCATTTTTATATCTCTCATAAATTTTTTGAAGACCTGAGTATTGTGGTGTAAAACCACATTTAGAAGCAGTGTTAACAAGCAATACAACTTTACTTTTATAATCAGATAAGTTTATTGTTTCACCAGAGATAGATTCTATGGTAAAGTCATGAAAGACTTTTTCTGATGAGTCAACACTAGACATAAACATAAAAATAAAAAAAAAACTTAATAATTTCATAATATTAATTTAATATTAAATATTGAAAATTAAAGTAAAAAATTTATTATTAAACATGCAATTTAAAAAAATCATTCTAAACATATTTTTAATAATTTTTGTGACATCTTGTATAGGAGAAAGTCTTGTACCGGTAAAAGGACCTGAAGGTAATCCTGACCTAGAATTAAATTTTTCTCAGTTTGACGATATTCCCATCCCTGTAAATTCAAAACTTCAAAGGGAAGAATCAATAATCATTTCAAGAAAAATTGGTTGGTCTGGTAGACTTGTTTTTAAAACAACTGAAAATCAAATAGAAGTTTTCGACTTTTTTAGAAATGAACTACCAAAATTTGGATGGAAAAAAATTTCTGAAATCAGTTCTGAAAGCAGTCTACTTAATTACCAAAATAATCAAAGATTTGCTTCAATACAAATTTTTGAAAAAACTTTCATTGGATCCAAAGTTAAAATAACCGTTACAGAAGTTGAATAGTCTTTTATATCTTAAATATGAATGAGTGCAGAATATAATAATTTAAACAATTGCATCAAGTATCCTCAAAACATTTTAATTTGGTCCATCCAACTAGATTTTATATCTAGTGTTATTTCACTTCTATAGAAAGATTCTCTATTTGCCATTCCAATGAGGTCACAAATAACTGACTCAGGACAGTTTACTGATTTTAATCTTTCTATTATAGAATATTTAAATGAAATTGAGGTTTTACCGCTTGACAGTTTTTTCAACTCATCATTAAATTTTTTTTCATACTGAAACTTATAAGGTTCAATAATATTAAAATAATTTTTAAATAAGGAACCTCTATTGCTAAATTGATAAATTTTTTCAATTTTATTAAGTGAAATACCAACCAAAGGTATTACTCTTCTTTTATATATATTGTTTATCTGTCTGATAGAGTTTGATCTAATAATTATATATGGATTATATTTATTGAGATCAACATCCTCTGATTCTAAACCAATAATCTCAGAATATGAACACCCTGTATCCAGCATTATGCCACTCATACAACTTATAAAAGAATTATTCTTTAGACATAAATCTTTAATTCTTATTAATTCATCATCTGAGAATTTTTGATAACTATTTTTAGTGTTAATTTTTGGCCATTTAAGCCCTAAAAATGGATTTTTTTTATCTACTAAGTATTTTTGAAAAATCACTGAAAAAAAATTCTGTAGATTGGATTGATTCCTCCTACCTGAAGAAATTCTATCTAATTTAATAAAATAGTTTTTAAAAGAGTTGGCATCGTTAGTGTTATATGAGTCAATTGGTTTATCTCCACAAATCTCGATCATAAGTGAAAGAGATTTTTTTATTGAATATAACTTTTTTTTGGCATTTAAAATATTCATATCTTTTAAATATTCGTCGATGAGTGCACTTAAAGACATTTCTTCTGTTGAACTATTATTTAAAAGAATTCTTTCAATAGAAATGTTCTTTTCATTATTAAGGCTTTTATTTTTCAAAAGATTTATTAAGTCTTTTTTACTAAAAAATAGTTTGTTAACTAAATCATCGAAATCGTCAATAAAGCTTAATTTATATTTTTGCGAATCAAATTCATTATTATTAAAAAAATTTTTAAAATAATTATTTGAATAATTTTCTGCAATTTTAAACATTTTTTTATGCTCTAAAGCCTGAAGTTTTGCTCTTTTGATAGCAATGGGAACTTTGTTTGTTTTTAAAGAGATTTTAAGTGTTTTTCTTCCCAATAAATTTGAAAGTTTTGAAGGGACAGCTCTTTGATACCAATATTGATTCCCATGTTTATATATATATTTCATACTTCTAATTTCGCTGGTGCGGTCGAGAAGACTCGAACTTCCACAGGCAATTAAGCCTACAACGACCTCAACGTTGCGCGTCTACCAATTCCGCCACGACCGCATGAGTTTATTCAAATTCCAGGATTATTTGGTCAACTTCAAGACTATCTCCTTCAGAACAATTTATTTTTTTTATCCTTGTTTTTTTTTCTGATTTAATAATATTTTCCATTTTCATAGCCTCTATAATAGCTAATGGTTGATTTTCTTCTATTTCTTGATTTTTTTTTACTAGAATTGATACCAACAATCCTGGCATGGGAGCCATCAAATATTTGGAATTATCCTCTTTCTTTCTTGGTATCATGAAATTATTTAATTCAGAATGTCTATTCGAGAGGACAAGAATGTCGTGTATTGCTCCTTTGTGATTTATAGAAAACTTAGGACCATTTCTTTTGATACTAAAATACATTAAGCTATTATCAATTATTGCAGAAAACAATGGGTAACCTATTTTCCAATTACTTTTAAGGTTAAGATATTTTTTATCTACGTAGATATCATAACTTTTATTAAAATTATTAAATGAAATTGCAACGTTAGATTTATTTTCTTTGTCAATCACGTACCAATTATTATCAACTGTTTTGTTAAAACCTTTCAATTGATTTGAAATAGATGCAGCTCGCAAAAGATATTTATAATTTATAAAAGTTGCAACTGCGTATAATTTTGTTTTGTCTTTAACTTCTGTCATATATGGATCAAACCCATCAGCATAATTATCTGTTATAAACGACGTGGAATATTCTCCATTCAAAAATTCTGGCTTTTGAATAATATTTGATAAAAAGTCTCTATTAGTTTTAACTCCTTCAATAAAGTATTTATCTAAAGCATTGACCATTTCTAAAATCGATTCTTTTCTATTTTTAGAATGAGCGCATAATTTAGATATCATTGGATCATAGTACATACTAATTTCTGATCCTTCAACAACACCAGAATCAACCCTTGTATTTTTTCCTGATGGTTCAATGTATCTTGTCAACCTTCCGATAGAAGGAAGAAAGTTTTTTGAAGAGTCCTCAGCATAAATTCTACACTCCAAAGCTGAACCTTCAAATTTAATTTGATCTTGCGACATTAAAAGTTTTTCTCCAGATGCAATTCGAATCATCTGTTCTACTAAATCAACTCCAGTTATTAGTTCAGTTACAGGGTGCTCAACTTGGAGCCTAGTATTCATCTCAAGGAAATAGAAGTTTTTATCTTTATCAACAACAAACTCTACAGTCCCTGCAGAGTAATAACCAACTGCTTTAGCTAATTGAATAGCTTCATTTACCATTCTTTCTCTTAAGTCCTGTGTTACAAATATACTAGGTGCTTCTTCGATAACTTTTTGATGTCTTCGTTGGATTGAACATTCCCTCTCACCGAGATGAATAAAATTCCCAAACTGATCACCAAGCACTTGTATTTCGATATGTTTCGGAAATTCGATAAATTTTTCTATGAACACTCTTTCATCACCAAAGCTTGACTTGGCTTCATTTATGGCAGAATTGAAATTCACCTCTAGCTCTTTTTCATTAAATGCAACTCTCATTCCTTTCCCTCCGCCTCCTGCTGATGCCTTTACCATCAGGGGATACCCTATTGTTTTTGCCTGATTAACTGCACTTTTTATATCTGGAACAACTTCAAGGCCACCAGGTACAACAGAGACACCAGCTGCCTTTGCAATCTTTTTCGATCTAATCTTATCTCCCATAGACGATATAGCTTCACTTGGTGGGCCAATGAAAATTTTACCAATTTTGTTTACTTCATCTCTAAAGTTGACATTTTCTGACAGAAAACCGTATCCAGGGTGGACAGCTTCAGCATTAGACTTTTTCATTGCATCAATAATTTTGTCAATTCTTAGATAACTATCAATAGAAGTGTCTCCTCCTATACTTACACATTCGTCTGACATATTTACGTGAGGCGCATTTATGTCTGGGTCAGAGCAAATAGATACAGTTTTGATCCCCATCTTATGAGCTGTTTTAATTATTCTGCATGCAATTTCGCCTCTATTGGCAATTAAAATTTTTTTCAACATGTTAAAGAGGGATATTGTCGTGTTTTTTCCACGGGTTATTAAGTTTTTTATTTTTGAGCATTTCTAGTGATCTACATATTCTTTTTCTAGTTGTATTAGGCATGATGACATCGTCTATGAATCCCCTACTTCCAGCAATAAATGGGTTGGCAAGTTTTTCTCTATACTCATTCGTTTTCTTTTCAATTTTTTCCTTATCTCCCAACTCTCCTCTAAAGATAATCTCAACTGCTCCTTTTGGACCCATGACTGCTATTTCAGCCTGAGGCCATGCATAGTTAACGTCACCCCTTAAATGTTTAGAGCTCATTACATCATAAGCACCTCCGTAAGCTTTCCTTGTAATGATTGTTATTTTCGGAACTGTAGCTTCTGCAAATGCAAACAAGAGTTTTGCCCCGTGTTTAATAATGCCATTATATTCTTGAGAGGTTCCAGGCAGAAACCCCGGAACATCAACAAAAGTAATTATAGGTATGTTGAAACAGTCACAAAATCTGACAAATCGTGCTGCTTTTCGAGCGGAGTTATTGTCAAGGCAACCAGCAAGTACCATTGGTTGATTCGCTACTATCCCAATCGGAGCTCCGGACATCCTTGCAAATCCCGTTATGATGTTTGCAGCATAATCAGGTTGAGTCTCAAAAAAGTCTCTATCATCTACTACCTTTGTTATCAGCTCTTTCATATCGTATGGCTTATTTGGGTTTTCTGGGATTAAGGTGTCAAGTGATTGTTCTAATCTGTCTACCGGATCCTCTGATCTTCTTGTAGGGGGTAATTCTTTGTTGGAAGATGGTAAGAAACCCATAAATCGCCTGAGTTGAAATAATGCCTCAACATCATTATCAAAGGCTAAATCGGCTACTCCTGACTTTTTCGTATGAGTGGAAGCACCACCAAGTTCTTCATGACTTACTTCCTCATGAGTTACTGTTTTAAGTACGTCAGGACCCGTTACGAACATATAGGATGTATCTTTTACCATGAAAATAAAGTCAGTCATGGCAGGACTATAAACAGCACCTCCTGCGCAAGGTCCCATTATAACAGAGATTTGAGGAATTACACCTGATGACAGAACGTTCCTTTGAAATACTTCAGCATACCCAGCCAATGAAGCAACTCCTTCTTGAATTCTTGCTCCTCCTGAATCGTTGAGTCCGATTACCGGAGCACCAACTTGTAAAGCCTTATCCATGATCTTTGAAATCTTTTCTGCGTGTGATTCAGACAATGATCCTCCAAAAACTGTGAAATCTTGGCTGAAAACAAATGTGAGTCTTCCATTTATAGTTCCATAACCAGTGACCACACCATCTCCAGGAATTTTTTGTTTTTCCATATCAAACTCTGAACATCTATGCTCGACAAACATGTCCCATTCTTCAAATGTTCCTTCGTCTAATAAAATTTCTATTCTTTCTCTTGAAGTCAACTTACCTTTTTTATGTTGACTCTCCTGCCTGTTCTCTCCGCCACCAAGGATAGCTTGATTTCGTTTTGAATCTAATTTTTTTAAAATATTTCTCATATTTGTTTTTATAAAGTATATTAATATTTATAAACTAATTAACTTACATTTTTAAAAAAAAAAGAAATATTTCTGATTCTTACCATAAAATCATCGTTCATTAATAATTGTTCTTCCACAGTACCCCATCTTTTTTGCTGATAATTATACTCCATGTTTGTTAGTTTATATAGAGTATTATAGTTGATTTTTTTATTCAGAAAGAAATAACTTAGAATCACCGATTTAGTAAGTGATGACAGTTTAAAAAGTGTTGTAAATTTAAAAATATCTAATTTATCCAAATATGATTTAAACAACAAATGTTTTAGGTTGCCTGAATGTACAATTGAATTGATTTTTTCAAATTTGCAATCAAATAAACCCTCAAATTCACAAATAAATGGATCAAATTCCTTTTCCATTGTTTTAACTAATTCAGTTTCATCAAACGATCTAAACAACAACAGATCGAAATTAAGTAATTCTATTAATTTTTTTTTTATTTGTTCAATCTCATCTTTATTTAGATTACAGGAAAAAAGTGTTAGATTAAGCAATGTATTAGGGTCATTTGATTTAGTTCGTTGAAGAAACCCTTCGACGATTAGTTCGGCATGTTTTTTTTTTTTAACGAATAGTATATTACCGTTTTCAGTTTTTAAATTTTGATTATTCTTTAGAAATCTGTAATTGTTATTAACTTTTATAATTTTAATCATTTCTCGATTAATTTAAAGTTTTCTGAATCGACAAATTCTAAGTCATAATTACTTAAGTCATATTCAAATCTATTTTTAGTGATAGTAGCCGTAAAAAAATCTGGTAATGGGGCAACAATTTTTTTTATATTTTTATCTTGCTCTTGAAATTTTAGTGAGTAAGCATGCAAATGCAGATCTTTTACATTAGAAATTTGTTCTGAATTATTTAAAGATTTAAACTTTGTTTCTCCATAAATCTGATTTCCAAGTGAGTTAAAATGATCCCTTATTTGATGTTTTCTTCCAGTTATAGGTTTTATTACTAAAAAAGAAAGCTCAT
Source organism: uncultured Alphaproteobacteria bacterium (assembly GCA_902526865.1). Lineage (GTDB taxonomy): Bacteria > Pseudomonadota > Alphaproteobacteria > Methylaequorales > Methylaequoraceae > Methylaequor. Next base: position 11,151 of record CABZMK010000006.1, read on the forward strand.
TATTTTGATCTAAAACTTTATACAAAGTTAATGATGACAAACTTTTGTCCTTTCCAATTTTGAAATCTATTTTTCCTACCCTATATTTTAAGTTTCCGTGCACTATAGCCAGATAAACTTTCTCAATTTTTCTTTTTTTAAATAATTCTCCATAGTATCTTGAAGAATTTAATGATCTAGCAATCATTAAAAGCCCTGAGGTTTGCTTGTCAATTCTGTGGACTAATTTTGGTCTTTCATCTAAATTAAACTTCAACGAATCAAGCATTATATCAACATTTAATTTAATATTAGTTCCACCTTGAACGGCTAAACCAGCTGGTTTATTTAATAATATTTTAAATTTGTCTTTATAAACAACAAGTTTCTTTATAAATTCTTCAAATTTTATGTTGTATTTTTCTTTTCTATCAAGACTTGGTTCTTGTTGAACGATTCTTGTAAAATTTATCTTATCTCCCATTCTTAAAACAGTATTATTTTTGGCCCTTCTACCGTTAACTCTTACTGTTCCTTTTCTTAATAATTTACATAGAGTTGGATATGTAACGAAAGAAAGATTTTTTTTTAACCAATAATCAATTCTAGAACTGTCGAAATCACTGGAAACTGTCCATGATTTAATTTTTTTTTCGGTAACCATCAGAGGTTGTAAAAAAGGGATTACTAATCTTTTTTAATGGATTTTTTATCTACTGCTTCATCTGTAGTTTGATCTTTGCCTTTTTTTAAAGCTAGGTTATCTGTTTTTTTTTGCTCAGCATTAGAAACATTGTTCTCGGGGGTCGAGTTTTCAGTTTCTTTTTCGCTATTTTTTTCTCTTAATTTGTCCTCTAGACCTTTAACATTTACATCTCTTTCCACCAATTCAATTATTGCTTTTGGTGCAGAGTCTCCAAACCTAAATCCAGATTTTAAAATCCTTACGTACCCACCATTTCTTTTTTGATACCTTTTACCTAGAACTTTGAACACTTTTTCTACAAGCTTTTTATCACCAAGATATGCATATACTTTTCTTTTCGCAGCTAAAGTATTTGTTTTTCCAATAGTAAGAATTTTTTCTACAAAAGGTCTTAAGTCCTTTGCTTTAGGAAGTGTAGTTTCTATTTGCTCGTGAATAATAAGTGATTTACTAAGGTTTTTCAGCAAAGAAAGTCTATGACTAGTTTTTCGATTTAGCTTTCTTCCGGCGATATTGTGTCTCATAATCTTTCCTATAAATTAGTAAGGGTCGTCAAGTTTTCGTCGAATCTCTTCGATATTTTCTGGTGGCCAACCCTCAATTTTCATTCCAAGTTCTAAATTCATTGTTGAAAGTATCTCCTTAATTTCGTTAAGTGATTTTCTTCCAAAGTTAGGAGTTCTTAGCATTTCAGATTCAGTTTTTTGAACTAAGTCTCCAATATAGATTATTTCATCGTTTTTGAGACAATTCGCTGATCTAACTGACAACTCAAGTTCTTCAACTTTGCGAAGAAGATTTACATTAAGAGATGGTTCTTCAGTTACTGGCGCTACAACTTCATCCTCAGGTTCTTCAAAATTAATAAATAACTTAAGTTGTTCATCTATTATTCTTGCTGCATAAGCAACAGAGTCTTCGGGAACAACAGATCCATTGGTTTCGATATTCATTATTAATTTGTCATAGTCAGTTACTTGGCCCACTCTTGAGTTTTCAACTCTAAACGAAACTCTTCTAACTGGCGAAAAAAAGGAATCAATAAATATAGTACCCAAGGGAGCCTCGTTTTTTTGCTTCAAAGCAGGAACATACCCCTTACCCTCTTCCACATTAAGAGTTATACTCACTTTAGCTTTGGAATCTAAAGTTAAAAGATGAAGATCTTTATTTAAAACCTCAACATGAGCGCCGCAATCAATATCTCCGGCGGTTATAATTTTAGGACCGTTTGCTTTTATATATATTTTCGTTGATTCAACATCATTTAGTTTTAAAGCAAGTTGTTTAATATTTAATATAATATCCGTTACGTCTTCTATTACTCCAGGTATAGCCGAAAACTCGTGGGTTACACCTTCTACTTGAATCGAAGTGACAGCTGCGCCACGGATTGAGGAAAGAAGAACCCTTCTTAACATATTACCAAGCGTTTGCCCGTAACCACTTTCAAGTGGTTCAGCAACAAGTTCAGCGGATTTAGCATTTTCCTGATTCTTGATAAATTCTATTTTTTTAGGTTTAATTAGTTCTTTCCAGTTTTTGTTTATCACGTATTACTTCCCTTTTTAATATTAACTCTATACCCTTCTTCTTTTTGAAGGTCGACAACCATTGTGTGGAATTGGTGTTATATCTTTTATAACGGTTATATTTAGTCCAGTTGATCCCAGGGCTCTTATTGCTGACTCTCTTCCATTTCCAGGTCCTTTTATTACAACTTCCACATGTTTCATACCATGTTCCATTGCTTTTTTTCCTGCTTCTTCGGCTGCAAGCTGAGCAGCAAAAGGAGTTGATTTTCGAGAACCTTTAAATCCTTTATTACCTGACGATGACCAAGAGATGGTATTACCAGTTGTATCTGTTATAGTAATTATAGTGTTGTTAAAGGTAGAGTTAATGTGAGCAATGCCAGATGGTATATTTTTTTTTGTTTTCTTTTTAGATTTTGTAGCTTTGGTTACCATTTCAATTATACTGCTTTCTTCTTCCCAGCAATAGGGATTGCTTTACCTTTTCTTGTTCGAGCGTTAGTGTGTGTTCTTTGACCTCTAACAGGAAGTTTTTTTCTATGCCTTAACCCCCTGTAACAACCAAGATCTGTTAGTCGTTTTATTCTAACTGAAACTTCTCTTCTCAAATCACCCTCTACTAAAAAATTCTTATCAATAAATTCTCTTATTTTGATAATCTCATCTTCATTAAGGCTGTTTACTCTTTTGCTTCCGTCAATCTTAACTTTTTCGCAAATATCTTTTGAATACTTTGAACCTATACCATAGATATACGTCAAAGCTACAATCAATCTTTTATTTGTTGGAACGTTAACTCCTGCAATTCTCGCCACTTGATTCCTCTTGTAAATACAAACCTGGATTATATTTTTTTTTTATTTTAAGTCAACACACTAACAAATAATCTTTGTTATTTCAGCGTAAACTTCATTTACCTTCTGCATACCATCAATTTTACTAATTATACCTTTTTCTTCATAATATTTGACAATTGGTAGTGTAGACGATTTAAAAACTTCTATTCTGTTTAAAAGGGTTTCAGAATTATCATCCTTCCTCTGTTCGCTTCCCTTTGTTTCACTAATTCTATTGTTAATTCTTTCCTCAAGAATTTTGAAATCAATTTGAAAAAGTATTACATGATCAAGTTTTACAGATACGTTTTCTAAAGACGAATCTAATACTTCAGCTTGCTTGAGGTTTCTGGGAAAACCGTCAAAAACAATACTTTTGTTTTTATGTTTTTCAACCTTATTCACAATAATGTCTATTACTATGCCGTCTGGAACTAATTCGCCAGATTCCATAAGATATTTTACTTTCTTACCTAGATCTGAATCACTATTGGATGTTTCTAATCTAAGAAGATCACCAGTAGATAACTGAACAAAATTATTTTTTTCAACTAATAGTTTAGATTGAGTACCTTTACCGCATCCTGGAGGGCCCAATAAGACTATTTTCTTCATCTTCCTCGTCTAAGGTTTGATTTTTTAATTAATCCTTCATACTGATGAGCTAATAAATAAGACTGAATCTGATTTACAGTATCCATTGTTACACTCACAACAATTAGTAGGCTCGTTCCACCAAAATAAAATGGAACTTTATATTTAGATATTAATAATTCTGGTAGTAAACAAATTAGTGAAAGATATATTGCACCAAGAACCGTTAACCTTGTGAGGATATAATCTAGATAGTTAGCTGTATTTTCACCTGGTCGTATCCCAGGAACAAAACCACCATACTTTTTTAAATTGTCAGCAGTATCTTTTGGGTTGAAAACAATTGCTGTGTAGAAAAAAGCAAAAAACATTATCATTGAAATGTATACAGTTAAATATACAGGATGCCCTCTACTTAAAAATAAACTTATTGTATTTAACCACTCGGGCCCTCCACCTGCATTAAAGCTTACGAATGTGATTGGTAACAACAAAAGTGAACTGGCAAAAATTGGAGGGATAACACCAGCGGTATTAATTTTTAATGGTAAGTGAGACGATTCTGCAACTTTATTACCCGCACCGGGTTGTCTTTTAGGATATTGAATAGTTATCCTTCTTTGAGCTCTTTCTATAAATACCATGAATGCAATAACTGAAACTGACATTACAAGAAGAAAAACTATAAAGAGTGTTGACAAAGCACCTGTTCTTCCTAACTCAAAAGTACTACTCAGAGCTAATGGTAATTGAGCTACAATACCAGTAAAAATAATTAAAGAAATACCGTTACCAATTCCTCTTTGAGTTATTTGCTCACCAAGCCAAACTAGAAACAAAGTTCCAGAAACTAATGTTACGACTGTAACAAACCTGAAAAACATTCCAGGATCCATCACTGCCTGCATTCCTTGACTACTTGACATGTTTTCCACTCCCACTGCCACACCATATCCTTGAACTGTTGCCAAAAAAACTGTTCCATATCTGGCATATTGATTAATTTTTTTTCGTCCAATTTCACCCTCTTTTTTCAATTGTTCTAATGTAGGTGAAATTACAGTGAGCAATTGCATAATAATGCTAGCGGAGATATAAGGCATTATATTAAGAGCAAAAACTGTCATTCTACCTAATGCTCCACCAGCAAACATGTCGAACATCCCTAAAATCCCTCCAACATTTCTCTCGAAAACCTTCTCTAGTGCAACTGGATCAATGCCAGGTATTGGTATATAAGAACCAAATCTGTAAACTATAAGAGCTAAAAGTGTAAATAAAATTCTTTTTTTTAAATCATCTGCTTTTGTGATTGATCCAAAGTTAATTCTAGACGCGAGTTGTTCTGAAACTGATGCCATGTTTATTTACTTTTTTTTAAGATTTTAGTCGTTTTTATATTTTTTATTGGAGTACTATTTTTGGTTTTCATTTCTTTATTTACACTGTGCTTTGTTTTGTCTGAAGTTAATTTTGATTTTTTTTGATCATTTTCAGTTTCATTTTTTTTGGATTCAGTTATCTTTTTTTCATTAACTTTTTTAGATTTTTTGTACTCTTCTTTCTTATTTACCGTTTTTAATTTTTTAAATTTCACAATATTTATTGACCCACCAATTCGTTCAAACTCTTTCTTAACGGATTCAGATGCAGAATGTGATTCAAGATTAACAGCTTTATTTAATTTTTTACCTAGTAGAATCTTAATAAAAACATTTTTTTTTGATTTTGAATGCATAGTCAGATCGTTAATAGAAAGTTTAGAATTTTCCTTAATAAGTTTCTTCTCAAGTAAATTATTAATTAGATCTGTTTTGAGGACAATTTTATTAATTTTTTTTCTTGATTTAAAACCATGCTTTGGCATTCTCATGTGTAAAGGCATTTGACCACCTTCAAAACCATTTATCGAGACACCAGTCCTTGATTTTTGACCTTTCATCCCTCTTCCAGCAGTTTTTCCTTTGCCTGAACCTATTCCTCTTCCAATTCTTTTTCTTTTTTTTAATTTAGAATCTATTTTTATTTCATTTAATTTCATGGTTATTTTACCTCATCAACTTTTATCAAGTGCTTTACTTTATCTATCATTCCTTGAATTGCAGGATTAATTTCAAGCGTTCTTTCTCTATTAATTTTATTCAGACCTAAACTAATAAGAGTTTCTCTTTGTTTATTATTTCTCCCAATCGGACTTTTCAGTTGTTTTATTTTAATTTTTGGCAACTTCAACTCCACCTTGAGAAACTTTTCTCCTTTTTGTTATTTCGTTAATTTTCAGTCCCCTTCTTGCAGCAATAATTTTTGGAGAGTAAGCAGATTTTAAAGCTTCAAAGGTAGCTCTTACCATATTATGAGGGTTTGAAGTTCCGACTGACTTAGCAACAATGTCCTGTATTCCAAGAGCCTCAAAAACAGCTCTCATTGGTCCACCCGCTATAACACCCGTTCCTGAAGGAGCACTCCTTAGATAAACTTTTCCTGAATCAAATCTTCCTTTGATATCATGATGCAACGTTCTGCCTTGTCTTAAAGGAACTCTAATCATTCTTGTTTTTGCCTCATCTGTGGCTTTTTTTATTGCCTCAGGAACTTCTTTTGCCTTTCCTTTCCCATGTCCAACCATACCATTTCCGTCTCCTACAACAACTAATGCAGCAAAACTGAATCTTCTACCTCCTTTAACTACCTTCGCAACTCTGTTGATGCTAACTAGTTTTTCAATATATTCTGGTTGTTCATTGACTTTGTTATAAAGTTCTGAATTATTAAACTTCGCATCATTTTGTTTGTTTTCTGAATTATTTACTTTTTTAGTTTTATTTACAGGTCCAGTTAAAGTTTTAGCCCCCTTGTTACTAGTGTTTTTAATGCTAGGGTTCTGTTCGACCTTACTTTCGTTTTCAATTTTAGTGTTTTTCTGATTTATTTTTGTTGTTTCTTGATCAGACTGACTTAATGTTTTTTCACTATCAAGAAGTTTTGGATCTTCATTATTACTATCACTTATACTTTTCTTAGATTCGGCAGACAAAGAACCCTTTTTATCCTTGTTTATTTCTGTCTCTAATTTCTTTGGCTTAGCTTCATTAATTGCATCTAATTTTTTTTCATTAGATGAATCGATACTAGCTTGATTTAATTCATTTTTATCTTTACTCATATTTAATTCCTAAAACTTTATACCTTTCGATCTTATTCCCATTGCCAGTTCTTTTATTCTACCGTGATACAAATACCCCCCTCTATCAAATGTAAATTTATCACTAATCTTTTTCTCTTTAATCAAATCTCCTATTTTTTCTCCAACTTTAAAAGCAACTTCTTTGGGTTTACCTTTATTTTTTTTACAAGAATCATCATGGGATGATGCAGAGAGAATTGTTTTACCTTTTTTATCATCAATCACTTGAATATAAATATGTTTTGATGATCTGAAAGCACAAAGTCTTAGGTTCGATGTTCTTTTTACTTTTGAACGAATTCTTAATGATCTTTTATTTTTTAAATTTTTTTTTGAAATCATTTCTTTTTGCCCTCTTTTCTTTTTATAATTTCATCTTTATATTTGACACCTTTACCTTTATAAGGTTCAGGTTTCCTAAAAGATCTTATGTTCGCTGCAATTTGACCGACTTTCTGTTTATCAATCCCAGAGATTTTTATTTGAGTTGGCTTCGGAACCTCAATCTTTAGATCGTCTGGTACATCAAAATTAATAGGATGTGAATAACCTAATAATAGCTCTAAGATTTTACCTTTTTGGGTAGCCTTGTACCCTACGCCATTAAGTTCGAGTTCTTTTGCAAAACCTATTGATACGCCCTCAACAATATTTCTTATTCTAGACCTTACGGTTCCCCACATTTTTTGTTGTGTAATAGAATCTCCTGACTTATGAACATGGATAGTTTTATCCTTAACCTCAACTTTAGCATTAGATTTGAAATTATATGAAAGCTCTCCGAGCTTACCTTTTGCAAAAATAACATTGTTTTCTATTTTTATCTCAGTATTCTCTGGAATGCTAATTGGTATTCTTCCACTTCTTGACATTTACTATCCCCTAAAAAACCTTACACAATATTTCGCCACCAACATTTTCGTCTCTAGCTTCACTATCAGAAAGCACCCCTTTTGATGTCGACAAAATTGATATTCCAAGACCATCAAAATTTCTTTGAAGATCTCCAATTTTTGAATAAACTCTTCTTCCAGGTGTTGAAATACGTGAAATTTCTTTGATTACAGGTTCTCCGTCTACATATTTTAGTTCAATCTGAAAATTATTTTTATGATTTTCTAACTCGATTTTCTTAAATCCCCTAATATACCCTTCTCTATGAAGAACATCAAGAACGTTCCCCCTGAACCTGGACGCGGGCATTAGCACTGAATCTTTTCTTCGAAGTTGACCATTTCTTATTCTTGTTAACATATCACCTAATGGGTCTGACAAACTCATATTAATAATCCTTTCTAATCTACCAACTTGATTTTGTTATTCCTGGAATTTGACCAATGGCTGCTAATTCTCTGAAAGCTATTCTCGATAACTTAAATTTTCTGTAGACACCCCTGGATCTTCCTGTAAGTGCACATCTATTTCTAATTCTTACCTTTGATGCATTTCTTGGGATCTTTGATAATTGCAATCGAGCTTTAAACTGCTCATCTGGACTTAATTTTTTATTGTTTGCAATTTTCAATAGTTTATTTCGTTTGGCTTTAAACTTATTATACATTTTCATTCTTTTTTTGTTTCTCTCAATAATACTTAGCTTAGACATTAATACTCCTTAATCTTTAAACGGAAGGTTAAAACTTTTTAATAATTCGTAGGCATGATCTTGGTTAGAGGTTGTGGTAGTGATCGTGATGTCCATTCCTCTAATTTTGTCAACTTTATCATAGTCAATCTCAGGAAAAATGATTTGTTCTTTGATACCAATTGAGTAGTTACCATTACCATCGAAAGATTTTTTTGACAGACCTTTAAAATCTCTGACTCTTGGTAAAGCAATAAATATAAGACGATCTAAAAACTCAAACATACGTTTTTTACGCAATGTAACTTTACATCCAATGTTAAGTCCTTTTCTCAATTTAAAACCTGCAATTGATTTTTTTGCCTTAGTAACAACAGGCTTTTGTCCAGTAATAAGAGAAAGATCTTCAATTGCTTTATTAATGACTTTCGAATCAGAAACGGCTTCACCAACTCCAATATTTACAACAATTTTTTCTAGCTTCGGAACTTCAAAGATATTTTTTAAGCTAAACCTTTCTTTTAACTTTACTCTTATTTCAGATTCGTATTTTTCTGCTAATCGTGCCATATTTAACCTAATTTAGAGTTTCCCCTGATTTTTTAAAAAATCTTACTTTTTTTCCATCTTTTAAAAACTTAAAACCTACTCTTGAAGCTTTTGTTGTCTTTGGATCGATCAATGATAACTTACATAAATGCATCGGCATCTCTATACTTTCAATTCCGCCTTTTTGAGTAGCTGATTGTTTAGTATGTTTTTTAACAATGTTTGCTCCTTCAACAATAGCCTTTGTAGGCTTGTCTTTACCTTTGATTATTTTCAAGATTTTTCCTGTCTTACCTTTATCTTTTCCCGACAATACTATAACATCATCTCCTTTTTTAATCTTGGCCGACATTTAGAGGACCTCCGGTGCTAAAGATATTATCTTCATATATTTCCTAGCTCTTAATTCTCTGGTGACTGGACCAAATATTCTTGTTCCAAGAGGTTCTCCATTATTATTAATTAAAACAGCTGCATTTCTATCGAATCTTATGGAAGATCCGTCTGATCTATAAACTTCTTTCGCAGTCCTAACAATTACTGCTTTGTGGATTTCTCCTTTTTTAACTTTTCCTCTTGGGATAGCATCTTTTACAGTAATAACTATCACATCACCAACGGAAGCGAACCTTCTTTTTGAACCACCTAAAACCTTTATGCATTGGATTTTTTTTGCTCCGGAATTGTCTGCTACTAATAGATTTGATTGCATTTGTATCATTATTTATCCTTGACTAATTACTATCCATTTTTTGGTTTTTGAAATAGGTTTGTTTTCCTGAATCGAAACAAGCTGACCAATTTTAAATTTATTTTTCTCATCATGAACAGAATATTTTTTAGATCGGTTTATGTACTTTTTATAAACAGGATGCATAACCTTGCGGCTAACTTTAACTGTTATAGTTTTCTCTGCCTTATCAGATACAACTATACCTTTTAAAACTCTCTTTGGCATATCTTATTTTTCACCTTTCATCTTTTTATTCAAATTAATTGCAGTTTTAATTCTTGCAATTTGTTTTTTTACAACTGAAATTCTTGCTGTCTTTTCAAGTTGACCTGAACTTTTTTGAAATCTTAAATTTAGTGACTCTTTTCTCAAGACACCCATTTTGTCTTTTAGAATGTTTAAATCAAGTTTTATAAGCTCTGAAAATTTATTCATTATGAACCTAACCTTGTTACGAATTTTGTTTTATTTGGTAATTTGGCGGAAGCCAGGTCAAAAGCTTCTTCAGCTAAATTCTTAGGAACACCGTCAATTTCAAACAAAATTTTACCTGGTTTAACTTTCGCAGCCCAAAACTCAACAGCACCCTTACCTTTACCTTGTCTCACTTCGGCAGGTTTTTTTGAAACAGGAACATCAGGAAAGATGCGTATCCAAACACGACCAGACCTTTTCAAATGCCTTGAAATACACCTTCGAGCCGATTCAATTTGTCTTGATGTTATCCTAGCTGGGGTTAACGCTTTTAATCCAAATGCACCAAAGTTCAAGAAGTTACCTCCTTTAGAAACTCCATGCATTCTACCTTTAAATTGTTTTCTAAATTTAGGTTTTTTCGGTTGTAACATTTTTAACTATCGACTTTCTTTAATTCGTCACTAAGAACTTTATCGGGATTATTATTATCGTTAGTTTCTCTTTCAAATTTTTCACCTTTAAATATCCAAACCTTTATTCCACAAATTCCATAAGTAGTGTTTGCTCTAGAGACTCCATAATCTACATCTGCCCTTAGTGTATGCAAAGGTACTCTTCCCTCTCTATACCATTCTGTTCTTGCGATTTCCGCGCCTCCTAGTCTACCACTGCAATTTACTCTTATGCCCTCTGCCCCCAATCTCATGGCAGATTGAACAGCCCTTTTCATTGCTCTTCTAAATGCAATTCTTTTTTCCAGCTGCTGAGCTATGTTATCTGCAACCAATTGGGAATCAAGTTCTGGTTTTTTAATTTCAACAATATTAATGTTGACATCCCCACTTACCATTTTAGTTACTGATTTTTTTAATTTCTCAATATCGGAGCCCTTTTTACCAATTATTACACCAGGTCTTGATGTATAAAGTGTAATATTTGCTAACTTAGCAGGCCTTTCTATAACAATCTTTGAAATTCCTGCTGAGCTTAGTCTTTTCATTAGAAATCTTCTAAGATTAATATCTTCTTGAAGAAGTTCAGAATAATTTTTTTCCGAAAACCATCTCGACTCCCATGATTTGATTATGCCCAATCTAAGACCAATTGGATTAGTTTTTTGTCCCATTATCTTCCTTCATTTTTGTATTTACTGGTTTTTTTTTTTTTTCTTCAAGCTCTTCTCTTTCTTGCACAAGAATTCTAATTCTAGAAAAAGTCTTTAAGATTTTTCCAGCCCTTCCTCGAGCTCTTGGTCTAAACCTCTTTAGAACCAAAGATTTTCCAACACTTGCTTCTTTAACAAATAATTTATCGATATCAAGTTGATGATTATTTTCAGCATTTGAAATTGCAGATTTTAAAATTTTTAAAACTTCGCCAGAAATTCTTCTTTTGGAAAAAATTAAATTGTTAATAGCTTTTTCTACTTTAAGACCTCTGATTAATCCCAAAACTAGATTCGTTTTTTGAGGACTTGATTTTAATGATTTTCCAATTGCTTTAACCACCAGAGTCTCTTCCTTATCGTTCTTTTTAACCATAATCTTCAAAATTTCCTATGATGTTTTCTTATCAGCATTATGACCTTTATAAGTTCTAGTAGGAGAAAATTCCCCAAATTTGTGACCGACCATATTTTCACTTACTGTCACGGGTATATGTTTTTTCCCATTATGTACACCGAACGTTAAACCAACAAACTCTGGTAGAATAGTAGACCTTCTAGACCAAGTCTTTATTACATCGTTTCTTCCTGAACTCTTTACGGCCTCAGCTTTCTTAATCAAATAAACATCAACAAATGGTCCTTTCCATACTGATCTGGACATTATTTTTTACCTCTTCTAATTATATATTTATCGGTTCTTTTATTGTTTCTGGTTTTCTTTCCCTTTGCTGAGAAGCCTTTTCTAGAAACGGGGTTCCTACCACCAGACGTTCGTCCTTCACCCCCGCCGTGAGGATGATCTACAGGATTCATTGCTACACCGCGAACTACGGGACGAATTCCCATCCAACGTTTTCTTCCCGCTTTACCAAGTTTAATGTTTTTGTTATCTGGATTTGAAACCATTCCAATAGTTGCACGACATTCTATTCTAACTATTCTTATTTCGCCAGATGAAAGTTTTATCTGAGCATATTCAGAATCTTTTCCGATAAGCTGACTGTAAGTTCCAGCAGATCTATTGAGTTGTCCACCTTTACCAGGCTTCATTTCAACATTGTGAATCAAAGTATCTGTTGGAATATTTTTAAGTTGCATACAATTCCCTACTTTAATGTCTGCTTTATCTGATGAAATAATCTTGTCACCTATCTTTAATTTTTGAGGTGAAATTATATATGAAAATATACCATTTTCATATTTGATAAGTGCAATATTAGCGGTTCTATTGGGGTCATATTCTATTCTTTCTACTGTTGCGCAAACGTCTTTTACATTTCTTTTAAAGTCTACCAATCTATATTTTCTTTTATGTCCTCCGCCCTGTCTTCTAGAGGTTAGATGACCAAAGTTATTTCTACCACCACTTTTTGTTAAACCTTTTGTAAGTTTTTTAAATGGTTTTCCTTTGTGTAAATCACTATTGTCAGTTAGTACTAGTGCTCTTTGACCTGCAGTGTTAGGTTTGAATTGTTTTAATGCCATAGTTTACTTAACCTCTACTGTTGTATCTATCGAATTTCCCTCAGCAAGTTTGACAAATGCTTTCTTAAAATCAGGTCGTTTACCGGAAATATTTCTAAACTTTTTAATTTTACCGTTTTGATTTAGCGTATTCACTGATAAAACTTTTACATCAAATAACTTTTCAACTGCTTGTTTTATTTGAGGTTTGGTTGACTTATTAGAAACTTTAAAAACGTAGTAATTGAATTGTGAAACGTAAGTAGATTTTTCCGAAACCAAAGGGTTTCTGATAATTTCATATAACTTCTGAATTGAAATTTTTTTCATTTGTTCAACCTTTCGTGAATACCAGTTACAGCACTTGAGGAAAAAACCAAATAATCTCTTCTCAAGATGTCGTAAACGTTTAATCCTACTAGAGGTAGAATATCAATTTTTGGGACATTTTTAGCTGCTAGTAAAAAGTTTTTGTCAATGTCTTTGTTTTCAACAAATAGTGCGGAATTTATTTTTAGGTTTGAGAGCTTATTTTTAAACAGGCTGGTTTTTGGTTTCGCCATTTTTAGCTCATCAATTATTTTAAACTTCCCATCTTTTAACTTTTTAGATAGAACCATTTTAAGGGCTAATTTTTTAATTTTTTTTGGAAGTTTATGAGCATGCGATCTAACTTGCGGACCAAAGATAACAGCACCACCTCTCATTTGAGGTGACCTTTTGCTTCCTTGTCTTGCGCTACCAGTTCCTTTTTGCTTAAAAGGTTTTTTTGTCGTTCCAGAAATTTCGGAAATACCTTTAGTTTTGTGGTTACCGCTTCTTCTTTTAGAAAGTTGATATCTAACCATTCTATAAATAATTTCATCTTTGATTTCAATTGAAAAGATTGACTTATCCAGATCTATTTCTTTAAGTGTTTTGTTATCTAATGTATTTATTTTTTCTTTCATCTTATTTATTTTTATGATTTTTCTGTTTGCTTTGGATCAGAAATTAATTGATTATTTTGTTCCACTTCTTTTACGTCAGCATTTCCTACTCCTTTTTGAATGTTTTCATTTTCAACATTTTCAGGCGCATTCGTGTTAGTATCTTTAGATTTTTGAGGCAAAATATCTTCATTAATATTTTGATTAACATTTTCATTTAAAGAAATCTTTTGTTTTTTCTTTACCGCATCGACTATTTTTATTATTGAACCTTTGTGACCGGGAACTGCACCTTTTAGGATAATGAGATTATTTACGGTATCGATGTTTAAAATTTTTAAATTCTGAATTGTAACTTTTTTGTTACCAAGTCGCCCAGCCATTTTCTTTCCTTTAAAAACCTTTCCTGGATCTTGACATTGACCTGTTGATCCGTGTGACCTATGGGATATCGATACGCCATGAGTTGCTCTATTTCCTGCAAAATTGTGTCTTTTCATTCCGCCCGCGAAACCTTTTCCAATCGAATTTGATGTTACATCGACAAACTGACCCACTATAAAGTTTGATACGTTCATCATATCACCAATTTTAAAATGACTTCGTTCTTTTAACTTAAATTCCCGTGAGTAAGAAAATGCTTTTAATTTATTTTTCTTAAGAAATTCTTTAAATGGTTTGTCAACAGATTTTGTGTAATTACCATGAGAAAGAGTGACAGCATTGTATCCATCTTTTTCATAACTTTTAAGAGAAACTACTTGGCATTCTCTTACCTGAAGGACTGTGACAGAGTGATTGATTTTATCTTTATCATAAAATCGAGACATTCCAACTTTTTCAGCTAACAAACCTTCCCTCATAAATTCACCTAAAGTTTAATCTCTATATCAACACCTGCTGCTAGCTCTAACTTTTGTAGTGCATCAACAGTTTGAGGTGTCCACTCAGTAATATCCATCATTCGCTTGTGAGTTCGCATTTCTAACTGATCACGAGATTTTTTATCAACGTGAGGGGATTTTAATATAGTAAATTTTTCAATAATTGTTGGTAAAGGGATGGGGCCTTTTACATTGGCACCAGTTCTTTTAGCGGTATTAACTATTTCAAGTGTTGTTTGATCTAATACCCTGTGATCGAACGCTTTAAGTCTGATGCGAATATTTTGACTAGCCATCTTTCAAAGTCCTCATTAAATATTATTCAACAATCTCAGCAACAACTCCAGCTCCCACAGTTCTTCCGCCTTCTCTGATAGCGAACTTTAAGCCTTTGTCCATTGCAATTGGGGTTAACAATTCAACTGAAACAGAAACGTTGTCACCTGGCATAACCATTTCAGTTCCAGAGGGCAATTCTATGGTTCCAGTAACATCAGTTGTTCTGAAATAGAATTGAGGTCTGTAATTTTTGAAGAACGGTGTATGCCTTCCACCCTCGTCTTTATTCAAAATATAAGCCTCTGCTTTAAACTTTTTGTGAGGTTTAATGGACCCAGGTTTTGCTAGAACTTGACCTCTTTCAACTTCTTCTCTTTTGGTTCCTCTGAGAAGTACACCTACATTGTCACCAGCTTCACCTCTATCTAGCAGTTTCCTGAACATTTCAACACCAGTGCAAACGGTTTTTTGAGTTTCTTTAATCCCTGTGATCTCTATTTCGTCGTTTACATTTACAACACCTCTTTCAACTCTTCCAGTTACAACAGTTCCTCTTCCTGAAATAGAAAAAACATCCTCAATTGGCATTAAGAAATCTTGATCAAGTGGTCTTGCTGGTTGAGGAATATGTTCATCAACTTTCTGCATTAATTCTAAAATTGCCTTTTTACCAGTTTCTTCATTTGTGTTTTCGATTGCTGCAAGAGCTGATCCTTTTACAATCGGAATATTATCACCATCAAACTCGTACTTTGACAAAAGCTCTCGTACTTCCATCTCAACTAAATCGAGAAGCTCAGGATCATCTACTTGATCAACTTTATTCATAAAAACAACAATAGATGGAACACCTACTTGACGAGCCAATAGAATATGCTCTTTAGTTTGAGGCATAGGACCATCCGCCGCTGAAACAACAAGTATCGCACCATCCATTTGAGCAGCACCAGTGATCATATTCTTTACATAATCAGCATGACCAGGGCAATCAACATGTGCATAATGTCTTTTATCTGTTTGATACTCAACGTGAGCGGTGGAGATTGTTATACCTCTCTCCTTTTCTTCTGGTGCTTTGTCTATTTGAGCATAATCCATAGCGGTTGCTCCACCAGTTTCCGATAAAACTTTTGTGATTGCTGCAGTTAAAGTAGTTTTCCCATGATCAACGTGACCAATTGTTCCAATATTACAATGAGGTTTACTTCTGTCGAATTTTTCTTTTGCCATTATAATTACTCCTTATTTAAAAAATTAACCAGAAACTTTTTCCTTAACTTCTTCAGCCACATTACGAGGAACTTCCTCGTAGTGATTAAAAGTCATGGTGTAACTCGCTCTACCCTGGCTCATAGAACGTAAATTATTAACATATCCAAACATATTAGCTAAAGGAACCATTCCGTTAACGACGTGATTTACACCCCTTTGCTCCATGCCTGAAACTTGACCCCTTCTAGAGTTTAAATCTCCAATAATATCACCCATGTATTCTTCGGGTGTTACAACTTCAACTTTCATCATTGGTTCTAGAAGAACAGCTTTTGCTTTTGGCATTGCTTCTCTGAATGCTGCCCTTGCAGCAATTTCAAATGCCATTACGCTTGAGTCTACGTCGTGAAATGCGCCATCAACAAGTGTGCATTTAAAATCAATGACTGGAAAACCGGCTAGAAAGCCTGTTTCAATGGAGGCTTTTAAACCTTTTTCAACACCAGGTATGTATTCTTTGGGAACTCTTCCTCCAACAATTTTACTCTCAAAGATAAAGCCATCACCCTTAGAAAGTGGTTCAAATTCCATAACAACCTTAGCAAATTGTCCAGCACCACCTGATTGTTTCTTGTGAGTATAATCAACTGAAGCTGGCTGCGTTATTGTTTCTCTGTAAGCTACTTGAGGTGCACCCACTGTTGCATCAACTTTAAATTCCCTCAGCATTCGATCAACTAAAATTTCGAGATGAAGTTCTCCCATCCCTTTCATAACAGTTTGACCAGATTCATGATCAACACTAACTTTGAATGATGGATCTTCAGCGGCAAGTCGTTGAAGAGCAACGCCCATTTTTTCTTGATCTGCTTTTGTTTTTGGTTCTACAGCTACTTCAATAACAGGATCTGGAAACTCCATTCTTTCGAGAATAACAGCATCTTGTGAGTCACAGAGGGTGTCACCAGTAGTTGTATCTTTAAGTCCCGCGACTGCAATTATATCACCTGCATAAGCTGTTTTAATATCTTCTCTAGAGTTAGAATGCATTTGAAGCATCCTTCCAAATCTTTCTTTTTTATCTTTGACTGAATTTAAAACCGAACTTCCAGCTTCAATTTTACCAGAATAAACTCTCATAAAAGTTAAAGATCCCACAAAAGGATCATTCATGATTTTAAAAGCAAGAGCCGAAAAAGGTTCTGTATCAGAACTTTTTCTAGTAATTGCTTCGTCCTCTTTCTGGTATTTAATCCCTTTGATTGCAGGAACATCTAAAGGTGATGGCAAGAAATCAACAACTGCATCCAACATTGGTTGAACTCCTTTGTTTTTGAAGGCACTTCCACAAAGTACAGGAACGAATGTACCGCGTATTGTACCTTTTCTGATTAATGATTTAATTTGATCTTCGGTTGGAGAAGTGCCATCGAGATATTTTTCCATAATCTCGTCGTCTAATTCAACAACTGTTTCTACTAATTTCTCTCTATACTTGTTAGCTTCATCTTTCATATCGTCTGGTATTTCTTCATCGGCGAACTTAGCACCCAGTGTTTCTTCCTGCCAAATAACTGCTTTCATTCTAACAAGATCAATTAAACCTTTAAAATTTGATTCTGAGCCTAAAGGTAATTGAATTACTAGAGGTTTAGCACCAAGCCTATCTACAATCATATCCACACACCTGTAGAAATTTGCACCTATTCTATCCATTTTGTTTACAAAACACATTCTAGGAACTCCGTATTTATCTGCCTGTCTCCAAACGGTTTCTGATTGAGGCTCAACACCAGCTACAGAATCAAATACACAAACGCTTCCATCAAGAACTCTTAATGATCTTTCAACCTCAATTGTGAAGTCTACATGTCCGGGTGTGTCGATAATATTAATTCTTTTGTCATTCCAAAAACAAGTTGTTGCAGCCGACGTTATTGTTATGCCTCTTTCTTGTTCTTGCTCCATCCAATCCATTGTAGCCGCACCATCATGAACTTCTCCTATTTTGTGAGATACACCAGTGTAGTACAAGATTCTTTCAGTTGTCGTTGTTTTACCTGCATCTATGTGAGCCATAATTCCAATATTTCTGTAGTTGTCTAAGTTTGTCTGTCTTGTCATTTTATCACCATCTGTAATGAGCAAAGGCTCTGTTTGCTTCCGCCATTTTATGTGTATCTTCTCTTTTTTTTATAGAAGTGCCTTTATTTTCGTGAGCATCCGCCAACTCTTGAGCAAGTCTATCGACCATAGATTTTTCATTACGTTTTCTTGATGCATCAACAATCCAGCGAATTGCTAAGGCTTGAGCTCTTTCATTCCTTACTTCTACAGGAACTTGATAAGTTGCACCACCCACTCTTCTTGATCTAACTTCAATTCCTGGCTTAACATTGTTTAATGCAGTTTTAAACAGATCTATAGGTTTGGAAATTTTAAGTTTTTTAGAAGCTATATCGAGAGCGTCATAAACTATCTTTTCAGATTTAGATTTTTTTCCGTCGCACATAACAATGTTAATAAACTTTGATAAAACTTTATCATTAAATTTGGTATCAGGAATTATTTCCCTTTTATCTGCTTTTCTTCTTCTTGACATGATTCTTTACTTTGGTCTTTTCGCTCCATATTTGGATCTTCTTTGTTTTCTATTTTTAACACCTTCTGTATCGAGGATACCTCGTAAAACGTGGTATCTCACGCCTGGAAGATCTTTAACCCTACCACCTCTGATTAAAACAACTGAATGTTCTTGAAGATTATGTCCCTCCCCTGGGATGTAACTTGTAACTTCAAAACCATTGGTAAGTTTTACTCTAGCCACTTTTCTAAGAGCTGAATTTGGTTTTTTTGGAGTTGTCGTGTACACCCTTGTACAAACGCCCCTTTTCTGAGGACACCTTTCAAGTGCTGGAACTTTATTTCTCTTAAGTTGTTTAGATCTAGGTGATCTTATTAACTGGTTAATAGTAGGCATTTTTTCCCTTAATAATAGTTAGAAATTGTGTTTGGCTTAAAGCCACTACCAATTATTCGTTGAAAATTAACACATCTTAAATCACTGTCAACAATAGAAAAAAAAAAAGTATTAAGAGGGTTTTTCTTCGTTTTGTGTTGCCTTACTGAGTAACTCTTTGTCCTTCTGATTTGCTTCAAGTTTTACCTGAGACATAAAAGATCCTGTGCCACAAGGAACCAATCTTCCAACTATGACGTTTTCTTTTAGTCCCATCAAGCTATCAACTTTTCCAGAGACAGAGGCTTCTGTCAACACTCTTGTTGTTTCTTGAAATGAGGCCGCTGAGACAAAACTGTCTGTTTGCAGTGATGCTTTGGTAATACCTAAAAGAATTTTATGCCCTTTTGCTGGTTCTCTTTTTTCTTTTTCAGCGTTCATATTTTGTTCTAGGAATTCTTTCCTGCTAACTTGTTCGCCAGCTAAAAGTGTGGTTTCACCCGGATCTGTTACTTCTATCTTTTGCATCATTTGTCTGACTATTACCTCTATGTGTTTGTCATTAATTTTGACACCTTGTAGTCTGTAAACATCTTGTACTTCTTTAGTAAGATATGTTGCTAGAGCCTCGACTCCTTTAACCCTTAAAATGTCATGCGGAACGGAGTTACCATCAACTAAGACATCACCAATTTCAACAACATCACCTTCTTGAACTGTTAGGTGTTTTGATTTTGAAATAACATATTCCACAGGGCTTAAATTTGAGTCATTGGGAACTATTGAGATTTTTCTTTTCATCTTGTAGTCCTTACCAAATTCAACCTTTCCAGAGACTTCAGCAATGATTGCATGATCTTTTGGTTTTCTTGCTTCAAAAAGCTCAGCAACGCGCGGCAACCCGCCCGTTATATCTTTAGTTTTGCTTGATTCTTTAGGCACCCTTGCAATAACGTCTCCTTGTTTTATGCTTTGGTCGTTATTTACACTTATAATAGAATCCACTGTTAAAGGATAGTTAGCGGTACTACCATTTTCTAAAACTAACACTTCTCCATTTGACTTCTTATCATGAATTTCGAGTCGTGGAACAAGATCCTGGTTTTTTGTCTGTTGTTTCCAATCCATGACTATATTACTTGATAAACCTGTTGATTCGTCAATTATCTCCCTTGTAGTGATACCCTCCTCCAGATCCTTGAATTTCATAATTCCACTGGTCTGTGCAATGATCGGTAAAGTAAAAGGGTCCCATTCTGCAATAATGTCATTTGATTTAACATCCTTGTCATCTGTAAAATTAATTTTACAACCAAAAGGTAATCTGTGTTTGGCTTTTTCTTTTTTATTTTCGTCTAAAATTAAAAGAGAGGCGTTTCTTGACATGTTGATATTATTTCCGGAACTGTCTGTCGCAAATTTTAAATTAAGATACTTAACTTTTCCTTTAACCTTGGATTCAATATTAGAAACTTCTGTCCCTTTCTGGGCTGCCCCTCCAATGTGAAATGTTCTCATTGTCAACTGTGTACCAGGTTCACCAATAGACTGAGCTGCTATTACTCCAACTGCTTCTCCGATATTAACAGGAGTTCCTCTTGCAAGATCCCTTCCGTAACATTTGGCGCAGACTCCGAATTCAGCTTCGCAAGTCAACACCGACCTGACCTTAATTTCTTCAAATCCAACTTTATCAATTAATGGTAGATTTTCTTCTGAGACAATATCACCAGCTTTAGCAATAATTTTATTGTCTTTATCAATTAAATCTTTAGCCAAAGTTCTTCCTAAAACTCTCTCTGATAAAGGCTCAACCACTTCACCACCCTCCACTAATTCGCTCAAAGTAATAAATTTTGAAGTAAAACAGTCATCGACAGTTATTATTGAATCCTGCGCAACATCAACTAACCTTCTAGTTAGGTATCCAGAATTGGCCGTTTTAAGCGCTGTATCTGCCAAGCCTTTTCGAGCGCCATGACTTGAGTTGAAATATTCTAGAACAGTTAATCCCTCTTTAAAGTTCGAAACAATCGGAGTCTCAATTATTTCTCCTGAAGGTTTTGCCATCAGACCCCTCATCCCTGATAACTGCTTTAATTGGGCTGCTGATCCCCTAGCACCCGAATCAGCCATCATGTAAACTGAGTTAAAGTTCTCAACTTTATCTGCTTCTTTTGGAACAAGAATTTTCATCATTTCATCAGCGACTGAATCTGAACATTTTGCCCAAGCGTCAACAACCTTATTATATTTTTCGCCTTTTGTAATTAAACCCTCGGAATATTGTTTTTCATATGATTTTACTTTGTTTTCTGTGTCATCTAGTAAATTAGTCTTTTCAGATGGTATTAGTAGATCATCTTTTCCAAAGGATATGCCGGCTTTACATGCTTCTCTGAAACCAATTTCCATAAGCTTGTCAGCAAAGATAACTGTTTTCTTCTGACCGCAATGTCTATACACTAAATCAATTGCATTACTTATTTCTTTTTTCGTAAGAACTTTATTAATTATCTCAAAACTTACTTTTGGATGTTTTGGTAGAATTTCACTTATTAACATTCTACCTGGTGTTGTTAACACTGTTTCAGTGATCGGTTCAAAATTTTCATTCACGGTTTCGAATCTACATTTAATTTTGGAGTGTAATGAAACATTTTTTTGATCTATAGCTATAAGAAGTTCTTCCATCGAAGAAAAAATCATACCTTCACCCATACCCTTTGGACTCATTAAACTTAGATAATATAAACCTAAAATCATATCTTGAGACGGAACAATAATAGGCTTTCCATTCGCAGGAGATAAAATATTATTTGTTGACATCATAAGCACACGTGCCTCAAGTTGAGACTCCAGTGATAATGGTACATGCACTGCCATTTGATCACCGTCAAAATCTGCATTAAAGGCAGTACAAACTAAGGGATGAAGTTGAATTGCTTTTCCCTCAATTAAAATTGGCTCAAAAGCTTGAATTCCTAATCTGTGTAAAGTTGGCGCCCTATTTAAAAGCACAGGATGTTCTCTAATCACTTCAGCAAGAATATCCCAGACCTCTGGTCTTTCTTTTTCAACCATTTTTTTTGCTGCTTTTACAGTCGTTGCTAAATTATATTTTTCAAGCTTAGAATAAATAAATGGTTTAAACAGTTCAATTGCCATTTTTTTTGGAATTCCACATTGATGAAGTTTAAGTTCAGGTCCAACTACAATTACTGACCTTCCAGAATAATCAACTCGTTTACCTAAGAGATTTTGCCTAAACCTACCTTGTTTACCTTTAAGCATATCAGACAAAGATTTAAGTGGTCTTTTATTTGTACCAGTTATAACTCTTCCTCTTCTTCCATTATCGAATAGCGCATCGCAGGCTTCTTGAAGCATTCTTTTTTCGTTTCTAACGATTATATCGGGCGCTTTTAGGGTTAATAACCTCTGTAATCTATTGTTTCTATTGATAACTCTTCTGTACAAATCATTGAGGTCAGAGGTTGCAAACCTACCTCCATCTAAAGGAACAAGTGGTCTCAATTCGGGCGGAATAACAGGAATTACATTTAAAATCATCCATTCTGGTTTTAGTTTAGAACCAATAAATGCCTCGATAAGTTTAAGTCTTTTTACTAATTTTTTCTTTTTTGTTTCAGATGAAGTAGAGTTAAGTTCTTCCCTAACTATTTTTTGTTCCTCTTCAAGATTAATCTCTGAAAGTAACTTTTGAATAGCTTCTGCACCAATCATGCTTTGAAAACTTTCTCCAAATTCTTCTTTTAATTCTGAATTCTCTTCGTCAGACAAAATCTGAAACTTTTTAAGTGATTTTACCATTCCAGGTTCAGTAACTATAAAACTCTCGAAATAAAGAACTTTTTCTAGATCTTTAAGGGCTAAATCTAACAATAATCCGATTCTACTCGGTAGGGATTTCAGAAACCAAATATGTGCAACCGGAGCAGCAAGTGGAATATGTCCCATTCTTTCTCTTCTTACTTTAGTTAAAGTAACCTCCACCCCACATTTTTCACAAATAATACCTTTAAATTTCATTCTTTTATATTTGCCGCAGACACACTCATAATCCTTAATTGGACCAAAAATACGGGCACAAAACAATCCACTTCTCTCAGGCTTAAAAGTCCTATAATTTATTGTTTCTGGCTTTTTAATTTCACCGTGTGACCATGATATAATTTCGTCAGGGCTGGCTATTGATATTCTTAGGTGATCAAAATTTACAAAGCTAGGTTTTTCTATAAGTTTTATTAATTCATTCATTATTACCTCTGGTTCACATTTCTTTCTAATAATTCAACATTTAGACCTAATGATTTTAATTCCATAATTAAAACATTGAAAGATTCTGGAATTCCTGACTCAATATTATCATCTCCTCTCACAATTGTTTCATATGCCTTAGTTCTTCCGGATACATCATCAGATTTAACGGTTAACATTTCTTGCAGAGTATACGATGCACCATATGCTTCAAGAGCCCAAACTTCCATTTCACCAAACCTTTGACCTCCAAACTGTGCCTTGCCACCTAAAGGCTGCTGTGTAACAAGACTATATGGACCGATTGATCTAGCGTGAATTTTGTCATCCACAAGATGGTTGAGTTTTAACATGTATATTTGACCGACTGTGATAGGTCTGTCAAAATAGTTTCCAGTTCTTCCGTCAATCAATCTTTGCTGACCACTTGTATGACTAGAAGCAATGGTAAAGTAGTTATTAATATCAAGTTCTTTTGCACCGTCAAAGACGGGGGTAGCAAAAGGAACACCAGTCTTAAGTTGTAAGGCTCTCTTAATTATTTCACTATCAGGAAGTTTTGATATTCTCTCGTTAAAAATTTTCTCACCATAAACACTTTTAAATAGATTTTTAATTTTTACAATATTTGACTTATCCTGATCTGCTCTTAAGGCAAGATTATAAAACTTTTTACCTAAATCTACCGAAGCCGCTCCCAGATGAGTTTCTAAGATCTGACCAACATTCATCCTTGAAGGAACCCCAAGAGGATTGAGAACAATGTCAACAGGTGTTCCATCTTCCATGTAAGGCATATCTTCAACCGGAATAATTCTTGATATCACACCTTTATTTCCATGTCTTCCTGCCATCTTATCTCCAGGTGCAAGTTGCCTTTTTACTGCAACAAAAACTTTTACTAGTTTCATTACACCTGGCATTAGTTCGTCGCCAGATTGGACTTTATCAACTTTAGATTGAAAGGTTTTATTCAATAGGTTCAGACTTTGATTAAAAGCATCATTTAGTGATTCTATTTTTTTCATTACAGAATCAGATTTAATTGAAATCTTTTTTAATTGCGAAAGTTTAGATTCGTCTAAAAGTTCTGTCGTCAGTTTTATATTTTTTGGTTTTTTTTCAAATCCACTTTCGTATTCCTGATTTAGCAGAAGGGATTTTAGATTTTTTTCAAAACTTGACTCAAGAATAAATCTTTCATCCTCCATATCTATATGAAGTTGTTCTATTTGAGTTCGTTCATTAGACAAAGATCTCTCATCTTTATCTATTCCTCTTCTTGAAAACACTCTCACTTCAACTATCGTTCCGGATACTCCAGGGGGAAGTCTAAGTGAGGTATCTTTGACGTCTGCTGCTTTTTCTCCAAAAATTGCTCTGAGAAGTTTTTCTTCAGGTGTCATTGGAGATTCTCCTTTAGGTGTTACCTTCCCAACTAAAATGTCACCTGGATTGACTTTTGCTCCAATATGAACGATTCCTGCCTCATCAAGATTAGTTAAAGATTCTTCCCCAATATTAGGGATATCTCTGGTTATTTCTTCTTGTCCAAGCTTTGTATCTCTAGCAAGAACTTCAAATTCTTGGATATGTATTGAAGTGAAGACGTCATCCACAACCAGCTTTTCTGAGATAAGAATCGAGTCTTCATAGTTGTAGCCATTCCAGGGCATAAATGCGACAGTGACATTTTTGCCTAAAGCAAGTTCACCTGTTTTTGACGCAGGCCCATCTGCAATAATATCGCCTTCCTCAACAAAATCTCCTTCCTTTACTAACGGAGTCTGGTTAATGCATGTATCTTGATTGGATCTTTGGAACTTGCTCAATCTGTAAATGTCAACTCCAGTATCTTGATCGCTTTTTTGAGATGCACTTATAACAATTCTTGACGAATCAACTTGATTTACAAAACCAGATCTTTTTGCAACCACAACCACTCCTGAATCTCTTGCGACAACAGATTCCATCCCCGTCCCAACAAATGGTGATTCGCTTTTAAGAAGAGGGACTGCTTGGCGCATCATATTTGAACCCATTAAAGCTCTATTAGCATCATCATTTTCAAGAAAAGGTATCAAAGCCGCGGCAACAGAAACCAACTGTTTTGGAGAGACATCAATGAAATCTACATCTTTTGGATCTAACATTAAAAAATCTCCACTTTTTCTACAAGAAATGAAAGTCCGCTCAAAAGATCCATTGTTTTTAAGTGGTTCGTTAGCTTGTGCTATTGCATATTTTTCTTCTTCCATAGCTGAAAGATAAACAATCTCCGGTGTGACTTTAGAATTCATTACTTTTCTGTATGGTGTTTCAATAAAACCGTATATGTTCACTTTAGAATATGTAGCTAAGGAGTTGATTAATCCAATATTTGGTCCCTCAGGAGTTTCGATAGGGCATATTCTTCCGTAATGAGATGGATGAACATCTCTTACTTCAAACCCGGCTCTTTCTCTAGAAAGACCCCCAGGACCAAGAGCAGAAAGTCTTCTTTTATGTGTAATTTCAGACAATGGATTTGTTTGATCCATGAATTGAGAAAGCTGACTTTGGCCAAAAAATTCTCTTATTGCTGCAGAAGCTGGTTTAGGATTAACAAGGTCGTTCGGCATAACTGTCTCGATATCAGGAGCATTAGTCATTCTTTCTTTAATTGCTCTTTCCATTCTGATAACACCTAATGTATATTGATTTTCTAACAATTCACCCACTGATCTTACTCTTCTATTTCCAAGATGATCAATATCATCAATGTGACCGTTTCCATCTTTGAGTCCAGCCAGATAACTTACAATTTTAATAATATCATTATTTTGTAGGACTCTTAAGTTCAAATCAGTGTCAAGATTAAGTCTTGTATTAATCTTAAGCCTTCCGACCGGTGAGAGGTCGTAGCGCTCTCTGTCAAAAAAGAGATTTCTAAAGAGTTTATCGGCTGACTCGACAGTTGGAGGTTCA
The DNA here is from genome assembly GCA_902526865.1 of uncultured Alphaproteobacteria bacterium. Classification (GTDB taxonomy): domain Bacteria; phylum Pseudomonadota; class Alphaproteobacteria; order Methylaequorales; family Methylaequoraceae; genus Methylaequor. Next base: position 37,412 of record CABZMK010000006.1, read on the forward strand.
CCAGGTCTTAATATTTTATAAATTTCAGAAACTGCATCGTTTCTATTTTTGTTTTTATCAGCAAAAAAAGTATCCCTGATGTATGACCCTTGTAGATTAGAATTAATGTGTAAGATATCTAACTCATCAATATTTTTTTCATCTAAATATTTTAATGTCTCCTCAGTAATTTGATCGCCGGCTTCGAAATATATAATCCCGTTATTAGTGTCGAAAATATCACTTGCTAAAAACTTTTCTTGTATTGTAGTATTATCTAAAAATAAATTTTTAACGGAATTCTCTGATAATTTTTTTTGAATGACAATATTAAATTTTTCTCCAGCTTTCGCATAAACTTTACCTGTTTCCGAATCAATTAAATCAAAGTCAAGCTTCATGCCAACAAAATCGTCTTTGTTGTAGTTGATCTCCCAACCTTTATTCTTTCTTTTTAGGGTAGATGTTTTATAGAAAAATTTAAATAGCTCCTCATGTGTCATACCGTTAATTTTGTTGTAGTCGATTTCTTTTCCTTCTCTTCTACAACTTTCTCTATATTCGGACGACTTTTGATCGTCTAAAGCTAAAAGCAATGATGAAGCTAGAAGCTTCCTTCTTTTGTCAATTCTAACATAGATTAAGTCTTTTGGATCAAACTCAAAATCAATCCATGAACCATTGTAAGGAATTAATCTTGAAGCGAATAGAAACTTTCCAGTTGAATGGCTTTTACCTTTATCATGATCGAAGAAAACTCCAGGAGATCTATGCATCTGAGAAACAACTACTCTAGTTGTTCCATTGAAAACAAAAGTACCTTTTGATGTCATTAAAGGCATGTCTCCAAGATATACGTCTTGCTCTTTAATATCTTTAACAGAGGAAATTCCCGTTTCTTCATCAATCTCCCTAATAATGAGGTTTAACGTAACTTTTAGAAGAGAGCCGTAAGTTCCTCCTCTTTGAATACACTCTTCGACGTCATACTTTGGATCTTCAAGTTCATATTTTACAAAACGTAATTCAGCAACACCTGAATAATCTGTTATTGGAAAAACTTTATTAAACACAGCTTGTAAACCAATATCCTCCCTTTCATTGGGCTTGACATCTTTTTGCAAGAAAAGATCGTATGAATTTTTTTGAATCTCCAAGAGATTCGGCATATTGACTAAGTCTGGAATTTTTCCGAAACTTTTTCTGATATTATGATTGTCAGTAAATGATTTCTTCATATGATGCTACTTAAGTTCTACAGTTGCACCAGCTTCCTCAAGCTGCTTTTTGAACTTTTCAGCATCTTCCTTATTAACACCATCCTTAAGCTTACTTGGAGCCCCTTCAACTATATCCTTGGCCTCTTTCAATCCCAGTCCGGTAATTGTCCTAACTTCTTTAATAACATTTATTTTTTTTTCTCCAGATGCGGCTAAATGGATTTCGAATTCAGTCTTTTCTTCACTTGCGGCTGCTTCAGCAGGTGCTCCAACAGCTGCAGCTGCAACGGCAACTGGTGCTGCTGCAGAAACTCCCCATTTTTCTTCTAAAATTTTTGTTAACTCTGAAGCCTCAAGAACAGTTAGTGTAGACAGGTCCTCAGCAATTTTTTGTACATCAGCCATAGTTTTTCTCCTTAGTTTTAATTATCAGCTTTATATTTTTCATTTATAACTCTTACAATATTAGATTGATTCTTTTGAAGTATGGAAACAATATTTGTTTGCGTAGAAACAAGTAAACCGACTATCTTCGCTCTTATTTCCTCTAAAGATGGAAGTGATGCAAGATTTTTTATTTCATCGATACTAAGTTCTTTGTCTCCCATAACTCCGCCTAAAATTTTAAAGTTTTCATTTTCTTTAGAAAACTTAACTAGTATTTTAGATGTTGAAACTGGATCGTTTGAATAAGCAACAGAGGTAGGACCTACAAATAACTTTTCAGCGATTTTGAAGTTGGTGTCTTTAATTGCTCTTTTAACAAGTGTATTCTTTGCAACTCTAAAGTAAGCATCTGAATTATTTTTAATTTCTTTGCGTAAGCTTGAAATTTCTAAAACATTCAACCCTTTATAATCAGCTACTAATAAAAAATCAGAATTTTTTAGTGCTTTATTAAATTCTGTTACAAATACTTGTTTTTCAGATCTTTGCATTTATTATTTAACCTCCAAAAAACTGCCAGAGTGAAAATCTTTGTTAAAATCTATCCAGGAATTTCATGCATAATACAACCTGGAGTCTCTGACAGAATGAAATTTTAATATTACATAACACTTGTTGGATCAACTTGCAACCCCGGACCCATTGTTGTGTTAATAAAAAATTTTTTGATGAAAATTCCTTTAGAAGTTTCTGGTTTTTTCTTTTTGATTTCCTGTAAAAGAAATTCAATATTCTTCTTAAGTTCATCTGCTGAGAAACTTATTTTTCCAACAGAAACGTGAATAATTCCTGCTTTATCTGTTTTATATTCAACTTGACCTAGTTTAACATTTTTAATTGCATCAACTATATCATTCGTGACAGTCCCAAGTTTTGGATTTGGCATCAACCCTTTCGGTCCCAGAATTTGCCCAAGAGAACTTACTTTAACCATCATCTTAGGTGTTGAAATGCACTTATCAAAATTCATTTCCCCTTTTTTTATATTGTCAATCAAATCTTCACCACCTACAATTTCAGCCCCAGCTGTTTTAGCTTTTTCAACATCGTCTCCATCAGCAAATACTGCAATCCTGATGTTTTTTTTTGACATTTTTGGAAGACTAGTTACACCTCTTATTTGTTGGTCAGATTTTTTAGCATCGATACCTAAAATTATTGATATGTCCAATGATTCGTCAAATTTTTTGGATGCAAACTTTTTAGATATATCTACAGCCTCTTCCAATTTGTGAATGGTTTTTTCTTTAATTTCCTCTTTAATCAGTTTTTGCTTTTTTGAATTTATCATTTTTCTACCTTTATTCCCATAGATCTTGCCGTACCGGCTACCATTTTTTTAGCAGATTCTATATTATCTGTGTTTAGGTCATTCATTTTATCTTGTGCAATTTGTTTTATATCGTTTTCTGATATAGATGCAATAACTTCTTTACCGGGTGTTTTTGAGGCTTTTTTTAATTTTAGTGCTTTTTTAATAAAAAATGAAACTGGAGGTGATTTTGTTTCAAATATGAAACTTTTATCTTGAAAAACAGTTATAATTACTGGTATTGGCATTCCTTGCTCCAACTTTTGGGTAGAAGCATTGAAGGCTTTACAAAATTCCATTATATTTACTCCTTTTTGCCCAAGTGCCGGACCCACAGGTGGAGATGGATTGGCCTGACCAGCAGGGATTTGAAGTTTTATGTATCCGTCTATTTTTTTTGCCATAATTGTCTTTCCTTTTAACTAAATCTTCTCAACTTGTGAATAATCTAAATTAACTGGAGTTGATCTTCCAAATATTGAAACACTAACTTTTAATCTGGCTTTCTCTTCATCTACCTCTTCTACCATCCCGTTAAAAGACGAAAAAGGCCCATCAGAAACTCTCACTTGTTCCCCAATTTCGAAACTCACAGACGGCTTAGGTTTTTCCAATCCATCTTTCATTTGATCTAGGATTGAATCAATTTCATTTTGCGAAACTGGAATAGGCTCACCTTTTTTTCCTCCTAGAAATCCATATACTTTGGGGAGTGTTTTTACAATGTGCCATATTTCATCATCCATAATCATCTGGATTAACATATATCCAGGAAAAAACTTTCTCTCAGAGCTAACTTTTTTTCCTTTTTTCATTTCTATAACTTCTTCTGAAGGTATAAGAATCTTAGAAATATTGTCTTTAAGACCTTTTTTTTCAGCTTGAGCTAGAAGCTCTTTTTCAATTTTTTTTTCGTTACCTGAGTAAACCTGAAGTATGTACCAATTTAACATAAAACCTAGAATAAAATAAATTCAACACCAAAAGAAATAATTTTATCGACTAACAAAAAAAAGATCGAAGAAATTAAAACAAAAATAAAGACCATTATGGTTGTTGTTATAACTTCAGGCTTTGTTGGCCAAGTAATTTTCAAAGCTTCTTGTTTAACCTCTTTATAAAATGTTAGAATTTTTTGCATCATATTTTGTAGATTATTTTTTTTTGTATTGTTAACATAGTCTATAATAAAATCAAACTGCAAATTAATTTCAATGAGCATTCTGAACAAAAATATTTTTATTTTAACAGGCGCAGGAATATCAAAGGAAAGTGGAATAAACACTTTTAGAGAAGAAGACGGTTTGTGGGAAAATTATAAGATTGAAGATGTTTGTACACCAAGTGCTTTCAAAAGAAATCCCGATTTAGTAAATAATTTTTATAACGAAAGAAAATCGCAACTAGAGAGTCCACAAATTAAACCTAATGAAGCCCACCTTGCGCTTGTAGAATTCGAAAGAAAATGCTCGGGAGAGTTTTTAATTGTAACTCAAAATATTGATAATCTACACGAAAGAGCTGGTTCAAAAAAAATTCTTCATATGCATGGCTCACTCGACAGTGCTTATTGCATGTATTGTAATCAAAAAGTTATTTTAAACTTCAATTTATCAACAAGTTATCAATGTAAAAACTGTTTGAATAAAGGAATGGTAAGAGTTGACGTTGTATGGTTTGGCGAACAACCAAAATATTTAAAGGAGATATATAGCTTTTTAAAGAAAACAGAAGTCTTTATCTCTATTGGAACTTCAAACAATGTTTACCCTGCTGCCGGTTTTATTGATTTTTTGAATCAACTTAATAAAAAAATATTTATGTATGAGTTCAACCTTGAGAAAACAATCAAAACAGCACATTTCGATCAAACATACTTTGGATCTGCAACAAAAACAATACCAATGTTTCTAGAAAATTTAATAAAAGATTTGTAAATGGCAGGGGCGGAGAGATTCGAACTCACGACCTACGGTTTTGGAGACCGTCGCTCTACCAACTGAGCTACACCCCTAAAATAGTTGGAGCGGGTGAAGGGAATCGAACCCTCGTAACCAGCTTGGAAGGCTGGGGCTTTACCACTAAGCTACACCCGCAACAAAAAAATAAAAAAATCTCCAACATAATGTGATAAACTTAAAATAAATACAACTATTAATGACATTTACGATATTACACAATAAAAATTGTTCTAAATCTAGGGCTTGCATTCAAATTTTGGAAAGTGAGAATGTTGATTTCAAAATTAGAGATTACATAAAAAACCCTTTATCTTTTGATGAAGTAAAATATTTGGTCCAAAATTTATTGGGAAATAAATTTGATATTTTAAGAAATAAGACTGAAAAAGATTTTGATGACAAAGATTTAATCAAATATATATTTGAAAATCAAAAAGATCTACAAAGGCCCATTTTTTTTGATGGTAAAAATTATATTATATGTAGACCGCCAGACAAGGTACTAGAATATATCTAGGAAAGTGGTGGAGGGAGTAGGATTTGAACCTACGTAGGCTTACGCCGTCAGATTTACAGTCTGATGTATTTGACCACTCTACCATCCCTCCATAAGATGAATGTATACTTTTAAAGCCTATGAATTGTAAAGGAAAAAAATTTAAATTTAGTATAAATAAATGGACAATCAAATAGACATAATAATGGGACAACATGCGGCACTAGCTGCAATTGAAAACTTGAGAAGAGTTATAATTTCCTTAAAGTGTACAAAAGAGTTTTTTGAAAAAAATAAAATTGCAATTGAAAATAGAGGAATAAGTAAACTATTTATTGTTTCAAGAAAAGAAATAGATTCTGAAATTAAAAATAATGTTCACCAAGGCATTTTATTGAAATGTAAAAGTTTAAAACAAATTAGTTTGGAGGAAATTAATAATAATGAAAAAAACATTGTAATACTGGATTCTCTAAATGATTCACAAAATGTTGGATCTATTTTAAGAACATCTTATTTATTTGGAATAAAAACAATAATTTCAAATAAAGATAACTCTTTCAAAATAAATCCCTTTTTAATTAAATCAGCAAGCGGCGCATTTGAAAAAATAAACTTTATTGAAGTTGTCAACTTAAACAGAACAGTTGAAAAATTGAAAAAAATGGGTTATTGGATTGTGGGATTTGATATGAACGCTAAAAGTAATATTTCTGAGATACCAAAAGATCTAAAAAAAGTTTTAATATTTGGTTCAGAGGGTAAGGGTATAAAACCACTTATTTTAACGAATTGTGATTTCAAAACTAAAATAAACTTAAACGTAGAGGACAGAAAAATCGATAGTTTGAATGTTTCAAATTGCGTTTCAATAGCACTGTACGAATGTCTTAGAAAATGAAAGAGCTTCCAAAATTTTATAATTCACTCGAAGAAACAAGAAAAGAGATTTTTTCTCTTTTATTCCAAGGTGTAAAAAAAAGAAAATCTAATTTCCATAATCTTGTTCTTAATACTGTAGATTTACATAACAAACCTGATGCAAGAACAGTGGTATTAAGAACTTTCTCGCAGAAAGACTTAACTATTGGCATTCATACTGATAATAGATCTGAAAAAGTTGAACATTTAAAGAATAATAACTTTACATGTTTGGTTTTTTATGATGATCAAAAAAAAATTCAACTAAGAGTTCGAGGTACAACAAATTTAGAAAAATCTAAAAAAGAATCATGGGACAAACTTTCGAATTGGTCTAAGAGATGTTATTTAACATCCACCCCCCCTGGACAAGTGTCAAAGAATCCAACTTCTGGTTTTCCAAACAAATTTCAATCAGAAGCACCTTCCTCGGAAGAATCCCAGAAAGGTTTCGAAAATTTTACAGTTATAAGAATTTTTATAGACGAGATCGAGTGGTTATTTCTAGCGAGTCAAGGACATAGAAGAGCTTTGTTTAAAATAAATAGAGATAATTCTAATCTCAGCATTGAATCAAAATGGCTAGTTCCTTAAAATTTGAATTATTTTTTATTTATTTATTTTTACCATTATTCATTCTTTTTTTTCAGTCTAAGATATTAATTTTCACTTTATTGTATCTCGTCTTTATATTTACATTTGTAAAGCTTAGAAAAGACAAAAGTTTTCAATCAAAGTTTCTAAAAAAAAAAATAAATTGGAAAATCACTTTCTTTTTTTTTTTGGTATTTCTTATTTTTGGTTATTTATATGTTTTATTTTATGATCCAACTCTTCTTTTTAGTTTTCCAAAAAATGATTTTCGCTTGTGGATTATAGTAATGTTTATCTATCCATTTTTTTCTGTAATTCCACAAGAAATTATCTACAGAGTTTACTTTTATCACAGATATAACAAACTTTTCAGCGGCAATTTATTATTACTCACACTTTTAAACTTATTTTTATTTTCTTTTGCTCACATTATTTTTAATAATCCTCATGCGATTTTCATAACAGCAATTGCTTCACCAATTTTTTCATACTTGTATATTGAAGAATCATTTTTCACTTGTGTTTTAGTGCATTCACTCGGAGGACAAATTCTTTTCACTTTTGGCTTAGGGAAATATTTTTACTAGTTGTAACTAGCACCAGTTCCTTTTAAACCGCAATATCCATTTGGGTTTTTATGTAAATACTTCTGATGGTAGTCCTCAGCTAAATAAAATTTATTAAGAATTACTATTTCGGTTTTAATTGTTCCATATGACAGTTTATCTAATTCAATTTGAAATTTCTTTTTAGAATCCTGTAGAGGTTCAATTTCTTTACTATTATTTGATAAAATAATTGATCTGTATTGACTACCAATATCATTTCCTTGTCTATTTAATTGAGTAGGATCATGAGACTCCCAAAAAATTTTTAGTACTTGCTTTAAACTAACTATTTGTTGATCATAAATGACTTTTACAACTTCTGCATGACCTGTATCGCCATTGCAAACTGTTTCATAATTTGGGTCTTTAGTATGACCCCCTGCATATCCAACAGCAGTTGTGTATAATCCATCTAACTGCCAAAATTTTCTTTCAGCTCCCCAAAAACAGCCCATACCAAAAAATATCTGAGAAAGGTGGCTTGGTTTATCTATTGTAAGGTCTCTATCAAATATACTCATGACAGCTTTTGTTTTAATATTAAATTGACTTTCATTGTAATAAAAATAATATGATAAATATACTTAGTGCCTGCAAGGGTTAAAAGGGAAACTAGTTTAAGTCTAGTACAGCCCCCGCTACTGTAAATTGTGTGTTTTGTCAATGTGCCACTGATAAAATTGGGAAGGCGATAAAACCAAAAGCAATGAGTCAGGAAACCTGCTAAGTTAGCGTCATTCAATCAGACTACGGGTAGGTCTTCTGATATGGAAAATCCATCGTGGTGACGTGTTAACCATGGTGGGATTCATTTATCTCACTTATTTTAATTATTTTCAGATACAAATCTGAGAAAGGGAAAAATATGTGGAAACCTCTTTTTTTAACTTTTGTAATATTTATTGCCAGTCTTAATCAAGAAATAAAAGCTCAAACAACAGAAGATGAAATTATTGTACAATCTAGTAAACTACAAATTGATGGGATCTATGGTGCTGAAACATATACAATAACTAAAAGTGATATTCAAAATTCAACAAGTGAGTCAATTATTGATTTGATAACAAAATTTCCTGGTGTAAAAAAACAATTTGATATATATGGTACTGGGTTTGGTGTAGGGTCGAGAATTGATATTAGAGGTTTTGCGGACACAGCTAGGGACAATACAGCAATCTTAATAAATGGCCAAAAACTTACGCTCGGTGATATGAGTTTAGTGGATCTATCAATTATTCCAATGGACAGTATTCAAAGAATAGAAATAACAAAAGGAAATAACTCTGTTCTTTATGGAAATAATTCATCAGCAGGTTCAGTAAATATTATTACGGATACACTTCCAGGGCAAAAAGACTCTTTGTTTGCCAAATTCACAGCAGGATCATTTGGTAAGTACGAAGGTGCATTATCAGGTACAAAAACAGCAGGCATATATTCAATCACTGGAAATACAAATTTTATTTCTACGGATGGCTTTAGAAGAAATAATGCTCTGAGTCAGAGAAACGGGAGCATTGAATTTAAGGGAGTAACTGAAAATCTCTCATATCATTTAAATGTGTTAGCACATAATCAATTTCTTGAATTGCCTGGAACAAGGAGTGTAGTTACACTTAGAAGTGATCCAAGAGGTACTAGTACACTCGCTCAATTTAACCAAAGAAATGGGTATAAAACTTTCTATGGGCTTAACTACTCTCCAATCAATGATCATGAAGTGGTTATCGACGGTAGCTATAGTTTTGATAAAAGCCAAGCAAATATGGGGGAGTTTTCAGATACAGAAATATATAATTATCAGATTTCTCCAAGATATCTTTTTAAGTACAAGAACAATCAAATTGACTCAGACAATATTTTTGGACTAGATTTAATTTATGCTAACTATTATTCCGACAGAATGCAGTCTGACGGAGCATATTATTATACAAATTTTAAAATGACTGATAAAACTGCAGCTGTCTATTTTAATTCAAATTTAAAATTAAATTCAGAAAACAAACTTTCTGTTGGTGCTAGATATCATGGAAATTGGCTTAGAGCATCTAACAGTGTAACATCAGGGTCTTACTACGGGGGAACTTATACAGACAAATCCCCAGAAAGTTTTTCAAATCCACAATTTGCGTACCACCTTGGTTACGAATATAAACTCAACAATTACAATACTATTTCTACAAAAATTGGAAGAAGTTTTAGATATCCTAATTTAGACGAAAGAATTGGACTAGGTAGTGGATTTACTAACAGTACAAGTTTTAGACTTGGACCACAGAAATCTCATGATTTTGAGTTTGGTCATAAACTCGGTTTTGATAGTTTTAATATCTCTACAACCCTCTACTACATGAGATTACGTTCTGAAATTTCTACAACTGACAATTCTTTTTATAACAGAAATTTAGCACCAACCGAAAGATATGGTATCGAGAATAACTTGAAATATTCTTTCATGGAAAATCTTAATATAGAAAATGCATTTACTCTTACACAAGCAAAATTTAGAGGTGGAGACAGAAACGAGAATGATCTTCCAGGAGTTCCAGCCTTTGTAGATTCTTTACAAATTAATTATTCGCCATTGGAAAATCTTTCGACATATTTTAATTTCTACTATCAGTCAAGCTCAAGACCTCTTAATGATTTCAGAAACTATCAAATTGTTCAAAAAGGTTATCATACCTTAAATGTAGGATTTGTAGGAAACTTTAACGGTTATAAAGCTACTTTGGCGCTAAATAACTTGCAAGATAAAATACATTATAACTACGCTGTCGGTTCAGGTTCAGGAGTTTATCACACAGTAAGTTACTATCCACTTCCGGGATTTAATACCTTATTTAAAATTTCTAAGGAATTTTAAATGAATATTACTTTTTTAAAAAGTTTAATTATTTCCTTTGGAGTTCATGCTCTTGCAATTTCACTTTTATTAATGGAAGGAAAGGACTTTAAGAAAAGTGAAACCTCAATGACCGAAGTTGTTATTTTACCATCTACCGAAAGTAATAATTTTGCAAAGAAAAAAACAAATATTGAGGAAACTATCAAAAAAATCAAAGATGTAAAAGGTAAAACCACGGAACAGAAGAATTTGGTTTCTTCAGTAAAAAAAAAAAAAAAAACGAGAATGAATTTTATAAAGTTTCAAAGGCTAACTTAACTTTAAATAATATTGAAAAAAAAAAATTTGATAATTCTTTTTTAGAAAATAAATCTTTTACGAAGCCTGATAAAACTAAAAAGCCGTTAAGTTATGAAATCAAAAATTTTTCAGAAAATCAGAACACCAAAAGCACTTTTGTATCAAGTGCAAGTTATAAAATTGGTTCTACTAAAAATCCCCATCCGACTTATCCCTTGATTGCTAGAAAAAAAGGATGGGAAGGTAAGGTATTAATTCAAGCTGAAATTGACAGAGAAGGAAATGTTTCAGAAATAAAAGTATTAGAGTCAAGTGGTTTTCAAGTACTTGATGATGCTAGCTTAGAAACGCTAAAAAAATGGAAATTCACACCTGCCAAGATCGGCAATAAATTTGTTGATGATACGTTAAATATCCCAGTCAAATTTCTTATAACAAATTAGATTTATTAAGCATTGTTAAGATGGCGTCCCCTACGGGATTCGAACCCGTGTTGCCGCCGTGAAAGGGCGGTGTCCTGAACCACTAGACGAAGGGGACAAATAATACTTGCAAATAAAATATATGATTATATATATAGTCTTTTAAATTTATAAGTAAATTGATTTGTTATGAGAAATTTAGCTTTTTTAGTTTTAACTATCTTGTTCCTCCCTCTTTCACCTTTAGTTGGGAAAGAATCACCTAACCAACTGTGTAATATTAGAGGTTACGAGATAATTTTTCCTTATGAAAAAGCAATTAATGAAATCAAAAATAAATTTCAAAATGCTCCAAGCATTAAAGAATTTGAATTAGAACGATTTAAGAAGCATTTTGAGCAAAATTTTTATGGCATTCCACTTTACAAAGAAGCTGGATGCTCAAACGCTAGATTGTCCGAATATTTAAATTGTCTAATATCAACTGATGATTCTGATTGCAGAATCTATTATACTCAAATGAGAATCGTAGATTAGATAATTAAATCTTCAACATTTAATTCGACATTTTCTTGCCCGTCCCAACTGTTAAGAGTCACTGAGACCAAAGCACTTTTTATTGGAGCTGAAGTTTTGATAACATCACCTAATTTAGTTCCTAATGAACCAAAGGAAATAGCCTTGATACGTGTAGAATAAAAATCTTCAAAATAAAAAGAAAAATGTTTTTCACCTACAACTCTTGGATATCTGATTACAACATCGTTTATAATAAATTTAGGCTTAGGATTACCTATACCGAAAGGAGAGAAATTATTAATTTTATGAAATAACTGATTATCAATAGTCGAAATTTTTAGTTCAGAGTCGTAGTTTTTTTTTAAATTCTCAATATTTGCAACAAACTTATTCTTTAAAAAAGTTTTAAAATCTTTTATTTTTGAGTTTTCTATTTTAAAACCACCAGCCATTTTATGTCCTCCCCCAGATGTTAGTATGCCATCATTTACTGAATCAAGAATAAACTTTCCAATGTCAAAACTCCTGACTGATCTACATGAAGCAGAACATACCTCATTATCCTCTGAAATCACTATTGAGGGTCTCATAAACTTGTTGGTTAACTTAGATGCAACTATTCCGAGTACTCCTGGGTGCCAATTTTTATTGTGTACACAAATAATATTTTGATCTTCTGAAATAACTTGGCTAATTGCTTCTCTTTCAACTTTATGCTCTATACTTTTTCTGAGATTATTAAAATCACAGAGTTTTTTTGACAGAATACTAGATATATTTTCCTCACAAGTGGTTAAAAGTTTTACTCCTATTCTTGAATCACCTACTCTTCCACCTGCATTTATTCTCGGTCCTATGACAAAACCTAAATGATATTCATTTAAATATTGATTTATTGAAGATTCTTGTATCAAAGCGTTAAGTCCGATATTTTTTGTTTGGTTAATTACTTTTATACCCTGTTTTACAAAAGCTCTATTTACTTGATCTAATTTTACAAGATCACAAATAGTTGCTAGTGCAACTAGATCCAAATATTTGATTAAATTTGGTAATTTCAATTTAAAGAAGTTATTTTTTTTTAATTCTCTACTTAGTGAAATCACCAAAAAAAAAGTAACACCAGTCGCACAAAGATTATCAAGGTTTGAAATATCTTTATTTTTCTTGGGGTTAATTATGGCAAATGCATTTGGTAATAATTGTGATTGTTGATGGTGGTCAACAACAATTACATCAACTTTTTTTTTACCAATATGTTCAATTGGTTCAAATGAAGTAGTACCGCAATCAAGAGTTAAAATGAGAACGCAGCCCTTTTCTTTTAGTGATTCGAATGCGTCAATATTTGGCCCATACCCTTCTTTAATTCTATCAGGAATATAAAATTCATACTTAACTCCAATTTCGGAAAAGTAATTACAAATTAGAGAGGTTGCACTTGATCCGTCAACGTCATAATCTCCAAGAACTCCAATCTTTTGTTTTTTCAAAATGCAATCAACTATCTTTTTTGTAGCTTTTTCCATGTCATCTAAAACAAATGGATCAGGGAGAGTTGTTTTAATCTTTGTATCCATAAAATTTTTGAAATTTTTTAAGTTTATGCCCCTTGAAACTGCTAGTTTTGCAATACAAGTCTCTAACCCTAATTCATTTTTTAGAATGACAACTTCATTATTGTTTAATTGTCTTTCATTCCATAAAAAACCATTTATTGAGTAATTATTTTTTTCGGTATTGTTTTTTTTTTTTCCTTCAATTAGATTAGCGTTAGTTTTCATATGAAAAACTTATCACAGTTTTATGTCTAGTAATAATAATATATTAATCGCACAAGGTGGAGGTCCTACAAACGTAATTAATCAGTCATTAGCAGGTATAATCATCAATGAGAAAAAAAAAAAATCTAAGATTTTTGGGTCTATTAATGGTGTCAATGGAATTATAAACAACAACTTCATAACACTAAATAACATATTATCAAAAGAAATATCAACGCTCAGAAGTACACCAGGTGCTGCTCTTGGTTCAACAAGAGATAAACCTGACCAAAAATATTGCGAGGAGATTTATCATGTTTTAAAAAAAAAAAGAATTAATAAATTTTATTACATTGGTGGTAATGACTCATCAGATAGCCTTCGAATCATTTCCCAATACTCTAGACAAAAAGGCTACAATCTTCAATGTATTCATGTTCCCAAAACAATTGACAATGATTTAGTGTACAATGATCATACCCCTGGGTTTGGATCAGCTGCAAAATATGTCGCACAGCTATTTTCTGGAATCAATTTTGATGTAAGATCTCTTCCAGGTGTATATATAGGTGTCGTAATGGGAAGGCATGCTGGATTTCTTACAGCATCTTCTTCACTTTTAAGAAATAAAGGTAGTGATGGTCCTCATCTGATATTCATCCCTGAATTTTCATTTAATATAAAAGAATTTATCAACAATATAAATTCAGTTTTTAACAAATATGGACGTTGTGTTGTTGCTGTTTCAGAAGGCATAAAAGACAAAAATAATGTTCTTTATACAAAAAAAATCCAATCCTCCAATGAATATGACGATCATGGAAATATTCAGTTATCTGGTTCAGGAATGTTGGGTGACTTTTTAGCGAATGAGGTGAAAAATAAATTAAAAATATCTAGAGTAAGAGCTGATACACTCGGATATTCTCAAAGATGCTTTCTTGGATCAGCATCAGAAATTGATCAAAAAGAAGCATTTGAGATAGGTTTAAAAGCTGTTTCCTTTTCAAATATACATAGGGATTCTTTTTCAATAGGAATAGAAGAAAGAAAGATTTTTTCCCAAAAATATAAAGTAAAATTCATTGTCAATAAATTAACTAATATTGCAGGTAAAACAAAAATAATGCCCGCAAAATTTTATAATTTAAAAAGATTTGACGTCACAAACAATTTCATAAACTATTGTAAGCCGTTGATTGGTAAGAAATTCCCTCAAACTACGTCAATTATTTAAAATTTTCAATCCTAAAATAAACTGTTTTTTTTCTAATAAAATTAAGTCTATTTATCTTTTTTAAAGCTTTCATCATATTATTCTCAAAACAATTATGAGTTGTGATTACAATTGTTGCATCTTTTGAATTACTGATCTTTGTTTCCTTCTGAAGCATTGATTTCATTGAAATATTAAATTTTTTGAATTGATTAGCTATACCCGAAATGACACCAGGTTTGTCATATGTCGTGAATCTTAGATAATAACTACCAAATCTTGATTGAAGACTAGTTTCTTGATAAGGAAACGTAGAACTTTGCTTAAAAGGATTTTTTCTTTTTTTTGATAAACTGATTATATCACTCAAAACCGACGTTGCAGTTGGGTGCGCACCAGCCCCTTCCCCAACGAAACAACTTTTTTTACAAAAATTTGATTCCACAACTATCCCGTTGTAAACGCCATCTATTTTAGCGATAAAAGAGTCTTTTGATAAAAGGCATGGATATACAAAGTTTTTAATATTTTTATTTTTTAATTCGGTTATGCCTAGTAACTTTATTTTGTAACCAAGTGAATCCGCAATTTCAAGATCTTGTAGATCAACATTTTCAATGCCTTCGTTCTCAATCTTCGAAACATTATTATAACATTCAAAAGCTAATGAAGAAAGTATAGAAAGTTTATGGGCAGTATCAGTTCCGTCTATATCAAATTTCGGGTTTGATTCAGCGTAACCTAATTTTTGAGCTTCACTAAGTATATTTTTGAAATCTTTATTGTATAAAAGCATATTACTTAAAATATAGTTTGAAGTACCATTTAGTATACCATAAATTTTTGTTATTTTATTTGACAATAAGAACTCATCAATAACTTTTATAATAGGGATTCCACCAGCGACTGCGGCTTCATATTTAAGCGAACAATTATTCTTTTCCATAATTGAGTGTAATTGATTCCAATCTTTTGATACTAAAGCTTTATTTGCTGTTACAACATCTTTCTTCTTTCGTAGTGCATTAAAAACTATATCTTTAGATACGCCTTTTTCCCCGCCAATTAACTCAACCAATATATCATAATTATGAAATTTTAATAATTTCTTTGCGTCACTAAAAAAAACAGTGTTTTTGAAAATACCCCCTTTAAATTCTTGTTTTCTTCGACTAGCAATTGCTGTAATTACAATTTCTGTTTGTTTATTCTTATATTTTAATAATAAATCTATAAGGCCTTTCCCAACAGTTCCAACGCCTGCTATTGCTATCTTTATTTTTGGACTCAACACTAACTAATAGATTAAAAAGATTTCGGTTCTCTGATTCGCTTTTGTGCCAGCAGGCATATTCTCTTTAAAAAGTGGTTTAGTATCTGAAACTGCCTCTGTAAAAATATTGTTGCTTGGATAGTTATATTTCTTGATGAAAATATCAGCAACTGATTGTGCTCTCTTATCAGAAATATTAAAGTTCACAAGCTTGTGTTTCGCCAAGGGCATGTCCCTTGTTCTTTTACTTGCATGACCGACTATTTTGATTTTTGCTTCTCTTTCTTTTGCTATTTTTGCAACTCTTTTTATTTTGCTCAAACCAGAACCATCAACTTGACTTGAGCCACTATAGAAGTTTATCGTCGCAACTCTGAACTGTATTTTGTCGTTAATACTAATTTTAGGTAGTGGACTTTCAAAATTTTGCAAAGTGGTAACTGCTTCAGCTTTCTCATTTTCAGCAGTTTCATCTGCAACCGGTTCAACGACCTCTTCTGAAGACTCTTCCTCAGGTCTTTGTTCTAATAGAACACTATCATATTCTTGCGTGGGAGTTGGATCTAATTTTTCTTCAGACAATTCAAGTGCCGGCTCCTCATTTATTTCAGAAAGTGTCGAGTTTTCTTCTTCCTGTATGTCGGAAAGAAGTTGACCAACCTCATCTATTGGTTCAATACTGGTATCATCTTTTTGCATGATATCAGAGATACATCCGCTCAGAAGAAAAAAGAATAATAAAATTAATAGTTTTTGTTTTATATTTGTCAAATTAACTTCCTATCCTAAGAAGTATAGTTAAAAAAAAGAAATCTGAAACTACTTTTTTAAAAATTCTTGACTTAGATTGTAATATACATCGGGAGTATTTATTAATAACCTTTCTTCTGTGTCTGAAATTTTTCTTACAAATCGGGCAGGATTCCCAGCCCATAACTCTCTTGTTCCTACTTTTGATCCTGGAGGAACAATTGCTCCAGCTGCAACAAATGCAAAATCTTCTATTTTTGATTGATCTAAGATAACTGAACCCATACCGATAAGAGCATTTTTACCTATTTCACAGGCATGAATCGTAGCATTGTGACCTATTGTGACATTATCAGAAATGATAGTTGGACTTCCCTTTTTTCCTTTTGCTGAAAACCCATAGGAAGAAACATGAATAACAGTCCCGTCTTGAATATTACATTTTTTTCCAATTCTAATATAATTAACGTCTGCTCTTATTACTGTATTATACCAAATATTCGATTGATCTTCGATATTGACGTCCCCAATTATCATAACACCATCTGCTAGAAATACTGAATCTTTAATTCTTGGAAACTTATCTTTATATTTTAAAATTTTTTTCACTAAATTAAAGACTCCGTTTCCTCAAAATCGAACATAATATTCATGTTTTGTATTGCTTGTCCTGCAGCTCCTTTTACTAGATTATCAATACAGCTAACAATTACTATTTTTCTTTTTGAATAATCAGAAAACAAATTTACTGCAAGATTATTTGTATTTTGGACTTCTTTAACCTGAGGAATTTTATTACCTGAATAAATTTTAATAAAAGGTTCGTCAACATAGAAATTTTTTATAGTTTTGTAATACTCTTTTTCATCAAACTTTTTTTCTAAATAAATCGTAGACTGTATTCCCGAAATTATTGGTAAAACATGAGGCACAAAGGTAAAAGATACTTTTCTATTTATAAGTCTGATTTCTTGGTCAATCTCTGGATAATGTTTGTGACTTTTAATACCATAAGAAAAAAAATTACCACTTATTTCAGAGAAAAGGTTCTCGATTCTGGGTTGCTTACCTGCCCCACTTATACCTGATTTTGAATCAATGATGATATCTTGAATTCTTAATTTTTTTTCTTTTATTAAAGGAATTAGAGGAATCAGAATAGAGGTTGGATAACATCCTGGATTTGAAATAAATTTACTTTTGTTTATTTTACTTCTATAAACTTCAGACAAGCCGTAGCAAAATTTTTCTTTCAATGAATAAGACCTATGAGTCATATTATAAAATTTTTGGTATTCTGATACAGATTTGAGCCTAAAATCACCAGAAAGATCTATAATAGAGATTTTAGGATCAAGATTTTTTATTATTTCTTTTTGTAATTTACCATTTGGCAAACAGCTAAAAATTAAATCTGTTTTACTAAAATCAAAGTCTTCATATTTCGAAATTTTGATTTTGTTAGATTTATTTAAATTTTTAAATAAATCTTCTAATTTTTTACCAGCTGTTAAATTTCCAAAAACTCCGTGTATTTTGATTTGCTTATGTTTATCTAAATAGTAAAGAAGTTTTGAACCCGTATAACCGGATACACCAAAGACACATACATTTAAAGACATATCTTATCTTTTTGAAAATTGTGGACTTCTTCTAGCTTTATGTTTACCAAATTTTTTTCTTTCGACTTTTCTGGCATCACGAGTTAAAAATCCAGCTTTTTTTAATTTTTTTCTTAAAGAGGGGTCAAAGTTAACAAGAGCTCTACTAATACCATGTCTTAAAGCTCCAGCTTGTCCAGACAACCCACCTCCTGAAACTGTCGCAAAAATTTCTAGTTTATCAAGATTGTCAGTTTTGAAGAGTGGCTCTTCAAGAATTGTGCTATAGATTTTTCTTTTAAAATAGTCTTTACTTGGCTTTCCATTTACTGAAATTTTTTTGCTTCCAAATTTAATCCACACTCTCGATACTGAGGTTTTTCTTCTGCCAGTGGCGTATGCTCTTCCTAGCTTATCAAGTTTTGGAAGGGTTGACTCAGCAATATCCTCAGTTTCGACTGTACTTTCTTTCAAAACTTTTTCGTTCACGAATTCACTCTATTTTTTCTATTTAACGTGCCAAAGTCAAATATTTCTGGTTTTTGGGCCTCTAAATTATGTTGTTCATCTTTGAAAATTCTTAAATTGGATAGTTGTTTCTTTGAAAGCGCATTGGAATTCATCATTCTTTCAACAGCTTTTTTTATTATTGATTCAGGTTTTGCACCTTTAATTATGTCTTTAAAATACAGCTCTTTGAGACCCCCTGGATACCCAGTGTGTTTATAATATTTTTTTTCTTTCGTTTTATTACCAGTCATCATAACTTTTTTCGCATTTATAACAATAACGTTATCGCCACAATCTAAGTGTGGTGTAAAAATTGTTTTATGTTTTCCTCTTAAGATTGAAGCTATTTTTGCAGCCAATCTACCAAGAACTAAACCGTCAGCATCTATGAGATACCATTTTTTTTTTATATCTTTTTTTTTTAAACTATAGGTCAACATACCATATGCAAAATAACTTAAAATTATCTGGTGTCAACAGCAAAACTTATATTTATGTGTTTTTACGAGCCCATAAAATATACTCACTGTTCACTTTTTTAGTTTCCAATCGAACAAGAAAAGGAATGTCATAAGGATGATTTTTTTTTATTAAATCTTCGATTTTTTTTTTGGTATGAAATGTTTTAATTAGAAGAATTGATTCATTTGATTTTTTTAAGGATCCACTATCTCTGTAATAACTTTCAACGTTTTTAACAACATTTACGCATACAATCAATTTGTCACTTAGCATTGCTTTAGCAAGCTTTTTAGATTGCTTGGCTGATCCACAAGTTGTGTAAAAAATATTTATATTTAAATTCATATTTTATGGTCGGGGCGACTGGATTTGAACCAGCGACCTCCCGCCCCCCAGACGGACGCGCTAAACCAGACTGCGCTACGCCCCGTTAGATATGGCATTCCTAATCTCAAAAATCAAATCCTCTATTTCTTTAATCATAATTCTCTTTTCAGATGGATAATTAAATTGCTTCTTTTCTTTAAAATGAAGATTTACTCCTTCAATTGAATATTTTTTTTTTTGCAAAAGATATTTAACTTCTTTTAATATTTCTGTTTGAGTGCTGGAGTAGTATCTCGTTCCTCTGGGTTTCCTTATAGGCTTTAAAATATTAATTTTCTTTTCCCAAAGTCGTATAACATAAATTGGTAATTTCAATTCTTTAGCTATAAGTCCAATTTTTTTTAAAGCTTTATTTTGTGTCACTTTTACCTGTATTTACATTTATTAAATTTATAAGAAAATTAGAAGGTTTAAACTTTATGACGTTTCTCTCAGAAATCATTACTTCTTCTTTTGTTTTCGGGTTTCTTCCGATTCTTGCTTTTTTATTTTTAATTTTGAAAATTCCAAAATTAACTATTTTTACATCTTTTTGTTTAATTAATTGTGAAGAGATAATATTGACGAATGACTCAAAAAAAAACTTACACTCTCTCTTTGACAATCCAATATTTTCATTTAAGTGACTCACAACCTTTGCTTTTGTCAAAACTTTCTTGGACATTAACAAATTATATATATCATAATCTCAAAATACAACTACCCCATGTCAATCCTCCACCAATTGCACATAAAGCTAGAACATCATTATTCTTAATTTTATTATTTTCGATTGAACTAGACAATGCTAAGGGTATTGAAGCTGCAGATGTATTAGCGTGAAGTCTAACGGTGCTTATGGTTTTTTGGTCGCTAATACCCAGTTTCTTGGCTGTACTTGAAATTATTCTTTGATTTGCTTGATGAGGTATAAACCAATTAATGTCATCAATATTCAAGTTGCATTCACTCAAAGCTTCAAGCGTTGCCTCAGATAATTTGTTAACTGCTTGCTTGAAGATATCTTGTCCATTCATTCGAATTTTTCCAACCATTTGATTCTTAGAGGGACCCCCATCACTAAAGAGACTATCGTGCCATGAACCGTCTGAGAAAAGTTTTGTAGAAAGTACTCCAGATTTACAATCAGATTGTCCTAATATAATTGCACCAGCTCCATCCCCAAATAGCACGCAAGTTCTTCTGTCACTCCAATCAACAATTTTAGATAATGTTTCAGCTCCAATAATAAGAATGTTTTTTGCTTTATTACACTTTATTAGTGAATCTGCAATTTCAAGAGAATAGATAAAACCTGAACAGACTGCCTGAACGTCAAATGCAGGAATGTTTTTCATACCTAATTGTTTTTGAACTTTTGTAGCAGTCGATGGAAATGTTTCATCTGGTGTAGTGGTTGCAAGGATAATACAATCAATATCTTCACTTTTTAAATTAGCAGATTTTAAAGCATTTTTTGATGCCATCACAGCTAAGTCTGAAGTTAATTCATCTTTTAAAACTATATGCCTTTGTTTTATTCCAGTCCTAGTGAAAATCCATTCATCCGAAGTATCAACAAATGCAAGGAGATCTTCATTTTTCAAAACTTTTGAAGGTAAAAAATAACCATGACCTAGAATTTTTGAACGAGGTAACATTTTATTTGTATAATTCTAACTTTTTTTCAATTTGATGAATATACGAATTTTCAATTAGTGAAACCGCAACTCCTATAGCGTTACAAAAACCAAAAGCATCTGTGCCACCGTGACTCTTTACTACTATTCCATTTAAACCCAATAAAACTGCACCATTATATTTGCGCGGATCAATTCTCGTCTTGAATCTGTTTAAAGCTGGTTTTGAAAGAATGTATCCAATCTTTGAAATAAATGAGCTTTTGTATGAATTTTTTAAGAATGTAAAAATTAGTTCTGCTACACCTTCAGCGGTTTTTAGAGCTATATTTCCAGAAAATCCGTCTGTAACTACAACGTCTACAATACCTTTGTTAATATCGTTACCTTCGACAAAACCATGAAAATTTATTTTTTTTTCAATTTTTTTAAGATCTGAGTGCGTTTGTTTAACCATCTCATTACCTTTTATAAGTTCAGAACCTACATTTAATAATCCTATTTTAGGTTTCTGTATTCCAAGAACTGCTTGTGAAAATATGTCACCCATTAATGCAAACTGTACTAAATTATCGTTTGAACAATCAACGTTGGCACCTAGGTCTAATATCACTGTTTGACCTTTCATAGTAGGCATCAAACCAGCTATTGCAGGGCGGTTTATTCCATTTAGAGTCTTCAATACAAACTTTGATATAGCCATGAGAGCTCCTGTGTTTCCAGCTGAGACAAAACCGTGTGATTCACTATTCGATAAATTATTGATGCCAAGTCTCATACTTGACTTTTTTAGTTTCCTCAATGCTGTTACTGGTTCATCATCTGATTTTATACTTTCTTCTGTATGAAAGAATTCGGTATTGATAAGACCAGATTTTTTTAATTCTGGTTCAGATATATTTTGGTCCCCAAATAACTTAAACTTTACGTTTGGATAGATTTTGGATGCCATTTTAACGCCTTCTACAGTTGCTTTTGGGCCGTAATCTCCCCCCATAACGTCAATGGCCAATACTATTTCTTTCAAAACAAACCCTTGTTCTACTTTTCAGTGTCTAAATCAGTATCTTCACTAGATTCAGTTTTATCAATGATTTCTTTTCCGTCGTAATACCCGCAAGAATTACAAACATGATGAGCAAGCTTGAATTCACCACAGTTTGGACATTCAACTGCGTTAACTGCCAATTGAGAATGATGAGATCTTCTCTTGCCTTTTCTGGATGGAGTTGTTTTTCTTTTTGGAACTGCCACTTTATACTTTTCCTTAAAATAGTAATCTTGACTTGTACATAAAATTTCAAAAAATAACAATATTTTT
>CABZMK010000007.1 GCA_902526865.1 uncultured Alphaproteobacteria bacterium
TTCTTTCTTGAGTTTCAGACAGCATCATTTCATAGGGTGTCATTTTATCTTCTCTACACGGCACCTTATCTAAAAATAATTTCACTCCACATGAACCTTTCGAAGCCATTTCAAATGACGAAGATGTCAAACCTGCGGCTCCCATGTCTTGAATTGCTATTATTGCATCTTCTTTCATTAACTCTTGACAAGACTCTAATAGAAGTTTTTCCATAAATGGATCTCCAACTTGGACTTGTGGTCTGCTATCTTCTGAATGATCATCGAACTCTGCTGATGCCATTGTTGCACCATGTATTCCATCTCTTCCAGTCTTTGCCCCTACGTAAATGATTGGATTCCCTGAACCTTTTGCAATGGAATAAAATATTTTATTTTTTTTAACCAATCCAATACACATTGCATTCACTAAAATATTATTATTGTAAGACTCATGAAAGTGACATTCTCCTCCTACGGTTGGAATTCCAACGCAATTCCCGTAATCTCCAATACCTTTTACTACACCTGATAAAAGTTGTTTTGTCTTGGGATGTTTCGGTGAGCCAAATCTTAGAGAATTTAGATTTGCAATTGGTCTTGCGCCCATTGTAAAAACATCTCGCATAATCCCACCAACACCGGTAGCTGCTCCTTGGTACGGCTCAATAAAAGAAGGATGGTTATGACTTTCCATCTTAAATACTATTGCATCATTATCACCAATATCAATTATGCCAGCATTTTCTCCGGGACCACAAATTACTTTTTCTCCTGATGTGGGTAAAGTTTTTAGCCACTTTTTTGTAGACTTATAAGAACAGTGCTCACTCCACATCACTGAGAAAATACCTAACTCAAGAAGATTGGGCTCTCTTTGAAGGATTTCTTTTATTAATTTGAATTCATCTTCAGATATTCCATGTTCTGAAATTATACTTTTGTTAATTTTTGTCATAACAAATATTGCAATCCTCTAAAGAAAGAAATACCGTCGTTGTCTTCTGAAAAATTCACAGCTCTTTCTGGATGAGGCATGAGACCAAGAATATTTTTTTCTTTGTTTATTATTCCTGCAATATTATTCATTGAGCCATTTGGATTTTGAGATTTGTTGATTTTACCATCTCTTGAAGAATATTTAAAAACAATTTGGTTGTTATCTTCAAGCCTTTTGAGATTGTCTTCTGATGTATAAAACCTTCCTTGAGCATGGGCTATAGGAAATTGAACAACATTTTTACTAATATTTTCAGTGAATGGAGTATTTTTATTTTCAATTTTTACAAAATTTTCTTTGCAGACAAAAAGGCGTTTGTAATTATCAATTAGAGCTCCATCAAGTAATTTACACTCTGTTAAAATTTGAAATCCATTGCAAATACCAATTATAGGAATTCCTTTTTTAGATAGTCTAATAACCTCTTTCATTGCAGGAGATTTTGTAGCAAGTGCTCCTGATCTTAGATAATCTCCAAATGAAAAACCACCAGGGATAAAAATCATTTCTTGATTTTTAATGCTTGTTTCGTTGTGCCAAACTAACTCTGTGTTGACATTCATATATTTTCGAACTGCAATATCTAAGTCTCTATCGCAATTTGAACCTGGGAAAACGACAATTGAAACAACTTTTTTTGGCACAAGTTATTTCTTTATAATTTTAAAATTTTCAATAATAGGATTTGATAGCAGATCTGAGCTAATTTTTTCTAAATCTCCAAATGTGTTTTTTGATGAAGAAATTTCAATATCAAAAAATTTCCCTTTTGAAATATTTTTAATAGTTTTATAACCCATACTATCAATTGTTCTTTTAATTGCCTCTGCTTCAGGATCCAAAATACCTTTTTTAAAATTTATATAAACTCTATAGATCATTTTTAATAACTTTCTTAAATTCATTTTCCGATAAAACTCCTAATCTGTATGCTACTTCTTTATATGCTTTCCCCACTTCACCTAAATCCTGCCTAAATCTGTCCTTGTCCAGTTTTTTGTTAGTTTTTACATCCCATAATCTACAGTTATCTGGACTTATTTCATCAGCAACTATAATTGAAGCTTCTTCATTATCCCAATATCGTCCGAATTCAAGCTTAAAGTCTACAAGCCTTATATTTAGAGAAAAAAAGTAACCTGTTAAGAAATCATTAATTCGTGAACTTAAAGAAATAATTTCCTCAAGTTCGTTTGGTGTAGCCCATTCAAAAACTATTATGTGTTCTTCATTTATAATCGGATCATTTAATTTATCATTTTTTAAGTAAAACTCAATTATAGGTCTATTTAATACTTTTCCCTCTTTTATACCCAATCTTTGAACTAATGATCCTGTTGCAATGTTTCTAACAACTACCTCAATTGGTATTATATCCAATTTCTTGATAAGTTGTTCTCTCATATTCATTCTTTTTATTAAGTGATTTGAAATGTTAACGTCTTTTAATCTTGTCATTATCAACTCCGAAATGAAGTTATTTAATACACCTTTTCCTGGAATCTGATCTTTCTTTTTGTTATTGAAAGCAGTTGCATCATCTTTGAAATATTGAATCAATGTATTTGGTTCTGGACCTTGATAAAGTATTTTAGCTTTTCCTTCGTATATTTTTTTTCTATTTTTCATCCAAGAACTTTTTTGTAAATAGCATTAATATTTTTTAAAAAATATTTCAAATCAAACAATTCATTAATCTCTCTAATATTCAATAAAGATTTAACTTCATTATTTTTTTCTAATAATTTTTTAAAACTTTTATTTTCTTTCCATGCTTTTAAAGCTATCTTTTGAACAATTTTATAAGCTGATTCTCTTGAAATATTTTTTTCAATTAGCTTCAGCATAACTCTTTGTGAGTTAAAAAGTCCATTAGTTTTTTCAAGGTTGTAGATCATCATTTTTTTATCAACTACTAAATTTTCTACAATATTATTCATTCTACTTAGTGCAAAATCACATAATATGATTGTATCAGGTCCGAGT
Source organism: uncultured Alphaproteobacteria bacterium (assembly GCA_902526865.1). Taxonomy (GTDB): domain Bacteria; phylum Pseudomonadota; class Alphaproteobacteria; order Methylaequorales; family Methylaequoraceae; genus Methylaequor. Next base: position 2,966 of record CABZMK010000007.1, read on the forward strand.
GTTCTCTCAACTGACGAGTGAGAGATATCTCTTTCATGCCAGAGTGAAATGTTCTCCATGAAAGGAATACAACTTGACCTAATGACTCTTGCAATGCCAGTAAGGTTTTCACTTAAAACTGGATTTTTTTTATGGGGCATTGCAGAAGAGCCCTTTTGATCTTTAGAAAAATATTCCTCAACTTCCCTCACCTCACTTCTGTGAAGATGTCTAAATTCAATTGCTAAATTTTCAATTGAAGAAGCAATCATTGCTAAAGTTGTAAAAAAGAATGCATGTCTATCTCTAGGAATGATCTGTGTTGAAACATCCTCAGTCTTAAGTCTAAGTTTTTTTGCTACAAAACTTTCAATAGAAGGGTCAATATTAGCATAAGTTCCAACGGCACCTGAAATACTGCAAATGGAAATTTGTTTTTCAGCATCACAAAGTCTTTTATAATGTCTTTCAAATTCACAATATTTACCTAGCATTTTTAATCCAAAGGTTGTTGGTTCTGCAAAAATGCCGTGGCTTCTTCCTATGCAAGCTGTATTTTTGAAATTTAGAGATTTAACTTTGAGATTGTTTAATAACCTTTTTAACTCTCTTTTCAAAATAGAGCATGACTGCTTTAATTGAATTGAAAAAGCCGTATCTATAATATCAGAAGATGTTACGCCCATGTGAACAAACCTAGAGTCATGTCCAATGTTTTCTCCAATGTTTGTTAAAAAAGCTATTACATCGTGTTTTACATCTTTTTCTATAACATCAATTCTATCAATATCAAAACGTGCATTCTTTTTTATAGTTTTGAAAGAATCTTTAGGAATATCACCTCTATTGGAAAGTGCTTCACAAATTAGCAATTCAATGTTTAGCCAAATATTAAATTTATTTTCTGGTTCCCAAATTTTTGAGATTTCTTTTCTTTTATATCTTGGAATCATTTTTTGTATATGGAGGAAATTTGAAGTTTTTCTTTGAAAGAGTAAATATTTCATATCCTGTTTTTGTTACACCTACTGTATGCTCGAATTGTGCAGATAATGATTTATCAGATGTAACTGCTGTCCACCCATCTGAAAGAACTTTTACTTTATAATCTCCAATATTAATCATTGGCTCTACAGTAAAAAACATTCCTTCTTGCAACAATTCTCCTTCTCCGGGTTTTCCAAAATGAAGAACACTGGGGTGATCATGAAAAACTTGACCTAAACCATGACCACAAAAATCTCTAACTATTGAATAGTTTTTTTTTTCAGCATATACCTGAATTGCATTTCCAATATCTCCAAATGTGTTTCCAGGTTTAATTTTTTCAATACCTTTCATCATTGCTTCATAAGTAGTTTCAACAAGTTTAATAGCTTTCAGTTTAACTTTACCTACATAAAACATTCTACTTGTATCTCCATGCCATCCATTCAAAACTGGTGTGACATCTATATTTATAATATCACCATCTTGCAAAACTTTATCTCCTGGTATCCCGTGACATACTACGTGATTAACAGACGTACAAACAGACTTAGGAAACCCCTTGTAATTCAATGGAGCAGGCTTTGCCCCTCTACTCACTTGATACTCGTGACAAATATCGTTAAGTTTAGAAGTGGAAATACCAGGTTCAATGAAATCAGTAATGTAGTCAAGGCATTCAGCCGCAAGTTGTCCAGCTTTTCGCATAAACTCGAATTCATCTTTGGTATGTAATTTAATATTGTTATTCATTAAAAGATCAATTTATAATAAAAATTTAAAAACTTACAGAAATATTTTATGAAAAAACAAAGAAAAACTTCAGGTATAATAATAATAGGTAATGAGATTTTATCTGGAAAAACTCTCGAAAAAAATTCAAATTTTATGTGTAAAGAATTATTTCGTATCGGAGTATCGTGTGAGGAAATAGTGATTATAAAAGATGATAAATCAAGAATAATAGAAAAATTAAATAATTTTAGAAAAAAGTATAGTTTTGTGTTCACGTCAGGTGGTATTGGTCCAACACATGATGATATTACTTCAGACTCTGTGGCTTGTGCTCTTGGAAAAAAATTGATTTTAAATACTGAAGCTAAAAGGCGTCTTGAAAAACATTACGCCGATGACGTATTGACAAAGGCACGATTAAAAATGGCTTATATGCCAGAAAATTCAACTTTAATAGATAATCCGGTTAGTGTTGCTCCAGGATTTTCGATACAAAATATTTTTGTATTTCCAGGAGTACCAAAAATTATGCAAGTAATGTTTAAAGAAAAAGTAAAATCATTTGACGAAGGGCTGAGGTATTATAAAAAAACAATCTCAACAACTCTATCAGAGGGGATTATTGGCGAATATATTGAAAAAATACAAAACAAATTTAATACATTAGAAATTGGAAGTTACCCCTATTTTAAAAAAAATTCATTTGGTGTTTCTCTTGTTATCAAAGGAGAGAAAGATTTAGAAGTATCAAAAGCTAGCAACGAAATTTACAATTATATAGAATCTATAAATGGTAATCCTGAGATTTTTTAGTTTTGTCTATTTTTGATGTAATTTGAAATTTCTAGTTCAATTAATTTATTTAAATTTCGCTTTAACCAAGAATCTAAAAGTAAACGAAATTCAACTTCTATCGTTTCATTGTTTGGGTTAGACAAATTATTTGAAAAACTTTTCAAATTAGATCTTTTAATTGTTTTTTTAAAATTAATATGTTGCCAGCTATGAAAACTTTTGAATTGCTTTTCTTCGGATGAATTAATTTGTAACTGAGAATTAGTATTTGAATTTTTATCTACTTTTATAGTATCTTCTGTTTGAATTTTTTCTATTTCTGGATAAATGTTTTTTGGTAAATCTTTGTTTATAACTAATTCATATTCATTTTTTGCCTCATTAATTAAACTGACTATCGAGCTTAGCAGTTCATTTATTGATTTATTTTTACTCATATCTTCTAACCTTATATTCTAGAATGTTAAAAATTTTAAGTCAAAAAATAAAAACATTTGATAAGTAAAAAAAAAGGGTAACTGTTATATTTAAGAAATATGTTGATATACTGTAAGTAAATGTCTGTTATACCAAATGAAATAATACCATACGCCTTCGTCTTTATTTTTTTGATCTTCCTTCTAGCATTAAAGAAGACAAAAAGCTCTGCTAAATTATTTGATGCTGAAAAAAAATTAGAAGTATTTGATGACGATAAGAAAATAATACTTGAAGCAGCTGAGCAAAAACTTTTAGCACTCAAAGATTTATACCTTCAGGAATTAATAGATGTTAAAGTCTACGTAAAAAAAACAGAATTGGTAGCTTCAAATTTAAGCAATGAAATGGGTGAAAATATGATGGAAATACATGAACTTCAAAAAAAAATCGTATACAATGATTTAAAAAAAGAAATAAAAAAGAAAATTGATTTTCAAAATACTACTAAATCAAAAACTAATATTGACAGATTAATATTAGCAGTAGATAAAAAAATTAAAACTGGAGAAATGCATGAGGAAAAGTAACTCTGAAATTTTAAATAAGGTCAAGAACGTTGTTAATGAAAAAAAAAAAAAAAATCCTTCTAATAATAATTTATCAAATAATAAAACAAACGAAACAAGTAAGTTTTTAGCGCAATGGATCGAGGTTAATGCGGAAAAAATAACAAAAGAAATAATAAAAGAGGAGGTAAAAAAAATTTTTAAGTAATTTTTTTTAAATATTAAAAATCTTATATTATTAAATGTCCCTTTCAGAAATTAATTTGTTTCTAAGAAAATAGAAAAATAATATCTATTGTATTATTATTTACTAAGGAATGGGCGAACTAAATGCAGCGTTTATTAATACTTAGTCAATCATTTTAATATGTTCAATTGAATCGAAAGAAAACCTATTTTTTCAATTACAAAATCCTAAATCACAAATATTATCTATTTACTCATTGAATACAGAAATATTTGAGCATCATCATCAAATTATAAAATCACGATAAATTTAAGTATTTTCAATACTCGTTTATTTTAAAATGAAAGTGTATATGTTTCTTGTTTAATTCAAAATTCATTATGATATAAAGTATTAAATATTAATATAATGACTAGGAATAAAGAGTAAAATGAGCATTGGTAATATACCTATAGAAATTTGTATGCAGTTAAATTTTATTTTTTATAACCTTTTTTTGATACTTGCGAGCGTGCTGAAATTGGTAAACAGACAGGACTTAAAATCCTGCGGGTGGTAACACCCTTGTGGGTTCAAGTCCCACCGCTCGCACCAATAAGAAAGATGAAATTACATAACTTTACACTTATAGCATTTTCCTTTTCAATTTTATTGAGCGGTCTTAACGTAAGGGGAGATGATTTAGAAGGAAAAATTAAGGATTTTATTTTGAAAAATCCAGAAGTAATAATTGAATCTCTTCAAAAGTTTGAAGTAAAAAAAGAAAATGAAAAAAAACTAGAGAATAAAAATAAGATTAATACATTGAGTAAGCAGATTTACAATTCTGAAAGTCTTTTTGAAGGAAATAAACTGTCTAATAAGATTATTGTAGAGTTCTTTGACTATAATTGCTCATATTGTAGAAGAGCTCACCAAGACTTAAAAAAAATAATTAGCGAGGATAAAAATATAAAAGTTATTTACAAAAATTATCCCATACTTTCAGAAAATTCTATTAAGCTAGCCAAGTATGCATTAATAATTTCAGAAATTGATAAAAAAAAATTTGTAAAATTTCACAATTTGATTTTGACAAACAAAGGCAAGATTAATGATGATATTTTGATCTCAATATTAAAGGAATTAAATATTGATAAAAATTACTTAGAGAACAAAATTAATGATGATGAAATTAATCAAAAGCTTAAAAATGATATTGATTTAGCAAGAAATCTTGGCTTAAGAGGAACACCTGCATTCATAATTTCAGATGAGATCTTTTTTGGATACATAGATAAGGATGATATGGTTTCAATACTAAATCAGCAATAAAGATTCTGTTTAGCTTCACTTTTAAATTTCGCCGCGAATCCATTACTGTAAAGAATTTTTTTACCAAACTGACTTAAAAAAACATTATGGTTAACCAGCGCATCCATCTCTCTCAAATGTTTTTTTGTTCTGTCTTCATAGTTTACAAATATTTCTTGATCTTCTTGTAATATGTGAATCAGCTCGTGAAGTAAAATTCCTCTGTGACAAATATCATCCATTGGGGAAAGTGTATCAGCTAAAAAAATTGTATATTTAGGGTTATTTGGTGTTAATGCTAATATTTCACATTCCCTCCCACACGCCATTTCTGCTAATACTTTTTGTTCAATAAACTGAATTTTTGGGAATATTTTTGGTTCTTTGTAATCAGTATGGGTTGTGATCCATAAAAGTAATGCTAGTATTAGCTCATTAAATGTTTCAAATCTTTCCATTATATTATACTCATGATTAAAAAATTATTTATTCATCGTTCTCTACCTGAAATGTATAACATAGATGTTGGAGATGACAATAAAATTTATACTGAAGCCAGCGGAAAAAAAGACGGTATTCCAGTTATTTTTGTGCATGGTGGACCCGGGGGGCAATGTCGTAGTGAACATCACTCACTTTTTAACCCAAAGATATTTCGATCAATTATTTTTGACCAAAGAGGATGCGGTAAGAGCATCCCTTACAGATCTTTAAAAGGAAATAATACTGAAAATTTAGTTGAAGATATTGAAAAAATAAGAGATTTTTACAAAATAAAAAAATTCCTAATTGTTGGTGGGTCATGGGGTGCTACGTTAGCAATAAAATATGCCCTAAAGTTTCCCAAAAATTTAATTGGTGTTCTTTTAAGGTCAGTTTTTCTTGGAACAATTAATGAGATAAATTGGGCATTCATTGATGGTCCTAAAAATTTTGCTCCAAACTTGTATAAAACATTTGAAAGGTATTCGAACGGTAAAGAAATAATTGATTCATATTACAAAAAAATTTTAAAAGAAAATTCTAAGGTCCATTCATGGATTTGGCATGACTATGAAAGAATTTTATCTCAATTAAATCCTAAAAATTATTTTTTTGAATCTGAAGAACAATTACTCAAGAGAGAAGGTCTTCCAAATTCGCCATTCATGGAATTACATTACATAAAAAATAATTTTTTTATGGAAGATAATGAAATTGTTAAAAAAATTTCGAAAATTAAAAATTTACCCTCGTTTATCGTTCAAGGAAGATATGATCTTATATGTCCGCCAGTAAATGCTTATAAACTTCATGAAAATTGGAAATCTTCTGAAATAAAGTTTGTAAACACAGCAGGACACTCTTCCTCGGATGAAGGCATTATTGATAATTTGTTAATAGGTTTAAAAAAATTAACTGAGCATCTTTAATTCGTATAAAACATAATTATTTTTTTCTTTTTTTATCAATTCACTTTTCAGTTTTTCTTTACTTTTCTCCTCCATTAACTGAAACAACGACCAAACACAAGCACCCCTTACCAAACTACTTTTATTATTAATATGATTGAGAATGTATTTTATTAATTTTTTATTTTTGCTATTTCCAGAAGCAATAATTACGTTTCTTAGAAATCTGTTCCAACCTATTCTTTTTACAGAAGAATTATGAAAGTACGTTTTAAAGTGTTCTTCTCTAAATCTTAAGAAAAATAATAAATCATTTTTGTCATTCGATATAAGTTTTTTCTCATCTGTTTCAGTGGCAAACTTATTCCAAGGACAGATAGATAAACAATCGTCACAACCATATATTTTGTTTCCAATCAACTTTCGTAAACTTATTGGAATTGGACCTTTATTTTCAATCGTTAAATATGAAATACATCTTTTAGAGTCAATTTTATAATTGCTTAAAATTGCGTTTGTGGGACATATTTCTAAACATTTTACACATGATCCACATCCATTAATCATATTTTCTTTTTCATTTATTTTTATAGGGAGAAATATTTCTGCTAGAAATAACCAAGATCCAAAACTTTTTGAAACAATGTTAGTATGTTTACCCTGCCAACCTAAACCAGCCTTTTCAGCAAAATATTTTTCCATTATAGGTGAAGTGTCAACGAAAATTTTTGTTTCAAGATTATATTTATCTTTAAACCAATCTTGTAACTTTTGTAATTTATTTTTAATTACGGAATGATAGTCTTCATCTTGAGCATAAATACTAATATTTCCATGATTTTTGTCTTTGTTTAATAACAACGGATTCTCTTTAGGACCATAATTTTGTCCCAAAACAATAATAGTTTCTACTTTATCCCAAATTTTTTTTGGATTTGTTTTTTTTTCAAAATGCCTTTCTAACCATTTCATATCTCCATGATAATTTTTATTTAGAAAATTTTTATATCTTTGCTTTGTCTTTTCATCAACATATGGTTCTGAATAACCAATGGAATCAAAACCGAGTTTAATAATTTCTTTTTGTATATTTTTTTTTAAATTCTTCATTTTTTTATTTTGTTAAATATTATAATTATTAAATGTCTAAAAAATCAAATAAAGCTTTAGTTCTTTTAAGTGGGGGCTTAGACTCCTCAGTTGTTTTATCAGTGTGCCAAGATAAAGGTTATGATATATATGCCATTTCCTTTGATTATGGCCAAAGACATAAAGTTGAATTAGAGTATGCAAAATTTCAAGCAACATTTTTTAATTGTATATCTCACGAAGTCTTTAAGATGGAATTCTACGGAGGCTCAGCATTAACAGATGAAATTAAGGTTCCTAAAAACAGAGATTCTCATTCAATGTCCAAAGATATTCCTGTTACATACGTTCCAAGTAGAAATATTGTATTTCTCTCTTTTGCCACAGGATACGCTGAATGTCACGATATTGATAATATCTTTATAGGAGTAAATGCAATAGATTACTCAGGATATCCTGATTGCAGAAAGAATTTTATAGATAATTTTGAAAAACTTATTAATAAATCTACCAAGAAGGGTTTAGAAGGGAGTAAATTTAAGATAAATACTCCTTTAATAAACTTGTCCAAAAAAGACATTATTAAACTGGGTCATAAAAATGGCGTTGATTTTTCCATGACGTCGAGTTGTTATAGTCCAAAATTAAAAAAAAACTGTGGAGTTTGTGATTCATGTTTATTAAGAAAACAAGGGTTTGAGGAGGCTGGTTTAAGAGATCCAGCCAGAATTTAATTAATGTATAAAGTAAAAGAAATTTTCAGATCAATCCAAGGAGAAGGTTTTAATACTGGAAAAGAAAGCGTATTTATAAGATTTTCTGGTTGTAATTTCTGGAATGGAAGGGTCGAAGACAGGTTAGAAGCAAAATGTAATTTTTGTGATACTGATTTTGTTGGTGTTAATGGTAAAAATGGAGGTAACTACAATCTAAAAGAGTTAATTGAAGTCGTAGAAAGAGTTTGGGATTTGTCTTTTTCACTAAAAAAAAAAAACGTAATTCTAACTGGTGGGGAACCCCTATTACAAGTTGATAAAAAATTGTTAGATTTTTTGAAGAAAAAGAATTTTACAGTTGCTGTAGAAACAAACGGATCAATTAAAACAGACCTTGACTTTGACTGGATTTGTGTCAGCCCAAAGGATCCAGCCCACTGGAATCAAAAAAAAGGCGACGAATTAAAAATAATATATCCCCAAGATAAATTTAATTTAAAAGAAATAGTCAATTTAGATTTTAAATTTTTTTTTTTACAACCAAAAGATGATAGCTTAATGAAACTTAATCTTAATAAAACTATTGACTATTGCAAATTAAATAAGAAGTGGATACCTAGTTTTCAATTTCATAAAGCAATCGGAATTCAGTAAAATGATAATCTTCAAAAAATATTATTTTGATGCAGCACATTATATGCCTAAATTCAAAAAAAATCACAAATATAAGAAAGTTCATGGGCATAGTTATGAGATTATTATAAAATTGAAAGGTGAATTAGATCCAAAAAATAATTGGGTTATGGATTTAGAAAAACTTGATTCTATTGTGAATCCTGAGTTATCAAAACTTGACCATTCAATATTAAATGAAGTTAAGGGTCTTGAAAAACCAACTAGTGAAAATATAGCAAAATGGCTTTGGAAAAAATTAAAAAAGAAAATTCACAATCTAGATAGTGTTGAAATCAATAGACCAAGAATTGGAGGATGTATCTTCCAGGGAGATTAAATTACCTTCCTGAATAATTTGGAATATCTAGTTCTTCCACATAAACGTTCTTTGGCCTTTTTCCTCTTTGAAAAACAACATCGATAGGTATACCCCCTCTGGGATTCCAGTAACTTGCAACCCTTATCCATTTTGGAGATATATATTTTATAATTTTTTTGGCTACTTTAATAGTACAATCTTCGTGGAAACCTCCGTAATTTCTGAATGTGAACAAAAAGAGTTTGAAAGATTTACTTTCCATAATTTTTTTATTAGGTACATAATCAACTATAAAATTACCAAAATCAGGCTGAGAAGTAATTGGACAAATACTTGTAAATTCTGGTGCAGTAAATCTTACACAATAATCTTCATCTGGGTGAGGGTTCTTCACCGTATCCAAAATAAAATTATCTGGTGAATTTTGAATCTTAGACTTGGATCCAAGATACCTAGGTTCTTTTGTATTTTTCATGATTTTCAGAATATCTTTTTTTTAGTTCATAAAATTTTTTATTAATTATAGACTCTCGTATATCACACATCATTTTTTTGTAAAAAGCAATATTATGTAAACTTAAAATCATACATGCTAAAATTTCATTATTTTTAACTAAGTGATGAATGTAAGATTTCGAAAAATTTTGAGAAACATATAAATCCAATCCTTCATCAAGAGGAGAGTCGTCTTTAAGATATATTGCATTTCTCAAGTTTATTTCACCTTTACTTGTAAAAGCCCTCCCATTCCTCCCAAATCTCGTAGGTAAGACACAATCAAACATATCAATTCCTCTTTCTACAGCTGAAAATATGTCAATTGGTCTGCCAACACCCATCAAATATCTAGGTTTATCTTCATCGATATTTTCTAAAGAAAAATCAATTGTTTTGATCATCTCTTCATGAGACTCGCCAACTGAAAGTCCCCCCAGGGCAAAACCATCAAATCCAATTTTACTTAATTTTTCAGAGCATTTCTTTCTTAGAGTTTCAAACATACCTCCTTGAATAATTCCAAATAAACCAAAACCCTCTCTGGATGTGAAAGTGTTTTTACACCTATTCGCCCATCTGAGTGACAATTCCATTGACTCCTCAGCTCTTGAAAATGACGCTGGATATTCAGTACATTCATCCAGTACCATTGAAATATCAGAATTTAATCTTTCTTGGATTTGAATTGCAGATTCTGGGGTTAATTCAATTCTTTTTCCGTCAATATGAGATACAAAATTAATTCCATGTTCATTTATTTTTCTTAATTTTGACAAAGACCATACTTGATATCCCCCAGAATCTGTCAAAATTGGTCTATTCCAATTAATAAATTTGTGAAGCCCTCCTAATTCTTTTACTAAACGATCTCCTGGGCGAAGCATCAAATGGTATGTATTTGCTAAAATAATTTCTATACCAAGTTTTTCTAAATCTCTCTGAAAAATTGCCTTTACGCTCCCAAGAGTTCCAACAGGCATAAAGACAGGAGTTTTAATTTTTCCATGGAAAGTTTCAATAGATCCTGCGCGTGCCTTTTGATATTTATTTTCTAAAGAGAATTTAAAATTTGCCATTTTTATTCCAAATTAAACATGCATCTCCATAAGAAAAAAAACGAAGTTTATTTTTGATCGCAAAATCATAAAGTCTCATTGTTTTTTTTTTTCCAATAAGTGTGAAAATTAAAAGTAGTAATGTAGATTTTGGTGTATGAAAATTTGTAACAAGTCCATCAACAGAATTTATTTCCCAACCGGGTTTTATAAATATATTTGTTTCACCTTTATATGGTGAAATGTAACCTTTGCTATCTTTTGATGATTCAAGTAATCTTAAAACTGTTGTTCCAATAGCAATTATTCTTCCACCATTGTTTTTTACTTTATTAATTTCATCAGATGATTCTTTTGAAATACATCCATATTCATAATGCATCTTATGTTTAAAAACATTTGCTGTTCTTATGGGAATGAAAGTCCCACCATTTACATGTAAAGTAATATAAATTATTTTAACTTTTTTTGTTTTTAGTTTATTAATTAAACGTTTAGTAAAGTGAAAGCTCGCTGTTGGAGCAGCTACAGCTCCTTCATTTTTGGCAAAGATAGTTTGATAATTATTAAAATCTGATTTTTTGTGACCTCTCTTTCTTATGTAGGGAGGGATGGGAGGTTTCCCAAAAATTTTTATTTTTTTTAAGAATTCTTTGTAGGCTAGGTCAAACTTTAAAGATATTTCATAATCATGTATTTTAATTATTTCAGCAAATTGTTTTTTAAAAATACTGATTTTCATTCCGGTCATTAGCTTTTTTTTTGCTTTTAAAAAGGCACTCCATTTGTTTTCTTTTTTATCTTCAATTTTATTTAGATTTATTGAAACTTTTTGATTGTCAATTGCGCCTTCGAGTTCAGCATGGATTACCTTAGTGTTATTGATAATAATTGCATCTGATGAATTTAATTCATTTATAATTTCATTGAACTTAATTATTCTGTTATTTTTACCTACAACAACTAATTTTGAATTATCTCTAGGTTTGACAGGATGCAGAGCTATCAGTTCCTTTGGAATTTCATAATCTAAATCATTTAGATGCATTTTAGTAAAGGTAATCTATTACTTTAGTGAGAAAATCTTCGCATTTTTTTAGCTGTACTATTTCAATGTATTCATCTGGTTTGTGGGCTTGTTTAATACTTCCTGGACCACAAACTATTGTTTGAAAGCCTATCTGATTGAAAATACCTGCTTCTGTACCGAAACTCACGGTATTTAAGGAGTTAGTTCTCAATTTTTCTAAGCAAAGTGATATGATATTTGAATTGTGATTTGTTATCAAAGGCGGGAAATTATTTTGTTCAGACAATGATATACTGCATTTCTTGTTAAATGACTTCATCTCTCCTTCTAAAATTAATAGATAATCTTTGATTTGGTTTACAAACTTTTCTGTTTTAAATTTTGGAATATCTCTTATCTCAAATTCAATTCTACAATTGTTCGGTATAATATTTACTGCGGTCCCACCAGAAATTTTTCCTACATTAATGGTTGTAAAACTTGGAAAGAAATTTAGGTCTTTATTTTTTTCAATTAATTTTTGTTTAGCCTCTAGAAATTGAATAAACTTTGAGCAATATTGTATTGCATTGACCCCCTCATTTATTAATGATGAGTGAGATTCTAATCCATTAAACGATACTTCAAAGTTTTTCTTTCCTTTGTGCTGATTTACAAGTTTCATTTCAGTTGGTTCACCAACAATACAAAATTTTGGTTTAGGATCTAGTTTGTTCAAAAAAGGAACTAATTTCTGAATACCAAGACATCCTACTTCTTCATCATATGAGAAAATTAGAAAAAGAGGCTTCTTCATTTCTTTAATTTTTATTTTTTTTAATAAAGACAATACAACTGCTATAAATCCTTTCATATCAGCAGTTCCTCTACCATAATATTTATTATTTTTCATAGTTAAATTAAAAGGGTTTGATGTCCATTTTTGTCCATCTGTTGGAACAACGTCTGTATGGCCAGAAAAGGCTATTCCACCGTCTTTTTTTGGTCCAATTCTACAAAAAACATTAAACCTGCCTTTTTCCCCTTCAATTTTTTTGGCTTTTAATCCAATTTTATTTAAATAATCTATAATAAAATTTGCCAATTCTTTATTTGAATTTTCACTAATTGTTGGAAAAGAAATTAATTTGGAAAAGATCTGGTCTAAATTCATTTTTAAGAATTATTAAATTGTTCGTTAATTATACGTTCTTCTAAGTCATGACCAGGATCAAACAATAAGTTTACAAATAATTTTTTTTCAAGTTCAATTTCAAGCCTGTCAATATTTTCAAATTGCATGAAGTCTGCTTCTGCTCTAACAGGTCTTAATTTAGAGTCAATTGCGTACAAAGTAATTTTTGCATCATTGGTAAGTAAAGCACCTCTCCATCTTCTTGGCCTGTAAGGACTTATTGGAGTAAGTGCTAAAACCTTAGCACCTACAGGAATTACAGGACCTCTCAATGAAAGATTATAAGCTGAACTTCCAGCTGGAGTTGCGATTAAACAACCGTCACCGAGGAATTCTTCAATCCTAGTTTTATTATTTACTTCAATTTTTATTTTTGCAATCTTTGAGCTACTTCTTATTAGAGATACATCGTTAAAAGCTAAACTCTCTTTAATTTTTTGATTTTTTTCAAAGCATTTGATTTTTAAAGGCGATAACTTGTAGGGAATCGCTTCGTCTAATCTTTTTTTTAAATTTTTCTCGGAGAATTGATTCATCAAAAATCCAATGTGACCTTTATTCATGCCATAAATTGGTTTGTTCAAATGTAAAAAATCATGTAATGATTTTAACATTGTTCCATCACCTCCAAGTGCCACTATAATGTCTGCTTTTTCGGGCGGAACAGAATCGTAAGTTTGTTCCATCATTTTAAGCGATTCAATAGCATCTGGTTTTTCTGAAGAAACAAATCCAATTTTTGTCATTTATTAACCACCTGTAGTATTCATAAATCGTTTATGAATATAGCTTTTTTCATCAATGTTAAAGTAATGTTTTTCTGGTTTCATGAAAATGACTTTCTTTAATGCATTTAACAAGCTTGGTATGTCGTTATCTCTAATAAAAGGTGTTAGGTCTACAGAATTGTTATCACCAAGACATGGATAAACTTTTCCATTTGAAGTTATTCTTAATCTATTACAAGTTGCACAAAAATGATCAGATATGGGGGAGATGAAACCCACAAATAAATTTAATTTCTTGCAATAGAAATAGTTTGATGGACCTGACGATTTAAGTGAAGATTGTTCTAGATCAAAATCTTTACAGATTATTTCCTTAGCTTTATTAACAGAAAAGTATTGCGACTTTCTTGAACTTAACATGTCTCCTACTGGCATAACCTCAATGAAAGATAATGTAAAAGAATTATGACTGCACCATTTCATTATTTCCAATAATTCATCATCATTAAAATTTTTTAAAAGAACTGTATTTATCTTTATAGACAACTTATTTTCTTTAGCACTTTCAATACCATCGAAAACACTTTTAATATTTCCTCCATTCGTAATGAAATTAAACTTTTCTTTTATAAGTGAATCAAGCGACACATTTACTCTTTTGACTCCAAGGTCTGATAAAGTTTTTGAATATTTTTTTAACTGCGTTCCATTTGTAGTTAGTAAAATTTCATCGATAACTTTTTCACTTAGTTTTTTGGACAAGAATTCAATATATTCTACTATATCTTTCCTCACTAATGGTTCTCCACCAGTAATACGAAATTTTCTTATCCCTAAATCAATGAGTGACTCTGAAATTAATTTAAGTTTATTAATATCTAAAATTTCTTCTTTTTTGTAAAAATTAGGATTGGACTCAGGCATACAATATTTGCATCTAAGATCACATCTGTCAGTAACAGAAATTCTTACATAGTCAATTTTCCTTCCAAAGTTATCTAGCATAATTTTTTTGAATAATATTCATATTTTAATTCTTAGATTAAAATAATATAGTAATCAAATTATTAGTAAACTTAAAGTCATGAAAATTAAACCTAACTTAGAAAATTCATCCTTAACAAGAAAAATCTTTGGATTAGATGAGTATTTAAAGCGAAAGAAGATAGACGTAATTGAAGAAAAACCCATAACACTCTATTTAAACAGTCAAGAAATTGTGACAATGATGACAATCAACGATTTCCCAGAATATTTAGCACTTGGTTATCTTTTAAATCAAAATATGATTACCAAAACAACAAAAATTGAGTCTGTTGAATATTATGAAGATTTAAAAACAGTTGTTGTAAGAACTAAAAAATCAACAAATTTTGAAGCAAAATTAAAAAAAAAGACCATTACCTCAGGTTGTGCTCAAGGAACAGTATTCGGTGATATTATGGATAATTTGAAAAAATTTAAATTTAAAAATACTTTCAAGATTAAAAAATCATGGATTTATGACTTATCAAAAAAAATTAATCTAACCCCTAGCCTTTATCTAAAAGCTGGAGCTATTCATGGTTGTGTCTTATGTATGAAAAACAAGCCTTTAATATATATGGAGGATGTTGGAAGACATAATGCTATTGATAAAATTGCAGGTTACATGAAAGTAAAAAAGATTTCTCCAGCCAATAAAATTTTTTACACAACTGGTAGACTTACAAGTGAAATGGTAATGAAGTCAGTTCAAATGAGAATCCCGATAGTCATTTCAAGGTCAGGTTTCACAGCATGGGGGGTTGATCTTGCACGACAAGCTAACTTGACTTTAATTGGAAGAGCTAAAGGAAAAAAATTCTTTGTATTGAGTGGAGAACATAGAATTGAATAAAGACAAAATTTTAGGCATGATACTCTCAGGCGGTTTATCAAGAAGAATGGGTTCTGACAAAACTTTTAAGAAAATTTCAGGTGAAAATTTGATTCAACATACAATCAAGAGATCTATAAAACAGGTTGGAAGATTAATCGTGAATTCAAATAATTCTAATAAAATTTCTAAGAACCTTGACTCAATTATGATTATAAATGATTGTATTCCTGGAAATTTTGGTCCTCTTGTAGGAATTTTGTCTGGTATTAAGTGGGCGAGACATCATTCAAAATATAATTGGTTGGTAAGTTTTCCCGTAGATTCTCCTTTTTTTCCAAATAATATTGTCAATAGATTCATTGAAGAGAGCGAAAATTATGAAATTCTAATGGCGGAATGTTCCAAAAGAGTCCATCCTGTTTTTTCAATGTGGAAAGTAGATGTAGAAATGGAAAATCAATTGTCAATTTTTTTGAATGCTGGTGGAAGGAAGATAGATGAATTTACCAAAAAATTTAAAACGAGGGTGGTAAAGTTTGAGGAATTTGGATATGATCCATTTTTTAATGTTAACACTATTGAAGACTTAAAACTTGCGAATGAAATATACGACAAATACTTCAAAGATTAAAAATGAGTTTTATAAATAAATTACACAAAAAAAATATAATCGCAAAACCTGGGTTCAATAGGTGGCTCGTGCCGCCAGCTTCTATTGCTATTCATTTGTGTATTGGATCAGTTTACGCATGGAGTATGTTTAACCCAGCTTTGGTTAAAATTCTTGGAGTTGTAACATCTTCTGGAGATGACTGGAATCTAGGTCAAGTTGTTTGGATTTTTTCTGTAGCGATTGTTAGTTTAGGATTAGCAGCAGCTTATGCTGGTAAATGGCTTGAGGAAGTTGGTCCCAGGATGGTTGGGTTTGTAGCAGCGTGTTGTTGGGGCGGGGGGTTTGTAATTGGCTCAATTGGAATCTTCCTCCAAGAAATGGGAGTTCAAATAACTTTATCTCTCCCAATGTTAAACGATGATCCAATAATGTTAAGTGTTGGGTTATATCTTCTGTATCTAGGCTATGGCGTAATTGGTGGAATTGGGTTGGGACTTGGTTATGTATCGCCAGTATCAACTTTAATAAGATGGTTTCCAGATAGAAGAGGCATGGCAACTGGTATGGCTATAATGGGTTTTGGTGGTGGTGCTATGATTGCAAAAGTTACTATAGACAGGTTATTAGCAAAATTTTACAAAGTTCCAGAGTATTTAGGAGACATAGATTCACTAAACCTAATAACGGAGGGCGGAAGAAGATTCGTAGATATTTCAGGAAACTTAGTTGAAGTTGTAATTGTTACGGTCAATGATTTAGCAAAAATGATAGTACCTGGAGATCCTGGGGTATATATCGTCGGAACCGGTTCAAGTGGTGCTGCCCAAACATTCCTTTTTTTGGGTATTGTTTATTTTATCATAATGACCATAGCTGCATTTTCTTACAGAGTTCCTCCTGAAGGATGGAAACCCAAAGGGTGGACACCTCCAAAAGATTCAAAAAAGACAAGATTAATTACTAAAAATAACGTTCATATTGATCAAGCTTTAAAAACTCCACAATTCTACTTCTTATGGATTGTACTTTGCTTTAACGTCACAGCTGGTATAGGAGTTATTGGGGTTGCTAAAACAATGATGATTGAAATTTTTGAACCAAGTTTACCAGCCATTGTAACCGCGGGGTTTGCCGGAACATACGTACTGATGATAAGTGTTTTTAACATGGTTGGAAGAATATTTTGGGCATCCATGTCAGACTTTATTGGAAGAAAACCCACATACTTTATCTTCTTTTCACTTGGAATACTGTTATACTTGTCAATTCCTTTTACTGCTAAAGCTATGAGTGTTGACCCTATTGTAACTTATCTTATACTTTTTTATGCAGCATCAATGGTGATTTTTACAATGTATGGTGGGGGCTTTGCAACAATTCCAGCTTACCTTGCTGATATTTTTGGGACAAGATATGTAGGAGGAATTCATGGCAGACTTCTAACAGCTTGGTCAACAGCTGGAGTTTTAGGTCCCGTTGCAATTACTCAACTTAGACAAAACTCGGTAGACAGCGCTATTAATGACCTTGTTTCCAAAATAAGTCCCGAAAAATTTACAGAAATTTATGGAGCTTCCATAGCAAATTTATCGCTTTTGGTTCAAGAAAAAACAGTTACAATATCTAACTTAATGCCTCATATGCCAAGTGGCACCATCAATCCATCAACAACATTATATAATTCCACAATGTTTGCCATGGCTGGTTTATTGGCCATAGCTTTTGTTTCCAACCTTTTAATAGGTCCGGTAAACGAAAAACACCATATGAAAGAATAAATTCGACTAGGCTGTTAACTTTTCAATTTTTGCTGCACAATATTTAAGTTCTGGAATCTTACCGTCTGGGTCTAATGCTTGATTGGTCAACAAATTAGCTGGAGCATTTTCAAAACAAAAAGGCATGAAAACCATCCCATCTGGGATCATTTTGTCGAACCTGACTTTAACATTAACTTTTCCTCTTCTTGTGGATAATTCCACTGTTTCATCCTGTGTGAAATTATTCTTTTTCATATCGTTTCTAGAAATATGAACATATGGTTGAGGTTCTAAAGTATTTAAAACTTTTGATCTTGATGTCATGGACCCGGTATGCCAATGTTCAAGAAGACGCCCTGTAGTTAAAACAAGAGGATAGCTTTTATCAGGTGTCTCGTCGGGCGAAATAAGTTTTGCGGGAACTAGTCTTCCTTTTTTATTAGCAGTTGGAAAACCTTCTCCAAAGATTACTTCATTTCCTGGCTTATTTTTATCATCGCAAGGATAGGTGACAGCTCCTTCATTTACTAACCTTTCCCATGTAATATTTTTCATAGAATCCATGCAACCACTTAGCTCATCATAGACTTCATCGGGCCCTGAATAATTCCAATTTAATCCCATTCTATTTGCTAATTCTTGAATTATCCATAAATCTTGTTTTGCTTCCCCTGGTGGGTTTACTGCTTTTCTAGCAAGTTGAACTCTTCTATCAGTATTTGTAAATGTCCCGGTCTTTTCAGGGAAAGCTGATGCAGGAAGTACAATATCAGCTAGATAAGCTGTTTCTGTAAGAAATATATCTTGAACAATTAAGGTGTCTAACCTTGCAAGCGCTTCTCTTGCATGATTTGCATTTGGATCTGACATAGCAGGGTTCTCACCCATAACATATAAACCTTTAATTTCTTTGTTGTAGATGGATTCCATGATTTCAACAACAGTTAGACCTGGGTTAGGGTCAATTTCACAATTCCAGTAATCCTCAAAAAATTTTACATTGTTAGCATCAGCAATAGGAAGATAATTTGGAAGAACCATTGGTATTAATCCAACATCTGATGCACCTTGAACATTATTTTGCCCTCTTAAGGGATGTAGTCCAGTTCCTGGTCTTCCCACGTTACCAGTGGTTAGTGCAAGTGAAATTAAACACCTAGAATTGTCTGTTCCGTGAATATGTTGTGAGATACCCATACCCCAGAAAATCATCGCAGATCTAGCGTTTGCAAAAAGTCTAGCAGTCTCTCTGATTTCATCTGGTTCAATGCCACATATGCTTGTCATTTCTTCAGGGGTAAAGTCTTTGACGTGTTCTTTTAACTCCAGATATCCATCAGTATTTTTTTCAATATATTGCCTGTCAACTAATCCTTCTTCGATGATGGTATTGAGCATTGCATTTAACAATGCCACGTCTGCACCTGGTTTGAATTGCAAACTTTTTTCTGCTATCCTTGTTAAATCCTGTTTTCTTGGATCTAATATTATCAATTTAAGACCATTATTCTTGACAGCATTTTTGATAAATGTTGCTGCAACTGGATGGTTTTGTGTTGGTCTACATCCAATTAAGATTGCAACCTCAGCATTTTTAACTTCTGAAACAGGAGCTGTGACAGCACCAGTGCCAATTGCCTCCATTAAAGCAGCTACGGACGATGCATGACACATTCTTGTGCAATGGTCAACATTGTTATTGTGAAAACCTGTTCTCACTAGTTTCTGGAACAAATAAGCTTCTTCATTTGAACCTTTGGCACAACCAAAGCCAGCGAGTGCTCTTTTACCATTTTTCGAGTCCCTAATTTTTGTAAGCTTTTTAGCGGCTAAGTCTAAAGCCTCTTCCCAAGTTGCCTCACGAAAATGTGATAAAGGGTTAAGAGGATCGACTCTTTCTTTGGGATTTTTTGGAGCTCCTTCTTTTCTGATTAAAGGCTTTGTTATTCTTTCTGGGTTATGAATATAGTCAAACCCAAATCTTCCTTTAACACATAATCTATTATTGTTGGCTGGTCCGTCTCTTCCATCTACTGATACAATTTTTTCATCCTTGATGTTATAGGTAAGTTGACACCCCACCCCGCAGTATGGACATAAAGAATCAACTTTTCTATCTGGTTTAACTATCTTCTTTCCTTTTTCATCTAAAAGATTTGACTCCATTAATGCACCAGTTGGGCAAGCTTGTACGCATTCTCCACAACTTACGCAAGTTGAGTCACCCATAGGGTCATTGAAGTCAAAAATTACTTTTGAAGTATGCCCTCTATTTCCCATACCAATAACGTCATTAACTTGAACTTCTCTGCAGGCTCTCACACAAAGGTTACAGTTTATGCATGCGTCAAGATTAACTGACATGGCCACATGTGAGTTATCTGCTTTGGGTACTATCTCAGGATTTTTTCTATCGAATCTACTCTTTTTAACTTTTACTTTATCAGCCATTTGCCAAAAATGGGAGTCTGGATCGTGAGAAATTTCTCTTTTGGGTTGATCGGTTACCAACATTTCGATCACCATCTCCCTGGACTTAGTTGACCTTTCATCTTTTGTAAAAACCTTGATTCCTTCTGCTGGTTCTCTTATGCAAGAAGCTGCTAAAACTCTCTCTCCCTCAATAGATACCATGCACGCTCTGCAATTTCCGTCAGCTCTATATCCAGGTTTATCAGCGTGGCATAAATGTGGTAGAGTAGTCCCATATCTCTTGGCGACATTCCAGATTGATTCACCTTTTTGTGCCTCAACTGGAATATTGTCTATAAAAAACTTAATTGGCTTTTTCATATATGTCCTTGCCAAAGTACTTGAGTGCGCATCTTATAGGATTTCCTGCTGCTTGACCTAAACCACAAATAGATGCGTCGCCCATCATATCAACTAGTTCATTTAAAAGTTTTTTATCCCAATTATTTTTCTCTAAAAGTTTCACTGCTTTTTCTGTTCCAACTCTGCATGGAGTGCATTGTCCACAGCTTTCATCCTCAAAAAACTTTAGTAAATTCAACACTACTTTAGTTATATCATCTTTATCAGAAAAAACAACAATTGCCCCTGAACCAATGAAACATCCGTGCTCTTCTAAAGTTCCGAAGTCAAGAGGAATATCAGCCATGCTACTTGGAAGCAAACCACCAGATGCTCCACCTGGAAGATACCCATAAAATTTATGTCCATCCTCCATACCACCGCAATAGTCATTTATTAGCTGATTCATTGTTACACCTGCTGGTGCAATTTTTACTCCTGGTTTTTTTACTCTTCCAGATACAGAATAGCTATGAGGACCTAACCTATCGTTGGTACCTTGAGACGAATACCATTGTGAGCCATTTTCTATGATGTCTCTTACCCAGTAAACAGTTTCAATATTATGGTTTAAGGTGGGTTTTCCGAACAAACCTACTTTGGATATAAATGGTGGTTTATGCCGCGGCAGACCTCTTTTGCCTTCTATAGATTCAATCATCGCTGATTCTTCGCCACATATATATGCTCCCGCACCTCTTCTTAAGTGGATGATTGTCTCTTTATCAACAATATTCTTTTTTCTAAGCTTATCTAATTCTCTTATTATTTTATCTCTAATTCCAGGGTACTCATCCCTTAAATAAATATATACATCTTTTGCCTCAACAGCCCATGCAGCAATCAGCATACCCTCGAAAAATTTATGAAGATTTTGTTCTAAATAAAGTTTATCTTTAAAAGTACCTGGTTCCCCTTCGTCCCCATTAATAGTCATTAGTCTTGGTCCTGGTTCCATTCTTACGAACTTCCATTTTTGTCCTGAAGGGAATCCCGCTCCCCCCATTCCTTTAAGCCCAGCTTCCTGAAGAATGTTTATCACAGATTCAACGTTGAGTTTACCCTGATAACATTTTTTTAGAATTTTATATCCCCCATTTTTTATATATTCCTCAAAGGAAACCCCTTCAATAATTTGGGAATGTGTTTCTCTTTTTCTTATTGCACTATCAATTGATTTGATGGAACATTTTTTTAAATGGTTGTGACCAACTTCACATGCCGGAGCGGAGTCACAGAGGCCCATACAAGGTGCTCTCAAGATCCTAACTTCATCCGAATTATGATATTTTTTTCGTAAATTTTTTAATAAAAGGTCTGATCCTTTAAGTTCGCATGTTAAGCTGTCACAAACTCTAACTGTAATTTCAGGAGGTGATGGTTCATTGTCGTCCATTACATCAAAATGTGCATAAAAGGAGGCAACTTCGAAGGCTTCAGCAAATGGAATTTTCATAATATCTGATAGAGCAGCTAAATGACCTTTTTTAATACATCTGTATTTATCTTGAATCAAATGAAGATACTCAATAAGTAAATCTCTTCTGATGGGAGTACCATTAATTAAGCTTCGAACGTCTTCGATTGATTTTTGATCTAAAGTTCTGCCTTTGGGATACGGAACATATTGTTTTTTGATTTTTACTCTTAGTTGGGTGCTTTCGGGGAATTTAGGAAGCTCTTTGATAATATCTTCTTCAAGTGCGATATTCAAAATTTTACGAATGAGTGTTAGATATTTTTTCTGTGAATTTATTTTAAAACCTTTATCAACCAAGAGGTTTATAAAATTTGAAATTGTTAAGAAATTAACCTCAGATATATCTAATTCAGCAAAGTATGGTAGCAAATCATTTTCGATTCTATATTTATCATTGTTAAACTGGCTGAGTGAATAATCATTGTTTTTAACTCTTTGATCGTTTATGTGAATTAATTTGTTGGCATACCTTGCAAAGGTGTGATCAGTCGGAAAGTCTCCCATTTTTTTTTTAACAATTAAATCTTCGTAAAAGTCTTTTGCAAATCTCATAGCCTCTGATTGATTTTCAGTTTTTGTTGATTTTCTTATTTTAATGGTGCCTTTTGGTGCAATGTAAGTAGAAAAATGCACCCAGTAGAATCGAGATTTTCCGTGTTTTACAAGTTTTAGAGATGAAGGATATCCCTTTATTTGTAATAATTCTTTGTAAGCAAATTTCCCCACTTCTAACTCTCCTAAAACTAATATAATAACAATTTATTCAAAGTCAAACGTAGTCCACCAATATTTTTTTACAAAAATTCATGAAATTTCGAAGTCCCTGTATTTCTGGGAGTTTGCGAAAAAAATACAATTTTCAAGAATCCAGTGTCAATATGGTAATTATTCGTTATAATTCAGCGATTTAGCAAGCTTAAGGAATATTCTGGAAAAAAAAGTAGTCCTTTGGGTAGTCCACTAATTTATTAAAAATTAGTTTCATTTAAAATTTCTTTTATAAAGTCCTTAAGGTTTTTTTTATTAAATAAAAAGCCTTTAATTTCTGCATTTTTTGCAGCCTCAAGGTCACTTGGCTTATCACCAATCATGAAACATTTAGTTTTATCTAAATTATATTTTTTTATTGCTTCATTAATCATTTTCGGCGAGGGTTTTCTTCTGGAGTTGTGATCACAAGTAGGCAAATCTTCAGAAAAAAAAAAATCATCGATTTGAACATCTTCTTTATTAAGTATTTTATTCATCCACTTATGTAAATTTATTACATCATTCGCAGTGTAATAACCTCTGCCAACTCCAGATTGATTTGTTATAACAATAATAAGAAAATTATTTTTTTTTAATAATTTTACACCTTCAATTGCTCCATCAATCCATCTGAAGTCCTTACTTTTATGAAGATATCCAATATCTTCATTAAGGACTCCATCTCTATCTAAAAAGCATGCTTTATTAATTTTTTTAAATTTTTCTTGATTCATTTTTTTTCGAATATAATTATAGTGCAATAAATTATAATGTTGAAATATGGTTAAAAAAAAAAAAATTAACGGTTCTTACACGCCATCCGAAAAAGAAAAGTTCATGAGTTCAAAGCAGTTGAAATTCTTTAAACAGTTATTGAGTGACTGGAAAGATGACCTTCTCCAAGGTTCATCTCTAACAATAAATAATCTCAAAGAAGAATCATCCAATAAACCGGATAATGCTGACAGAGCTTCAATTGAATCAGAGAGAAGTTTAGAGTTAAGAACAAGAGATAGAGAGCGGAAATTAATTAGTAAAATAAATAAAGCACTTAGAAAGATTGAAGATGGAACGTATGGTTATTGTGAAGAAACCAATCAACCTATCTCTTTAAAAAGACTAATAGCCAGACCAATAGCAACATTGTCATTAGAAGCTCAAGAATCTCATGAAAAATCAGAAAAAATTTATAAAGAAAAAGAATATTAATTAATCTATTGCTATAATTATTTTAAATGATAAATTAGTAAAAAAGAACATTTATAGAACATCTATGGACAAATTAAAAACATTAGAATCTACCATCAGTCAAATAGAGAGAAACTTCGGTAAAGGCTCAGTAATGAAATTAGGAGAAAGAGAAGTGGTTGAAATTGATGCAATATCATCAGGTTCACTGAGTCTTGACGTAGCATTGGGTATCGGAGGATTGCCAAAAGGTCGGATAGTTGAAATATACGGTCCTGAAAGTTCTGGTAAGACAACATTAGCACTTCATGTTATAGCCGAAGCTCAAAAAAAAGGTGGAACATGTGCATTTGTAGATGCTGAACACGCATTGGATCCAGTATACGCAAAAAAATTGGGTGTTAACACTGATGAGATGCTTATTTCTCAGCCAGATAATGGTGAGCAAGCACTAGAAATTGCTGACACCCTTGTAAATTCAAATGCAATAGACGTTTTAGTCATTGATTCTGTTGCTGCCCTGGTTCCAAGAGCTGAAATTGAAGGTGATATGGGAGACTCTCATATGGGGTTGCATGCAAGACTGATGAGCCAAGCACTAAGGAAATTAACTGGATCAATTTCAAGGTCTCAAGCTTTGGTCATATTTATTAACCAAATCAGACAAAAAATCGGTGTAATGTTTGGAAATCCGGAGACTACCACTGGAGGAAATGCTCTTAAATTTTATGCTTCAATTAGAATGGACATTAGGAGGATTGGTGCAATTAAAGATAGGGACGAGATAGTTGGTAATCAGACAAGGGTAAAAGTTGTTAAAAATAAACTTGCTCCTCCATTTAAAACGGTTGAATTTGATATCATGTATGGCGAAGGAATTTCCAAAAATGGAGAAATCTTAGATTTAGCAACTAAAGATGGGTTAGTTGAAAAAGCAGGTGCTTGGTATTCATACAATGGTGAAAGAATTGGTCAGGGAAGAGAAAATGCAAAAATTTATCTAAAAGAAAACCCAGGAGTAGCTCTTGAAATAGAGGAATCGATTCGCTCTCAAAACAAAGAACAAGATATAAAAGCTGAAGATGATCTTAACGATAATAAACAAGATCTTCCAGATAAAGAATTGAAAGTTGATTAATTACTAACTTTTTAATTATAATCATTTTAGAAAAATGCAAAATTCAAATGATTATTCAAACAAAATAAGACAAACATTCTTAAATTTTTTTAAAAAAAATTCACACTCAAAGATTGAGTCATCTTCTCTGATTCCTAATGATGATTCAACTTTACTATTTGTAAACTCTGGGATGGTTCAATTTAAAAAATGGTTTACTGGTGAAGAAAGTCCAAAAAATAAGAATGTTGTTTCTATACAAAAATGCTTGAGAGCAGGCGGTAAACATAATGATCTCGACAATGTTGGTTTAACCCCAAGACATCATACTTTTTTTGAAATGCTGGGTAATTTTTCATTTGGTGGTTATTTCAAGGAAGAAGCAATAAAACTTGCATGGGATTTATTGACAAAAGAATATTCAATAGATGAAAAAAGATTAATTATTACTGTATATAAGGAGGACGAACTCTCTTTAAAAATTTGGAAAAAAATTTCAGGGTTTAATGACGAAAAAATAATAAGAATTTCATCCAACGATAATTTTTGGTCCATGGGTGACTCTGGACCTTGTGGTCCTTGCAGCGAAATATTCTATGATAATGGTGAAAGCATAAAAGGAGGCTTGCCTGGTACCAAAAATCAGGATGGAGACAGATTTGTTGAGATATGGAACCTTGTTTTCATGGAATATGAAAAAAAAGGAAATAGTTTAGAAACTCTACCAGGTAAATTTGTTGATACTGGTATGGGTTTAGAAAGAATATTGGCGGTACTTAATGGAAAAGTTAATAATTACGATACTGACTTATTTGAATATATTTTCAAAAGAATAGAAGAGGAAACCAAAACAAGTTTAAATAAAAATGTATTAATACCTTTCAGAATTATTTCTGACCATTTGAAGTCTATTATTTTTATGATGTCTGAGGGTATTTTACCCTCTAACGAGGGAAGAGGTTATGTATTGAGAAGAATAATAAGACGAGCTCTTCTAAATGTTAATAAACTGAACCCAGATGTAATAATTCTTAACAGACTTGTGGACGATGTAATAAGAAAATATAAAAACACTTATTCTGAATTAACCAAGGCAGATTTCTTTATAAAAGATAATCTAAAGAATGAAGAGGAAAAATTTTCTGAAACGTTATCAATAGGACTTGAACTATTGAACAAAGAAATCAAAAAAATTAAAACTAAAGAATTTAAACCTGAAATAGCTTTCAAACTTTATGATACTTATGGATTTCCAGTTGATATGACTTTGTCGATTTTAAATGATAGGAAATTAAGTCTAGATACTAAGAAATATAAATCTGTTGTAGAGGCGCATAAAAAATTACAAAAAAATTCATGGGTTGGAATTGGAAAAAAAGATAATGAAAAAAATTATCAAGAAATTTTTAAAGACTTTTCTAGTACACAATTCTGCGGATATGAGACCACCGAATGTAATTCAAAATTATTACATATTATCGAAAATGATATGTTGGTTGATTCAACAAAAAAAAATGAGGAGGTAATATTAATATTTGACAAAACCCCTTTTTATGCAGAAGCTGGAGGTCAACTTGGGGATTCAGGAAATATATTAAATTCTAAAAGACAAATTGTAGCCGAAATTTCTGATACTAAGAAAATTAAAAATGGAATTTATTTTCACTTTGTAAATCAATGCTTACTCGAATTGAAAAAAAATGAATCATATTCTTTAGAAATTGAAAAAGATAAACGAGATAAAACTAGTAATAACCATTCTGCCACTCATTTGCTTCACGAATCTTTAAGACAGGTCGTTGGAAAACATGTGAGTCAAAAAGGTTCATTAGTTAGTTCTAAAAAACTCAGATTTGACTATTCATCTAATGAGCAATTGTCATTAGAAAAACATAAGAAAATTGAGAATTTAGTTAATAACTCAATTAGATCAAATATTGGAGTTGAAATAAATCAAATGAGTTTGGATAACGCTCTTAAGTCTGGAGCTATTGCATTGTTTGGAGAAAAATACCCTAATAAAGTAAGAGTTGTAAGCATGAAAAGTAAATTTAAAAATGAGCAGACATTGACATCAATTGAGTTATGTGGAGGAACTCATGTAAAGCAAACTGGACAAATTGGTTTCTTTAAAATTTTAAGTGATATTTCTGTTTCTTCGGGTGTCAGAAGGATAGAGGCTCTAACGGGTCAAGATGCACATGATTATGTTGACGATAAAATAAATTCTTTAGTTGAGATAAAAAATATTTTAAAAGCCTCCGATGAGAATGTTGTTGAAAAAATTAAAAATTTAAAAAATAGTTCTACAAATAAAACAAAAATTTCTAACGAAATTGAATATTCAAATCTAAAAATTATTAGTACCAAAGAATGTAAGATATACTTTGACAACATAGATTGTCATTCCAAAGAGTTAAGAAATAATTCTGATTCAATAAAAAAACAATTTAAATCAGGAATAATAATATTAACCTCGCAAGAAGATAAAAAAGTTTCAGTTGTGGTATCTATTACTGAAAATCTTTTAGGTAAATTTGATTCAACTATTATAATAAAAAAAATAATTACTTATTTCGGGGGCAAGGGGGGGGGGGGAAGAAAGGACCTTTCACAAGGTGGTGCTCCACTAAATGAAAAATTTGAAAAACTTAAAAATAACTTACAAAAAATAATAGGTTAATTTTCGATTTTATTCTTAATAATGTCGAATAATTCATTTGTAGTAATCCATTTTTGCTCTGGTCCGCACATCAGTGCTAAATCTTTTGTCATAAAACCGTTATCAATTGTGTCTATGCAAATATTTTCTAAATTTTCGGAGAATTTTGATAAATCCGGGTTATTATCAATGATTGCTCTTTGTTTTAAAGCTCTTGTCCAGGCAAAAATAGATGCTATTGGATTTGTAGAAGTTTGAATACCCTGTTGGTGTTGTCTAAAGTGGCTAGTAATTGTTCCGTGTGCTGCTTCTGACTTTAATATCTTGCCGTCTGGACTCTGTAATACAGAGGTCATTAATCCCAATGATCCGTAACCTTGAGCAACTAGATCAGACATAACATCACCATCATAATTTTTACATGCCCATATAAACCCCCCACTCCATTTCATAAGACATGCAACCATATCATCTATTAATCTATGTTGATAAGTTAAGTTATTTTTTTCGAATTCTTTTTTAAATTTTTTAAATACATTATCGAATATTTGTTTAAAGCTTTCGTCATATTTTTGCAAAATAGTATTTTTTGTTGATAAGAAAAGTGAAACTTTTCTTTTACTTGCAAAATTAAAACAAGAATTTGCAAAATCATTGATAGACTCAAACACATTAAAGTATGCAAGACCAACACCACCTGTTTCAAAATTGTGTATTAATTTTTCTTCCTTATTTCCATTTTCATCTTCAAAACAAATTGTAAGTTTCCCTTTTTTATTTACAACTATCTCTTTGGATCTGTAAATATCACCGAACGCATGACGAGCTATGATTACTGGTTTGTTCCAATGATCAACAATTTTGGGTATTTTATCAATCATTATAGGTTCTCGAAAAATTGTTCCTTTCAAAATATTTCTTATGGTTCCGTTAGGAGAAGGATATTTCTTTTTTAAATTAAATTCTTTTACTCTTTTGTCGTCAGGAGTGATTGTTGCACATTTCAATCCAACATTTATTTTTTTTATCTCATTGGCGGCATCAGAAGTTACTTGATCGTTTGTTTCATCACGATTTGTGATACTAAGATCGAAATTTGTTAGTTTTAATTCAAGGTATGGTAGAATTAATTCATTCTCAATTTTAGTCCACAAAACTCTTGCCATTTCATCGCCGTTAAGATTTACAATTTTATTTTTTACAACAATTTTTGGCATGAGCAGTTCAATTAATTTCTATAAAATAATTTTTAATCCTAAATACATTCATTTTTAAATTAATAACTTACAAAAAAAAATAAATAACGTTGGAAACTAGGAATTAAGTTATATTATTAAAGTAAAAAGTACGTTTATGAAAAAAGAATTTATAACATTATCAATATTATCTTCGAGTTTAATTCTATTTTATTTTTTATTTCCTATCTTACAAGAAAACATTTTTAAAAAAGAAACTAATGTTTATGAGAAAGAAGATCTTTATTTAAATCAAACACTTCAAAGTTACAATGCTTCTTTATTAACTTTCGATATTGTAAGGATTTCTAAAAATGGAGATGTTGTAATGGCTGGAAAGTCAGAACCAAATGAAACAATCGAATTATTAGATGGAGAAGAAATTATTGCTGAAGTTAGTTCTGATGAAAATGGAGAATGGATATGGATTAGTGGACTTCCCGTTAAAAGCGGTATTAAAAAATTTAAATTACAATACAAAAATACCCTTAACGCATCTTCACTCTCTGATCAAACAATCATTGTTTTAGTTGATAACGAAGAAAATAGTGTTCCTAAGGTTGCCAGAGTTTTAAATAGTGACGTTGAAAGTATAGATATGTTAAATCTTGAAAAAATAGATGATTCCATAACACTTGATGTTTTGAGTTATTCCCCGCCTGGTCTAGTTATTATCTCTGGAAGAACAGTTCCAAATACAGAAATCGAAATTTTTAAGTCAGCAGAATCTTTTGGAAATACAAAATCAAATGAAAACGGGATATGGAAATTTATTATAAAAAAGAATGATTATTCGAATGAAGAGATTTCTATAAAAGCAAAAATAAATGATGAAATTCTAACACTTACATACAATGAGATTGAGATTCGGAAAAGATTTAAGAAAACAAATTTTGAATTTTATGATGATAGAATTATTGTTCAGAAAGGTAATAGTCTTTGGAGGATTGCAAGAAAAACTTTAGGTGGAGGTGTATTTTATACAGAAATTTATAAAAATAATTTAAGAAAAATTAAAAACCCAAACTTAATCTATCCCGGACAAGTATTTAACATTCCGATTAAAAGAAAAAAAAAATTATATGAATAAACAAAAAGATTTTTTCGACAAATTTGGCGATTTCTTGAAAGATATTGATTTATTAAAAAGTATTATTCCTCCAATACATAGGGCAGGATATCCTTTTATTATTTTATTTATTATTTGTACGATAATTTTCTCTACTCTTTCAAATTTTATTGGATGGATAGGTGTTATTCTTACAATTTGGTGTGTATATTTTTTCAGAGATCCAGAACGAGTAACTCCAAAAAAAGATAACATAATAGTTGCTCCTGCTGACGGTAGAATTTTGTCTGTTTCAACTGAGTTGGTGCCAGAAAATCTTACAGAAAATAAACAAAAAAAAATGAATAAAATTTCGATTTTTATGAATGTTTTTAATGTTCATGTAAATAGAATACCTGTTTCAGGTAAAGTTATATGGCTTAAATATGTACCGGGAGCTTTTTTTAATGCTTCATTGGATAAATCTAGCAAAAAAAATGAAAGAATGATTTCTAAGATTGAAATTAAAAGAGATGTTTTTGTCTATGTTGTTCAAATTGCTGGATTAGTAGCCAGGAGAATTAAATGTGAATTAGAAGAAAATCAGTCAGTTAATATAGGTGATAGATTTGGTATAATTAGGTTTGGAAGTAGGGTTGACTTGTATGTTCCAGAAAGTTTTAAAATCAATTCATTAGAAAATCAAATTTCTGTAGCTGGAGAAACAATACTTGCAGAGTTCGACAATAAAGATGTAAAAAAGTGAAGTATGAAAAAACTGCCTTTAAGAAGTTTGATACCAAATCTATTTACTTTTATTTCTTTAACTTTTGGGCTAACTGCTATCAAATTTGCAATTGACCAAAAATGGCAGATTTCAGTTTCACTCATTGTTTTTGCTTCATTTTTAGATAATATTGATGGAAAACTAGCTCGACTGCTAAAAACCAATTCAGACTTTGGAGTTGAGTTAGATTCATTATCTGATTTTATAAGTTTTGGAATTGCTCCAGCCATTGTTGTTTATCTTTGGTCTAGATCCTTGTTCATGGAAAGTAGTTGGGCCGTTGTTATTTTTTATGCAATTTGTTCTTCGTCAAGACTTGCGAAATTTAACCTTTCAAATTTTGAGGATAAAAATGATTTGAAAAAAATAAAATTTTTCTCCGGGGTTTCCACTCCTGCTGCAGCCGGACTAACTCTTCTTCCTTTGATGTTTTTTTTTAGGTTTGATACTCCACTTGAAGCAAATGAGTTTATTATGAAGTTTTATTTATTCATTCCAGCTATTTTGATGATAACGAACATTCCCACTTACTCACTAAAAGGTCTAAGGTTTGAGAAAAGAATTATATCTCTTCTGATTATTTTGCTGGCTAGTTTTTTATCTCTTTTACTAACTGACTTTTGGTTAGCAATCATCATTTTAATTATCGTTTATTTTCTCAGCATTCCATTTGCAATAATTGACTTCAAGAAGAACTGAATATCTTTGACTTTTCTCCTACATAAATCAAGCATGGCGTGATGATCAGAGTTAAAATAAATGAAAACATTACACCGAAAACCATGGCATTTGATAACTGAATCCACCACTGCGAACTTGGACTACCAAAGTTCACTTCGGTATCTATAAAATTTATGTTAAGCCCAATAGCCATTGGAATTAATCCAAAAAAAGTTGTAAGAGTGGTCAATAAAACTGGTCTGAGTCTTTGGGCTCCTGTTCTAATTATAGCATCACGAACACTTTCACCTCTTTTCCTCAAACTTTTGTATGTATCTAATAAAACTATATTATTGTTGACAACTATGCCAGCTAAAGCAATGACTCCAATTCCACTCATAACAATTCCAAACGGTTTATTCGTTAAAATTAATCCTATCATTACGCCAATAGTTGAGAAGATTATTGCAGTTAAAATAATCAAACAATAATAGAAACTGTTAAAAGTTGCGATTAAGATAATTGTTATTAAGAAAACTGAAATAAAAAAAGCTTTAATTAAAAATTCCTTTGCTTCTCTTTGATCTTGTTCTTGGCCTATAAAAATAATTTTTGAATCAAAAGAGTCCTTGTTATTAAATAACCACGATTTAATTTCCTTAACTTTATTATTGCTTACAAATCCTTCTTTTACGTCAAACTTTATTGTCTTTGAATTGATATTAGAGTATCTGGTTATTTTTCCAACTTTCTTTTTGGGAATCCTTTTCACAAATAAACTTAAAGATACAGCTCCATTTTTTCCTTCAATAAGTATTTGATCTAGTTCATCCAAAGTCCTAAAAGGTTTGTCATATTTTACAACAATGTCTATTTCTTCATCGCTATCTTCCGGCATAAATTCTGTTACTTTCAAACCATGCGTTAACATTTGTATTGCATCTCCTACTGTTTGAATATCTACACCATGTTTATCCGCTTGTTCTCTATCAATAATTAATTCCCATTCAATGCCAGGATTATTGATATCCGAATCAACATTTTTTATCCATGAGTTTGTTTTAAGAAAATCTAAAAGATTTTGTGAATCAGAATTTAAATTTTTTAATTTAGCATTTACTATTTTAATTTCAACATCTCTGTCTTTTGGAGGTCCATCCTTTTTTTCAATAAATTCGATATAAATTCCTGGAAAATTTTTAGTTTGTATTTTTAAATCATTTAAAATTTGATTTGCTTTGGGTCTATTTTTCCAATTTATTAATTCTACTTTAATACTGCCGATAACATCTTCAGATTCACTTCTTTTTTGACCTTTTATTATTCCACTCCGTGAGTAAAGATTTCTAATATATTGATTTTCAATAATTGTATTCTCAACTTCTTTTAAAATTTCATCTTTCTCGATTGGAGAATAATTACCTCTTGCGTGAACAACAATTTCTGCATAGTCAGGCTCAATAGGAGGAAAGTACTCCACTCCTTTTCCATATCTCATGTATAAGAATTGTGTGAATACTAAAAAAACCAATGTTAATGTTATTAGTTTTTTTGGATTGTCCAATGAATATCTAATAATTTTTATGTATTTTGCCTGCAAACCTTTTATTTGATTAAGATCTCCACTCTCCAGAAGAGTAAGATTTTTTAAATTTTGTTGGTTTAAAGATTTATCAAATCCAAAAATTCCACCAATTGTTGGAATAAAAATTAATGCCATGAGCAATGAAGATGAAAGAACTGCCAATAACGTTACTGGAAGAAAAAACATAAATTCTCCTGCAACTCCTGGCCAAAATATTAGAGGAAAAAAGGCCGCTAAAGTGGTTAAGGTTGATGCTAACACAGGTATAAACATTTTTTTTGCTGATAATACAAATACTTTTTTTTTATCAATCCCTTCGCTAGCTCTTCTATTTGCGTATTCTACAACAATAATTGCTCCATCTATTAAAATTCCGACTGATAGAATTAACGCAAAAAGAACTACAACGTTAATTGTTACATTAAAAAAAGATAGAATGATCATTGATAATAAAAATGATGAAGGAATAGATACACTCACTAAAAAAGCTGACTTCCAGCCCATAAAAAGAATAATAATGATCAATACTATCAATGTCGCTAGTATTACATTATTTTCTAGATCTTTAATTTGAGTTTTAATTTTCTCTGATTCGTCTTGGAAAATTCCAATATTCAAAGCTTTTGGTAAAACTTCTTTTTCATTTTTAATTAATTCCTTAATTTTGTTAATTGTCTCTATTATGTTTTCTCCAGTTCTTTTAGAAATCTCTAAAATAATTGCATTTTGTCCGTTATTTCTTGCAAAGCCTAATTTATCTTTGAAAGAATCTCTTATCTCTGCTACATCTTCTAAAGTTACCACAGCATCAGTGGTTGATTTTATTGGAATATTTAAAAGATCTTCTCTGTTTTCAATTAAACTAGGAATTTTTAAATTAAAACTTCCTTTTTCATTACTCAATGTCCCTGCTGGGATCATCAGGTTACTTTTTGCAATTGATGCAAGCACATCTTTATCTGTAAGTCCGTAATTTCTTACAATATCCGGATTAACAATTATTTTAACTTCTCTATCGCTTTCTCCAAGTGTGGTTACCTCTAAAACTTCTGAAAAACTCTCAATTTTTCTTTTTAAATATTTTGAATACTTTTGGATGACTCTGTCTTCTAAATTTCCAGAAATAGCAACCGCTAAAACAGGGAATCGCGATAAATTAACTTCAGTTGCTTTAGGTTCTTCTGTGTCTTCTGGAAGTTTATTTTTTGTTAAATCTATTTTTACTCTTGTATCAGAAAGGGCTTTATCTGAATTAAAACCCGCATCAAATTCTACAACAATATTTCCTCCACCTAAATAGGCAGTTGATGAAATTTTCTTTACTCCTTCAATGTTTTTAAGTTCTCTTTCAAATGGTTTGATTAGTAAACGTTCAGAATCTTTAGGTGAAATACCTTTATTAGATAAAGAAATATAAATAATTGGAAGACTTATATCTGGATCTGATTCTTTAGGAAGAGAAATATACTTATACATTCCAAAAGAAATAAAGAAAAATAAAAACGTTAATATTAATTTTCTCTGAAAAAGTAACTTTTCAATCATTTTTAATTATGTCAACTTGTTCACCCTCTACTGTGAAATCTTGTCCCTGAATAATTATATCAATAAACTGATTTTTATTAAGTTCTTTTAAATTGATCCAATATCCATCACCTGTATCACTAATAATTTGAATAGGAATAAATTTTACTTTGTCATCAAAAATAATTTTCACACCAATTTTACCTGCATTATTAAGTGTTATTAAGGATGAAGGTATAAAGAAAGCTTGTGTTGCAGGGCCAAGAATTTGTATTTCACTTGTTAGACCACTGAGAATTTTATAATCGTTATTTTTAACTTCAACTTGTATTTTGAAACTTCTTGTATTCGGGTCTGAAGTTTTGGAGATATAGTTAATTATCCCATCAAAAAAAATATCACCAATTTTTACCCGAGCATTCTGGTTAATACGTATATTACTAATTTCTTTTTCATTGGCTGTGGAGCTCACAAAGATTGGATCCAAATCAACTACTTTAGCAATGGAATCACCTTTTTTTAAATAATCACCTAGTTCTACATAACTATCTTCTATTGTGCTATCAAAAGGCATAGATACTTTAGTATTATTAAGAGCAACCTGACTCTTTTCGTAGAGAGCAAGCGCATTTTCAAAATTAGTAAGTGATTGACTTAATTTTACCTCTGATCTAAACCCTTTTTTAAATAAACTTTCTGCAACTTCATATTCTTTCTTTCTTTGATTGAGTAGTGCTTCCATCTCTTTAACTTTTGCTACTTTGTCCTCTGGGTCGATTAATATAAGTTGGGTTCCTGCTTTATAAAAATTTCCTTTATCAAATTGTTTTGTGCTTATTCTCCCATCTACCTGAGCTTTAAGGATAACAGTTCTAGAAGCTTCGCTAAATCCCCTAAGTTTAATTTGTTTTGAAAACTTAGATTTCTCAAACATTTTAACTTCAACTTGTTTTTTTGTTTTAATTTTCTCGATCGAATTAATTTGATCTTCCTCTTTAAGGAAGAGAAAAACTGTGCCAAGTGAGAACAAAATAATTAATACAGTTATTTTCATTGTATCTTTGAAATTAAATTACGAATTTGCTTAAATAATTAATTATTAATAAGATAAAGTCTAACAAATAAATTAAAAGAGTTGAAAAATTTAATCTTTGCGGCGATCGATATTGGTAGTTATAACTGTAGATTAACCATAGTAAAAAAATTTAAGGATAATTTTAAAGTAATTCATAATTTTTCCTATGGAACTAATCTGATTAGCAACTTAAGTTTCAACAATGAATTTACAGAAAAAAATATAGAAAAAACACTCAAGTGTTTAAAGAAATTTTCTGAAAAGCTTTTAAAATTTAAAGTTGATGATTATAGGTGTATTGCCACTGAAGCGTGCAGACAAGTTATAAATCCTGATTTTTTTATTAAAAAAGTGAAAAAAGAAACTGGCATTTCCGTAGAAGTTATTTCATCATATGAAGAGGCAAAATTAAGTTTAAAAAGTTGTGAAAAATATTTTAAAAAAATTAAAAATAAGGGAATTATTTTTGATATTGGAGGCGGAAGCACGGAATTAACATTTTTTGATGTTGAAAAAAAAATTTTTAATTCTAAGTCAATTTCATACGGGGTAATCAATCTGTCAGAAAAAGAAGATATATATGGAAAAGAATTTGTTACAAAGCAACTAAAAGATCATTTTAACTTTTTTAAAAATAGTCTCCTCCAATTTCTAGATTTTGAATTTGTGTCAATTGGATCATGCAGCACTGTTACAACTTT
Source organism: uncultured Alphaproteobacteria bacterium (assembly GCA_902526865.1). Classification (GTDB taxonomy): domain Bacteria; phylum Pseudomonadota; class Alphaproteobacteria; order Methylaequorales; family Methylaequoraceae; genus Methylaequor. The sequence goes on from CABZMK010000007.1 coordinate 39,463, forward strand.
ATGTGCAATCCATAAAAAATTGGATTTCTTTGATTTGAAAAAAATTGAGGGTCATCTAATGAACAAGAATCAGCTTTTGGACTCAATTAATTTAATAAAAAGTTTACAGATAAGAGATTTAAAAAAAATGTCATGTGTTGGATCAAGATATAAACTTCTACTTAATGGGATTGTAATACTAAACATCATATTAGATATCTTTCCAATTAATAAAGTAATGGCTTCTCAAAATGGACTGAGAGAAGGAATGTTGCGTAATTTATTTATAACTCATGAAAAAAATTAAATTAAAAAAAAAAAATATAAGTGCCAACAGCTTCAGATGGCTTGAAAGACATTTGAATGATGAATTCGTAATTAAATCAAAAATTGAAGGCTACAGATCTCGGTCATCTTACAAATTAATTGAGATGGAAAAAAAATTTAATTTTCTTAAAAATTCTCAGAATATTTTAGATCTCGGATGCGCTCCAGGTGGATGGCTTCAAGTTGCAAAAAAACTAGGTCCAAAATCTGCAAAGATAGTTGGAATTGATTTATTAAAGATTGAGAAAATAGATAACGTAGTGTCAATTGAAAAAAATATATTTGATGAAGATGTAAAAGAAATTATCCAAAAAAATTTTACGAATAAAGTTGGACTTTTGATGAGTGATATGTCGCCTAACTCATCTGGGAACAAAAAAATTGATCATTTAAGAATAATATCATTGATAGAAAGAGTTTTAGAAATTGCAAAAGAGGTTCTCAAACCAAACGGTTATTTAGTTTCTAAAATTTTTCAAGGTGGTGCGCAAGGAGATCTCATTGAGAAAATGAAATGTGAGCTTAGAGATATTAAATATTTTAAACCTAAAGCATCAAGAAAACAGTCACCTGAAACTTACTTGATAGCAAAAAAAAATTAATTATTTTGTTTAAAATTTTATAAGATTAGATTAAATTATTTTATGAAGTATTTAACAGAAGCTCTTACTTTTGATGATGTTCTTATTGTTCCAGCAAAATCATCAGTCAGACCGTCTCAAGCCAACATATCAACTAAGTTAACAAAAAATATAAAACTTAATGTTCCTTTGATTTCCGCAGCTATGGATACTGTAACAGAGTCCAATCTAGCTATTAAAATTGCGCAGATGGGCGGACTCGGGATAATTCATAAAAATTTGAATTTTGTTGATCAAGCCTTGGAAGTATCAAAAGTAAAAAGATTTGAATCTGGGATGGTAATAAATCCAGTAACGATTTCACCTGACGAGACCTTAAATAATGTTTTAAAAAAAAAAGAAAAATATAATATTTCTGGAATTCCTGTAGTAGATAATAAATCACAGAAGTTAGTGGGTATACTGACTAATAGAGACATGCGATTCGCGAAGAATCTTCAGCAGAAAGTAAGTACCTTAATGACAAAAAATAATTTAGTAACTGTCTCTGAAGATATTTCTATGGATGATGCACAAAAACTTTTACATGAACATAGAATTGAAAAGTTATTAGTAGTAGATAAAAATTTTAAATGTGTGGGTTTAATAACGGTTAAAGACATTGAAAAAGCAGAAAAATTTCCTTTTGCCTCAAAAGATAAGATGGGGAGACTACTAGTTGGAGCGGCTGTTGGTGTTGGAGAGAGCGAAGGCATAAACAGGATAAGAACCCTGGAAAAGGCTGGTGTTGATGTTATAGTAATTGACACCGCTCACGGACACTCTGAAAATGTAGTGGAAACACTAAAAATGTCTAAAAAAGAATTCCCGAAACTTCCTGTAGTTGTTGGCAACATAGCTACAGCGGAAGCAGCGAAAGAACTAATACAAAATGGCGCTGACGCTTTAAAAGTTGGAATTGGTCCAGGCTCTATTTGTACAACAAGAATTATTGCAGGTGTTGGTGTGCCTCAGTTGCATGCAATTTCCGAAACGTTCAAAATAGCAAAAAAAAATAATATACCTATTATTTCAGATGGTGGCATAAAATATTCAGGTGATATTGCTAAAGCAATAGCATTTGGTGCTGATGTGGTTATGATAGGTTCGTTATTTGCTGGAACAGATGAGTCACCAGGAGAAATATTTCTATCAAACGGAAGAACATATAAATCATATAGGGGTATGGGATCACTCGGGGCTATGGGAAGTGGTTCAGCAGATAGATATTTTCAAGAAGAAATAATGAATGATGATAAGTTTGTTCCAGAAGGAGTCGAGGGAAGGGTTCCATACAGAGGAAGTGTTGTGAAAATAATTGAACAATTAGTCGGAGGTTTAAAAGCTTCGATGGGTTACACTGGTAATAAAACCATTAAAGATTTTAAAAATAAAACAAAAGTCATAAAAATTACTTCAGCCGGTTTAAATGAAAGTCACGTACACAGTATCTCAATAACAAGGGAATCTCCAAATTATCAGCTTAACAAATGACCGAGTCAATCATAATAATTGATTTTGGATCACAGGTTACAAAGCTAATCGCAAGAAGAATAAGAGAGTTTGGTGTTTTTAGCCAAATAGTACCATTTAACAAAGTTACAAGAAAATTATTAAGTAATAATTCTGTAAAAGGAATTATTTTTTCAGGTGGTCCAAAATCGGTTCACGAAAAAAACTCACCCAAGATTGACAACTATATCTACGAACAAGAAATCCCTATTTTGGGTATTTGTTACGGACTTCAATTAATTGCAAAACAATTTGGAGGAAAGATAATCCCGTCAAAAGATAGAGAATTTGGTAAAACAAAACTTAAATTTAAAAAGAAATCTCCGCTTCTTGAAAATGTTCTTTTTCCGAACAAACTAGTTCAGGTGTGGATGAGTCACTCAGATAAAATTTCAATAATTCCAAATAATTTTGAAAAGATAGCATCTTCAGATAATTGTGAGTTTGCTGTAATTCAAAATCAAAAAAAGAAACTTTATGGTGTTCAATTTCATCCAGAAGTGGTTCACACAATTGGAGGAAAAAAAATACTAAGGAATTTTTTAAGAAATATTTGTGGATGTTCTGGAAAATGGAATATGAAATTTTTCAAAAAAAAAATAATTGAAGATATAAAAATGCAAGTTGGAAAAGATAAAGTAATATGCGGATTATCAGGGGGCGTTGATTCAACAGTTACAGCCGCCTTAATAAATTCTGCAATAGGAAAAAATCTGATTTGTGTTTTTGTTGATACTGGTCTTATGAGAGAAAACGAAGGAAATGAAATAAAGAATCTTTTCCAAAAAAATTTTAAAATTAAATTGAAGGTAATTAACAGTTCTAATAACTTTTTTTCCAAACTAAAAGGTAAAAGTGATCCTGAAAAAAAAAGAAAAATTATTGGAAAAGAATTTATAAAAATTTTTGAAAAATTTGCACTTGAACAAAAAAATGTAAAATTTTTAGCTCAGGGAACACTTTATCCGGATGTAATAGAATCACTTTCAAAAGTTGGCAAGACATCAGTTACAATTAAATCTCATCATAATGTTGGAGGATTGCCAAAAAAAATGAAATTGAAATTACTCGAACCGTTATCAGAATTATTTAAAGATGAAGTTAGGTTATTAGGAAAAGAACTCAATGTTCCAGAAGCTTTTCTGAATAGACATCCTTTTCCCGGTCCAGGTCTTGCAATAAGACTTTTAGGATGCGTTAATGAAAAAAATATAAAAATTCTAAGAAAGGCTGATTCAATTTTTATTAAATTAATAAAAGAAGAGGGTTTATATGATAAAATTTGGCAGGCATTTTGTGTTTTACTTCCTGTTAACACCGTTGGTGTAATGGGAGATAACAGAACCTATGAAAAAATTTGTGTGCTAAGAGCAGTCACTTCTATTGATGGAATGACTGCTGAAACTTATAAATTTAATGATGACTTTATTAAGCGCTGTGCCAATGAAATTATAAATCGTGTGCCTGGTATAAATAGAGTTTGCTATGATATTACTTCAAAGCCACCTGGAACTATTGAGTTTGAATGATAGAGTTGTGCTTAATTTTCAATGGATATGTAAAAAATGTTTACTTACTTTATTAAAAGAATTTAAATTTATGATTTTCTAAGCAAAATTCTTGTAAATTAAAATTAGGTACCTTAATTATTTAGTTTAAAAAAATCTTTAATATTTAATAATCTTTATAATTCTAATTCTACAAGAGTAATTTTTTCTATGTAGTGTTTTTTACTTGTTTTTTTCAACAAATTTTACCAAAGGATATTCTGTTTATTTGTTATGTAAACATAAATAATTAAACAAGTAAAAAATACTGTTGAGGTCTTAAAAAAACCTAGTCCTATATAAATTCTTATTGAAAATTAATGTGTCATTTTATTCTCTGAAAATTGAAAAAGTGGCATAATTATTGCTGATTATAAAAAAAATTTTTTTAATATTTGATGATGAAAAAAATAAATTTTATTATTGCAATTGCTACATTTAATAGAATTGAAAATTTAAAAGTAGTAATAGATTCAATTCTCAACCAGAAATTAAAAAAAAATGTCAATCTTGAGGTGGTTGTATCAAACTCTTGCTCCACGGATGAGACATCTTCTTTTCTTAAATCTTTAAAGACAAACAAACAATTTCATATTCATAATAAAAGTGAAAAAATACCAAATAATACGTTATCTCAATTTATTAATTTTGAAAATTTGTCCAAAACAATTCCTAAACATGCTGATTGGGTTTGGTGGTTAGGAGATGATGACAAGTTAGTTAATAATAATTCCGTACAATGTGTTGTTGACACCATTATGGAAAATGGTGAGGATGATTTAACTTTTGTGCATGCTTGTAGTGCTCGAAGATCTTCAAAGAAAAAAAATAAAGTAAAAAATTCAATATTCAATCTTTGTCAAGAATATGGATATCACGAAATGTTAGGTTGGTGTTCCTCGATTGTCATGAAGGGCAATGCTATTAGAAATATATTAGCATCCTCGAGTAGTAACAAGAATTATAAAGATGACGAAACGCAAAAGGCTGTTTCATGTTTCATTCATTCTGCTTACATACTTAAAAATTATCATGATAAACTTGGGGTATTCTTGGACTATCCTTTAGTTGACAATCAAGTTTTTGGTCAAACAGAAGAAACAATAAAAAGGTGGAATGAAGAAAATGTCCCTAATAGATATTTTGAAATCGTTGACGATATTTATGAACTAAGGAAATTTCTTCCAAAAACAAAGTTTAAGCCAAACTTTTTCAGATATCATACCTACTTCATATGGGATCATTTAGCTCATCTTTGCCTAATAAAACTCGATAATTATATTACTAATTTAAAGACATATAATTCAGGTAAAGTCGAGGTTGATCATAATTTTGAAAAATACATAAAAAATTTTCCAGAACACATCAATAAAAAATGGAACAAAATATGTCAAATGGCTGATTTGGTCGATGATCAAAAAACAATGAAACTTCTTGCATTCACTTTTTTATCAGGAATCAACTATACAAATATGTATTTAAACAGTAATGGATCAGAACATATTAAAAAAAACTATATAGATGGTTATTCAGATCTAATAAGAAAATTTCCAGTTTTCAATTTTGAAATTGGGTCATATCAATTATCAGATATTTAAATGGAAAGGTGTAATTTATGAAGGCAGTCATTTTAGCTGGAGGATTAGGAACAAGAATATCTGAGGAGACTCATCTAAAACCAAAACCAATGATTGAAATAGGCGGCAAACCAATTCTCTGGCATATAATGAAGCAATACTCTCAACATGGAATAAATGATTTTATTATTTGTTGTGGATATAAGGGTTATTTGATTAAGGAGTATTTCTTTAATTATTCACTACACCTTACCGATATTACAATCAACACGAAAAATAATCAAAAATGGTTTCACAATAATTACGCTGAGGATTGGAATGTTACTCTTGTTGACACAGGGGAAAATACTTTAACAGGAGGAAGACTTAAAAGGGTTTCAAGATATTTAGAAAATGATGAGCATTTCTGCTTTACATACGGCGATGGTGTTGGTGATATAGATATTTCTAAAGCTATAAGAGAGCATAAAAAGAAAGGTAAATTAGCAACTGTCACCGCTACGAAACCTCCTAGTAGATTTGGATCACTTTCAATAGTAAAAGACAAAATTCAAAGCTTTAAAGAAAAACCAAAAGAAAATTGGATCAATGCAGGATTTTTTGTTTTATCGAAAGATGTAATAAATAGAATTGATGGAGACAATTGTGTATGGGAAGAAAAACCAATGGAGTCACTTGCTTCAGAGGGTCAATTCTCTGTTTACTTTCATAATGGTTTTTGGCAACCAATGGACACTCTTAGAGATAAAAAATTATTAGATAATTTATGGAACGAGGGAAATGCACCATGGAAAACTTGGTCATGATGAATAACTTTTGGAATAATAAAAAGGTTTTTATTACTGGTCATACAGGTTTTAAAGGAAGTTGGTTAACTTTATGGCTAAAAAAATTAGGAGCAGATGTTTCTGGTTATTCACTTAAACCAAAAAAAAAAAGTCTTTTTGTTGATGCAAACGTTTTTAACGGTATTGAATCAAATTATGAAAATATTCTTAATTTTAGAAAACTTTCGAATCAGATCCAAAAATTTTCACCCGAAATAGTTTTTCACTTAGCAGCTCAACCTTTAGTTAAATTATCTTATAATAACCCTAGAAAAACTTATTCCACAAATATTTTTGGAACCATAAATTTATTAGAATCCTTAAAAAATTGTGAAAGCGTAAAGTCAATTATTATTGTTACCACTGATAAAGTTTATGAAAATAAACAAACCAAACGTGGTTATAATGAAACTGATATGTTGGGCGGATATGACCCCTATAGTTCTAGCAAAGCTTGCTGTGAAATTATAACACATTCGTATCGATCGTCTTTTTTTGAAAAAAAAGGATGTTCTCCTGGAATTGCAACTGCAAGAGCAGGAAATGTTATTGGAGGTGGAGATTATTCAGAATTTAGGTTAATTCCAGACCTATTTAAATCAATTCAAAACCAAAAGGTTTTAAAGGTACGAAATATAAAATCTATAAGACCATGGCAACATGTTATGGAGGCGTTGAAAGGATATCTGAGACTAGCAGAACAACTGTATTTTAACAGTGAAAAATTTTCTGAAGCATGGAATTTTGGACCCAATAAAGAAGGCTGCAAAGATGTTGGATGGGTATTAAGTCAGTTTAGAAAAAATTGGGATTTCTCAATTTCTCATGTTCAACAAAATAATGTTTATGAGAGTGAAATGTTAAAATTAGACATTAGTAAAGCAATTAAAGAATTAAAATGGAAGCCAATTCTCTCTTTAAATGAAGCAATTGATTTAACATCCGAATGGTTTAGAAAAAAATTTTCTGGTGAATACTCTGAAAATATACTTTTAGATCAGATAAATTCATATGAACAAAAATACATTGAGAGTATTAGATGACAAAAGTAAAAAAATTAACAAAATGTAGAATTTGTAATAGTAAAAATTTAACTAAGATAGTCAAATTGAGCAAGATGCCATTTACAGATGAGTTTATGACATTTAAGAATATTGGAAAGGAATTTTTACACGATATAAATGTTTTTTTATGTAAGGATTGTCAAGTTGTACAAACTCAACATGACGTTGAGGTAAATAAGTATTACTTAGATTATCAATATTCAGTTGCTCACTCAAAAATTGCAAATAAATTTATGAGTTTGCTTGCAAATAATATTAATTCTTTTTATTTCAAAAAAATCTCAAAAAAATCAATTCTAGAAATTGGTTCTAGTGATGGAAAGCAACTACATCAATTCAAAAAAATTGGATTTGATGTTTCAGGTTATGAGCCATCAAAAATATTGTCAGACATCGCAAATAAAAATAAAATTAAAACTATTAACGGACTCTTTACGAAAGATTCTTTAAAGTTATTCAAAGCTCAAGAGAAGTATTTTGATGTCATCCTACTGACTTATACTTTTGATCATTTACCTAATCCTGGTGAATTTCTTGATATATCAAAGAAATTACTAAAAAAAAATGGGATTCTTGTTGTAGAAGTTCATGATTTAGACAAAATTTCAAAAAACAACGAATTTTGTCTTTTTGAACATGAACATTCAATTTATCTGAATAAGTCTTCTGCTACTAAATTTTTAAGAAAATACGATTTAGATATTATTAATTTTAATCTTATAGAAGAAAAATATCGAAGAGCTAACTCTCTAATTTTTGTTGCAAAAAGAAAAGTTGACGTCATTGTAAAAAAGAAGGAATCATTACCAAAAAATAAAACATCGAAATTTTATTTTGATTTAAAAAAAAATATTTATAAAGGAATAAGAAATTTAGAAAAATATTCTTCATTTAATAAAAAAATCGGAAAAAGGGTCGCAGGTTATGGAGCTGGCGGAAGAGGAGTAATGACCTTAGCATCAATGAGCAATTCACAAAATTTTAAATTTTTAATTGAAAAAAATCCTAAATCTCAAAACATTTATGCACCTGGTTCAGGTCTGCAAATTGTAAATCTGGAATACTTGAAACAAAATCCAGTTGATGAAATTTTGGTTTTTAGTTTTGGATATATGGATGAAATTAAAAAAGACTTAAAAATATACGGATATCAAAATAATCAAATTAAATCTTTCATAGATGTAATGAAGGATGGATATGTCTAGAGTTGTCGTAGTGACAGGTGGTAATGGATTCATTGGCAGTCATCTGGTTCGAGAGCTATTAAATCAGAAATATGAACCTATTTTACTTTTAAGGAAGAACGCAAATTTAGATAAACTTAAAAATCTTCATTCTATAAAGATTGTTGAAACATCCGACTATTTAAATAAGAATACTATAAATAAATTACAGTTATTTAGGCCGATGTCTTTTATACACTGTGCGTGGTCAGGAGTCTTAGCACAAGACAGAAATAACACTGCTCAAAAGAATAATGTGGCTTTATCAATAAGTTCAGTAAAGCTTGCAGAAAAAATAGGATGCCGCAAGTGGATTGGTTTAGGTTCTCATGCAGAATACGGTCCCAAAAAAGTAAAAACACATGAATCTATGATTTGTAAACCAACTACATTGTATGGAAAATATAAATTAGAAGCAGGAAATAAATGCCTCGAGCTTTCTCATAAATTACAGATAGAGGGAAAATGGATTCGAATTTTCAGTACTTATGGACCGTTTGACGACGATTCATGGTTAATTCCATATATTATAAAGTCTTTATTAAAAAACAAAAAACCTCAATTAACACATTGCGAACAGATATGGGATTATCTTCATGTTGCAGATGCTGTTAATGCTATTATAAAACTTAAAAACTCCTCAGGGAGAGGCATTTTTAATCTTGGATCTTCAAAACCTAGAAAGTTAAAAGAATATGTTTCAATAATTTGTAATGAAATAAGTAAAAATATAAAACCAAGTTTTGGAAAAGTTCCATATAGAAAAGATCAAGTAATGAGTCTTTATCCTGACATAACAAGAATAAAAGAAGCGGCTAAATGGAATCCAAAGATTGATTTTTCGAATGGAATTAAAAATTTAATAAACTATTATCATGAAAATTAATTCATCAGTTTTACTTTCAAAATATATAAAGGCATACACTTTGAAAATGGTTAGCAATGCAAAGGCTTCGCATGTTGGCGGCGGTTTATCTATAAGTGATATTTTAGCAGTTCTATATAACAATATTTTACATTTTGATGCACAAAAACCTCTCTTAGAGAATAGAGATAGATTTATTTTAAGTAAGGGTCATTGTTGTGCAGCACTGTACGCAACACTTGCTTTAAAGAATTTTTTTACATTGAGAGACCTTAATAGTTTTGCTCAATTTGGTTCAAACTTTATGTCTCATGCTTCTCATAAAGTCAAAGGTGTTGAATTTTCAACTGGATCATTAGGACATGGACTTCCCTGCGCAGTTGGAAAAGCAATGGCTGCAAAGTCAGGGAAAAAAAAATGGGAAGTTTTTGTTTTGTTAAGCGATGGTGAACTTAATGAAGGAAGTAATTGGGAGGCTACATTATTTGCATCGCATCATAATTTAAGTAATCTTACAATAATAGTTGATTACAACAAGTTGCAGAGTTTAACAACAGTAGAAAAAACTATTAAAATTGAACCTCTAAAAGATAAATTTGAAGCATTCGGGTGTTATGTATCTGAAGTCAATGGTCACGACCACAAAGAGTTAGAAAAGAGTTTATCAAAAACAAATAAAAAAAACTCACCAAAAGTAATTATAGCTCACACTGTAAAAGGTAAAGGTGTTAGTTTTATGGAAAATAGGGTCGAATGGCATTACAAAAGTCCTGATAAAGATCAATTAGAGATAGCATTAAATGAGATTGGAGTGATGTTATGAGAAATTATTTTATTGATCTATTAACTAAAGAAGCAGAATCAAATAATAAAATAATGTTGATGGTTGGTGATTTAGGTTTTAGTGTCGTAGAAAATTTCAAAGAGAAATATCCAAAACAATTTATAAATGCAGGTGTTGCTGAGCAAAATATGACAGGTATGGCTGCAGGACTAGCCTCCGAAAAATTTCATGTTTTTACATATTCCATTGCAAATTTCAATACATTCAGATGTTCAGAACAGATCAGAAATGATATTGATTACCATAACTATAATGTAACTGTTGTATCAGTAGGTGGTGGATTATCCTATGGTGCACTTGGCTACTCTCATCATGCTATTCAAGATTATGCTCTTATGCGTTCCTTTCCTAACATGACGATATATGCTCCTGGAACTAGGTCTGAAATAACAAATTGTATGAAACAAATTTTTAAAAGTAAGTCTCCAGCATATTTAAGATTAGGCAAAACTTTACCAAAAAATTTTAAGAAACTTTATAAACCAAATCATTGTGCTCCAGGTAAATGGACAAAAATTCTTGAATGTAAAAATCCTGACTCAAGAAAATGTATTCTTACAACAGGAGCCGTTATTGACGATGCAGTTCAAATGCAAAAAAAAGAGGAATTTTCAAATTACCATATTTATTCTCTTCCAATTTGGGGGATGCAATATAAAACCTTACAAGCAAAACAGATTAATAAATGGGATGAAATCGTAACCCTTGAAGATCATTTAGAAGACGGTGGTTTTGGATCCTACATTTTAGAATGTAATTCAAACATTAAAACAGCTGGAGAAACCAAAATTAAATTAAAATCATTGAATAAGAATGTATGCAATACCGTGGGAGATCAAGATAATCTTAAAGAACATTTCAAATTCGCACACTAATTTAAAATAAGTTTTGCTGCGACGTTATCTAAAATTCAAACCGTCTAACTCTTTAAGCCAACAGTCTTTTTTTGATTGTCTGATAAGCTTGACACTTTCATACCATTCGGTTTTATTACCATTAATTCCCCATCGCCAATCTGGGTCTTTAGCGATAAGAATTTTTGTGGGTTTGTATAAAGTTCCTCCTATATGACCTAAAGAGGTATCAACTGTGACTAATTCGTCTAATTGTAAAACAATCATAGCAGTATCAGCCCAATCATCAATCAACTCATCACAAATAACTAAATTTTTAAATTTTTTAAGATAATTCTTGTCTCTTTTTGTTAGATTTTTATCAACAGCAAAGAATTTACAATTCTGATTTTTAAATATTTTACTGAAGATTTTAAGGTCAATTGATCTGCTTATATCTGCAATATGTTCTTTGTTTCCTTTCCAGGAAATACCAATATTTTTCTTCTTGGGGTCCAAAATACCCTTTATTTTTTTGTTTAGTTCTTTCTTGTCATTTTTTAACTTTTCTAAATTGAACTCAGGTGGTGGAGGAGTATTTTTATAATTTCCCAATAGGAACGGGATATTCATTGTGAAAGTTTTATATTTAAATTTTTCTACCTCTTCATTTTCTAGTTTAGAAGAGAATCGAATCAATTGAGAATTATTTGTATACTTGAGAAGTGAAAAAACAGATTTGTTAGCACCTAAAGCTGTAATTTTGTGACCAAGACTCAATAGTGGTTCTAAATATCTATAAAAATGTAAATAATCTCCAAACCCTTGTTCAAACAGGACAAGAATATTAAAATTTTCTTTTGAAAATAAAGCATTCTTGTTGAGTTCCTCAATATCTTCAATTAAATTTATTTTCGTAATATCATGCTTTAGATTTTTACTTTTTGATTTTAATTTATAATTTACTAAATTCATAAAGTTGGTTCTTTTCGAGTTATCAATTAAATTGTAAAGCTCAAACCCTTCTTCTTTATTTCCAATTTTTAGATTTGTCATTGCTAGAGAAGTTGTAAGTGGTTTAGAAAGAGGAAACATTTTAATACCAGCTTTAAGTTTTTCCATTGCATCATCATATCTTGAATGTGCTTGTAAAATATTACTTTCTAACAGAAATGCTGAATCCGTCATGAAGTGAGAAATTTTTTTACTCTGCTTTAAACAATACACAGCTTTATTTAAATTTCTACATACGTAGTAACAATTTCCTAAAGCAAGCCAACTATTATAAGACTTAGGATTCAATTCTATACATTTTTCATAATAATTTAATGCTTTATGTTTCTCTCCGACACTGAGTAAATGTCTTGCAAAGATGTTTAAAAAGAATTCATTTTTTGGATGATGTTTCACAGCATTTCGGGCTACTTTTCCGATAGCTTTCCAAAGATTTAGTTTTAAAAGTATTTTTAAAAATAAACTATGTGCCGCCTCAAAATTTGGATCTTTTCTTAGTACATACTTTATTCTTTTTATTGAACCCTGAGCATTTAAGGATGCGAATTCCTCTGCTGCCAACACATAATTACCAAAATCGAGTTTAGAATTTTTGAAATACTCAAAACTTTGTTTTTCAACTGATAAATAATTCTGTTTGTTTTTTACAATTTCAGTAAAACTATTGTGTTTAATATTTGAATTTTTTTTTGAAAAATTATTTATCTTTTCATGTAAAAGTTTCTTTTTTCGATCCAGTACAAATTTTCCAACTAATTGAGAGTTTGATGACATAATATAACAATTACAATTTTTATGCCAATTAATAAGTGATAAAAAATTAGATTAGACAAAAAAAAGATTTATTCTTCTTTTTTATCTATAAATACTTTTGAAGCGATCAAGCTTAATAATAAAAAATAACTTGCTTGCCACCAACTTAGCCAAAATGAAAAATTTACTAAAGAAGAACCCCAAAAAAAGCTATTTAAAAAAATTAGATGTAATTTAAATTTTAAAGACTGATGTAATTTCCAAACTCTAACATTTATTATATATATTAATAAAATAAAAGAAAAAGTACCAAAAAGCCCTGTTTCAAGAAGAATTTCTAAGAGAAAGTTGTGAGGGTGGCTGGGAATAAAATTCATGTCTCCAGTGTATTTTGAACCAATATCTACTTGACTCCCATCTATAAAGTTAGACGAATCCTGCCCATATCCAAATAAAGGTTTTAACATAAACTTTTGAATGGAAAACCCCCAAACAAATTGTCGGTGATGATCTATTAAGTGTGTAGGTATTTTAAATTCAAATTTTGCTACAGATTTCTGATCAAATTTACTCGGTAAGTTTTTATAAAATAGAAAACTTAAAATAATTGAAATACAAACAGAAATTGTTAAAAGAAAATATTTAAGTCTATATAAAACTTGTAATTTCTTTAAACAAAAGAAAATAAAACATATAAAAATACCAATAAGGATACCCAAAACACTTGCGTTTGATCCTGACATTATAATATTTGGAATTAGTAAAATAATAGTGATGTAATTAAACTTTGATTTAAATAAAAAACAATTTACTACTGTAAAAATTGTCATCAAATTTACAAATCCTTTAAATTTACTTAATTCTTCGAATTCATAATTTGAGACATTGTAGATAAAAATTAGTAATGCATTTGCAGCAAAACTAATACTTAAAATTTTAAATAAGAAAATTGCTTTCTTTTTATTTTCTACAAGAATTAGGAAAATAAGAAATGAAAGCACAATAAACAAATTTAAGTAAATTATCACCAAAAATGATCTGTATGGTTTGATTGATAAAAAAGCAGAAATAAAAAAGAAAAATAAAAAAAAACTAGCAATTAAAACTTCATACTTACTAATTTTTTTGAAAATTCTTTTTGATTGTTTAACAATAATTTCTAAGTTAAAAAAAATTAATATCACAATTCCAAAAATTAAAGAGGCTCCAAAAGCGATTTTATTAATAAGGAGGAATAAAAAGGAAAAACCAATTAAAAGAATTGCATAATCTGAAAGCTTGGTCATTTGATTAAAAAACGAAATATAATATTATTTTACCAAGTAAAATAGACACAACTGCAAAAATTAAAAACCTTAATGTTAAATTCAAATGACTAATTAATTTTTCCTTACTGAATTTTGAAAATAGGAAATTAAATATTTTAAGACAATAGTTTAATAAAAATAAAGATAATGCACCAATACAAAAGTAAAGAAAGTATTTAATAAGATTATAGTAAAATCCAATCTCATTTTGCAGAGATATAAAATATTCCTTCATTTATTTTCAATAATTTTTTGTTCGCAACCTGTGCAAATTTGATAATCAATCGATTTTTTGGGGTAAACTGTGGAAATTTCTTCGGAGTAGATCCAAAAGACTGAGCCACATTTCTGACACTCAATCCACAATTTTTCCATGGAAAAAGTTAACCTTTCTTTAATTTATCTAAAACTTTAGAAAATATTCCTTGAAGTTCTTCTTTTTTTACTTTTTTAGGATCAACTTTAATATTTTTTGACATTTAATTTCCTTCCAAAGAGATTATATTATGCCTTGCAACCATTACTGTCAATAGAGAATATTTATGCCGCAAGTGTTCAAGAAACTAACATTCAATTCATCTCAAAAGAACTTTATTGAAATTACAAGTGATATTAAAAGAGAATTAAAAACAATAGATATGCAAAACGGATTAATAAATTTATCTGTTCTTCATACCAGTTGTTCATTATTGATTCAAGAAAACGCTGACCCATCTGTACAATTAGATATTAAAAATTTCTTAGAAGAAATAGCTCCAGAAAAAAATTATATTCATAGTTCTGAAGGAGCTGACGATATGCCAGCACATTTAAAATCACTTCTTACACAAACACATATTAGTCTGAGTTTTAAAGACAAAAAATTAATTCTGGGAACATGGCAGGGGATATTCTTGCTAGAGCACAGAGTTTCTGATAAAATCAGGTATGTTCAACTACATTTTATAGGTGATTAAAATCGCACTTCTAAGTTCTCCTTTATGTGATTTCGGAAAAAGAATAATTAATTTTTCGCTAAAGAATATTGATAAAAAGGTTTATAAACTCAATGATCTAATTGGTTCAAATGGAACCCTCGTTATGTTTATTTGTAATCATTGCCCTTACGTTAAAGCAATAATTACAAAACTTGTAACAACAACTGAGAAATTAAAAAAAATTGGTATTAATTCAATTGCGATTATGCCTAATGATTTTATAAAATATCCGGAAGATAATTTAGAAAACATGTGCATTTTTTCAAAAAAACATCAATTTAATTTTCCATATCTAATCGACGAATCTCAAAAAGTTGCAAAAGATTTTGGAGCAGTTTGTACTCCTGATTTTTTTGGATACAACAAAGAGGGATTGTTGAACTATAGAGGCAGAATAAGTGAAATGAATAATTTAAAGTTTGTTAATGAAAAGAACGAATTACTCGATGCAATGAAAATGATTAGTAAAACAAATAGAGGGCCAAAGATTCAGTACCCTAGCGCAGGTTGTAGTGTTAAATGGAAAAATTAAAAATCTAATTTTTCAATAATTTCTCTTGAATCGTTTCCTACGTAATCTGGT